>NZ_JARRAG010000002.1:4608889-5267302 GCF_029589435.1 Paludisphaera mucosa | reverse complement strand
AGTTCCTGCGCCGGGGGATCGGCGTCGACCTGGCCTATTACTTCCTGAGCAGCCTGCTCCCCGCCTCGCTCCTGAGCGTGCCGACGGCGCTGCTGGCGTGGGTCGCGCACAACCTCGTCCCGGGCGGGATCCTGGCGACGGCCGCCGCGCTGCCGACCTGGGCGCGGGTGCTGGCCGCGATCGTCCTGGGCGACCTCGGATACTACTGGGGCCATCGCTGGAGCCACCAGATCCCGTTCCTGTGGAAGTTCCACGCGATCCATCATTCCGCCGAGGAGATCGACTTCCTGGTCAACACCCGCGCCCATCCGGTCGACATGGTGTTCGGCCGGTTCTGCAGCCTGACCCCGATCTACGTCCTCGGCCTGGGGGGCCCGACCGGCGCCGCCGGCAGCCTGGCCCCCGTGCTGGCCACGCTCGTCAGCACGATGTGGGGGTTCTTCGTCCACGCCAACGTGCGCTGGCGGTTCGGGCCGCTGGAATGGCTCGTCGCGACGCCCGCGTTCCACCACTGGCATCACACCCGGAACGGCCCCATCAACCGCAACTACGCCGCCGCCCTGCCCTGGATCGACTGGCTCTTCGGGACCCGGCACCTCCCCGGCGATTGGCCCGAAGCCTACGGGATCAAGGCGAAGCTGCCGGACTCGCTGATCGGCCAGCTCGCCTACCCGTTGCGAGACCGCCCTTCCGCCGCTCCCCTCCCGCAGGCGCCCGCGCACGGCGGCGGGCCGTCGACCATCGAATCGCCGATGCTCACGCCGGGCGAGTTCGCCTGACGACGGCATCAAACCCGTCATCCCGGATGCGGCCTCGCGTGAGGCGGGCGAAAACACGAAACCTGGTCGCCAGGGGGAAGCCGGCCGGACGACGTCGACCGACCGGCTTCTACCGCCGCCATGCGTCGGCGGGGCTGGGTCCTCAAGGGGGGCGGAGGCGCCGAGATCAGGATCGGAGATGGGCCGATCATGCGAGAGCTTCTTGGTGCGTCTCCCCTCATCCGGCCCTTCGGGCCGTGCGTTTCCGCTTGAGGACCTCGGGTGACGGGGCCGTCGGGGGAGTCCTCCGTGGCTCCGGGTCCGACGGCCCGCCTGGTCCCCGGACGGCGCCGGTCAGCAGAAGCTGCGGGGGCCGCCGCCGCCCGGACCGCCGAGGATCAGTTCGAGGCTGGTCGGAGCGGCGCCGGTGATGCCCAGCCGGGTGTAGTCGGCGGTGATCGCGGCGCGGGCCGTGGTCAAGGCGCTCAGCTCGGTCGAGTCGGCGTCGAGGTTGTCGGCGACCGTCACGAAGGCGTCGAAGGCCGTGTTGACCAGGGCCAGCTCGTCGGTCGTCAGCGCGCCGTCGGCGCCCGAGCCGGTGAACGCGGCGACGAAATCGGCCCGGTAGGATTCGGGCGTCGTCGCGGCGTCGGTGTCGGCGAGGGCGGTCAAGACGTTGTCGGCCACCGTCGCCAGCGCGGCCTTGTCGTACGTGACGCCGGCGGTCTGCACCGCGCCGAAGGCGTCGTGCAGCGCGACGCGCTGGGCGTCGGTGACGGCCGACCCGCGGAGGAGGGACGTCGCCGCGGCCTGGTACGTCTTGAGGTCCGCCGCGAGCTGGCTGTCCCGAGCGACGCTCCCGCCGCCGCCTCCGCCGCCATGATGGCCGGCGAACACCGCCCCGCCCGCGCCGCCGCCCGTCTGGCCGCCGCCGGCGCGCTGGAACATCGCCACGCGGGAGGACATCGCCTGGCCGGCGAGCGAGCCGAACCGCGAGAGGACCAGTCGCCCCTCCAGGCCGTCCAGCTCGGGTCGGAGCCGCCGGACCTGGCGCGGCGTCTTCGAGGGGGCGTTCCGGGCCCATGCGGGGATCAGGCGATGCAGGAGGTCCTTCGAACGGCTCATGATGTCTCTCCGGATTGGAGTGGGATATGTGGCTGAGAGCGTCCCTCTCGTTCCGTCGGCGTGCTCGACGACCTCAGGGCGGTTCCTCGATGGGGTTGCGGCGAGGCCCGGCCTCCGCCGCCCGAGAAGGAATCCCGCCCGACCCGGCGAAGCGCGCGCGGCGGCCGGGGCGAAATCGGGGAAAAATTTCCGCAAGGCCGGGCCGAGGCTCTAAACTAGGATGCAGACGCCGGCCGGCGCGTTTTCGTCACAGGGTCCGAGATCGTTCGTTCGGGATATGGGGCGCCGTCCCTCCCAGATCGCCGGGACCCCGTCCCGTCTTCCAGTCGCCGCGACCGGTCACGCCCGGAACCCGATCGTTCGTGAGGGAGAAGCCGTCGATGCGGAGTGCTCTTCGTCCTCCCGGCCGCTTCGCACCGGCGCTCCTGCCGCTGGAGAGGAGGCTCCTCCTCAGCCAGGTCCACGGCATGGACATCGGCCCACCGCCGGCCGCGCGCGACGCCGAGATCGGCCGGGCCCCGTTCGGTCGGCGCGGGGGCGGCATGCAGCCGGCCGGCTTCGGGGCGGGATTCCATTTCGGATTCGGATTCGACGGCCCCGGGTCTTTCCAGGGGGCACCGGGCGACGGCGGCCACAACTCCCGCCCTGCGCCGCCGCCCGCGACGTCGAGCCCGGATGCGTCGGCCGGCGGCTCCCTGGCGACTCCGAACCGTTCGCAGGATTCCGCCTTCGCCACGCTCGGCCCGGCGGCGTCGGGTCCCTCGCAGGCCGGCCCGGCGCCGTCGGACGCGGGCGGCCCGGCCGGGACCTCGACGCCCGCCCCGGTCGCGACCGCTTCGCTTCCGATCGCCGCGATGGTCGTCCCGAACCCGACGCCGCCGAACGTCGTGATGCCCGGCGGGGGCTGGACCGGCCTGGTCGCTTCGATCGGGATGGTCGGACCCCAGGGGCCGGCGAAGCCCTTGCAGGCGGCCGCGACCGACCGCGAGGGGCTGAGGCCTCTGGTGGGGACGTCCGCCGCGGCGGACGTCTCGAACCTGAACGCGGCCGAGTCGATCGCGGTCGCGTCGGGGACCACGAAAATCCCCCCGGGCGAGGCGGCCCCCGCCGGGCCGGCGGCCGACGAGCCGGCGACGGCGCCGCTGGGTTCGGGGATCTTCACGAGGTTCCTGCCGCTCGACGGGGCGGCGGTCGACCTCGTGGTCGCGCGGATCCTGGGGCGGATCGAGGACCTCGGCGCGCCGATCGCGGTGGAGTCGAGCCGGCTGCCGATGATCGTCCCGATCGCCGCCGGGCTGGCGGCCTTCGAGGCGGCCCGCAGGTGGCGCGGGCGGACGTCGCAGCCCGGGCCGACGATCGCCCGGGGGTCGCGGTTCTCCTCGCTCCGCGGCCTTTCCTGAACGCCTCGCCCGTCGAGGGAGACGCCATGAGCGACGAGTCCCTGGATCGCTGGATCGAACGGCTGAACGAGGGCGACCCGGAGGCCGTCGAGCGGGTCTTCCTCGCCTACGAGCCGTACATGCGGATCGTGGTGCGGCGGCGGCTGAGCCGGGGGCTGCGGCCCAAGGTCGATTCGGGCGACATCGTCCAGTCGGTCTTCGTCGACTTCGTGGCCGGGGTCCGCAACGGCGGCTGGCGTTTCGCCGGCCGCGGCCAGCTGCTCGCCTTCCTGCGGCGGATCGCCGCGCGGCGGATCGCCGACCGCTGCCGGAAGCACCGCCACGCCCTGGGCCGCGAGCAATCGCTGGCCGACACCGAGCCGCGGGACCATCCCCAGTCCCCCCTGCCCCGGCCCAGCCAGGAGGCCCAGGGCCGCGAGTTCTGGGAGCGGATCCTGCAGGCCTGCCCGCCCTCGCACCGCGAGATCGTCCGCCTGCGCCGGGACGGGCTCCGGCTCGCCGAGATCGCGACCCGATCCGGCCTGCACGAGGGGAGCGTCCGCCGCATCCTCTACGACCTGGCCCGGCGGCTCTCGGTCGCCCGGCGGACCGTCGCCTCGGGCGAGGTCGATTGACCGAGGAGGGCCCGGGCATGGCCGAAGGCGCGTCGGGAGGCGGCTGGGTCTCGCGACAGGTCGCGGCGATGGCCGCCGCCTGGGATCGCGGCGAGCCGATCTCGGCCGCGGAGGTGCTCGAACGCCACCCCGAGCTCGACGCCGAGGCGGCCGTCCGCCTGATCTACGAGGAGGTCGCCCTCCGCCGCGAGGCCGGCCTGGAGGTCGACACCTCGGAAGTCGTCCGCCGCCACCCTCGCTGGGGCGACGAGCTGCGCGACCTCTTCGCCTGCGACCGGCTGATCCGCTCGTCGGGCCCGGCCCTCGGCGCGGACCTGCCCGAGGCGGGCGAGTCGCTAGGCTCCTTCGTGCTGTTGGAGGAATTGGGCCGGGGGGCCTCGGGGCGGACCTTCCTGGCCACCGACCCGACGCTCGCCGACCGGCCGGTGGTGGTCAAGGTGGTCTCGGACGACCAGGACGAGCACCTGGCCCTGGCGCAGCTCCGCCACACGCACATCGTCCCGCTCTTCTCCGAGCAGACGATCCCCGAGCGGGGCCTGCGAGTGCTCTGCATGCCGTACCTGGGCGGCGCGAGCCTGGCGCAGGTCCTGACGGACCTGGCCGAGACGCCTCCCGGGCGACGTTCGGGCGCGGAAGTCCTGCGGATCCTGGACCGGCTCCCCCGGACGATCCTCGGGCCGCCCCCGGCCGCGGGCCCGTTCCGGCGCGGGCTGGAGGGGGCGTCGTACGTGGACGTGGTCGCCTGGATCGCCGCCTGCCTGGCCGACGCGCTGGAGTACGCCCACGCGCGGGGGATCGTCCACATGGACCTCAAGCCGTCGAACGTGCTGATCGCGGCCGACGGCCAGCCGATGCTCCTGGACTTCCACCTGGCCCGCGCGCCGATCCGGGCCGGGGAGCGGCTCGCGGGCCGGCTGGGCGGGACGCCGGGATGGATGGCGCCCGAGCAGGAGGCGGCGATGGCCGCGATCGCCTCGGGCCGCCCCGCCCCGGCCGACGTCGACGGCCGCGCCGACATCTACGCCCTCGGCCTGCTGCTCCGCATGGCGCTCGGCGTCGAGGATCCCGGGCCGGACGCCTCGCGGTTCCGCCGCCCCGCCTGGGTGGGCGTCGCCCTGGCGGACGTCGTGCGGAAGTGCCTCGCCCCCGCCCCCCGCGACCGCTACGGCGACGCGGCGACGCTGGCCGACGACCTCCGCCGCCAGCTCGACGACCTGCCGCTGCGGGGGGTCCGCAACCGCGACCCGATCGAACGCTGGCGGAAGTGGCGGCGGCGGCACCCCGGCGCCTTCGCCTGGGGGATCGCCGTCGCGACCACGCTGCTCGCGCTGGCGGTCGCCGGCGGGGCCGCCCTCGCCGTCTACGCCCAGCGCGTCGAGAGCATTCGCACGGCCCTCGAAAACGGCCGACGCGACCTCGCCGCCGGTCGCTTCGACGAGGCCTTGCAGCTCTTCGGCGGCGGGCTGGAGCAGGCCCGATCGCTCCCGGCCGTCGGGGCGCTCAAGGACGCCCTCGAAGCCCAGATCGGCCTCGCCCGGCGGAGCCGCCTCGCCGGGGACGTCCACGCGCTGGCCGACACCGTCCGGTTCCGCCACGGCGTCGAACTTCCCGACCGCGCCGAGGCGCAGTCGCTCGAACGGGCCTGCCGCGAGATCTGGGACCGCCGCGGGCAGCTCCTCGCCCGCGCCGGCCCGCCCCTCCCCCCCACCGCCGAGGCGCGGATCCGCACCGACCTGATCGAGCTGGCGGCCGTCCGGATCGACCTGGCGACCAGGCCCGGGGCCGGCGACGAGGGGCGGCGAGACGCTGCAAAGCTGCTCGACGAGGCCGAGGCGGATTTCGGCGCGAGTTTCGCGCTCGACGCCAGACGGGCGCGGATCGCGGGGACCCCGGATGAGTCCCGGCCGCCGAATACGGCGTGGGAGCACGACGACCGGGGCCGTTATCTGCTCCGATCGGGCCGCATCGCCGAGGCCGCGCAGGCCTTCGACCGGGCGCTCGACCTGAGGCCCCAGGACTTCTGGCCTAACTTCTACGCGGGAATCTGCGCCTTCCGGCTCGGCGATTTCGAGGCCGCGACGGCCGCCTTCCACACCTGCGCGGCGCTCGCGCCCGAGGCCGCCTCCTGCCCCTTCCACCGCGGCCTGGCGCACGAGGCCATGGGCCAGGACGACCGGGCCTTCCGCGACTACTCGCGCGCCCTGGAACTCGACCCCGACCTCGCTCCCGCCCGCCTGAACCGCGGCATCCTCTCGTACAAGGCCGGCCGCCTTGACGAGGCCGTCGCCGACTTCGAACGCGGCGTGCACGCCCGCCCCGACCGCGAGACCCTCGGGAAGTTCCGCCACAACCTGGCGCTCGCGCGTCGCGCCCTGGGCGATCTCCCCGCGGCGCGGGCGGACGCCGAAGCCGCCCTCAGCCTGGGCGTCGAGGAAGCCCGGTCGCTCCTCGACGACTCGCACTGAAGATTCCTTCTCCCCACGGGAGAAGGTGCCTCGAAGAGGCGTATGAAGGTCGTCTGAGTCCGGAGGGAGTTTGGTGTACTGGGAGCGCAGGCCGCTTCGAAGCGCCGCGACCCTCATCCGGCCCTGCGAGCCAGCTTCTCCCGGGGGGAGAAGAGTAAGACGGCCCCGCTCAGCTCGGGATCGCCTCGGCCTGGGTCGTCGCGGGCAGGCGCTCGTCGGTCAGGCCGTGGACGAGGGGGCCCTCGGCGCGGCCGGTGATGAGGCGGGCGCCGCGGTCGTAGCTGAGGTACGACCAGGCCCACTGGATGATCACCAACATCCGGTTGCGGAAGCCGACCAGGAAGAGGATGTGCACGAACAGCCACATCAGCCAGGCGAGCCGGCCCGAGATCCTCAGGCGGCCGACCTGGGCCACCGCCGCACCGCGACCGATCGTCGCCATCGACCCCTTGTCGACGTAGCGGAACGGCAGCGAGGGCTTGCCGGCCAGCGCGCGGAGGATGTTCTTCGCGGTGTGTTTGCCCATCTGCGTGGCGGCCGGCGCCACCCCCGGGATCGGCTGGCCGTCCTGGTCCAGGTGCGCGAGGTCGCCGACCACGAAGACCTCGGGATGGCCGGGGATCGACAGGTCGGGCTGGACCATGATCCGCCCGGCGCGGTCGAGCGGGACCCCCAGCGTCTTCCCCAGCGGCGACGCCGCCACGCCCGCCGCCCAGAGGACGGTCCGGGCGGGGATCCGCTCGTCGCCGATCATGACCCCGCAGCCGTCGATGTGCGTGACGTGCAGCCCGGTGCGGACCTCGACCCCCAGGTCTTCGAGCTGCCGCTTGGCGCTCTCGGAGAGCTTGGGGTCGTACGCGGCCAGGACCCGCGGCGAGCCCTCGATCAGGATGACCCGGGCCGTCGACGGGTCGATGTGCGCGAAGTCCTTCGCCAGGGTCATCCGGGCGACGTCGCGGAGCGTCCCGGCCAGTTCCACGCCCGTCGGCCCGCCGCCGACCAGCACGAACGTCAGCCACTCCTGTCGGAGGGCCTCGTCGGTCTCGCGCTCGGCCACCTCGAACGCCAGCAGCACGCGACGGCGGATCTCCAGGGCGTCGACCACCGACTTCAGACCCGGCGCGTGCTCTTCCCACTCGGGATGGCCGAAGTACGAGTGCGTCGCGCCCGCCGCCAGGACCAGGTAATGGTAGGGGACCTCGCCGTCGGCCAGCACGACCACCCGGCGGTCCACGTCGATCGCCGTCACGTCGGCCAGCAGGATCTCGGTGTTCGTCTGCGAGCGGACGACCCGGCGGATGGGCGCGGCGATGTCGCTGGGGTTCAGCGAGGCCGTCGCCACCTGGTACAGCAAGGGCTGGAACAGGTGGTGATTCTGGCGATCGATCACCGAGACGCACGCGGGGGCCTTCTTCAGCCCCTGGATCGCCGCCAGGCCGCCGAACCCCGCACCGATCACCGCGATGCGGTTCGGGCACTCGCCCCAGTTCGGCCGCCTCGCTTTCCCACCCCAGATCGACACGTTTGCGGGCCTCCAAGGCGACGGAGACGCGCGTCGGGCCTGGCCGGACGCGCCTCGATTCCTCCCCCCGGCGTCAAGGCTCGCGCCCGACGCCCCCAGGAGGATACCTCCGAACGGCTGAGGACGGGAAGGCGGACGCTAATTCAGACTGGCGTCCACGGGCTGATGCCGCAGGCGCAGCATCTTGCGGAGGGTCTCGGCGCGGATGTCGCGGGTGGTGTCCCACCACAGGTCCTGGTCGAGCCCGCCGAAGATGCGCCGGGTGTCGGCCGGGGCGACGATCCAGACGTCGTCCTCCAGCTCGCGCTCCAGCTGGCCGGGGGCCCAGCCGGAGAAGTTGGCGATGATGAGCGAGGGCTCGATCTCCTGGGTGATCAGGTGTTGCGACTTGGTGGCGTCGAGCGCCACGTACACGCCCGAGACAATCTCCAGGTCGGCCATCTTGGGGCGGGTGTGCAGCACGAGCAGGGGCCCGGCGACGGGGCCGCCCAGGTGCAGCGGCTTGTCCCAGGCGAAGCCCTCGTCGAACAGCTTGCCGGCGAGGTCGGTCATGGTGGCGCTCGTGGGGAGGTTCAAAATGATCCCCTTGGCGCCCTTCTCCTCGTCGTGCTCCAGGATCAGCACGACCGACCTGGCGAAGATCGCCGATTCGACCTTGGGCGCGGCGATCAGGAGTTGGCCCTTCAGCGATGTATGGTTCATGGAGCGTTCGGCCCGTGGGAATCGAGTGGGAATCCTTCCGATCGATTCTATGGGGATCTCCTGGATTTGTACATCCGTCCACGACCCCTCAGGCGAACATGCTGCCGTGGGGCCGCTGGCAGATGACGAAGGTGGTGCATTTCGACAGGTCCTTGAGCCGGGTCGCGCCCACATAGGCGCAGGCGCTGCGGATCCCGCCGGTGACTTCCTGCATGGTGTCGAGGACGGGGCCCTTGTAGGGGACGGAGACGGCGCGGCCCTCGCAGGCTCGGTAGTCGCGCCGGCCGCCCGCGTACTTGTCGAGGGCTTCCTGGCTGGACATCCCGTAGAACCTCAGCGCGACGCGTCGGCCCTCGTCCATGACCCACTCCCCCTCGCATTCGTCGTGCCCGGCGAGCATGCCGCCGAGCATCACGAAGTCGGCCCCGGCGGCGAACGCCTTGACGACGTCGCCGGGGAAGCGGCAGCCGCCGTCGGCGCAGACGTGCCCGCGGAGCCCGTGGGCGGCGTCGGCGCACTCGATGATCGCCGAGAGCTGGGGATAGCCGACGCCCGTCGTCCGCCGGGTCGTGCAGACGCTCCCCGGCCCGATCCCGATCTTCACCACGTCGGCCGCCCCAGAGATCAGCAACTCCTGGACCATATCCGGCGTGGCGACGTTCCCCGCCAGGATCGTCATCGTCGGGAAGGCGTCGCGCACCCGCTTCACGCGCTCGACGAAGAACTTGGTGTAACCGTTGGCCGCGTCGACGCAGACCATCCGCACGTCGGCCTTCTTCTTCACGGCGACGAGCTTGTCGAACTCCGCGTCGTTGAGCCCGATGGTGAAGAACGTCGAGTCGGAGTGGGCCTCTTCGCGGAAGAAATCGACGAGCGCGTCCTCGGGGTAGTACTTGTGGAGGCACGTGAGCATCGGCGGGCCGATCGCCTCGGACATGGCGAAGGTGCCGACGGTGTCCATGTTCGCCGCGACGATCGGGACCCCTTTCCAGACGCCTCCGCCGTTGAGGAAGCGATACTCCCGCTCCAGCTCCACCGACGCCCGGCTGGGGGCCTCGGACCGCTTGGGGCGGATCAGGACGTCGTCGAAGTCCAGCTTGGGGTCGTTGTCGATGCGCATGAGGTCGATCGTCTCCGCTCCGGTCGTCTGCGTACCCACTCGTCCAGCGGCCGCAACAACGACGCCGTCCCATCAATGATAGGTTCGTTCGGCGAGGAATCGGCGAAATTGGCGAGATCGTCGGCGAATCGTGGATCGCCCTCGGCGTCCGGTCGGCGAGGCGACTAGGGCGCGTCGACCGGGCCGGATTTCGTTCCCGATCCGCCCGTCGCCCGCGGCTTCTCGGCGAGGAGGTAGGCCCGCCGGCTGGGGTGTTCCACGTCGGGATACGGCTCGCGCTCGACGCTCTCCATGACCTCGAAGCCGGCCTCCTTGAGGAGGCCCCTCATCTCCTCGGCCTGGAAGAAGTGGAAGTCGACCGAGACCGGACGCCCCCACCACTCGTCCAGGCGGACGTGGTCGTCGCCGATGTGGAAGGCCAGGAACAGCAGGCCCCCCGGCCTGAGGACCCGCCCGACCTCGCCGAGCACCGCGACGACCTCGGGCCTGGGGATGTGGATGATCGAATAGAACGCCGCGACCCCGCCGAGCGCCCCATCCTCGATGGGCAGCGAGCGCATGTCGCCCTGGAGGAACTCGACCTCCGGATTCAGCCTCCGGGCGGCCTCGACCATGGCGTGCGACAGGTCGACTCCGAAGACTTGCCCCCCTTGCTCGTGGAGATGGCGAGCCACGTGTCCCGGCCCGCAGCCCAGGTCGCAGACGGGCCCGAGGCCCCGCACTCGCGCGGCGAATCGGTCCAGCAGCTCGCGATCGAGGGGCTTGTGCTCCAGCTCGCCGAAAATCCGGGCGACGTATTCCTCGGCGACCAGATCGTAGCTGGCCTGGACGTCGTCGGATTGCGCGTCTTGCATCGGCCCCTCGTCGATGGCGTCCCACACAGGATCCTTCGCCGGTCGCCCCCTCGACGAGGATACCACGCCGCCCGTCGCGCGGCGAATCGCCTTGTGCCCGGCGGGGCGGCGGGGGATCATCCCAGGAACGACGAACTCGACCCATCCCGCCTCGCGAGGGACGACGACAAATGGCCGTGCTCAGGCAGATCGCGCAGCTAGGACATCCCGCGCTCCGGACGCCGGCCGAGGCGGTCGCGTTCCCGCTGTCGGACGAGGTCCGCACGCTGGTCGACGACATGCTGGCGACGATGCGCGAGGCCGACGGCGTGGGGATCGCCGCGCCCCAGGTCTATCGATCGCTCCGGATCTTCATCGTCGCGCCCCGGCCGAATCCGCGCTATCCCGACGCAATCGAGGAGACGCCGATCGTGGCGATCAACCCCGAGATCGTGGAGCGTTCGGACGAGCGCGAGAAGGGCTGGGAAGGCTGCCTGAGCATCCCCGGGATCCGCGCCGAGGTCCCCCGCAACCGCTGGATCGTCGTCCGCTACCAGGACCTGCAAGGCGACCACATCGTCCGCAAGCTCGAGGACTTCGTCGCCCGGATCTTCCAGCACGAGGACGACCACCTCCACGGCCTGGTCTTCCTCGACCGCCTCGACTCCCCTCGCGACGTGATCACCGAGCGCGAGCACCGGCGGCGGCTCGCGGAGGGCTGAGCGGACTTCGGCTCAGGAGCCGGCCGGGGCCGCGAGCTTGGTGACGAGGACGACGGAATCCTCCTCGCCGACCAGCGCGTGCGGCTCGCGCGGGGCCAGGTGGATCAGGCTCCCGGCCCGCAGGTCGTGGGTGGTCCCGCCGGCCGTGAAGGCGACGCGGCCGACCAGGCACTGCACGGTGATCGCGCCCGGGGCGTGATGCTCGGGGATCGCGGCCCCCTTCGCCAGCGACAGGCGCTTCAGCTCGAAGGCGTCGGTCTTCGCCAGGGTCTCGACCCGACGGCCCTCGGCGGGGACGGCCGCGCCGGCCAGCAGGTCGATCACGTCGCAGGAATGGACGGTGGATTCCGACATCAGAGGCTCGCTTTCGTCAGCAGTCTTCGGGGTCGTCGCCGGTCTTCCGGCGGCAGGTCTCGCCGCGGGTCGAATCGCCGGCGGCGAGGAAGATGGTGGTCATCCGCCGCAGGCAGCAGCGGCACGAGACGCCGTCGAGGTCGATCCCGCGGAGCAGCTCGTAGGCCTCGTCGCGACGCCCGGCGTGGTCCAGCAGGGTGGCGAGCGAGATCCGGTACAGCTCCACGTCCGGGGCCAGCTCGTGGGCCCGGGCGACGAACGCCAGCGCCGTCGCCGGGGGCCGGCCCAGCCGTCGCAGATAGAACGCCGCGCCGAAATGGGCCTCGGCGTGCTCGGGGCGGCGGCGGATCAGCTCGACGCAGACGTCGAGCGCCAGGCTGAACTCGGACAGGTAGCCGAGCCCCGCCGCGATCGCCGGCAGCAGCTTGTCGGGGCAGCGGTCGTCGCCCACGAGGGCCTCGTACACCTCGCGCGCCGGCCCGGGGTGGCCCGTCCTCGCCAGGCTCTCGGCCAGCAGGCAGCTCGTCGTGGGGTCGAACGGCACCAGCGCCTGCGCCGTCTCCAGCGCATCGCGCGCGCCGGTGTAGTCGCCGCAGCGGTGCCGCAGCACGCCCACGAACCGCCAGAGCAACCCGTTGTCGGCCTCGACGTCCAGCGACAACTCCGCCAGGTCCCCCGCCTCGTCGAGCTGGCCCGCCCCCGCCAGCTCGAAGCAACGCCGCAAAACGTCCCCGCCTTGATTCATGGCTGCCGTCCCCGTGATTCCAGGCCCCGCCCCGATCCCGGCGTCCGCGATGGTTTTGCAATTGAGATTCAGTCTCAATTGACTCTCAATATCATCGCCTGTCGCGGACCCGTGCGTCAAGACGGTTGTCTTCGGGGATGCCGCCGGCGTCGTCGCGATCGACGGCTCGTCGTCAGGGGTTCGGGTCGGCGCCCACCGTCAGGGTCATGGGGAACGCCCCGGTCCCCTCGACGTCGATCTCGCCGGAGGCGAGGACCACCTCGCCGCTCCGGGCCGAGACGGTCCAGCGCCCCGGCCAGAGGCCGACGACCTCGATGCGGTCGAAGCTCGACGAGCGCGAGAACGGCCGGCGGACCGTGACGCCCGACGGGTCGGTCGCGACGATTTCGTCGGGGACGCGCGAGGGCCGGGCGAAGCGGATCTCGCCGAAGATCGTCGCCCCGGGCGTCGTCGTCAGCTCCCCCACGTCGATCACGCCGGCCGGCACCTTCACGTCGTCCACCCTGCGGAAGCCCGAATTCGGGTCCTGGAAGAACAGCGAGTAGTCCCCCGGCGCCAGGTGGCGGACGCAGAAGTTGCCGTCAAAGTCGCATTGGGCGCGCCGCGGCGTGCGGCTCCCCTTCGCCAGCGCGGACACCTCGACGAACCGGCCGGAGCCCCCCTCCGGCGCGGGGATCTTGCCCGTGATGCAGCCGGCGCCCAGCGGGATCCGGACCTCGCCGAGCCCCTCGGGCGGGACGACGACCTCGCGATCGACGACGGGGCCGCCGTCGAGGCCGCGCGAGCCGAGCCATTCGAAAAGCCGCAGCCGATACGCGCCGGGGGCGACGTCCGGCAGCACGATCCGCCGCCGATCGTCGAGGTCGTTCCAGCCGCTCCGCTTGAACGCGAGCGGGAGCTTCTCGAGGGGGGTCAGGTCGACCAGGAACGACGGCGTCCTCGGCTCCGGAGCCGCCCCTTCCGCGTCCGCCAGCGCACGCGAGTTGACCGTGACGTCGTCCACCTTCCGCGCCGCGCCCAGCCCGGTCCCCGACTCGTACTGGGCCTGCGAGCCGTCGCCGATCGCGAACGCCAGGGCGAACTCCCGGCCGGCCTCGGGCTTGAGCACCCGGACGGTCGTCGTCCGCCCCTCGACGACGAGGGCCGACCAGGTATGTTCATAGATGACACAGCCCATCTGGTAAGGGATTCCGACCTCGACGAGCCCGACGGGCACGCGGTCGACGGAGAAGCGACCGTTTTCATCGGTCCGAACCGCGATGGTGCGGCTTTCTTCCTCGTCGAAATCCCGGACGCCCGACGGCCGGACTCTCCCCTCGGCGAACGGCCAGGGCTCCCCGCCGTGGTCCTGCGGTCGCCAGACGCGGCCCTCGATGCGGCCGGTCGCCGCGGGGGCGTCGATCGGCAAGGCCCCGGCGTCGAGGCCGGCCTCCGAGACGTCAAGGACCCGGACCGTCCTGGGGACCCCGCGGCCTTCGAGGACGAGTCGGTAGCGATCGGGCCGGACGTGTTCGAAGCGGATCGCGCCGTCGTCGGCCGGCGTCAGTTCTCGGGGGGGGAGGACGTCGGAGGGCGGCTCGTCGAGGCGTTCGTCGGAGGACCGTTCATGGCGCCGCGGGACGAGCTGCGCCCGGATGCGGCTCATCAGCGCCTCGGGCGCCGCGACCCGGCCCGACACGACGACGCCCGGCGAGAGCCGGACCTCGATCGGCCCGCCGCCGCGCCGGACGTCCGCCCAGCCTTCCCACGGGGCGAATCCCACGGCGTCGATGCAGACCCAGGTCTTCCCCTCCTTCGAGAGGCCCAGGCGGAAACGGCCTTCGGGATCCGCGACGTCGCGACGGACGTTGTCCCACGACGACGACCGTTCGTCCGAGCCGGCGGCCACGGCGAACGCCGCGACGGGCCGGCCGTCGGGCTCCACGACCCGGCCCGCGAAGGCGATCGTGGGCTCCATCACCACGACGGGACCCTCGGGCCGCGCCAGCTCGCGCTCGGCCTCTTCGAATTCGAGCTTCCTGTCGATGTACCCTTCCTTGCGGAAGGTCAGCGCGTGGAGCTCGGCGGGCCGCCGGGCGACCAGGAGCTTCCCGTCCTTGTCCGTCGCGGATGGGTTATCGCGGTCGAGGTTGGCCGTCACCCCTTCGATCGGCCTGCCGGCGGCGTCGACGACCGTGATCGCGACCTTCACAATTCGCTTCAGCAAGAAATCGCGGTTCGGGCCGGCCTTCGGGTCGTCGGGGAACGCCGGGTCGTCCTCGTAGTCGGGGTGAGACGCTTCGATGCTCTGCTCGGGATCGATCCCGCGCAGCTCGTAGCGGCCGTCGACGTCGGTCTCGACGGGATCCCCTTTGTAGGCCCCCATCAGCCTGAAGCGGTACGCGGCGACTTCCGCCCCGGCGATCGGCCGCAGGCTCCGAGAATCGCGGACGGTCCCCCTGACCACCATGCCCCGACGCAGCCGGGCGACGACGCGCCTGGGCTCCTCGTCCGAGCGGATCAGGAACTCGTGGCGTCCGAAGTCGTCGGTGATGTAGTCGGGCGACTTGATTTCGAGCGTCAGTCGACAGGCGGGGGGCGCCTGGACCTCGAAGGTCCCGGCGGGGGACTCGACCGCCGTCCACGCGTCGCGGTCGCGCGGGCCGTCGCGTCCGGGGGCCTCGTACCGCGCCTGGTACCGGAACGAGCGGATCGGCTCGCCGCTCGCGTCGTCGACGACGGCCACCGCGACGGCCCTGAGTCCCCCCGCCGCAGCCTGGAGGGGCGGCTCATCGGCCCGAGAAGCCGCTGCGGTCCAGGCGGCCGCGGCCGCCGCGACGAAGACGAGACTCGCGCGCATGGAATCAACGCCTTTCCCGGACCAGCCGGGGACGAGAGGAAGCCGCCGGATTCGCGGCGCGCGACGGCCGTCGCCACATGTGACGATATCGTGGCCCGAGCAGCCGCGGCGGGCCCTTCGCTCCGATCACTCGGCGACCAGCTCGCGGAGGCGGAGGGCGTTGCGGACGGCGTGGCCGTGTCCGTCGTTGTTGAAGTAGACGAAGACGTCGCGTTTTTGGTTCCGCCACTCGCCGATCCGGTCGGCCCACCAGCGGAGGTCGACCTCGGCGTACGAGCCGGCGTACAGGCGCTGGTGGTCGGGGCCGTGGAGGCGGACGTAGACGAGGTCGGCCGTCGCGCGGAGGACGCACGGCAGGTTCGCGCCGCTGGTCACGCAATACGCGGCGCCATGGCGTTCGAGGACGGCGAAGGCCTCCTCGACGTCCCAGGTGGGATGGCGGAATTCGACCGCCGGACGTTGGACGGACGGGACCTCGGCGAGGAAGCGGTCGAGCCGGTCGAGGTCGCGGGGGAAATGGGGCGGGAGCTGGTAGAGGAGGGGCCCGCGTTTCTCCTCCAGCCGTTGCAGGCCGGCCTCCATGCGGTCGAGCCACGGCCCCGGGTCGTTGAGCTTGCGGAACTGCGTCAGCCCGCGCGAGGCCTTGGCGGCGAGCACGAAGCCCTCGGGCAGGCGGTCGCGCCAGGTCTGGAAGACGTCGTCTTTGGGCCAGCGGTAGAAGGTGTTGTTCACCTCGACGGTGCGGAACCGCCGGGCGTAGGCGTCGAGTCGCTCCAGGCTCGACGCCCCCCGGGGATAGAGCACGTCGACCCAGTGGTCGTAGCTCCAGCCCGAGGTCCCGACGTAGACGGCCATCGATGCGCCCTCAGCCGAAGGTCGCCAGCAGCCCGGCCAGCGGGTCGGTCTTGCGGCGGGCGAGCCGGGCCAGGACGGCCTTGCTCGTGAACGCGGCCGGATTGAGGCCCGGCTTGACCTCGCGCCAGTCGAGCGGGGTGGAGGCCGTGGCCCCTGGGATCGCCCGCAGGACGTAGGGCGGGACGGCGTGATGGCCGCGGGCGTTCTGCATCACGTCGATGTAGACGCGGCCCCCGCGCTTCGCCTTGCGGATGTCGGTCGTCGCCCGGTCGGGCATCGCGGCGGCGACGCGGCCGGCGACGGCCGACGCCCACGCGCGCGCCTCGTCGTAGCCCCCCTCGCCAGTCCACGGGAGCAAGACGTGCAGCCCCGACTTGCCCGACGTCTTCACGAAGGCGTCGCGCCCCTCCGCCTTCAGCTCGTCGCGCACGGCCAGGGCGACGGCGACGACGTCGTCGAAGCTCGCCGCGCCCGGGTCCAGGTCGAACAGGACGAAGTCGGGCCGGTCGAGGTCCGCCGTCCTCGAGGCCCAGACGTGGAACGTCAGCGTCCCCTGATTGACCAGGTAGAGGAGCGTCGGCTCGTCGTTCACCAGGACGTAATGCACGGTCTTGCCGCGCTCCGTCTCCAGCGCGACGCGAGGGACCCAGTCGGGGTAATAGTCGGGCGCGTCCTTCTGCCAGAAGTGGGGGGCGTCGGGCCCGGCCAGGCCGTCGGGCAGCCGCTCCAGCGTGATCGGCCGGTCCTTCAGGAACGGCAGGAGTCGGCCGGCGACCTTCCGGTAATATTCGAAGACTTCGGACTTCGTCAGGCCCGCCTCGGGGTACAGGACCTTGTCGGGATGCGTCAGCTCGATCGAGGCCGCCGGCGCTCCCGTGTTCTTGCGGCTCGCGGCGGCCTTGGCTTTCGGCTTCGGAGTCGGGACCCCCTTCGGCTCCGCGACGGCCGAGGGGGTCGCGGCGAACTCGTCCTTCATCTTGATGAGGAGCCACTGCGGCTTGCCGCGGCCCCGGGCGCGCATGCGGACCAGGGCGAACCTGCCGTTGAGCTTCCCGCCGTGGAGGGCGAATTCCAGGCGGCCGGCGGCGATGGCGGCCGAGACGGACTTCTCGGCCGAGAGGTCGTCGTAGGTCCCGTGGTCCCAGATGGCGACCGTGCCGCCGCCGTACTGGCCCTGGGGGATCGTGCCGGCGAACGTCGCGTAGCCGAGCGGATGGTCCTCCACCTCGACCGCCAGCCGCTTGACCGACGGGTCGAGCGTCGGCTCCTTGGGGACGGCCCAGCTCTTGAGGACGCCGTCGGCCTCCAGCCGGAAGTCGTAGTGCAGGTGCGAGGCGTGATGCTCCTGCACGACGAAGATCGGCCGGGCGTGCGGCTTCGATTTCGAGCCCGGCCGGCCGGCCCCGGACGGCTCGCGGGTCTTGCGGAAGTCGCGCTTCGCCTCGTACTCGTTCAGCGGCATGGGGGCCTCCCGGGTTGGGGTCGGCGAAGACGACCCGGGAGAGCCCCTCCGGCCGCTCGCGAACGTCGATCGCGGGGGCGATCCGGTCCGTTTCGGCCTGATCGTGCGGGCTCGACGGGGTCGGCTTCCCGTTGCGGCGACGGCGTTTCCGATCCGTGAGGCAACCGTCGTGCCGATCTCGGCCGGCCGCGCGGGGGCCGGGGTCAGAGCGGTTCGTTCACCCGGACGCCGTCGCGACGGACGATGTAGCCCGGCACGCCCACGACCGTCACGTTGGGGGGGACGTTCTTCATCACCACCGCGTTGGCGCCGATCATGGAGTTCGAGCCGACCGTGATCCCGCCGAGCACCTTCGCGCCGACGCTGACGCGCACGTTGTCGCCCAGGGTGGGGAAGCCCGGGAGCGAGCCCGAGATGCCGAGCGTCACCTGCTGGTTGATCCAGCAGTTGGCCCCGATCTCCTCGGCCACGATGACGGTCGCGATCCCGTGCTGGATGATCAGGCCCGGCCCGAGCTTGGGGCAGACCAGGATCAGCGACTCCATCACGGGGCACAGGAACTTCACCGGCGTCGCGAGGGACCCGATGCGGAAGTAGAAGAGGGTGCGATACTCGGGCAGGCTGGCCATCAGGACCAGGAACGCCTCGACGTCCGAGCCGACGGAGAGGTGGCCCAGGAACGCCTCCCGCCAGCGGCGGACGTCCTGCATGATGACGTCGCGATTGGGGCTGAACCGCCAGAGGATCAGGTGGGGGATGAGGCGGAGGGAGCTGAGGCCGAAGGCGACGCTTCGATAGATTCGGGCGACCGGGTGGTTGTTCATGGAGTGCGAAGATCCCGACTCGATGGCCGGCTGGGGCGCTCCGCCTTCCCTCCCCGACCGACCTCGGCCGGCGACCGATGCGATGCGGCGCCCCCGGCCGACCGTTCGCCCGCGATTCTAAAGCAAGACGCCGACCCGCCGCCAGCCCCGTCGCGCGCCCGGCCGGCCCCCGCCGCGAGCGGGGCGATATCGACTCGGCGCCGAAGCCCAGCTGCGTCGCCGGGATTCAGTCGATCGCGAGTCCCGACTCGTCGCCGGCGCGAGTGCCGGCGGCCCGCCAGGTCGGGGGGGCGATGGTCTCCTTCACGGTGCGGACGCTGCCGTCCATGAAGAGGAGGTTGGTCGCGCCGTGATAGCTCCCGGCGGTGGACGCATCCATAGCCACCGAGGCTTCGCAGGAGTGTCCGCCAGGAGGCATTATATGATTATACGAAGTAGACCCAAGGGCGGGACCCATCGTCCACGTCTGCCCCTTGGATGGGTACATGACGGAAAGGTCGACGTCGACGAGGGCCCGGCAATCGCGGATGAAAGCGTCGAGATCCGCCTCGGGGTCCGAGTAGACCCTCCTCAAGTGGTACTTCGACTTATCCTCGCGCTTCTCCTCCATGGACCGAGGGCCGGTGACCCATTCGGACACGCCCGCCGTCGAGCTGAGCCCGTCGGCGATCTCGCGGGGCGCCAGCGGCCTGTCGACGAAAGCCCCCCCGCCGTCCCTATCCTCGGGACTCGCCGCCCAGGACCGAGGGCTGCCCAGGTTTCCCGCGTAGTTGACGCTCCAGGAGAAGGCTCGCGACGCATCCGAAGGGCAGAGGTACAAGCCGGGCGGCATAATCCTGGCCGTGCCGTTGTTCGAGGGCGGCGCCCCGAAGGTCATGTTGATCGAGTTGTAGAGGGCCGCCTGCTCCGCGTAGGGGAGGATCTGGACGAGGAGCGAGTTGTCCAGGCCGCCGTGGCCGCCGGACGGGAATGTCCCCTGGGCCGATGCGTGGTTGTGGATGGCGACGCCGATGTTCTTCAGGTTGTTCAAGCAAGACGCCCGTCTCGCCATGTCCCGCGCCGCCTGGACGGCCGGGATGAGCAACGCCAAGAGGATGCCGATGATCGAGATGACGACGAGGACTTCAATGAGGGTGAATCCGACGCGGCGTCTTCCATGAACCATCCCATCGGCCTCCTGACGGACGCAGGCTACATGGTCCGCTTTTCTTCTTTCGGTGATCCGCACCTATCACCGGCGGGGTCGAACCAGACCCGGGATATGACTTTACTCATCTGCTGGCTGCACTTTCCGCAACTTAATTCATTCGTACTCGACTTCGTCTGCCCTGGGCGAGTCGGTCATGCACCGTAGCTACGAGGGGATTGGCGAGAACGCGTCTCGGGCGAGGCGGGGGTCGGCGCGATGCCAGTTCAGGCGTCGGCTTGGCTCCCGGGACGCTCACGGATGTGGCGGACGTGCTCGGCGCACCTCGCGGCGGAGGCGATCGCATCATCGATCGTTCCGAGCGAGCGATCCCAAAGGCACTCGGGGCCGGGGGCCGGAAAGTAGCCGACGCCGAAGCGGCCCGAGTCGTCTCGCCAGATGACGTACATGGCGGAATCGTCGTAGGCTCGGAGCACCCCGCTTTCATCAGGTCCTACCCACTCGAGCATCGGAACTCCCCCACCGCTTGGCCAGCGGGCTTCGAGTAGACGGGGGCCGGCCCGACCGGGACGATGGCGGTCACCACACCTGCCTGACACCCCGAGCGGAGCCGGCCCCGATGTCATCCTCGCATCCGACGCTCGCCCTCTGCCAGTGTTTTGTCCGCCTCGCCGACCCGCCGACCCAGCCACGCCGACAAGCGCCGGGCCTGGCGACGCGAGATCCTGGCCGAAGAGATCCTCGCGATCCTGCGGGCCGGCCCGTCCGACGCCGATATTCGGGCCGCCGCCGACAGGCTCCTGCGGCTCGCGGCCTGAGGCTCATGCAATCTCGGAAAGTGCAGATGCTGGCGCAGCTCCAACTAATTTATCGCCATTCGGCCGATCTGTTCGTGTTCGCAGCCGCAAGAGATTGCAGGACGTCAGGTTTCGCCCGCCGCTTTGGCGCATAAAAAGCGGCCGGGCCGGCCACGACGGGCACGCCCCCTCGGACCTTCGTGGTCGCTCGATCATACGACGATACAATCATCCTTCGATGTCCACACAACCAAACCATCAAGCTTAATCCGTTAATGAGTTCATATTAGGCAGGGCCGCCGCGAACGCGGCATTCGCGGCGGCCCTGCCCGCAGCCGGCCGCGCCGGGCCTCGACGGATCGCCGTCCCGCACCGCGACTTAGGCCATACAATTCGGAAACGCCTAATCATGGCACGGCCCTTGCGTCGTCGGGCCGACGACCCTCGTCGTCATTCCAGGCCGACCCACGCAAGACGGTCCGACCTCGCCGGACGTCGTCACGCCCTCATCCGCCGCTTCACCAACGCTTCACCAAGCAGGACCGCTCGACGATCGGCCCGCGGCGATCGCACGCGCCCCGGCCGGCGCCGGCCCACCGCGTCACGCACCCTCGAAACGTCCCCCAACCCGGAGCGACCCTTGAACACGATTCCGAGACGCGCGTCCCGAGATCGATCGGGCTTCACCCTGATCGAGCTGCTGGTGGTCATCGCGATCATCGCGGTCCTGATCGCCCTGCTGCTCCCCGCCGTGCAGTCGGCCCGCGAGGCGGCCCGCCGCGCCCAGTGCGTCAACAACCTGAAGCAGATCGGCCTGGGCATGCACAACTACCACGACACGTGGGGCGTGTTCCCGCCGGGCGAGGGCTTCGGCGCCATCTCGGCGAACGTGGCGATGCTCCCCTACGTCGAGCAGTCGGCCCTCTATTCGGCGTTCAACTCCAACATCGACAACCGCTGGCTCTGGACGCTCGCCGAGAACACGACCGTCCTGCAGGCCCGGGTGGCGGGCTACAACTGCCCCTCCGAGGTCTACACCGAACGCTCCAGCGACGGCTGGAACACCTACGCGGTGAACTACGCGTGGAACTCCGGCACCTGGTGGCCCCGCACCCAGAGCTGGGACGGCGTCTTCGGCCGAACCTACGACGACGACGGCGCCGTCCAGCCCTTCGCCCGGACCAACATCACGTTCGCCTCGATCCCCGACGGCGCCAGCAACACCCTGCTCTCGGCCGAGGTCGCCAACGGCCCGCTCAACGCCGGCGCGGCGCGGACCCGGGTCTCCGACTGCTACGAAGTCCGCGGCCTGACCAAGACCTCCACCGTCGCCCAGGCCACGGCCGCGGCCAACGCCGTCGACTGGTCCCGGGGCCCGATCCCCTGGAGCGGCGGCTGGCGGAACAAGGGCTACCCGTGGGTCGAGGGGAGCATGTGGCGGAGCTGGTTCAACTCGATCCGCACCCCCAACCAGACCTGCGTCACCATGGACGACGTCTCGTGGTGGTACATCATGAAGCCGGCCTCGTCGTACCACCCCGGCGTCGTCAACGCCGCGCTCTGCGACGGCAGCGTCAAGGCGTTCAAGAGCTCCGTCGACCAGCAGGTCTGGATGGGCCTGAGCACCCGCGCCGGCGGCGAGGTCATCTCGTCCGACGCGTATTGATCCGGCCAAGCCCCTCCAGCCCCACGCCCCAGGAGCCCCTGACTTGAAGACCCGCCCCCTCTCGGCCGCCCTGCTCAGCCTGGCCGCGACCATCCTGCTCGCCCCCCTCGTCCCCGGCTGCGGCGGCGAGGCCCCGCCGCCGCCCATGGACGCCTCGAAGATCGAGGACCTCCAGAAGAAGCAGCAGGAGATCATCTCCAAGGAGTACGGCCCCAACGTCGGCAAGGCCGCGAAGAAGCGCTGAGCCCCGCCGGCCGCGATCCGAAGCCTCCGAGACGCCCCGCGACGCACCCTCGCGGGGCGTCGTCGTTTCCGCCTCGTCAGTCCGTCATCCGAGCCTCGACAGGTACTCGGGCGGAACGGCGTCGGCCAGCCAGACGCCGTTCTCGGACAGGAAGAACGCCCGGCCGTCGCGGTGCATCCGCCCGGCGTCCACCGCGAGGATCACCGGCCGCCCCCGGCGGCCCCCGACCTTGCGGGCGGTCTCGACGTCCTTCGACAGGTGGACGTGATGCCGCCTCCCCCGGACCAGGCCCTGCCCCAGGATCGACGCCAGGAAGCGTTCGACGGTGCCGTGGTAGAGCGTCTCGGGGGGCTCGCGGCGTTCCAGCCCCAGGTCGACCTCGATGCTGTGCCCCTGCACGGCCCGCAGGCGGTCGCCCGTCGCGTCGAAGGCGAACCGCCGCTTGTCGTTGGTCTCCACGACCTCGACCAGGTCGTCGTAGGCGATCGGGAACCCGCGCCTCGCCGACGCTTCGAGCAGCGCGTCGACGGACGCCCAGCCCTCGTCGTCGAGCGTCAGCCCGATCTCTTGCGGGGCGTGCCGAAGATGCTTCGAGAGATATTTGCTGATCGTGACCAGGCGTCGGTCCATGCTCTGCAACTCCCTCCCTCTCACTGGTGGGATTATCGCCTCGCTGCAGACCGGCCGCCAGCCGGACGAGGACCCGCCGCTTGTGAGGCCGAGCCGCGCGGGATAATCTCGACGCGCGGGCGGGACGTCCTTCCGACTCCCACCGCGGAGCCTCCATCATGCGCACGACCTGCCTCGGCGTCGCCTTCAGCTTGACGCTCGTCCTCGACCCCTTCGCGGCGGCCCAGGAGCCGTACGCCGACCCCGCTCAGCTCGACGTCCCCTGGCCGAAGCACAGCTTCGTCAAGGTCCCCTGGCGGGGGTTCCTGGAGACGAAGCCGGGCGACGCGTTCCTGCGCGGGATCGGGGTCAACTACAACGTCCCCGGCGAGTCCGAACTGGCCGTGCGGCTGCTGGCGGAGGCGGGCTTCAAGACGTTCCGCATCGAGGTCGGCTGGGGCTCGGTGCGCTGGGACGAGCAGGGACTGGAGGACCCGGGCCGGCTCCGCTGGCTGCTGGGCCAGTGCCGGCGCCGAGGCATCCGCCCGACCTTCCTCCTCAACGCCCACCAAGGGGTCCCCTGCCCTCATCGCGACCTGGCCAAGCGACTGAAGGCCGACGCCCCCGCCGGCGCGCGCGAGGTCGTTTTCGAGGACGTCGCGGACGTCGTCGTCGGCCGCACGGGCCTGAACAACCTGACCGACTACTGGGCGGCCGAGGCCCTGATCGTGAAGCTCGACGCCGCCACGGGCGTCTGCACGCTGAGCAAGCCGCTGCCGAAGCCTCTCAAGCGGGGCGACGAGCTCCGCCTGACGACGCTGAAGCATCCGCCCCTCCATCCGGTGGGGACCCCGGAATTCGACGAGACCGCCGCCGGCTGGGCGCGCTACGCCGGGCTCGTCGCCGACGAGGCCCGCCGCGCGGGGATCGCCGAGTTCGACCTGGAGATCTGGAACGAGCTGACCTTCGGAACCCGCTTCCTCGACGTCGCGCATTATCACGAGCGGCCCGTCGCTTCGCCGTCGAAGGACGCGCTGCACGCGGGCGGCCCCTGCTGGGAGCTGGCCGCGCGCACGGTCGCGGCGGTGAGGCGCGAGCACCCCGGGGCTCGCTGCATCTGGGGGTTCTCGAACACGACGTTCTTCCACACCAAGGTCGAGGAGCTGCCGCCGGGGATCGACGGCCAGAGCTACCACCCCTACGGCACCGGCACGCGGCGGTTCCCGGACGACGAGGACTACCGCGACCGCCCTGAGTTCAACGTCGACGGCCACACGCCGACGGCCGAGTTCCGCGTCCCCGAGGGCTGGGCGCACACCTTCGCCAAGACCGAGAGCCTGATGCGGTTGCTGAACCCCGAGGCCCGCCGCAGCCGCCCGCCCGAGACCGCGCGGTTCTTCCACTACATCACCGAACACGGCGTCCTCGCCCAGGAGAACGGCGTCCGCGACGTCGACGCCGCCTGGCGGCTCAAGACCCTCTGCGTCCTGCGCTCGTCCTGCCTCTGGCTGAACAAGGGGGTCGACGTCCTGCACTACTTCAGCGCGTTCGACGCCGACCCGCTCGAATTCGGCCTGCTCCCGCCCGACCTGGCGAAGCTCCCCGCCGACGCCGCGTTCGACGCCGTCGCCACGCCTCCCCTGCGCGCCCTCCGCAACCTGACGCGGGCCTTCGAGGGGAGCGAGCCGCTCGCGAAGGTCGACGCCCTCCAGGTCGCCGTCGCCCCGCTCGACGGCCCGTACAACGTATTCGACGCCCCCAGGCCCCTGCGCCATCAAGACGTGTTCGCATTCCTCCCCTTTCAGGCGACCCCGAACCGCCACGTCGTCGCCGTCTACGTCTCGACCTACGATGCGAACCAATCCCTCGCCGAGGAGCGCTATCGCCTGTCGATCCGCGGCTTCGCCTCGCCTCCCCGCTCGGCCCGATTGCTCGACCCCGTCGCCGGGCGTACGACCGAGGTGCGCCTCCTGGCGGGCGATCCCCCGAGCGTCGACCTGGAAGTCCCTGTCGTGGACTACCCACGGCTCTTGATCCTTGAGTGAACGAGACGTTCATCGAAAAACACCAGGTTGCTTTCGCCGGCGGTCGAAAGCTGCGAAAACGGCGGGAGCTCCCTTCACCAGGCGGAACTATAATAGGATATGATCATGAAAAAGCTCACGGGCAAGGTGGCGGTCGTCACGGGCGCGTCGAAGGGGATCGGGGCCGGGATCGCCCGGGCGCTGGCCGCCGAGGGGGCCTCGGTCGTCGTGAACTACGCCTCCAGCAAGGCGGGCGCGGACGCCGTCGTCGCCGCGATCACCGCCGCGGGCGGCAAGGCGACGGCCGTGCAGGGCGACGTCGCGAAAAAGGCGGAGGCCGAGGGGATCATCGACGCGGCCATCACGAATTACGGCCGGCTCGACGTCCTCGTCAACAACTCGGGCGTCTACGAATTCGCGGCGATCGAGGCGGTCACCGAGGAGCAGTTCCACAGGCTCTTCAACATCAACGTCCTCGGCGCGATCCTCACCACGCAGGCGGCCGTGAAGCACCTCGGCGAGGGGGGGAGCATCATCAACATCAGCTCCGGCGTCAGCCGCATCACGCCGGCGTACTCCACGGTCTACACCGGCACCAAGGGCGCGCTCGACGCGATCACCGGCGTGCTGGCGCGCGAGCTCGGGCCCCGGAAGATCCGCGTCAATTCGATCAACCCCGGCATGGTCGAGACCGAGGGGACCCACACCGGCGGGATGCTGGGCTCGGACCTGGAGAAGACGATGATCGCCCAGACCCCGCTCGGCCGCATCGGGCAGGTCAACGACATCACCCCCCTCGCCGTCTTCCTCGCCTCCGAGGACTCGACCTGGCTCACCGGCGAGTCGCTGCTGGCGACCGGGGGCCTGCGCTGACCCCCACGGGATGGGGACGAAGGCCGGATGAGGGAGCCACCTCTCGGGTGTTTCCGAGGCCGCACGCCGCCGGCGAAGCCCGGGGTCGCAGAGCAAGATCGAGGCAGACGACCCCGGCTTATCGCACGGTGCTGAGGTTGGGCATCGCCGCCTGGAGCCGAATCACTCCCTCGTCGCTGACGGCGGTGCCGGCGACCCAGAGTTCCTGCAGGTTGGTCAGGGTGCGAAGCTGGTCCAGCCCGGCGTCCGACACCTTCGAGCGGTTGACGCCCAGAAACGCCAGGGCCTTCAGGCCGCCCAGGTGGGCCAACCCGGCGTCCGTGAACCGGTTCCCCGCCAGGTCCAGGCGTTCCAACCGCGCCAACGAAGCCAGGTGGGCCAGCGAGTCGTCTCCCAGCCCGGCCTCGCTGATCTGGAGGACCTTGAGCTTCCGGAGGGCCCGCATCTTCGCGACGCCGGCGTCGGTGACCTTCGCGTCCCACATCCTCAGCGTCTCCAGCTCGGTCAGGCCCTCGATCGTCTCCATCGCCCGGTCGGTCGCCAGCTCGCCGGGGATGTAGAGGTAACGGAGCCTCGGGAAGGCCGTCAGCTTCGCCATGAGGGCGTCCGACTCGCGCGGAGTCAGGTCCGGCTTCCCGCGTCGGTCGGTGGAATAGACCATGTTGACCTCGGCCACGGACTGGAAGTCGTGCTCGCCGATCGCCCGCCTGAGCCAGCCGGGCGCCCACGGGGCGGCCCCGGGCGCGAGGTCGTCGTCGACGAACTCCCAATCGTAGCGGACGAAGCCGCCGTACTCCTCGACGGCGGCGACGGCCTCGCGCTGCTCCCGGGCGAGGCGAGCCTGCCACCCCAGCCAGAGACCGAGGCCTAGGATCAGCAGCATCGCCGCGCGAAGGCTGAATCTCAGCCGGCGTCGGAGGGCCCTTCCGCTCGCTGGTTCCATCAACCGGCCCTCCTCAGCCGTGGAAGCCGACGATCAGGCTTCCGGGGCGGCCCCTCGCGGCGCGCAGCCAGCCGAGTGCCGTCTCCAGGGCGGTCCGGATTTCCGGGTCGTCGATCGCGCCGAGCGCGGTCGCGAGCGGGTCGGCCGCCGCGAGGTGGGCGTCACCCCAGTGGCCGATGCACGGCCAGTCGTCGGGCTCCGGGAAGGGGATGGGGCTCCGATCGATCAGGTCGGAGAATTCGAGCGGGACCTGATGCTCGGCCAGCACCTCGTCGAGGTCGTTGTACCAGGCCGAATTGCAGGGGATGAAGCCCGAGTTTTCCAGCGATTCGCCGAGGAATCGGCAGAGGGCCTCGAACGCCCAGCCGTACCGCGCGCCGGGGACGTCCTCGGTGAACGAGCCGGCGAAGATCTCGCGGAGGGCGGCGGCGTGGCTCAGGTCGACGTCGTTGTCGGGCGAGGGCGCGTCCATCTGCCGGTCGTAGTCGGCCAGGTCGGCCTCCAGGGCCGCCAGCGCCTCGTCCCGAAGCGCCTCGTCGTTCCGGCCGAAGGCGAGGGCGAGGGCCTCGCAGGGCACGAGGAACACGGACAGGCCGTAGCCCATGGGCATCCTCCGGAGGTTCTGCGCGCGATTCGGGCGAGCACCACCGACGCGGCCGACATGGATCGGCCTGGGGCCAGGATAGGCGTCGCCGCCTCCCGCCGCCAGGCCGCCCCGCCGAGCGGGCTTTGGGGCGGAGCCGACCTGATCAAATCACCCGCAGGATCAGGCACAAGGCCATGGCCGCTCCGATCGAGGTCGCGATGTATCCCGCGATTCGGACGGTCCTTGGCGACAGGAAGCCGACAGCCTCCAACCTCGCTGCAATCATTGCGGGAATCACCGCCCTGTCCAGGGCGATCACCCAGGACGTCAAGAAGACGTTCGCCAGGCCGGCCAGCACGCACAAGGCCGCCATGAGCGGGAGCGCATACCCCAATTGCACGAAGAAGCTGTTCACCATGCCGATCAGCACGATGGAGATCGCAATGAGCGGCAACGCGTAAGACCTTCGCACAGGAGCCCTCCCGACTCGTCGGAACGCCGGCGACGGGGTCGCGAAGCCGCGTGAGCGGCGGGGCCCGGGCGGCCTCGACTGCGAGTGAAACTCGGATCGACGTCCCGCCATCGGACCCCACCGCCCGGGTCGGCGTCAAGGCGTCAGGCGCCGGCGAGCTGCTTCTCCATCGCGGCGATCATCTGCGGCTTGTACGTCCCGGGCGGGACGCGGAAGGTGATTGCCAGCCGGTTCCAGGCGTTGATGGCCACGGCGGCCCAGGTCAGGTCGGCCAGCTCCTTCTCGGAGAACTGGGCCCGGGCCTCCTCGTAGACGGCGTCGGGGACGCCCTCGGCGATCCGGGTGACGGCCTCGGTCCAGGCGAGCGCGGCGCGTTCGCGGTCGGAGAAGAAGGGGGTCTCGCGCCAGGCGGTCAGGGCGTAGAGCCGCTGCTCGGTCTCGCCGTGGGAGCGGGCGTCCTGCGTGTGCATGTCCAGGCAGAAGGCGCAGCCGTTGAGCTGCGAGCCGCGGACCTTCACCAGCTCGACGAGCGAGGGCTCCAGGCCGCAATCGGCGAGGTACTTGCCGATGGCGAAGAGGCCCTTGATCGGCTCGGGGGCCAGCTTGGCGTAGTTCAGTCGGGGTTCCATGACGATTCGTCTCCCTGGTTCGAGGATGAAGTCGCCGGCCAGAGGCCGAGCTTGTCGGGGTTCAAAACGATGTACACGGCGGCGACGGACGCGCCGCCCGGGTCGGCGGCGACGGTGGCGACCTCGTGGGCGTGGCCGCCGAGGGTGAACACGAGGCCGGGTCGGCCGTTGACGACGGCGTACGAGGCCTCGCCGACGGCCTCGAGCTTGCGGAAGGCGACGGTCAGCAGCCGGGCGATCTTGTGGACGCCGACCACCGGCCGGGGCGCGGCGAACGTCTTGCCGCCGCCGTCGGCGTAGAGGACGACGTCGGCCGCCAGCATCGACTCGACGGCCTGCACGTCGCCCTCGCGGCAGGCGGCGAAGAACCGCTCCGCGAGGGCGTCGGCCTCGCCGGGGTCGGGGCGGAATCGGGGCTCGCGCCGGTCCAGCCGCTTCTTCGCCCGCGAGGCGATCTGGCGGACGTTGACCGGCGACTTGTCGAGCAGGCCGGCGATCTCCTCGAAATCGTAGCCGAACACCTCGCGCAGCAGGTGCACGGCGCGTTCGGCCGGGGAGAGGGTCTCGAGCAGGACCAGGAAGGCCATCGACAGCGACTCGGCCAGCTCGGCCCGGTCGGGCGCGGCGCCGGGCCACGTCGGCGGCACGGGCTCGGGGAGCCAGGGCCCGACGTACGCCTCGCGACGGGCCTTGGCCCGCCGCAGCCGGTCGATGCAGATCCGCGTCGTCGTCTTCACCAGCCAGGGCTCGGCGTCGACCACCTCGCCCGCGTGCTGGTGATGCCGCAGGTACGCGTCCTGCACCGCGTCTTCCGCCTCGGTCGCGTCGCCGAGCATCCGGTACGCCACCGCCAGCAGCTTCGGCCGCAGCCGATCCGCCCCCCTCGCGTCGATCTCGTCCATCTCTGCGTCGCCCCCGTTCCAGACTCGATTCGGCCCAAGGACTCGTCCATCTCTGCGTCGCCCCCGTTCCAGACTCGATTCGGCCCAAGGACGCACGAGCCGCCGATTCCGTGACGCCCCCCCCGGGTCGCCGCCGAAATTCGCGCCGGGCTGCATCGACGCCGCCCCGGCTCCGTCCGCAGGACCAGGACTCATGCTTACTTATGGCTTCGTTCTTCCCAAAGAATTCGCGAGGCCATGCCATCACGCGGAGCTGCATTCTGATTCGTGTAAGTTTCCCCTTCTTTTACGTAGCGTTATGCAAATCGCGGTTCATATTATCGTCAAGACGCACGCTCTACGGGGTTTTTGCGGCCGGATTCCGCGCCTTTTCGTCCACGACGAGGCGGCGATTTTCAACACGCCGGGGGTCAGGAACATGCTGGGCCATCGCTCGAACCGTAGGCGGCCGGGACGCCGCTTCGCGCATCGGATGTTCGGTCCCGAGATCCTGGAGGAGCGCCGGACGCCGGCGACGATCTCGGTGACGTCGCCGCTGGACGCCGACCCGTCGGCCCCCGCGTCGCGGGACGATCAGCTGACCTTGCGCGAGGCGATCCTGATCGCCAACGGCGCCCTGCCGCTGGGGACGCTGACGGCCGGCGAGCAGGCTCTGGTGTCGGGGCCGTTGAACACCGGTCCGGCGACGCCGGACCGGATCGAGTTCGACGTCCCCGGCGCGGGGGTGCAGGTCGTCACGCTGGGCGCGGCCCTCCCGACGATCACCGACGCGGTGGTGATCGACGGCTACACCCAGGGCGACGCCGCCCCGAACACCAACCGCACCATCTCGGAAGCGGTGATCCGGGTGCAGATCAACGCCCCGGTGTCCGGGACCGCGCTCACCCTCGCCGGCGGCGGGTCGACGATCCGGGGGATCGCGCTCGGCGGCAGCGACTACGCGATCAACATCGTGTCGGACGGCAACGTGATCCAGGGTTCGTTCATCGGCGTGGCGGCCGACGGGACGACGCCCAACCGGAACGCCCTGGGCGGGATCGTCGTCAGCTCGGGGGCCGGCAACCTCGTCGGCGGGGTGGCGCCGGGGGCGCGCAACGTCATCGCCACCGGGTTCTCCAACGGCGTCGACGGGATGATCACCGTCGGCAACAGGTTCGACCAGCTGCCGGCCCCCACCGGCACGCGGATCCAGGGGAACCTGATCGGCACGAACGCCGCCGGGAACGCCGCGGTCGGGGCCGAGGGGGAGAAGGGGATCACCATCACGGAGGGCTTCGACACGCTCATCGGCGGCGACGACGCGGCCGACGGCCAGGTCGACGACGTCGCGTCCGCCGGCAACGTGATCTCCGGGACCAACACGGGGATCAACGTCGTCGACATCGTCGACGAGGCCTCGTTCTCCGGGTTGACCATCCAGGGGAACCGGATAGGCCTGACCGCGGACGGGTCCGCCGCGCTCCCCAACGGCATCGGCGTCAATGCCGCAAGCAGCGTCATGCTGCGGGACGTGCTGATCGGCGGCACGAGCTTCGAGGCCGGCAACACGATCTCGGGCAACGCCGGCGAGGGCCTCGTGCTCGGCCGCGGCCTGATTACCGTGCAGGGCAACTACATCGGCCCGGACCCCGACGGCAATTCCGCCGTCCCCAACACCGGGAACGGGATCTACGTCGCCGTCGGCGGCACCGGCGAGCCCCTCCTCGACATCCTGATCGGCGGGGCGGAACCGGCCGCCCGGAACATCATCTCCGGGAACGGATTCAACGGGATCCGGCTCTCCGGCATTTCGTCCGGGCAGGTCCGGATCCAGGGGAACTACATCGGCACCGACCGCTCCGGCCAATCGCCGCTCGGGAACGCGGGCAACGGGATCAACGTCGACAACCGCCCGGCCTTCATCGGCGGGACCAACTTCGGCGAGGGGAACGTCATCGCCTTCAACGGGGCGGCGGGCGTGGCGATCCGCACGCCCGATTTCGGCCAGCCGCTCAACAGCCCGATCCTGGGGAACTCCATCTTCGCCAACGCCGGCCTCGGCATCGACCTGGGGGGGAGCAATTTCGGCGTAGGCAGCAGCTCGGGCGACGGCGTCACTGACAACGACCCGGGCGACGCCGACGTCGGCCCCAACGGCCTCCAGAACTACCCGGCGATCACGTTCGTCGCCCGGTTGGGCGCGACCACGCGTGTCGACGGGGAGCTTCAGAGCACGCCCGGCCTGAGCTACCTGATCCAGGTCTTCGGCAACGACGCGAGGGACCCGTCGGGCCTCGGGGAGGGACAGGCGCTGGTCGACAGCTTCCTCGTCGAGACCGACGGCGCGGGAGCGGCGACCTTCTCCCGGATCCTCGACGACACCGGCTTCACCTTCTACAGCGCGACGGCCACCGAGGTCGCCGGGGAGGCTTTCTTCCTCGGCACCTCCGAGTTCGGCCCGTCGTTGCTTCCGGATCCGAGCGTGATCGACGTCTCGGTCGCGGCGTCGGCGGACCCCGGCACGATCGCGCCCGGCGGCTTCGTCACCTTCACGTTCACCGTCACGATCCCCAACTCCGAGGACGGGGTGGTCGCGCCCCAGTTCCTCGTCTCGGCCCCGGCCGGCGCGACGTTCGTCAGCTTCACCGCTCCGCAGGGCTGGACGGCGACCACGCCGGAGGTCGGCGGCGTCGGCGACGTCCGGGCCACGACCTCCTTCGCCCCGGACCGGGGGACGCTGACCTTCACGATGGTCGTCCAGGTCGACCCGGCGGCGGCCGACGGCTTCGTGGTGTCGGCCCGGGGGCTCTTCGCCAGCGAGACGGTCGACCCGAACTCGCCGAACGACGCGGCCTCGGCCTCGGCCGTCGTCGCGGCCGCCCCCACGCCCACGCCGGCCCCCACGGCCGCGATCGGCGCGGCGACGACGAGCCTCGCGGAGGGCGACTCCGGCACGCGCCTCGTCAGCATCCCGGTCACGCTCTCGGCCGCGCCGACGTCGATCGTGACGCTCAACTTCCAGGTCGTCGCCGGCACGGCCGTCGCCGGGTCGGACTACCTGACGCCCGTCGTCGCCGCGTTGACGTTCACGCCCGGCGGGCCGCTGACGCAGCTCATCCAGGTGGCGATCGCCGGCGACGCGACGGTCGAGCCCGACGAGGCGTTCCAGGTGGTCCTGCTCGCGGGCGACGGCTACACCCTGGGCGCGCAGACGGCCTCCACCGTCACCATCCTCAACGACGACGTCGCGGCCCCGGGGGGCGGAGGCGGCACGACCCCGCCGCCTGATGGAGGCGGGACGACGACCCCGCCGTCCGACGGAGGGGGCGTGACGGGGCCGACGGACGCCGTCGGGCCGGCCCTGGCCTCGCTCGTGCGCTACGGCTTCCACGCCCAGCCCACGATCCTGGTGCTGACCTTCAGCGAGCCCCTGGCGGCCGCCGCCGGGACGAACGCCGGCGCCTACCGGATCGTCGACCCGGGCCGCGACGGCCGCTTCGGCACCCGCGACGACCGCGCCTTCACCGCGTCCTCCGCGACGCTCGACGGCTCGGCGACCGCCGTGACCCTGCGCCTGCCGCGGCAGCTGAACCTGCACCTCGTCTACCGCCTGGACCTCGACGGCTCGATCGCCGACCTGGCCGGCAACACCCTGGCAGGCGCGGCGTCGGTCCGCATCGACCACACGGCCCTGGGCGGCGCGTACCGCAACGGCGTCCCCCAGCGCCAGCCCCGGACCATCCCCGCGCCGATCCACTCCGCCGCCCGGACCGTCGTCCCGCGCGGCCCCCTGCTCCTGCGACGAAACAGCGTCGCCCTTCGCCTACGTTGATCGATCGACGCCGTTATTGAAGTCGGGCGGCGCGGGATCGGAAACCGACCCGCGCCGCCCGCTCGCAATCGAAAACCTCCCGCGATCAGCCGGCCCGGACGGCCCGGGAAGCAGGCCGCAAGACCGCCGCGGGCCCGCGGGGATGGGCGACGTTCGTGCGGACGACGGCCGGCTTCTTGCCGACGCTCGTCGCGACCTGGGTCGAGGCCGTCTGGGCGGCCGGGAACGTCGCGAGGTTGCCGGCGAGGTCGGCGATCGAGGCCCCGGCCGGCAGCAGGATCTGTCCGGAAGTGGCGGCGGTCTTCCGGCTGGCGACGTCCGCCCGGGTCAGCGTGTAGCGGAAGACGAGGGTGTTGGTCCCGTCGCCGCCGCTGTAGACGAACGAGCGGCTCAGGGTCCCGAACGTCAGCGGGACGGTCGGCAGCCCCCGGACCGAGACCGCCTCGCTGAACGTGATCTGGATCGTCAGGACCACGCCCTCGGCGTACTTCCGGGCCGAGGACTGGATCGCCGAGACGCCCACGACGACGGGGGCCGTCGCGTCGACCGGGGTCGCGTTCGCGGCCGGTCCCACGCGGACCCCGGCGAATCCGATCGCGGCCGGCGTGAGCTGCGTCAGCGCGAGGCCGGTGGAACTCTCGGCGATATGGTCGCCGACGTCGGTCTGGATGCTCGCGCCGGCCGGGATCGTCACGTCGCCCGAATCCCCCGGCTGGACGACCAGGCAGAAGAGGAGTTCCGAGGTGCCGCCCCCCGAGACGTATTCGGCCCACCTCGTCGTCGAGCCCACGTTCACCTGGAGTCGCGGCTTGCCCGAGACGTCGACCGGGTTGCTGAAGCCGACCTTGAAGAACATCCCGTCGCCCGCCTTGTAGGTCCCCACGAACGCGGGCGCGACCGAGGTCGCGGCGCTGCCGGCCACCGACGGCGCGCTGCCGGCGAACAGCCGGGGGATGCCCCAGAAGAAGTTCCCCCAGGCGGCGTCCATCCGGCTCACCGGCCCGTAAAAGCCCAGGGGGAGCGCCACGTAGGCCGAGCCGAGCGAGTCGAAGCCCGCGCCGAGGTTGGCGACGTCGATGCGGCCGATGTTGCCGCCGGTGGCGACGTACGCGCTGCCGGCGCTGGCCGCGGGGCCGAACCTCGACCCCATCGCGAAGCCGATGATGTTCGAGAGGCCCTGGATGGCCGCGCCGACCGGCCCCGTCGCCAGGTCGGGGCGATCGAGGGTGAACGCCTGCGTCTCCCGCGATGAGACCCTGATGGTGACGTTGCCGACGTTCTCGCCCGTGTAGAGCGAGAAGACCGAGCCGAACCCGAACCGGCCGTTCGACGTGATGGCGACGTTCCCGAGGTCGCCGGGGACGTCCTCGGCCAGTATCGGCAGGATGAACCCGGGGATCGAGCCCAGCCGCACCATGGCGTCGAAGTCGGCCAGGAAGGCCGAGAAGAAGACGCCCGTGCCCAGCGCGTTGACGTCGACGTCGCCGATGCCCGCGTCGGCCGCGAAGTAGCTGCCGCTGATGCCCGCGGGCAAGAGCGTCCAGGCGTCGTTGGGCGCGGGCGGCAGGGGGAAAGCCTGGCCCCCCGCGCGTCCCGTGGTCACGCGGACGTCGCCGATCGTGCCGGTGAAGTGCTTCTGGTCGTAGTCGAACGACGACGCCCGGAACTCGCTGCCGAGGATCCCGACGCCCCCCAGCGTGGTGACCGTGATGTCGCCGATCGAGCCGGCGGCCCCCGCGTAGAACTGGCTGTTTTCGATCCCGTCGCCCCGGAGCGACCCGTCCGTCACGGTGATCGGGCCGATGCTCCCCTTGTTGTCGAAGGCCCCCGCGCCGTCGTACACGGCGTTGCGGGCGTTGAAGATGGAGCCGGAGATGCCCGCGCCGCCCTCCTCGCGGTCGGTGACCTCGACCGTGATCCAGGCGATGTGCTCGGCCTCGAAGCTCGACCCGAAGATCCCCGCCGAGCCGACGAGGGCCTGGCCCGAGGTCTTCGCGTACACGCCGAAGATGGTCCCCAGGTCGTCGTCCTCGGCGGCGCCCCCCGACAGGTTCGGCCCGTTGGCGGAGTTGCCGTAGTCCGAGTCGGCCACGAAGATCGAGTCGAGGATGGCCGTCCCACCCCGCGTCGTCGCGTTGATCACGCCGATGTTGCCGTCGGCCAGGAAGGTCGAGCCCGAGATCGCGTGCGCCAGCGCCGACGTGCCGCTCGCGGTCGCCGTGATGCCGGACGTCGCCGCGCTCGCCAGGTCGCGGGCCGAGGTGATCGACCCGTTGCTGGCGACGAACTCGCTGGAGTCGATGGCGGTGCCGCCGTTGATCGACGCCGCGTCGATCCGCCCGAAGTCCCCCTGCGTGAGGCTGAACCGGCTGGTCGAGATCGCCGCCGCGTTCATCGCCTTCGATTCGAGGTCGGTCAGGTCGCCCTTGATCTGGAAGATCGACCCGCTGATCCCCATCCCGAGCGCGGACCTCACGTCGACGTGGATCGAGTCGACCTGCACGTCCGGGCGGGCGTTCTCGTAGTCCGACCAGGCCCGCAACGAGGCGTCGACGATCCCGTTGCCGGTCTGGCCGCCGAGCACGAGGGCCTTGATCGGCCCGTAGCTGACGGCGTAAGTGACGACCCCGTTCATGGCGTCGCCGCCGTTGGCGTTGGCGGTGGCGTCGATGCCGGCGATCCGGTTCGAGGCCTGGAACCGCGTCAATTCGATCCCGTGGCCGCCGGCCGGCCCGCCTTCGGCCGTCACCTGGCCGATCTTGCCGAGCGCCGCGGAGGTCTTGCCGTTGGCGTCGAAGGAGCCCCCCTCGATGCCGCGGCCGAGCACCGTCGAGCGGCCCGTGATCGGGCCGATGCCGCCCTCGGCCACGACGATCGACTCGAAAATCCCGTCGCCGTTGCCGACGCCGGTGATCGAGTCGACGTCGCCCGTCTGGGCGTGGACGACGACCTTGTAGAGGCCCGTGCCCACGTAGGCCTGGCCCAGGATCGGGCCGATCGCGGGGGCGAGGATCTGGGCGGCGTCGATGCCGTTGTTCACGGCGGCCACGTCGGTCGTCGCGCCGGCCGTCACCGTGGGCAGGATCAGCGAGCCGTAGGAGGTCCCGCTGACGCCGGCGATCCGCCGGCCGGCCTGGATGAGGGTCCCGTGGATGCCGGTCCCCGCGAAGGCGTAGGCCGTCACCTGGCCCATGTCGCGGCCCGCGATCAGGCTGCCGCCCTCGATCGCGGCCAGGTCCGGGCTGGTGACCGTCACCGAGCCCAGGTCCTGCGCGGCGACGAAGACGGCCAGGTTCAGCGACCCGGCGTCGACCAGCACGTCGCCGATGTTCCGGGCCTTCACCCGCCAGCCCACGCTGCCCGAGTAGACGCGGACGTCGCCGATATCCCCGCCGGCGGAGATCTGCGTCGTCGAGGCCGTCGTCTGGTAGACCGAGATGTCGCCGACGTCGCCGCCCGCCAGCACGACCGTCGATTCGAGACCGCCGGCCACGCCCGTGATCTTGCCGATGTTCCGGCCCGCGATGAGCTGGGCCTTGACGCCGCTCGCCGACTTGACGTCGCCGATGTCCCGCCCGGCCTTGAAGAAGCCCTCCATGTCGGCCGGCGTGCGCGTCGGGTTCGCCGTCGTCCCCCCCGCCGCGGTGGGCATGAGCATCTCGACGCCGCCGATGTCCGTCGCGGCCTCGAACGACGCCCCCGCGTCGAAGGTGAGCGCCGTGACCTTGCCGATGCTCGACGCCGAGATCCAGCGCGACATGGCGGCGCCGTTCACCTCGACGTCGGCGATCCCCTTCGTCGGGCTCGCGTCCACGACCGCCGCCGCGTACTTGTCGGGCACCAGGATCGGGTCGCCCTCCGAGGGGTCCGTGCCCGAGATCCCGCCGCCGGCCCAGATGTTCCCGGTCGCCAGCTCGGCGGTCGCGCTGGTGAACCCGACGTTCAGGTGGCCGGCCGCGTGCAGGAAGCCGGTGAACTGGCTGGGCAGCGCGATCGTCATCGCCTGCGCCGCGTCGCGCGTCGTGATCTCTCCGTCGATCCGGCCCAGCCGGATCGAGCCGACGCCGCCGGCGCGGATCGCGTTGCGCATCGCGCTGCGGGGCGCGACGATCGAGCCGATCTCGCCCGAGACGTCGATCACGCCCCGGAGGTCGTTCGTCTGCTGGGTCGCGTCGTAGGTGTCGGACGTGGTCGCGCTGATCGAGCCGTTGACCACGATCGAGCCCACGCTCAGCGCCTCGACGTCCCACAGGTCGATCAGGCCGGCGCAGGGGTTGTACTGGCCGTTCGAGCCGACGGGGCTCTCGTCGAAGATCTCGGCCTCTCCCGTGATCGGGCTGGTGATCGTGATGACCGGCGCGCTGATGTTCATCGAGTTCAGGACGGAGGTGTTGACCCGGTCCACATACGTGACCATGCCCGTGTCGAGCGTGATGTTGCCGACGGCCACGGCGGGCAGCGCGACGTCGTCGACGATGGCGGCGCTCAGGTTCACGCTGCCGAGGGCCGTCACCCCGGCGTCGGCCGTGATCGAGGCCACGTTGGTGTAACCGGCGCTGAACATCTTGTTGTAGTCGGGGCCGGCGTTGATGATCAGCTCGTTCGGCGTGACGATCACGCTGAGGCCGTTCTCGGCCGTCAGCCCGATCAGGTTCAGCGTCTGGACGTCGGCGTGGCCCGTCGCCTCGCCCGCAAGCCTCAGCGTGAACCCCCGCACGCCGGTCGTCGGCCCGTCCATCCGGATCTCGACCGTGTCGCCGCTCGCATCGTAGAACGCGACGTCCTGGTAGAGCTGGCCCGGCACGATGGCCCCCGGGACGATCGTCATCAGTTGACGGTTCTCCAGGGCGTCCAGGTTCAGCCGCAGGGCCCTCGGCCGCCTCGCCTTCCGGTTCTGGCTGGACGCGAGGGCGATGTCGCGGTCGGGTCGGGAGGAATGGCGACGGAGTCCGTCGAGGTCGTGCGAGGTGGAGAGCGGCATGAGTCGGTTCCTTGAAGGTGTCGCAAGTTGCGAGGCGCGCAGTCCTACCGGCCGCCCCACGCCCACCGGCCGCGCCGTCGCGACGCTCGTGCTCAAGGGGGGGTGGGGACGACGGACGCCCGTCGTCGGCGAGCCACGTCTTCGGACCGATGCCAAGGTCGGGCCCGTCGGCGTCGCCCGGGCATCCACGCGTGTTCGCTCAACGTCACGAACGAGCGACATGGGACGAAATCGGCGTCCCGAAGTCGCTCTGGGTGGTCGGTCCATGGCTAACCTAGGACACCGTCGCCCGAAGGCGAACTTTCCCGGCCCGAGATAGGGCCCATGACGCGCGGGACGGGTCGTGGCGGCCTCCGACGGCCATCCGGGGTTCGATGCGGATTTCGAGGGCCCGGGACGCGCCCGATCCGGCGAGCTTTCGCAAAAAAACGCGGGCGGGAGCCTCGCGAGCTTACGTTTCGATCCCATCATCCCATTGGGGGGACGTGCGTCCTACACCCGCCGAACCGCCGACGCGAGTTTCGAGAGCACGAAAAACCATGCTCGAAACGCCCAACGAACCCAATCCAGGATCGACGTCAAACCAATACCAAATAATGATTTACGCCGAACCGCGTGAAACCGCCTCGTGACGAAGGGAGCCAAAGCGAAGCCGACGCCTCAACGGGGGATCGTGAGCGACGTGTACTCGTCGGAGGCCAGGTCCAGGAGGCCGACGGTGAAGGTCTGGGCGCGGTAGAGGGCGCCGGGGTTGAGGAAGCGGACGGGGCCTTCGCGCTGGTCGCGGCGGTGGTGGGTGTGGCCGGAGAGGAAGTAGTCGGGGGCGTCGGCGGCCAGGCGGTCGATCTCGCGTCGGGAGTCGCCGTGGGCGACGGCGATGCGGCGGCCGGCCAGCTCGATCAGGCCGCCTTGCTCGAGGCAGGTCGCCCCGATCCGGCGCATGGCGAGGCGGAGGGCGTCGAGGTCGTAATCGCAGTTGCCGAAGACGAAGTAGGCCGGGGCGCCCACGCACTCCGCGACGACGTCGGGGATCGTCAGGTCGCCGCAATGGATGAGGGCCTCGGCCCCGGCGGCCAGCAGCGCGGCGACCGCCCTGCCCGTGCGGGCCACCTGGTCGTGGGTGTCCGAAAGGATGCCGATACGCATGCGCCGATCGTCCTCGGGGCGGGGTGGACGCCGGGCCGCCCCTCCGATGCATGGTGGCGACGGATGATGACGGGGACAAGGGTCGTCCGGGGGAATTTTGCGGCCCGGGGCTGGCGGAATCGGGTCCCGACGGATAGATTTAGAGTGGAGCGACAGCCTCGCCGCGAAGCCCGGATCGTCCCCAACGCCACGTCGGGACGGCCGTGGACCGCCGAGGGCCGTCGGCTCCGCATCCGCCGCGTCGGCGGGTGCGCGACCGCCATGATGGAAAGGGCGGTCGCGGGGCGCGCGAACCCGATGCGGGACCCGTCGGTCCCTCCCAGGCGTCGAGTTCACGACCCCAGGATTTTCCCGCGCCGCGCGGGGAGGTGTCCCGTGTCGATCGGATTGAAGAAGCGCACCAAGAAGGCCGCCAAGGCCGGCGCCCCGAAGTCGTCGAGCCGCAAGCTCGCCGAGACCCTGGTCGAAACTTCGCGGACCCAGGCCCAGGAGCCGCCTCGGGACGTCGAGTCCGCCGTCGCCCACGTGGTGGGCAAGCCGGCCGAGGTCGAGCCCCGGGAGTACGCCGCCCAGCCCGCCGAGGAGCCCGAAGCCGCCATGCAGAGCGACGAGGCCCCCGACGCCGGCTACGGCCGCTGCACCGAGTCGTCCGACTGGGAGAATCGGGGTCGTAGCTGAGCTGGAATGGAGCGGTCGGGCCAGGACGTCCTGGTTTTCCCCAAGGCCCCACCGCACCGTCCCACCGGCGACCCGCCTTCCTCCACCTGAATCTCCAAGGAACGCGACCCCGCCGGTCGAACGACGTCCCCAAAGATCCCAGGAACCCCCAGACGGCCGAGGGCCCCGCGCCCTCGGCCGTCTCGCGTTGACGCCCCTCTCGCCCGGTTCGGCTCAGCCCGGGACGGCCACCAGCCCGGGCGCGAACTGGGCGACCAGCCAGACGACGGCCGCCCCCAGGACGATCATCGCCAAACTGTGCCGGAGCGCGGCGCGGAGGACTTCGCCCTCGTGGCCCCCCTCGCCCGTCGCCACGGCGGCGACCACGATCGACGCGGCGGCGATCATCTTGCCCATCGCCCCGCCGGCCGAGTTCGCCGCGCCCATCAGGATCGGCGAGAGGCCGAGATGCGTCGCCGTGATCCGCTGGAGGTTGCCGAACAGGACGTTGCTCGACGTGATCGACCCGGTCAGGGCCGTCCCCAGCCAGCCCAGCACCGTCCCGAAGGCCGGGTAGAGCACCGGGCCCGTCCGGGTGAAGGCCAGGCCCAGCACGGCGTCCATGCCGGAATAACGGGTGATGTAGCCCAGGGCCAGCATGCAGAGGATGGCCAGGCCGGGCATCGTCATCCGCCGCGCCGTGGCCCCGAAGATCCGGACCTGCTCGCGAGGCCCCACCCCGGAGAGCAGGCCGCCGACGACGGCCGACAGCAGCACGGCCGTCCCCAGGACCGAGAGCGGGGCGAAGTCGAGCACCGCCGCCTCCAGGTCGGCCGGGGTCGACGTCTCGCGGCCCGTCACCGCCGGCCCCCGCACGACCTGGCGATGCAGGCCGGCGACCTCCCACTTCCACGACGCCCGGGCGTCCATCCAGGGCTTGACCGTCGGCGCGACCCAGACCAGGACCATCGCCGTCAGCAGGGCGAAGGGCATCCAGGCGCGGGCCACGGCCCCCGCCGAGAGCTTCGGTCCGGCGCCGCCGAAGTCGACGTCGACGACCCCGGCGTCGTCCGCCTTCGCCTCGTCCTCGCCCTCGAACCGCCAGGGGTGGAGCGGTTTCCAGAACCGCAGGGCGACGACCCCGGCCGCCAGGCTGGCCATGGACGAAGCGATCGAGACCAGCTCGACCCCGACGTACCGGGCCCAGAGGAGCTGGACCATCGCGTAGGCCCCCCCGACCGCCAGCAAGGGGGGCCAGGCCTCGAACGAGCGGCGGGGGCCGGCGACGATCGCCGCCAGCCAGAACGGGATGATCAGCGCGGCCGGGAACAGGAGCACGGCCGCGGTGACGCTGAGGGCCTGCACGTCCATGCCCGAGACCGCGCCCAGGGTCGTCAGCGGGATCCCCACGCTCCCCCAGGTCACCGGCACCGTGTCGGCCACCAGGCCCAGGACCGCGGCCTGGAGGGGCCGGAACCCCAGGCCCACGAGGAAGGCCGAGGCGATCGCCACCGGGGCGCCGAACCCCGCGCAGCCTTCGAGGAAGCTGCCGAACGAGAAGGCCACGAGCACGGCCTGAACCCGGCGGTCGGGCGAGAGCCGGGCGATCGACGCCTTCATAACCTCGAACCGGCCGGTGGTCACCGCCAGGTCGTAGAGGAACATCGCCGAGATCACCAGGTAGACGATCCGGAGCAGGCCGAAGGCCGCCCCCAGGCCGGCCGCCGCCGTCGCCATCCGCCAGGGCATCCCGAACCCCAGCACGGCCGTCGCGCAGGCGGCGACCAGCGCGGCGGCCGCCGCCTTCCAGGCCGCGACCCGGTTCGAGATCAGCAGCCCCATCAGGATCAGGATCGGAAGCGCCGCGAGCACGGTCGACGCCGGCCAGCTCCCGAACGGGTCGTAATTCTGGGTCCACATCAGGCGAAGGCCCCCGGGCGTGAAGGGATCGACCCACCATCTATAGAGGGGCCGTCGCGGCGAGGGAAGGGCCGGCCGCCCGGCGGCCCGCGGCGATTTCGAGATTTCGGCGTTCGAGCTTAAGAAGGAATCCGGCGGCGACCGCGCCGGCGGGTGCGGTCGTCCGGGCGCGGCGGCCGGGGCGCAAGCCTTTGAACGGGAGGTGGCTTGACCTCGCCGCGAGCCGGAGGTTAAGGTGAATCGACTGTTCCGTCGCCCGGAACGCGAACCCTCTCCCGGCTTGCGTCCGGCGCCAGACAAGGAGTCGATGGGTGCAAATCAAGATCTCGTCGCGACATGGGGAGCTGGCCCCGGGCCAGCGGGAACGGCTGGAAGAGAAGGCGGGGAAGTTGACCAAGTTCGGCCGCCTCATGGCCATCGAGATCGCGACCTCGCACGAGAAGGGGGCCTGGAACGTGGAGTTCCAGGTGTCCGCCGAGCACAAGAACGACTTCGTGGCGACCGAGACCGGCCCGACCCTGGAGGCCGCGGCGGACCAGTGCCTCCACAAGATCGAGAACCAGCTCCGGAAGTATAAAGAGAAGACGCAGCACCACAAAGGCGACGTCCCACACGGCGGGATCCCCCTGGGATCGGTCGAACCGACGCCCAACGGCGAGGTCGAGTGATCCGGGCCGATTCGGGACGGCGTCGCAACCCAGCCCAGGCGCGTCCCCGCGGGGACGACGTCCGGCGCGCCCGCCCGCCGCGCGGCTTCGAAGGTCGGCCGTCCGCCGACCCCGAACGCGGCCGGCCCGCGGGCGTCCCGCCCCTCCCGCCAGTCAAGGCGCGGGGGCGGCGCCGGGATGAAGAAGAAGCGATCGGCCAGGCGGCCCGTCGATGGAGGGGCGGATGAAGTTATTGGATTTCGTGGTCCGGGACAGCATCATCGTGGACCTCAAGGCCACGGGCAAGGAAGAGGCGATCCGCGAGATGGTCGCCGGCCTCAACGCCGCCGGCCAGCTCGCCGACGGCGAGGTCGAGAGCGTCATCCGCGCCATCCTGAACCGCGAGGAGCTGGGCTCGACCGGGATCGGCATGGGCGTGGCCGTGCCCCACACCCGGCACCCGACCCTCCAGCGCCTGATCGGCACCGTCGCCCTCTCGCAGCACGGGGTCGACTTCGCGGCCCTGGACGGCGAGCCCGTCAACATCTTCTTCCTGCTGGTGTCGCCCCACAACCAGCCCGGCGACCACCTGCGGGCCCTGGAAAACATCTCCCGGCACCTGAAGGACGAGCGCTTCGTGAGCTTCCTGCGGAATTCCAAGTCGCCGCAAGAGGTGGTCGAGACATTGGAAGAGGCCGACGGGGCCGCCGTTTGACGACGCCCGCCGCCGCCGACGCCCGCCCGCGAGGGGGGGCCGTCGACGCGGGCGGGACGAACCGCGAACGACACGACTCAACCCGCCGCGATGGACGGCCCCCGGGCCGGCGGTCCGCCTCGCCGGCCGCCGCGGTCCGCCCGCCGCCGGCACGCACGCCGATCGAGCCGCTGATGATCCACGAAACGACCGTCGCACGCCGCTGGATCGAGATTTCCAACAGTCTGGGGCTCCATTTGCGGCCCGCCGACAAGTTCGTCAAGCTCGCGCTGCGGTACCAGTCGGACGTGCGGGTGCATTTCAACGGCGGCAGCTTCAACGGCAAGAGCATCCTCGACCTGACCTCGCTGGCCGCCGAGTGCGGCTCGCGGCTGGAGGTCGAGGCCCGCGGCCCGGACGCCGAAGACGCCGTCGCGGCCCTCGCCGCCCTGGCCGAGGCGAAGTTCTACGAGGACGACGACGGCGAGCCGATCGAGCCCCGGGCCGGCGGGGAGCCGCCCCGATGACCCTGGGGATCGACGACACATCCTGGAACGGCGACGGCCGGCCGGCCACCCCCGCCGCGGCCCCGACGTCGACGCCCCCGAGCCCGGACCCGGCCCTCGCCGCCCGGCCCGAGCCCGCCGAGACGGCCCCCGAGCAGGTCTTCCGGGGGATCGGCGTCAGCCCCGGCATCGCCATCGGCCCGGTGGTGGTTTTGGACCACCAGGGGCTGCGGCTGCCGCCCCGCAAGGTCGCGGCCGAGGCCGTCGCCGCCGAGGTCGCCCGGCTCGACGAGGCCCTCGCGGCGGCCGCCGCCGAGTGCGCCCAGGCCGAGGCCGAGGCGCGGCAGCGGCTGGGCCCGCAGTACGCCGAGATCCTCGCCGCCCACACGGCCATGATCGGCGACCCCCAGCTCCGGGCCGACGCCCGCGGCCGGATCGAGCAGCACCGGATCTCCGCCGAGCACGCCGTCATCGAGGTCCTCGAAGGCCACGCCGGCCGGCTGGAGAGCCTCGCCGACTCGCACCTCGCGGCGCGGGCGGCCGACGTCCGGGACATCGAGGCCCGGATCGTGGGCAAGCTCGCGGGCCGGCGGCCGAAGTCGTTCCAGGACGACCTGGCGGCCCCCTCGCTGGTCCTGGCCCACGACCTGACCCCGAGCGACGCGGCCCAGCTCGACCCCCGCCGGGTCCTGGGCTTCGCCACCGAGGCCGGCGGCCGGGCCAGCCACACGGCGATCGTCGCGGCCGCCCTGGAGATCCCCGCCGTCGCCGGCGTGGGGAGCCTGCTCGACCACGCCCGCTCGGCCCGCCGGGCGATCCTCGACGGCGAAGAGGGCCTGGTGATCCTCGACCCCGCCCCGCCGACCTTGGAGCGCTACCAGGCCGCCGCCGAGCAGCGGTCGGCGCGCTACCGGACCCTCTCGGAAGAGGCGGGGCTCCCCGCGGTGACCCTCGACGGGGCCGAGGTCGGCCTCTGGGGCAACATCGAGTTCGTCGACGAGGCCGCGGCCTGCCTGAAATGGGGCGCCGCCGGGGTCGGCCTGTATCGCACCGAGTTTCTGTATCTCCGCTCGATCGCGCCCCCCACCGAGGAGGAGCAGTTCGAGGCCTACGCCGAGGCCGTCCGCTCGCTCCAGGGCCGGCCGATCGTGATCCGCACCCTCGACCTGGGCGCCGACAAGCTGTCGCCCCACCTGGGCGGCGGCGTCGAGGCCAACCCCGCCCTGGGCCTGCGCAGCCTGCGGTTCTCGCTGCGGCGGCCGGAGCTGTTCCGGACCCAGCTGCGGGCCCTGCTCCGCGCCTCCGCCCTGGGGGACGTCCGCGTCCTGCTGCCGCTGGTCACCACGCTCGACGAGCTCCGCCGCGCCCGCGCCGTCCTGGGCGAGGTCGCCGCCGAGCTCCGCGCCGAAGGCCGCCCGCTCCGCGAGGCCCTGCCGGTGGGGATCATGGTGGAGGTGCCGGCGTCCGCCCTCATGGCCGACCGTTTCGCAAAGGAGGTGGACTTCTTCTCCATCGGGACCAACGACCTCATCCAGTACACGCTGGCCGTCGACCGCACCAACGAGACCGTCGCCGACCTCTACAGCGCCGCCGACCCCGCCGTGCTCCGCCTGATCGCCAGGGTGGTCGAGGCCGCCGCCGCGCGGGGGATCCCCTGCGGCGTCTGCGGGTCGATGGGCGGCGAGCTGCTGTACACGACCTTCCTGCTGGGCCTGGGCGTCCGCGAGCTGAGCATGCCGCCGCACCAGCTGCCGGAGGTCCGCCGCCTGATCCGCGGCGTCCGCCTCGATCGGGCGCGGGAGGTGGCCGCCGAGGCCCTCCGGCTCGACACCGCCGGCGAGGTCGTCGCGCTCCTGGAATCCGCGCTGCTGCCGATGATCTCGGACGCCGCGACGGGCGCCCCGGCCGGCTGACGCCGCGACCGCCGCGCCCCCGAATCGTCCCCCCGGGCTCCCGCCCGGCCCCCCCCGCCCGCGAGGGCGGAGGCGAAGGCGCCGCCGGGAGCACTGACGCCGTACACCGCAACCCGAACCGAATCGAGCCGAACCCAGCCGAGCCGAGACGCCTCACGACGCCCCCGCGACTTAGACGCGCCGCGTCCCTCTCCTTCGACCCCCCCGCGCCCGGCGGGCCGGCCCGCCACGGCCGACGACCCGGGCCTCGACCCGTCGAGCGTGAGGAACCGCGGCCCGCGGACCCGGACCGAGCCGGGACGCCAGGCCTCGTGAACGCGGAACGGCCGATCGATCGGCCGACCGAAGCCACGCATCCCATGACCCAAGCCGTCAAGGTCCGCCTCCGGTTCGCCAAGCGCGGCGACCTCCGCCTGACCAGCCATCACGACGTCATGCGCTGTTTCGAGCGGATGATCCGCCGCGCGTCGATCCCCGTGGCCTCCACCCAGGGGTTCTCGCCCCGGCCCAAGATCACCTTCGCCCTCGCCATGGGCCTGGGGATCGCGGGCCTGAACGAGGTCGTCGACGTCGAGCTGACCGAGCCGACGGACCCCGACGAGCTGAAGGGCCGCCTCGCCGCGGCCTCCCCCGCCGGGATCGACTGGCTGGAGGCCGAGGCCCTGGAGCCTTCCGCACGCCCCCCTCGGCCCGCCTGGGCCGATTACGAGATCCCCATCCCCGAAGCCCGCCGGCAAGGCCTGGCGACGGCCCTCGAAGGCCTCTTGCAGAGCGAAAGCCGCATCGTGACCCGGCGTCGACCGGACAAGAAGCGCGACGTCGAATTCGACATGCGCCCGCTCCTGCTCGACGCCCGCCTGACCGCAGACGGAACCTTTTGCGCCCGCTTGAAGGCGTCCCCCGACGGTTCGGTCCGCCCCGAGGAAGTGCTCGAATGCCTCGGCGTCCGCGACCTCCTCGACGACGGCGCCTACCTGACGCGCACCCACGTGGAGCTGGCCGGTTGAACCCGCTTCGCCGCGAGGAAACCTCGAACCGCGAAGCGCCGAGGCCGGCCCGACGGCCCCCTCGGCTCGACCGACCCGGCCCAGGCCCCTCGGACCGCCCAGGTCCGACCGAACGAAACAATCCCCGCTAACCGCGATCACCCGGAAGACAGCGCATGAAGAAAGAAATGCTGATCAACGTGCTCCAGCCGGAGGAGTGCCGGATCGCCATCATCGAGAACGGCGTCCTGGAAGAGCTCTACGTCGAACGCACGAGCCACGAGAGCTACACCGGCAACATCTACAAGGGCAAGATCGTCAACCTGGAGCCGGCCATCCAGGCCGCGTTCGTCGACTTCTCGGTCGGCCGCAACGGCTTCCTCCACGTCTCCGACGTCGAGGCCCAGTATTACGACCGCCCCGGCACCGAGGGCGACGATCCCGAGCCCCCGATCGGCCCCGGCCCCGCCGCCGGGCCCGGCCCCGGCCCGGCCCCCGGGCCCGCGCCCCGGGGCCGCGAACGCGACGCCGGCCGCGAACGCCCCGAGCGCGATCGCGAGCCCCGCCGCCGCGACCGCCCCGAGCGCGAGCGGCCCGACCTCTCGATCAAGGGCCGCCGCGACCGCTCCGAGTCGCCCCGCCGCTTCGGCGAGGGGCTGGTCGACGAGCGCGAGGCCGAGCGCGAGCGGGCCCTCGCGCCGCCGCCGGCCCCGCCGTCGGCCCCCGAGCCGCCCCGCGAGCCCGACTTCGACGACGAGCCTCGCGGCCCCGCCCGCGGCCGCGACGCCGGCCCGACCTCGTGGTCCAAGTCGGTCGAGCGCGAGCGCGACGTCGAGGAGGTCGAGCCGGCCGAGTCGCGCTGGGGTTCCCCCCGCCGCGAGGAGCCCGAGCCGTTCGACCCCGACCTGCCCCCCAGCCGCACCGCCCGCCGCCGCGAGACGCCGCCGCCCCCGGCCGGCCGCGAGCCCGAACCCGAGTCCGAATTCGGCTTCGGCCGCGACGATCGGGGCCGTCCCGGCTCCCTCTTCGGCGACTACGAGCCCCCGGCCGCCCGCGACCGCGGGCCCGATCCCGAGGCCGACGTCGAGCCCGAGTCCGGCCCTTCCGCGTCGGCCCGCCGCGACCGCGAGCCGCGTCGCGGCCGAGGCCGCGGAGGCCGGCCGCCCCGCCCCGCCGCGCCCGCCGAGGAGGCGTCGTTCGGGCCCCCCGAGCTGGACGAGCCCGAGGCCCCGGTCGAGGAATTCCCGAGCTTCGGCTCCGAGGAGCCCCCGCGCCGCCGCGGCGGCCGCGCCGCCATCCGCTCGCGGGGCGGCGACCGCCCCGAGCCCGACCGGCCGCGCGAGATCACGCCCGTGACCCCGCCGACGCCCGTCACGCCCCCCGAGCCCCGGCGCTCGCGGCCGGCCGCCGAGTTCGGCGCCATGCCCGAGGCCCCCCGGCGGTCGCGCCCGGGCTTCGACGCCGACGTCCCGCCCGAGGCCCCTCGGCGGCCGCGGCCGGCGCCGGCGCCGGCCGCCGAGGGGCCTCGGGCGGGGCGTCGGCGTCGGAGCCCGGGCGCGAGATCGGAAGGGCACACGTCTGAACTCCGTCGACCGCGAGCGGTCGCCGCGGCCCCGGGCCCACGACCGGGCCGGCGAGCCCGGCTACGTCCCCCGCCGCGAGCGGCTGCGGTCGTCCGACTACGACTTCGGCGACCGCCCGGCCCCCGGCGGCCGCGAGTTCGAGCCCGTCGAGGACGACGAGCTGCGCGGCTTCGGCGCGGGCGTCGACGAAGACCTGGAGGCCGAGACCGAGGGCGAGTCCGACGCCGAAGGCGAGGCCCCGTCCTCGACCCGTCCCGACGGCCGCCGCCGCCGTCGTCGCCGCGGCCGCCGCCGCGACCGCGAGCGTCCGGAGTCGCTCGGGGGCCCCGCGTCCTCCGACGCCGACGCCGACGCCGACGCCGACGTCGAGGCCGACGACCTGCTCGAGGGCGACCTCGACGAGGTCGCGCCGTTCCGCGAGCCCGCCCCGGCCTTCGGCCGCGGCGTCCCCGACCACCTCGCCGACGACGTCGACGAGGAGTTCGACGACCTGCTGGGCGAGGGCGACGACCTCCACGACGAGCCCGTCCGGCCCGCCGTCGACGAGGAGATCGACCCCGAGCTGGAGCAGGAGATCCGCAAGGAGATCGAGGAGATCGAGGAGCTGGAGCGCGAGATGGGCCTGCGCGGGCCCATCGAGGCCCGGCCCCGCCGCGGCGACGACAAGGGGGGCCGCGCCGCCCGCGGCCGAGGCCAGGTCAAGCCGCCGATCCAGGAGATCTTCCGCCGCGGCGACGAGGTCCTGGTCCAGGTCATCAAGGAGAGCATCGGCACCAAGGGGCCCACGCTCTCGACCTACATCAGCATCCCCGGCCGCTACCTCGTGCTCATGCCCGGGCTCAACCGCGTCGGCGTCTCCCGCAAGATCGTCGACGAGGGCCAGCGCCGGAAGCTCCGCGAGATCATGCACGAGCTGAACCCGCCCAAGGGGCTCGGCTTCATCGTCCGCACCGCCGGCCTGGAGCGCTCCAAGCGCGAGCTGGCCCGCGACCTCGCCTACCTGCTGCGGCTCTGGAAGGTCATCCTCCGCCGCATCAAGAAGACCCGGGGCCCGGCGCCGATCTACCAGGAATCGGACATGATCACCCGGACCATCCGGGACGTGTTCACGTCCGAGATCGACACCATCTGGATCGACGAGCCGGCCGCCTTCGAGCGCGCCCAGGAGTTCCTCCGCGTGGTCATGCCCCGGTTCGCCAACCGGGTCAAGCTCTACGACGAGAAGATCCCCCTGTTCCACAAGTACGGCATCGAGGACGAGATCGCCAAGATCCAGCGCCGGCACGTGCCGCTGCCGGAAGGGGGCTCGATCGTCATCGACCAGACCGAGGCCCTGGTGGCGATCGACGTCAACTCGGGCAACTTCCGGGTCGAGGACGACGCCGAGCGGACGGCCTACGAGATGAACCTCCGGGCCGCCAAGGAGATCGCCCGCCAGCTGAGGCTCCGCGACCTCGGCGGCGTGATCGTCAACGACTTCATCGACATGCGCGAGGAGCGGCACCGCCGGGGCGTCGAGCGCGCCCTCCGCGACGCCATCAAGCGCGACCGGGCCCGCACCAAGGTCCTCCGCATGAGCGCCTTCGGGCTCATCGAGATGACCCGCCAGCGGATCCGGCCCAGCCTCAAGCGGTCGGTCTACGAGGACTGCCCGAACTGCGGCGGCGCCGGCGTCGTCAAGTCGGCCGAGAGCATGGCGATCGACGTCATGCGGATCATCGCCCTGGCCTCGCACCGCGAGGACGTGCGGCGGATCCAGGTCACGGTCTGCCCGAGCGTGGCCACCTACCTCAACAACCGCAAGCGGAAGTCGATCGCCCGGATCGAGGAAGAGTCCGGCATGTCCGTGCTGATCAACTTCAAGGAAGGCGTCGCCGGCGAGCACCTCCAGATCGAGTGCCACGACGCCAACAACGGCGAGATCCGGCTCTTCCCGGCCCCCGCCCCCAGCCACCACCACCGCCGCGGCCACTGAGCCCGGCCCTCCGTTGTATTCCTGTTCCGGGACCATCAAAGCCTTCCCCCCTCGCGGGGGAAGGTGGCCCGGAGGGCCGGATGAGGGGGAGACGCGCTGATGAGCCGTCGCCCTTTCATCCGGCCCTTCGGACCTTCTCCCCCCGGGAGAAGGTGCCGCGCAGCGGCCGATGAGGGTCGTCGGAGCGCGAAGGAACCGACCGATCGCGAACGCGCCCTCGAAGCGCGACGACCCTCCCCCATAATTGGAATCGAATCCCCAGGGAGTCGATCGCCCCCCATGTTCGATCCCGCCGCCGGCTATCCGACCCACCGCCCGCGCCGCCTGCGCGGCAACCCGCGGCTCCGCGACCTGGTCCGCGAGAACGTCCTGACCCGGGACGATTTGATCTACCCGCTGTTCGTCTACCACGGCTCCAACCTGAGCCGCGAGATCGCCTCGATGCCCGGCCAGCGGCAGTGGTCGCTCGACCGCCTGGGCGAGGTGATCGACCAGGTCGTCGAGCTGAAGATCCCCGGCGTGATGCTGTTCGGCATCCCCGAGCGCAAGGACGCCCGCGGCTCGGCCGCGCTGCGGGACGACGGGCTCGTCCAGCAGGCGATCGGCCTCATCAAGAAGCGGGCCCCCGAGCTGCTGACGATCACCGACCTCTGCTTCTGCGAGTACACCGACCACGGCCACTGCGGCCCGCTCGTCGAGACGGCCGGCCGCATCGACGTCGACAACGACGCGACGCTCCCCCTGCTCGTCGAACAGGCCCTGAGCCACTGCCGGGCCGGGGCCGACGTCATCGCCCCCTCGGGCATGATGGACGGCATGGTCCGCGCCCTCCGCGCCGGGCTCGACGGCTCGGGCTTTGCTCATATCCCGATCATGTCGTACGCGTCGAAGTTCGCGAGCGCGTACTACGGGCCGTTCCGGGACGCCGCCGAGAGCGCGCCGAGCTTCGGCGACCGCCGCGGCTACCAGATGGACCCGGCCAACGGCGACGAGGCGGTGCGCGAGGCGGCCATCGACCTGGCCGAGGGGGCCGACGTCATCATGGTCAAGCCGGCCATGGCCTACCTCGACATCGCGCGACGGCTCAAGGACGCCTTCCGCGTCCCCCTGGCCGCCTACAACGTCTCGGGCGAATACGCCATGATCAAGGCCGCCGCCGAGCGCGGCTGGATCGACGAGCGGCGGATCGTCCTGGAGACGCTCACCGGCTTCAAGCGCGCGGGGATCGACATGATCCTCACGTACCACGCCCCCGACGTCGCCCGATGGCTCCAGCAAGGTTGAACGCCATGCCCGCGCCCACGCCCGCCCTGTCTCGGCCCGACTACCGGCTGCCGAAGAGTTCCGAGGCCTTCGCCCGCGCCGCGAAGGTGATCCCCGGCGGCGTCAACAGCCCCGCACGGGCCTTCGGGGCGGTCGGCGGCGAGCCCCCCTTCATGGCCCGCGCCGAGGGGGCGTATCTCCACGACATCGACGGCCACAAATACATCGACTACATCGGCTCGTGGGGCCCGATGATCGTCGGCCACGCCCATCCCCGGGTCCGCGCGGCCGTGTCCGACGCGCTGGTCCTGGGCTCCAGCTTCGGCGCGCCGACGGTGCGCGAGGCCGAGATCGCCGAGGTCGTCGCGGCGGCCGTCCCCTCGATCGCCATGGCCCGGTTCGTGTCGTCGGGGACCGAGGCGACGATGTCGGCCATCCGCGTGGCGCGGGGCGTCACCGGGCGCGACAAGATCGTCAAGATGGCCGGCTGCTACCACGGCCACGCCGACTGCCTGCTGATCCAGGCCGGCTCGGCCGCGACCACGCTGGGCACGCCCAACAGCCCCGGCGTCACCGCGGGCGCGGCGGCCGACACCCTGCTCTGCCCGTTCAACGACGCCGAGGCCGTCCGGCGGATCCTCGAGGCCAACCCCGGCCGGGTCGCCGCCGTCCTGCTGGAGCCGATCGCCGGCAACATGGGGCTCGTCCCGCCCCGGCCCGGCTACCTGGAGACGCTCCGCGAGCTGACCGCGAAGCACGAGACGCTGCTGATCTTCGACGAGGTCATGACCGGCTTCCGGGTCGCCTACGGCGGCGCCCAGGAGCGGTACGGCGTCACGCCCGACGTCACCGCGCTGGGCAAGATCATCGGCGGCGGCCTCCCCGCCGCGGCCTACGGGGCGTCGAGCGAGATCATGCACCGGGTCTCGCCGACGGGCCCGATCTACCAGGCCGGCACGCTCTCGGGCAACCCGCTGGCGATGGCCGCCGGCCTGGCCACGCTCGAACTGCTCCGCGAGCCCGGCCTCTACGACCGCCTGGAGGCCCTCTCCGCGCGGCTGGCCGAGGGCCTGGAGAAGGCGGCGCGCGACGCCGGCGTCCCGCACGTCGTCCAGCGCGTCGGCAGCATGCTGACGCTCTTCTTCCACGACGGCCCGGTGCACGACTACGAGGACGCCAAGCGGTCCGACACGGCCCTCTTCGCCCGCTTCTTCTGGGAGATGCTCGCCCGCGGCGTCTACCTCCCCTGCTCCCAGTTCGAGGCCGCCTTCGTCTCCGCCGCCCACACCGAGGCCGACGTCGACCACACCGTCGCCGCCGCCCGCGAGTCCCTCGCCGCCGTCGTCGGCTGACGCCCCGGGCGCCCGCGGTCACCCCGTGCGCGTCAGGGCCGCCAGGCCGAACACCAGGAGGAGGATCGGCAAGGCCATGGCGAGGCCCCCCAGGAGGATCGCGCCCAACGCCCTCCAGGCCGAGAACCCGTGGGCCTCGCCCAGGCACTTCAGCAGCAGGACGAACATCCAGACCCCCAGGACGAGGTCGAGGATCATGGTCGCGGCGTAGAGGAGCAGGAGGCCTCGGTCGGCGTCCAACCGCGGGGTCTCCTTGGTGAACATCTCGCCGCCGAAGACGGCGAGTTGCACGGCCCAGATCAGGAGCGCGAGGACGATCGGGGCCTGGGCCCAGGCGATCGCGGCGCGGACCGACCGCGAGTCGGCCGCCCCCCCGAGCCGACGGCCGGACCACGAGAACAGCCATCCCAGGAAGTACACCCCGATCACGCCCCCCAGCGGGCCGAGGAGGACGGCCATCGCCAGGATCGCCGAGGTCGAGATGCGATCCCCGAGGTTCTTCCCGGCCGCCCGATCGAGGGCGTTGTCGACCCCCGACAGCATGCTCAGGGGGGCTACCCGATAAGCCGGATCGGACGCCAGGATGCGCCGAAAGGTCCTCCTCGGGCTGGTCATGATCGTCGCGAACGGCCTGCCGACGCCCGACGGGGCCTCTTCAGGTTTCTTGGCCTGCGCGACCGGATCGAAATCCTCGTAAGCGTCGCCGAATCGAGGCGAATCCAGCGGATCGGTCGCGGACATATGCGGCTCTCTCGACGGGTCGGTGATCCATCCTGGAGAGGAGGGACCATCCTATCCCTGCCGCAAGCGCCAATCCAGGACCATCGCCGAAAACGCTAGTTTTCGCGAAGCCGCCGACCGCTCATCGCGCCGCGAACGTGGCCAGGATCAGTAAGAGGTCGATCCCCACGACGATCCAGAGGACGATCGCCGCCGCGCCGCTGGCGACGCCCGCCGTCGCCAGCGGCGAGGGCCGCGGATCGCCCGCGAGCCGACGCCCCTTGAGGCCCGCCGCGACGCCGAAGCCCGCCAGCCCCAGGATCGCCGCCAGGCTGACCACCGCACCGATGAAGGCCGGGATCACCGGGATGTTCGTGTATTCCGACCGCCAGAGGAGCAGGCAGTAGATCATGGCCATCGGGGCCGCCAGCACGAGCGCGGCCCCGATGATGACCGACGCGAGCCCCCACTGCGCCCGCTCACCGTCTGTGAGCCCCTTCGTCATGCTGAAATCGGTCGCGAAGTCGATGGACATCGTCCCTCCTCCTCGTTCGAAACAGGATCGCGCGAACCGCCCGCCCTCTGGCATTCGATAATCACATCCTATCGGCGTCGATCTTATCGAGAAGACGGGCGAAGCGTTCCGAAATCCGCCGCGACGGCGATGCATGCGTCCACGTCCGCATCCTCGAAACGGCCCTCGGCGCCCCGTCTCGGGCGCGGGCCATGGGCCGGGCTCGACCGTGGGTCGTAGAATGGGGAGGAAACCTCTCGCGATCGAGTCAGTGTGGGGAAAGGCGGGCGGCATGGCGACGACATCGGCGGGGGTCATCGGCGCGAACGCGAGAGCGATCGGGCCGGTCGACCGGGGGCGGATCGAGGAGCGGACGCGGGCGATCGGCCGCGAGCTGTTCGCGCGCGTCGCGGGCGCGTCGCGCCCCTGGCGGCGGGCCTGGTGGGAGGACCGCTTCATGGGGGCGACCCTCGACGACCCCGAGGTCCGCGTCCAGCTCTTCCGGTTCATCGACGTGCTGCCGGCGCTGAAGACGCCCTCGGCCGTGCGGCGGCACCTGGCCGAATACCTCGACGAGGCCGGCGACCGCGTCCCCTGGTGGCTGCGCACCTCGGTCGCGCTGGCGCCGGAGGGGTCGCATCGCGAGGGGCTCCTGGCGAAGTCGGCGCGGGCGGCGGCCGAGGTCATGGCCCGCAAGTTCATCGCCGGCGCGACGCCCGACGAGGCCTTCCAGACGGTGCTGCAGCTCCGCGCGCGGGGCGTCGCCTTCACGGCCGACCTGCTGGGCGAGGCGATCGTCAGCGAGCGCGAGGCCGACGCCTACCAGCAGACCTGCCTCGACCTGATCCGCGGCCTCGCCGGCCCGCTCGCGGCGCAGCCCGAGAACCCCCGGATCGACCGCGACGCCGACGGGCCCCTGCCCCGCGTCAACCTCTCGCTCAAGCTCTCCAGCCTGACGACCTGGTTCGACCCGATCGCCCCCTCGGCGACCATCGAACGCACCGCCGAGCGCCTCCGCCCCATCCTCCGCACCGCGCGGGAGCACGGCGCGTACGTCCACGTCGACATGGAGCAGTACGACTACCGGACGCTCAGCTACGACCTGTTCGAGGCCGTCCTGGGCGAGCCCGAGTTCCGCGACTGGCCCGACGTGGGCATCGTCGTCCAGGCGTATCAGCCCGACGCCGAGGCCGAGCTGCGGCGGCTCGACGCCTTCGTCGAGCGTCGCGGCGCGCCGATCACGATCCGCCTGGTCAAGGGGGCGTACTGGGACTACGAGGTCCTGACCTCCCGCCGCCACAACTGGCCCGAGCCGGTCTACCTGCAGAAGTGGCGGAGCGACGCCAACTACGAGCGCTGCACGCGGTTCTTGATGGAGCGCCGCGGCAACCTGCGGCCGGCGATCGCCAGCCACAACCTGCGGAGCCTGGCCCACGCGATCGCCACGGCCGAGGTCGTGGGCCTGCCGATCGACGCCTACGAGCTGCAGACGCTCCACGGCATGGGCGACGCGATCAACGACGCCCTCGTCGCCCGCGGCTGCCGGGTGCGGGTCTACACCCCCTACGGCGCGATGCTCCCCGGGATGGCGTACCTCGTCCGCCGCCTGCTGGAAAACACCTCGAACGAATCCTTCCTCAAGGCCAGCGGCGCGTCGGGCGTCGCGATCGACGACCTCTTGCGCGACCCCGAGGAGACCGGAGCCATGTGGACCAAGACGCGACGCCCCGCCCCCCAGGCCGCGCCCGCCGAGCCGCCGCCGTTCCGCAACGAGCCCCTCCTCGACTTCGCCCGCGCCGAGAACCGCGAGGCCATGGCCGCGGCCCTCCGCAAGGTCGAGTCCGAGCTGGGCCGGACGTACCCCCTGATCCTCGACGGCCGGGCGATCGAGACGCCCGACCGGCTGGCCGAGTCGGTCGACCCGAGCCGGTCGACGCGGGTCGTCGGCCGGGTCTCCACCGCCGACGCCGGCCACGCCGACCGGGCCGTCGCCGTCGCCCGCGCCGCCGTGGGCCCGTGGTCGTCGACCCCGGCCGCCGAGCGGGCCGCGGTCCTGGTGCGGGCCGCCGCGATCCTCCGCCGCCGCAAGTTCGAGCTGGCGGCGTGGGAGGTCTACGAGTGCGGCAAGCCCTGGCGCGAGGCCGACGGCGACGTCGCCGAGGCGATCGACTTCTGCGAGTTCTACGCCCGCGAGATGGTCCGCCTAGCCGAGCCGAGGCGTCGCGACGTACCCGGCGAGACCAACGTCTGCGACCGCCTGCCACGCGGGGTGGCCGTGGTGATCCCGCCCTGGAACTTCCCGCTGGCCATCCCCTGCGGCATGACGGTCGCCCCGCTCGTCGCCGGCTGCGCCGTGATCCTCAAGCCGGCCGAACAGTCGCCGGTCGTCGCCGCGAAGCTCGTCGAGATCCTCCACGAGGCGGGCGTCCCGAAGGGGGCCCTGCAGTACCTCCCCGGCGAGGGCGAGGAGGTCGGCCAGGCCCTGGTGAACGACCGCCGTGTCGACGTCGTCTCGTTCACCGGCTCGCGGCCGGTGGGGCTGCTCCTGAACAAGCAGGCGGCCGACACGCCGCCGGGGCAGGACCACGTCAAGCGGGTGATCGCCGAGATGGGGGGCAAGAACGCGATCATCGTCGACGACGACGCCGACCTCGACGAGGCGGTCGTCGGCGTGCTGCAGAGCGCCTTCGGCTACGCCGGCCAGAAGTGCTCGGCCTGCTCGCGGGTCGTCGTGCTGGAGGGGGTCTACGACGCCTTCGTCGCCCGCCTCGCCGAGGCCGGCAAGTCGCTCCGCGTCGGCCCCGCGGCCGACCCCGACACCTTCGTCGGCCCGGTCATCGACGCCGACGCCCAGAAGCGGATCCTCGAATACCGCGGGGTCGCGCTCCAGGAGGGCCGCGTCGTCCTCGACGTGGACGTCTCCGAGCAGGCCCGACTGGGCTCGTTCGTCGGCCCCTTGATCGTCGCCGACGTCGCGGCCGACGCCCGCGTCGCCCAGGAGGAGATCTTCGGCCCGATCCTGGCCGTGTTGAAGGCGAAGGACCTGACCGACGCCCTGGCCATCGCCGAGGGGACCTCGTACGCCCTGACCGGCGGCCTCTACTCGCGGAGCCCGGTGACGATCGAGCGCGTCCGCCGCGAGTTCCGCGTCGGCAACCTCTACATCAACCGCACCATCACCGGCGCGGCCGTCGACCGCCAGCCCTTCGGCGGCTTCAAGCTCTCGGGCGTCGGCGCCAAGGCGGGCGGCTCGGAATACCTGCTGGAATACCTCCTCACCCGCTCCATCACCGAGAACACCATGCGCCGCGGCTTCGCCCCGGAAGACCTGTCCACAAGCTCGGGGGGCGAGTAATCGCCGCCCGATCGACCGGAGGACCGTCGCCCCGGTGGTCTCTCAATCGGAGCCCTGGACGATCTCGCCGCCGGCGCGCGTCCCCATCGCCCTCCAGGCGCCTCGATCGATCGAGTCCTTGACGAAGCCGACGCGGCCGTCGGCCCTCAGCAGATTCACGCCGCCGGGGTGGAAGCTGCTCGCCGTGATAGCCGCCTCGGGGGTTGGTAGCCGACCCATGCTCTGGCAGGACGGGCGGTTGGGCGTGAGAAAGTGGCTGTACTGAATCGGCCCCCCGTGGAGGTCGGCCTGCCCCATGAAGATCCCGACCAGCGGGACCATATCCTTCAGATCGAGGCAACGGGAGAACAGCCGATCCGGGCCCCAGGGGGGTGCCATGGGCGACGTCGGCTGCTCCGCCGGTTGATAGTACAGGCGGCGACTTTCCGTGGGGGGCAGGGCCCCGACCAGGAATTCCGAGGCGGCCGCGGTGTTGCCGAGTCCGTCGCTGACCTCGACCAGCGAGGTCCAGTGCGTAACGAAGGGGATGTTGCTGAAGATCCCGTTCATGTCCCCATCGCCCCAGCAGGTTGGATAGCTGAAGAGGGCCTTCTTCGACTCGGGGTCGGATGGACAGTGGAACGTTTCCCAATCCATCAGGTCGACGGTCGTATTGGCCATCCAGTCCACGTCGACGGCGAAGTTGTAGGCGTTGTAGGCGGGGACGTCGCAGAACATCAGATAGTTGCGATACTGATGCTGGACCAACGGGAACCGCCCCGTCTGCTCGGCGTAGAGATGCATCGCCAGGCCCAGTTGCCGCAAGTTGTTGGTGCATTGCATGCGCCGCGCGGCCTCGCGCGCGGACTGGACGGCGGGGAGGAGCAACGCGAGCAGCAGGCCGACGATCGAGACGGCGACCAGCAGCTCGATCAGCGTGAAAGCGGCGCGCGATCCGCAACGGCCGCGTCGCGTCTCCATGCTCTCGCCGGAAGCCGATCGGAGGGCCAGGGCATCCATCGCCGGACTCCATTCTCGTGAAGATGGTTCGCCCCATCGACGCCGGGAGCGCATTGGCGGCCTCAATGAAGCTATTCGTCGAAGGTCGGTCGGCAGTATGGCGAACGTGACGGGGAGGGTCAAGCCGACGACCCACCCCCAGCTTTTCCAGGCGACCTTGGGGTCGAGGCCGATGGGCGTCCGCGGCGGGCGTCGGCGTTCCGATGATCGCCTTGCGACCGCCCACGCGGCATGGTCCTCAGGATCCTCGCCGGCGAGCCTCGCCGGGAATGCTGCGTCGGGGTAGGATTGTGGAAGGCGGCCGGGAAAACGACGGGGCCGGGCGATTCCGCGTCCGGAGGGCCGGGCGGCGTCGCTTCTATGGGGTAGGGGGCGAAGTGGACCGCGGGCCGCCCCCGCGAGGGCCCGCGAGGTTGGCTGCGACGGAGACGGCCCAAGATGACGACCTCGACGACCGCGATCGACGATCCCCAGGCCTCCTCGAACGGCTGGAGCCCGGCCGCGGCCATCCTGCCCGGGGATGGCCCGCCGCCGAAGGTCCGCAAGCGGTCGCGCTGGAAGGGCCTCACGGCGATCGGCCTGATCGCGGCGGCGGGGATCGCCGCGGCGGTCTACTCGGGCGTCGGCAGGCCGGCGCGGCTGGGTGCGGGCTCGCCCCGGCACCGGGCGGCCAAGACCCGGATCCCGGTCACGTTCTCGCTGCGGGGGAGCCTCGAAAGCGGCAAGAACCGCGAGGTGATCAACCGCGTCGAGGGCCAGACCACGATCCTCTTCATCGCGCCCGACGGCTCGTCGGTCAAGAAGGGGGACCTGGTCTGCGAGCTGGACTCGGCGCCGCTCCGCGACAAGCTGACCACCGAGAGGATCACCGTCCAGCAGGCCGAGGCCGACGTCCAGAGCGCCACCAAGACCCGCGAGGTCGCCGAGTTCGCCCTCCGCGAGTACGAGGGGGGGACCTATCCCCAGGCGAAGCAGGACGCCGACATCGCGCTCAAGATGGCCGAGACCAACCTGGCCCAGGCCATCCAGCGCTTCGACTGGTCGGGCCGGATGTTCGCCCTGGGGTTCGTCACCAAGTCGCAGACCATCTCCGACCGCGACTCGAAGGCCAACAACGAGATCACGCTCGGCCGGACCAAGGGCAAGATCGACCTGCTCGAGGGGTTCACGAAGCGCAAGAAGATCATCGAGCTGACCGCGGCCGTCCAGAAGGCCCGCAGCGACGAGCTGTCGAAGTCGGCGAAGTTCGCGCTCGAGGAGTCGAAGCGGAAGAAGTACGAGACCCAGATCGAGCGCTGCAAGCTGCTCGCGCCGGCCGACGGCCTGGTCGTCCACGCCAACGACGCGATGATGCGGGGCGGCAGCCAGCAGGAGCTGATCCAGGAGGGGACCTCGGTCCGCGAGGGCCAGACGCTCATCAAGATCCCCGACTTCGCCTCCATGCGGGTCAACGCCAAGGCCGACGAGTCGATCCTCAACCGGATCGGGCCGGGCCAGCGGGCCCGCATCAAGATCGACGCCCTCCCCGGCGTGGGGCTCGCGGGGGCCGTCACGGTGGTCCAGACGATGGCCGACCCGAGCATGCCGCCCCCGTTCGACTCGCGGCTGTACACGACCCTGGTCGCCATCGACCAGGCGCCGACGTCGGTGCGGCCGGGGATGACGGCGCAGGTCGAGATCCTCGTCAGCGAGACCGAGGACGTGCTGGCCGTCCCCCTCAAGTCGATCCTCCAGATCCGGGGCGACAGCTACGTCTACGTCAACACGCCCGACGGCATGGTCCGCCGCGGCGTCCGGCTCGGGGGCTGCAACGAGGAGATGATCGAGGTCGTCGAGGGCCTCCGCGAAGGCGAAGAGGTCTCGATGTCACCCATGGCCATGATGACCGAGTCGGAGAAGCAGGAAGCCTTCGCGGCCATCGCCGCCGGCCCGTCCGACTGGCGCTGAGCCGCGCTCGCCCGAACTTCCCGGCCCGAGGAGCTGGAATTCGCCTCGCCCCTTCACTACACTTGTCGTAGTGCGAGGCGCGACGTTCCTCTCTCTCGCCGGGGCGGGCCCATGCTCATCATCTCGCTGGTCGTCTCGGCGCTCTTGCTGCTGGCGGTCGACAGGGCCTCCCGGCGGGGCGCGGACGCGAGGGCGTGGATCATCATCATCGCCGGGGTCTTCGCCTTCGGGCCCTTCCTGCTGATGCTCGTCCTCCCGACCGTGATGATCCAGGCCTTGTTGCTCTGCGTCGTCGCCATCCTCTGGGGGGTGAGAGGGGGCGGACCGGCGGCCTTCCGGCGAATGGCCCTGGGCGCGACCGTGATCGCCTACGGGATCGGCGGGCTGATGGCGCACTCGTCCTTCCGCGAGGCGGCGCGGCTGCGCGGCCTGTATCCGCTCGAATCGATGGAGGCGCGGGTGCCGGCGCCCCGGGCCGACGCGGCCGAGTCTCCGCCGGGCCCGGATTCGCTGGCGCGGCTCGCCCGCCTGGAGGAGAGTGGCGGTTACGAGGGCGAATTCCGGGGCTGGCAACTCCGCATCCTGCACGAGAACACGGTCGGATCTTTCATCGACGCACCGGGGTTCGGGGTGGCGCGGATGCTCAGGCCCAGCGAGGCGCTTCTCGCCGTGGGCCTTCGTAAGGCCGGGGTCCCTCGCCAGCCGGGCCCCCGGATCCCCTTTAGCGGATCGCCCGGCGAACTGCGAGGCGTCGACCCCGAGGCGGAGGCCCCGCTGGGGCCCCTGCTGGAGGCGAGCATCCTGGACTTCGTGAATCCCGAGGGGTTCGGCTACGTCCGGGACCGCCGGCACGTCGCCGGCTTCGAGACGCACCAGTTCAGCCGGATCCCCGAGCCGGCGAGTCGCTGGAAGCTGCGGAACCTGGAGCTGGCGAGCCTCCTGTTGCACGAGGAGCCGGTCGTCTACACCTCGGCCGAGCTGCCGCGGATGGACCGGCTCCACGGCAAGCCGACCCGGCCGCTCGACCGCTTCGAGGGGCCCGCCCTGGGGGCGCTGCGGCGGGGGGAAGACCTGGTCGTCGCCCGGGACGGCGACTCGGTGCGGATGCTGGGGGCCGTCCGGAGCCTCGCCGCGTGCGTCGCCTGCCACGGCGGCGCGCGGGGGGACCTGCTGGGGGCCTTCTCGTACGACCTCGCACCCGACGCCCGGACGAGCCCGTCGGCTTCGGAATCGGAGGAAAGCGTCTCCCTCGGTCCGCCGCCGCCGGGACCGTGATCGAGGGGCCTCAGGAGACGCGCGGGGGAGCTTCGAGGTCGGCCAGGATGGCCTCGACGGCCGCGGGGTCGGCGGGCTTGACGAGGTGGTGGTCGAAGCCGGCCTCGCGGGTGCGGCGGCGGTCCTCGTCCTGGCCCCAGCCGGTGAGTGCGGCGAGGCGAACGCCCTTGAGGCCGACGCTGGCGCGGATGCGGCGGGCGACCTCGAAGCCGCTCATGCCGGGCAGGCCGAGGTCGAGCAGGATCAGGTGGGGGCGGAAGGTCTCGAGCGTGCGCAGGGCCTCGGGGCCGTCGTGGGCGGTGCGGACGTCGTGGCCCTGCAGGCCCAGCAGCTGCGCCAGGCTCTCGGCGGAGTCGCGGTTGTCGTCGACGACGAGGATGTTCCGCCGGGGCGCCGCGGGCTCGTCGGACGCGGCCTCCGGGCCGTCGACCGGCCCCTGGGGGTCGCGGGCGAGGGGGAGGCGGACGGTGAAGACCGCGCCGCGATCGGGCCCCGCGCTCTCGGCGGCGACGGTCCCGCCGTGCATCTCGACGAGCCGGCGGACCAGCGTCAGGCCGATGCCCAGCCCCCCCTGCGCCCGGTCGAGCGACGTCCCCACCTGGGTGAACATGTCGAAGATCCGGGGGAGCATGTCGGCCGGGACGCCGATCCCGGTGTCGGCCACCCGCACCACGGCCCAGTCGCCGTCGCGGCCGGCGGAGAGTTCGATGCGGCCGCCGTGCGGGGTGTACTTGGCGGCGTTGTTGAGCAGGTTGGCGACGACCTGCACCAGCCGTGTGCGGTCGGCGTCGAGCGTCAGGGGGGTGGCGGCGAGGCGGACCTCCAGGCCGTGGCCGCCGGCGTCGATCATCTGCCGGCTGGTCTCGACGGCCGACTCGACGACCGACCGGAGGTCGACCGGCTCCCTGCGAAGGACCACCTTGCCGCTGGTGACGCGGGAGACGTCCATGAGGTCGTCGACCAGGCGGACGAGGTGGGCGATCTGGCGGTCCATCATCGCCAGCGTGCGCTCGCGGGCCGCGCCGTCGGGCCCGCCGAGGCGGAGGATCTGGACGCCGTTGCGGACCGGGGACAGGGGGTTGCGCAGCTCGTGCGCCAGGGTGGCCAGGAACTCGTCCTTGCGGCGGTCGGCCTCTTGCAGGTCGCGGTAGAGCCGGGCGTTCTCGATGGCGACGGCCACCCGCTCGGCCAGGTCCTGGGCGACCCGCAGCTCCTCGCGGCCGAACCGGCGGCGGTCCGAGGCGCTGAGGAAGGTGATCCCGCCGACGACCCGGCCGCGGGAGACGACGGGGACGCACAGATACGACCGGACCCCCGCCGCCCGCAGGCGGAGGATCCGGTCCCAGCCCTGCGGCGCGGCGTCCGGCTTCAGGTCGGCGAGGTCGAAGACGACCTCGGGCTCGCCGGTCCGCAGGACGTGGGGGATGACGCCGGTGATCTCCTCGGCCTCCCGGCCGGCCGCGTCCGCGACCCGCGCCGAGGTGGTCGTCGTCGGCTCCGACCGGGTGACCGCCAGCCGCCGCCGGCCCCCGTCGTCGTCGAGGACGTCGACGGCGCACCAGTCGGCGAAGCCGCCGACGGCGATGTTGGCGATCCGCTGCAGCGTGCTCTCGTAGTCGACCAGCTCGGCGAGCGAGGCGCTGGCGTCGGCGAGGAACCGGACCGACTCCTCGGCCCGCTTGCGGGCGGTCATGTCGCGGAAGACCTTGCCGAACCCATGCAGCCCGCCGTCGCCCCGCAGGGGGACCATCACCCCCTCGCCGAAGAACTGGGAGCCGTCCTTCCGCATGTGCCAGCGCTTGTCCTCGGCCCGCCCCTCGCGCGCCGCCGTCTCCATCTCGTACGCCGGCCTGCCGGCCTCCCGGTCCTCGGGCGTGAACAGGACGTCGGCCGGCCCGCCCAGGACGTCGGCCGGGGCGAACCCGGTCACCGCCGAGGCCCCCCCCGCCCAGTCGACGACGATCCCGCCGGGGTCGGTGACGACCACCGCGTAGTCGGCGGCGTTCTCCAGCAGGAGCTGGAGCCGCTGGTCCTTCTCGCGGAGCTGGACCTCGGCCCGCTTGCGGTCGGTCAGGTCGATGCCGTGGATGAGGATCCCGGTGACGCCCCCGTCGGGGTCGAGCAAGGGCTGGAAGACGAAGTCCAGCCAGCGCTCCTCCATCGCGCCCCCCGGCCCGCGGCCGAGCGTCAGCCGGCGGTCGGTGGCGACGTACGCCTCGCCGGTCCGGTAGACCCGGTCGAGCGTCTCGAAATACCCCTGCTCGCCGACCTCGGGCACGGCCTCGCGGACCGACTTGCCGATCAGGTCGCGGCGGCCGACGAGCTGGAGGAAGCGCTCGTTGGTCCGCTCGTACACGTGGCCGGGGCCGCGGAGCAGGGCCACGAAGGCCGGCGACCGCTCGAACGCCTCGGCCAGCCGCTCGCGCTCCTCGGCGACGTGGCGGTGCAGCCGGTCGCGCTCCAGCTCGTCGAGCCGACGCGCCGTGACGTCGGTGAACAGGATCGCCACCGTGCGGGCCTCGGGCTCGTCGACCCGGAAGGCGAAGACGTCGAACCAGCGGCCCATCGCCTCCGACCCCTCGACGACCCGGACGGGCTCGCCGGTCGTCGCCACCCGGCCGTAGATCGCGAACCAGCGATCCTCCAGGTCGGGCACCAGTTCGGTCACCCTCCGGCCGACGACCGCGCGGAGGCCCGTCTGCGTCTCGAAGACCGGGTTGGCCTCCAGGAAGCGGTAGTCCACCGGCCGGTCGCCGTCGAACAGGACCTCGACCACGCAGAAGCCCTGGTCGATCGACGAGAAGAGGGTCCGGTAGCGATCCTCGGAGCGCCGCAGCGACTCCTCGCCCGCCTTGCGGTCGTCGACGTCGATGACCGAGCCGACGTAGCCGAGCAGCTCGCCGGCCTCCGCGAGCCGGGGCCGGCCGGCGTCGAGCACGCAGCGATACGACCCGTCGCCGCGCCGCAGCCGGTGCTCCAGCGAGAACGGCTCGCGGCGCGCGTTGGCCGCCCGCATCGCCCCCTCGACGCGCGCCCGGTCGTCCGGGTGGATGGCGTCGAGCCAGCCGCGGCCCAGGCCCTCGGACTCGACCTGGCCGGTGAACTCGGACCAGCCCCGCGACAGGAACGTGCACGAGCCGTCCGAGTCGGTCGCCCAGAGCATGGCCGGGGCGGCGTCGGCGAACTCCCGCAGCCGCGCCTCGCTCTCGCGCACGGCCTGCTCGGCGCGCTTCCGGTCGGTGACGTCGGTCCCGGTCGACGACAGGAAGAGGACCCGCCCGGCGTCGTCCACGACGGGGGCCAGGACCAGGTCCACCACCCGCTGGCTGCCGTCGGCCAGGAAATATTGCGACTCGCCGCGGATCGTCTCGCCGGCCGCCGCCCGCCGGCAGGCGTCGCGGATCATCTCGGCCAGCTCGGGCGACGGGCTCCACCAGCCGCATTCCCAGAACGGCCGGCCGATCACGTCCGGGCGCGCGAAGCCGCAGGAGTCCAGGCACGAGCGGTTGGCCTCGACGACCACGCCGTCCAGCGAGAGGACGCCGGCGAACTGGAGCCCCTGTTCGAACAGGGTGCGGAACTTCGCGTTCGCGGCCGCCGCCTCGCGGGCGCCCGCCTCGGCCGCCTTCTGGTCGGTCACGTCGACGCACGACCCGATGTAGCCGGTGAACCCGCCCTCGGGGTCGTACAGGGGCGCGCCGTTGTCGAGCAGCCAGCGGTATTCGCCGTCGCGCCTGCGGAGGCGGTACTCGACGGCGAACGGGACGCGGGCGTCGAAGCTGGCGGCGTAGGCGTCCAGGCGGCGGCCGAGGTCGTCCGGGTGGACCCCCGCGGTCCAGCCGTCGCCGCGCTCCTGCTCCATCGTCCGGCCGGTGAACTCGAGCCACGGGCGGTTGAACCAGACGCACGCCCTCGTCGCGTCGGCGATCCAGATCAGGACCGGCGCCTGGTCGGCCGCGGTGCGGAACCGCTCCTCGCCCTGCCGCGCCAGCCGCTCGGCGCGCTTCCGCGGGCCCACGTCGCGGACGACCTTCGAGGCCCCGACGACCCGGCCGGCGGCGTCGCGGATCGGCGAGACGCTCACCGAGACGTCGACCTGCCGGCCGTCGCGGGTCAGCCGGACCGTCTCGAAGGGCTCGACCCGCTCGCCCCGGGCGATCCGAGCCAGGACGGCCCGCGACTCGCCGCGGCGGTCCGGCGGCACGATCAGGTCGATCGGCCGGCCGACCGCCTCGGCCGCCGGGTAGCCGAAGAGGGCCTCCGCGCCGGCGTTCCAGGTCTGGACGATCCCCGCCGCCGTCTTGCCCACGATCGCGTCGTCCGACGACTCGACGATGGCCGCCAGCCGCGCCCGCGCCTCGTCCCCCCGCCGCCGCGCCGCGGCCCCCCGGGCCAGCAGCCAGGCGACCCCGCCGACCGCCGCCAGCCCGAACGCCGTCCCCGCGGCGCCGAAGAGCACCGCGCGCCGGTACGACCGCTCGGTCCGCACGCGGCGGTCCCGCAGCAGCGCGCCCTCCTCGGCCTCGATCGCGTCGATCGCGCGGCCGGCCTCGTCGACCAGCGACCGTGAGGCCCCGACCCGGTCGCGGGCCGCCTCCAGTCCCTCCTCCCGGCGCACCCGGATCGCCTCGCCGAACTGTGCGGACTCGCGCCGGACCAGCTCGCCCAGCGCGGCGACCCGGGGCGCCCGGCCGGGGTCGTCGGACGTCAGCTCGCCCAGCCGGGCGATCCCCTCGCGGAGCCGCGCGTCGGCTCGACGGAACGGGGTCAGCGCCTGGTCGTCGCCGCTCAGCAGGTAGTCGAGCTGGCTCGCCTGCAGGTCGCGGACGTCGGCCCGGACGCCGCCGAGGACGGCCAGCACCTCGTGGGCGTGCTCCACCCAGTCGGCGTCGCCGCGGATCGCCCGGGCGTTCCGGTAGGAGACCGCCGCGTTGACGACGACGAGCGAGGCGAGCAGCGCCACGCCGAGGGCCTTGTTGCGATCGAATTCCCCGCCCATCCCCGCCCCTCAGAAACACGCCCGCGACCGGCGGCCCCCGGGTCGGAACCGGACGCTCCCTGCGGCGGTCGGGATCGCCGACGCCCGTCGCATCGCATTGTATCGCGACGGGCCCCGCGATCCCATGCCCCGTCCGGGTCCGGACCGGGCCGGGCGCGTGCGTTCCCGGGGGTCCGCTCACCTCCGGCGCAGCAAGGCCGGCGCCGCGACGGCCAGCCCCAGGCCGAGGCCCAGCAGCACGACGCTCGCCGGCTCGGGGACCACCGAGCCCGCGACGGCGAACGTCGGGCTGAAATTGTTGAATGCAAGCCCGATGCCGTCCCCCTTCGTCCCCGTGAACGTCAGGCGGATCGCCTTGACGCCGTCGGGCAGGCCCTCGAATCCGAAGTTCCAAGGCAGGCTGTCGAGCGACCCCGGCGAGGCGTCCACCCCCAGCGGCGAGGGGAGCATGGCCAGCACATCCCCCCTCGCGTTCAGGACGTCCACGCGCCATTGCTCGGTCACCCCGGCCCGGGGCTGGCCGTCGATGTCCCAGATCTCCCCCGAGAATCCCCGGATCGCCTGCGCCGTGTCGTACACGATGAGGAACGGGCCCGGCAGCGTGCCGATGCCGTCGGGCTGCCGGAGGAAGTAGTCGCCGAGCTGCGAGCGGAAGCCCGGCCGGGCCCGGTCGTGGGTGCCGCCGCCGACCTGGCTGGAGAGGAAGCCGTCGTCGCCGTCCTCGCCGACCTGCTCGAACCGCGGCAGGACGTCCACCCCCTCCTCGAACGTGTTGTTGTCGTTCGTGTCGAAGAAGAACCGGACCGTGCCGCCGCCGTCGATGTCGTAGGGGTTGAGCAGCGGCGCATCGTCCGTCGGCGTGTTCCCGTTGGGCCGGGTCTCGAAGGTGATCAGGTCGCCGGCGCGGGCGGCGGACGCCAGGCCCAGGCAGAGGGCGGCGATCCCGGCGGTCCGGATCCGGGGCCGGGAGGCGAACGATCGGGGCATGGGGGGCTCCTGAGGATCGGCGTCGGTTCGAAATAGTCAACAACGTCGCCATGCGAACGCCGTCCCGTTAGGATGGGTCGCATCGAGACGTTCACCAATCATGACGAAATGGATTAACTCGAAGCGGGGCCGCCGACTCGGGGGCCGCCCGCCGGGGGGACGCGTCATGCCGCCGCACGAGGGCGAGACGACCGACGGGGACCTGCTCGAACGCCTGGGAGACTGGGCCGACCACGAGGCCTGGGCGGAGTGCGTCCGCCGCTACGACCGGGCGATCCGCCGCCACGTCCGGTCCTACCGGTTCGGCCCGGCGGCGACCGAGGACCTCTGCCAGCGCATCTGGATCGAGCTGGCGCGGCGGATGCGCGGCTACCGCTACGACCCCGGCCGGCGGTTCCGCTCGTGGCTCGGGCGGCTCTGCCGCTCCCGCGCCGTCGACCACTGGCGACGGCGCCGGGCCGAGGAGGCGCGGGCCGGGGCCTCGCCCCCCGAAGGGTTCGACCGCGTCGCGATCGAGGAGGAGCCCGAGGGGGACGCCTCCCCGGGCCTCCCCGCGCTCCTGCGCGAGGCCGCGCGGGTGCAGGAGGCCGTCCGGCGGCGGGTGGACGCCCGGACCTGGGACGTCTTCTGGAGCATCGCCGTCGAGGACGTCCCGGTCCGCGAGGCGGCCGAGGCGGCCGGGCTCTCGTACGCCGCCGCCTTCGCCGCCCAGAAGCGCGTCCGCCGCATGCTCCGCGAGGAGGCCGCGGGGCTCGAGAGCGCGACGCGGGCCGACGCCGGGGCCCGGCCGTGACGCCCCCCGGCCCGTGCCCCCCGCCGGAGGCGCTCCACCGCCTCGGCGCCGACTCGCTCGACGTCGGAGGCTTCCTCGCCCTGGAGGCCCACGTCGCCGAGTGCGCCTGCTGCCAGGACCGGCTCGACCGCCTCGCCCGGCACGAGCCGACGGAGACGAGCGACGGCCCGCGCCCGGCCCCCGCGAGGCCCGCGGAGGTCCCCGGCTGCGTGCTGGGGGCGGAGCTGGGCCGGGGCGGTTCCGGCGTCGTCTACGAGGCCGTGCAGCCGCGCCTCGGCCGTCGGGTCGCCGTCAAGATCCTGGCCGGCGGCCCGGCCCTCGACGCCCGGGCCCGCGAGCGATGGCTCCGCGAGGCCCGCGCCGTCGCCAGGGTGCGGCACCCCAACGTCGTCCGCCTCCACGAGGCCGGCGAGCACGACGGCCGCCTCTACCTGGTGCTCGACCTGATCCCCGGCGGCAGCCTGCGCGACCTGGCCCCGGGGCCGATCCCCCCGCGCGACGCCGCCCGCCTGGTCGAGGCGGTGGCCCGCGCCGTCGAGGAGATCCACCGCGTCGGGCTCCTCCACCTCGACGTCAAGCCGTCGAACATCCTGATGGACGGCCCCGCCGACGCCGGGTGGGAGGGGCGGACGCCGATGCTCTCGGACTTCGGGATCGCCCGCGACGAGGCCGAGGCGTTCGAGGCGAGCGTCTCGGGCACGCTCGGGGCGCGTGGGACGCCCGCGTTCATGGCGCCCGAGCAGGTCGACGGCCGGCCGGGGGCGATCGGCCCGGCCGCCGACGTCTTCGCCCTGGGGGCGACCCTGTACGCCCTGCTGACCGGCCGCCCGCCCTTCCAGGGGGCCTCGGCGATCGAGACCCTCGACCTGCTGCGCGCGACCGAGCCGCCGCCCCCGCGGTCGCTCGCGCCCGGCGTGCCCCGGGACCTGGAGACGGCCTGCCTGAAGGCGCTCCAGAAGGCCCCTTCGCGGCGATACGCCTCGGCCGCCGCGCTGGCCGACGACCTCCGCCGCTGGCTCGACGGCCGCCCGATCGAGGCGCGGCCGGTCTCGGCCGCCGGGCGGCTGGCGCGCTGGTGCCGCCGCCGCCCGGCCCCGGCGGCCCTGGCCGCGGCGCTCGCGGTCACGATCCTCGTGGCCCTCGCCGGCCTGGCCGCCCTCTGGCGACGCTCGGAGCACCAGCGCGGCCTCGCCGAGGCCGCTCGCGTCCGCGCCCTGCGGGGCGAGGCGACGGCCGACGACGCGGTCGCCGACCTCGTCGCCCTGCTCCGCCGGTCCGTCGAGGTCCCCGGCCAGTTCTCCAGCGAGCGCACCGACGACGCGACCGCCGCCGTGCTCGACCTGACGGCGAAGCTCCGCCGCACCCCGGCCCTCGTCGCGCGCCACGCGACCGCGATCGCGGCGATGGAGATGGGCCTCGCCAACATCCGCGACCGCAACGGCGCCCGCGACGACGCCCTCCGCCTGATGGACGACGCCGCCGACCTCGTCGCGGCCACGCTCGCCCGGGCCGGCGCGGGCGACGATCGCGTCCAGGCCGCGGTCCGGCTCGCCGACATCGTCATGCGGCGCGGCGGCAGCCAGCAAGACCGCGCCCGCTTCGCCGCGGCGGCCGAGGACCTCCGGCTCGCCGAGCGGACGCTCGCCCCCCACGTCGACGACCCACGGGCCTATGACGCGCTCGCCGCCCTGCGCCACCTCCGCATCTACCTCGCGCGTGCGGCCCCCGCCGCGGCCGGCCCCGAGCCGGGCCGGGCCCCGCGGACGACCGCCGACCCCATCCTGAACCTGGTCGACGCCCTGGCCGAGTGCGAGGCCCGGGGGCCGGGCTCGCCGACCGCGGCCGCGTGGGAGGCCCTGGATCGGGTCCCTGCGGCGACCCGCCTGCCCCGGACCGTGGAACTCCTGCTCGCCGACCTCGCGGCCCGCGAAATCTGCGAGTCGACCGACGCCGACGTCCGCGACGGCGACCGCTTCGACCCCGAGGCGACGGCCCGGCGCATCCTCGACGGGTTCGACGCCGGCCTCGCCCGCCTCCGCCCGTCGCCGACGCGGACCGAGGACGTCCTCGAACGGCTGAGCCAGTACGCGACCCTCCAGGCCATCGCCGCCCGCCGCGCCGGCCGGCTCGACGAGGCCCGCCGCAGCGCCCGCTGGACGGTCGCCCTCGGCCGCGCGATCGGCCGCCGCGACCCCCGTTCCGCCGGCCCCCACCTGCTGCTGGGGCGGGCCTTCGAACAGGAGTCCAAGATCGCCTGGCGCGTCCCCGACGAGGCCGCCGTCGAGCGTTCCCTCCGCGTCGCCCTGGCCGAGATGACGCTCGCCCTGGCCCTCGCCCCCGACCGCGAGGATACGCGTCGCTCGCTCGCCGGCCTCCGCGAGAAATACCTGCGGCTCGCCGCCGCCGAGCCCGAATCCTGATCCCCGCCGGCGACCCGCTCGGCGCCGCGCAGGGATCGAATCGATACGAAATCGACCTTTTTCCACTGGCCGTTTTCCGCCCCGTTCGGGACAATTTCGATTGACGACGGCGCGACCCGCCGCGCCGTCCGACCGGAACGGCGTCGTCGCGTTCCCGATCCCGGCGTCCCGCCGGCCGGCCGACGGGGGAGGAGGGTCGAGCCGTGCTCACTCTGAAGGACCGACGGGTCCGGGCCGCCTTCGACGAGGCCGGCTGGCCGACCGTGAAGGTCGTGTCGGTCGACGGCCAGGAACGCCCGATCCTGACGCCCTTCGCCTCGCCCCAGGACTGGCGCGACGTCTGGATCTACTTCCTGATGCTCGACCGGTTCGACCGCTCGGACGGCCGGCCGCCGGCCGGCGTTCTCGCGGGCGGCGCGTACGACGCCCCCTTCGGCGGGTACCAGGGCGGCACCTACAACGGGGTGCGCGCCCGCCTCAAATACATCAAGGACCTGGGCGCCGGCGCGGTCTGGCTCTCGCCCGTCCTGAAGAACCGCCAGTCGGATCCGGACGGCTTCCACGGCTACGGCATCCAGGACTTCCTCGAGCCCGAGCCCCGGTTCGCGTCCGCCCCCGACAAGGCCGACGCGGAGCTGCGGGCCCTGGTGGACGAGGCCCACGCCCTGGGGCTGTTCGTCGTCTTCGACGTGGTGCTCAACCACGCCGGCGACGTCTTCGCCTACCGCGACCGCGGGCCGTCCTCGCCGCCGAGCCCCTCCGTCCTGCCGATCGAGTGGCGCGACGAGACCGGCGCGGCGCGGCCCGACTTCGCCGTCGTCGAGGCCGTCCCCGACGCCGAGCGGACGCCCGACGGCCTGGTCTGGCCGCGCGAGCTGCAGCGCAACGACTTCTTCCGCCGCAAGGGGAAGGGGGGCGAGGAGGGGGGCGACTTCGAATCGCTCAAGGAGTTCGTGACCGACGCCCGCGACGGCCAGGTCTTCCCCGTCCGCAACGCCCTGATCCTGGCGTATCAGTACGCCGTCGCGCGCTACGACGTCGACGGGTTCCGGATCGACACCCTCAAGTTCGTCGAGCGCGACTTCGCCCAGACGTTCGGCAACGCGATGCGCGAGTACGCGCTGAGCATCGGCAAGAAGAACTTCTTCACCTTCGGCGAGGTCTTCGACGGCGAGGAGAAGATCTCCGAGTTTATCGGCCGCAACACCAGCGACGACGGCGACCTCGTGGGGGTCGACGCCGCGCTCGACTTCCCGCTGTTCTTCCGGCTCCCCTCGGTCGCCAAGGGGTTCGCGCCGCCGACCGACGTGATCGACGTCTACCGCCGCCGCCGGGCCGTCGAGCGCCAGGTCCTCAGCAGCCACGGCGAGGCCGGGCGCTACTTCGTGACGTTCCTGGACAACCACGACATGCACGAGCGGTTCCGGGCCGCGGCGACCGACGGGCCCGACCGGTTCGACCCCCAGGTCGTGCTGGGCGTCGCGCTCCTGTTCGCGCTCCAGGGGATCCCCTGCCTCTACTACGGCACCGAGCAGGGCCTGCACGGCCGCGGCGACGGCGACCGCTTCGTGCGCGAGGCCCTATGGGGCAAGCCCGGCGCGTTCGACCCGCGGCATCCGCTCTACCAGGCGATCCGGCGGCTCTCGGAGGTCCGCGAGGCCGAGCCCGCGCTGCGGTACGGGCGGCTCTACTTCCGGCCGATCTCCGGCGACGGCGTCCGCTTCGGCGCCTCGCCGTTCGCGCCCGGGGTCCTGGCCTTCTCGCGGATCCTGAACGACCGCGAGGTCGTCGTCGTCGTCAACGCCGACACCCAGGCGGGCTTCCGGGGCCATGTCCTCGTCGACCTGTTCCTCCACCAGGACGGCGACCAGCTCCGCGTCCTGAACGACCCGTCCGCCGCCGCGCCGGGCCCCGTCCGCAACCGCGGCGGCCTCCAGATCCGGGAGATCGAGGGCGGCCTGGGCGCGGGCCCCGCCAACATGGTCGAGGTCGACCTCGGCCCGATGGAGGTGCAGATCCTCGCGCGATGACGCGGTCGGCGCGGACTCAGACGCGGGCGCGAGCCTCGGGGACGGCATGGGCCTCCAAGCCCGAGGAGGCGGTGCTCCCTCGCGGCTCATGCGGCCGCGATGCGGTCGTCGCCCAACCCGCACGCACCCGTTCGAGGAGGTCCGACCGAGCCCATGAGACGGATCGTCTTCACCCATCACCCGCCACGATGCGATCGGCGGCACCTCGTCACGGAGGCCGAGGTCCGAGTCGTCCTCGGACGCCTCCCGGAACGGCTTTGGGAGAGGCTCGCGGCGGTCCATTTCAACGACCGGTCCCGGGGCGGCCGTCTCCTCGGCTACGTCGGCCGCATGCGGGATGAGATCAGCCTCTGCGCCCTGCCGCCCAGGGTGAGCCTCGCCGCGTTCCTGACGCGATCCCAGTCGCCGACTCGCTTCGGCGCGGTCCGCGGCTGTCAGTGGCCTGCGCTCGCCGTGCGCCGGTTCCTGCTGTACGACGTCCTCCTCCACGAGCTCGGCCACCTCCAGGTCGTCGATGGGCGGGCGAGGAAGACGCGCCGGAGATTCGCGAGCGAGACCCGGGCCCAGGAGTTCGCCGAGTCCTGGTGTCGAGAGGTCTGGTCCCGTCCGTTCGACCATCCCGATCCGGTCCACAACCCGGCCCCGGCCGAGGAGATTGCGGCCCTGCGCGGCGGCTGGAGGGATTCGCACGGCCATTATAAGCAGGGCCTCGTCCGCGAGAAGGCCCGGCGGTACGAGGAGGCCGCCGCCATGCTCGTTCGGGCCGTCGGGCGATACCCGGGGCACGCGAGGGCGCTGGAACGGCTCGGCGTGCTCACCTACGCAGGCAAGGGGACGGCCCAGTCCACCGTCGGGGCGATCGAGATCCTGGACGCGGCCGTCCGACGTGAACCGACGCTGCTGGATGCGACCCTCTTCCTCGGCATGGCCCTGTCGAGGGAGGGCCGCGAGGCCGAGGCGAGGAGCTGCTTCGAACGGGCGATGCTCCTCGACGCGTATGGGATCGCGATCGCGACGTACGCCGACGCCCTGGCCGATTGGGGCCGCTTCGCCGAGGCCGAGGCGCTGTTCCGGAAGGCCCTCCGGAGAAACCCGCGGAGCGTCCTCGCGATCCGGGACTACGGCCGATGTCTCATGGACGCACGCGATCCGGGGGCCGACGACGTCGGGCGGGCCATCGTCCTCTTCGAGCGAGCCCTGGCCCTCGACCCCACGGACGACGCGTCCCATTATCTTCTCGGTCGCAGCTTGCTCCTGGTCGACGGCGAGCAGGGGCGGGCGATCGAACATCTCGAGCGGGCGTTGCAGATCCGGCCCGCCCACGAAGGGGCCGCCGAACGACTCGCCGAGATCGCGGCCGGGAGGGATGACCCCCGCGAGGGATGACGCTTCGATCCGGGACTGAGGCGGACGATCGGGACTGCCCGCTCACTTCGCCTCGACGATCCGATCGACGCGGGACCAGAAGGCGTCCCACGCGTCGCGCTCGGGCGCGTCCAGAGACTTGAGGGCGTCGGGATCGCGGACGTCGGCGAGGTCGGCGTCCTGCTTCTGGTGGGCGAGGGTCGCGAGGGTGGTCGGCCGGGATTCGGCGGGGTCGGTCGCGAGCCGCTCGACCCAGGCCGAGCGCTCGGCCTCGAGCCAGGCGAGGGCCCGGGCCCGGAGCTTCGCCCGCGCGTCGGCGGCGAGGGCCGACGCCTCCTCACCGCCGACGTGCGGCCGGCCCCCCGGCCGCGCCCGGATGTCACTTCAGAACGTCCGCACACGAGCTGGATGATCGATCTTTCATGATTTCTCGCGGACTTTCCAGAGAACGACGGCCTGATCCACGACAAGACCCAACGACTTTCAGCGCGCGAGGATGCGGATCGTTCGTCGCCCTCGACGGGTCCGACGAGGTCGACGAACGAACGACGCCGCCCCGGGCCGGCGGTGGGCTCGGGGCGGCGTCGCGGCGTCGGGGCCCGTCGCGGGCGGGAAGGTCAGCCGGCGCGGCGGTGGGGGCTGGGCGAGGGGGCGGGGGCGGGCGAGATGGGGGCGGCGAACTCGGCGCGGAGGGGGGTCTCGACGGCCTCGTAGTCGGCGAACCGCATGCGCAGGCCTTCGTGGCGGGTGTGGGCGGCGAAGGCGATCTCGGGCTGGATGAGCGAGGGGTCGACGATCGTGGCGATGCCGTAGAGCCGGCCGAACGGCGGGATCGCGCCGGGCTCGCAGTTGGGGAAGCGGCGGGCGACCTCCTCGGCGGTCGCCAGGCGGACCTCGGAGGGGTCGCGGTGGAGGGCCGCGGCGAGCCGGGCGACGTCGATCCGCGAGGTGGCCGGCAGGACCGCCAGCCAGTCCTCGCCGCCGACCCGCATCAAGACGGCCTTGGCCACCGCACGACCCGAGACGTGGAGCCGGGCCGCCAGGCGTTCCGCCGAGGAGGCCGGGGCGTGCGGCAGGGACTTGAACCAGACGCGACGGCTGCGGAGATATTCGGTGAGATACATCGATGTCGCCTCCAGGGATGGGTCGTCGACCGAAGTATAGTTCGCGCCGTGCGGCCTGACGGGGGATGGCAAGGTTTTCGAGACCCTTGCAACCGGTGCAATCGGCGCATTTCCCCGAAAACGGCCTGGAGCGGCCGGCGGCCGCGGACCGAGGGGCCCGCCGCGGATTCCGGCGCGGGCGATTCGAACCTTCCGGCGGCGGATTCGTCTTGGGGATGGGGGGGAAACCTCCTATCATGGTGCAGAGGGCTCGCGGCGGAAGCGATGATCGCCGTGGCGCCCCAGGGCGGCTCGGGCGCGTCGGGGAGACCCGGCGGGCGCGGACCGGCCTGGGGGACGTGCCGCGGAGGAAAGTCCGGACTCCCCAGGGCGCGGTGGTGGGTAACGCCCACCGTCCGGTGCGTTCGCGTACGGGATAGGGAAAGTGCCACAGAAAGCAAACCGCCTCGCCGCCGGGATTCACGTCCCGACGTCGCGGTAAGGGTGAAACGGTGAGGTAAGAGCTCACCAGCAGGCCGGGCGACCGGCCTGGCTCGGCAAACCCCACCGGGAGCAAGACCAAATAGGGGAGCAGCGGGAGACAGCGTGGGCGTCGAAGGGCCGGGCGACCGGACCTCGCGAGCCTTCGTCCCGCACGGGTCGGCCCGACCCGTCATCGACTCCCGGGTAGGTCGCTCGAGGCGTCGGGAGACCGGCGTCCCAGAGAAATGATCATCCGAGGCCGGATGGAGCGGTCCCCGTTCCTCCGTCCCCGACAGAATCCGGCTTACGCCACCGCCGCGACGCCCTCTCACCTTCTTCCCCTCGCTCCTCGGCCGCCCCACGGCCGGGAGCGGGAGGCGACGACCGACCGACCGATCGCACGACCCCCTCGCCTTCGCGGCCGGCCGGGCGTTCGACGGCGTCCGCGCCCGTCCCTCGTTCGACCCGCATGCCCGTTGATCCGCGGCCCGATTTGCCGGAGCCTCTTGGTTGGGGAACCAGGCCTGGGACCGGGGGGAGGGCTGATCGTGCGACATCATCTCGTGGCGGCCGCCGCGTTGGCGGGGGCGTGGGGGCTGACGAGTCCGGCGTCGGGCCAGGGGCCGGCGGCGAAGGAGTTCATCAAGGACGCCGACGACCTTCGCGCGCGGGCGGCGACGGAGCTGCGCGCGACGAAGCCCGATTTCGTCGTCTTCGTCCCCAGGATCCGCGACGGGGCGGTCGCCGACACGGGCAACGAGCATTTCCTGGTCTTCGACGGGCCCGACGGCTCGTTGATGGCCGTGTGGACGCAAAGCTCGGTCGAGAACTACTCGGCCGCCCAGCCCGCCGACCAGCACATCGCCTTCGCCCGCAGCGACGACGAGGGGAAGACCTGGACCGAGCCCCGGGTGGTCGCCGGGCCGAAGAAGCCGGGCGACGGCCCCATGGCGAGCTGGGGCTACCCGCTGGTGGCGAAGACCGGTCGCATCTACGTGTTGTACAGCCAGCACATCGGCAGGTTCGACACGTTCTTCCACCACACCGGATGGCTCCGGGGCGTCATCAGCGACGACGCCGGCCGGACCTGGTCGCCGCCCCAGGACGTCCCCGTCGCGCGCAGCATCCACGACAACCCCGACCCGACGATGCCGCCCAACATGCTCTGCTGGCAGAAGCCGTTGCGGCTCGGCGCGGGGGGCAGATACCTCGCCGGCTTCACCCGCTGGACCAGCTACGCGGTGATCCCGAACCCGCTCAAGGACTGGCGCGCGGCCGACGCCCGCGTCGAGTTCATGCGGTTCGAGAACGTCGACGACGCCCCCGAGCCGCGCGACCTGAAGATTTCGTGGTTCGCCTCGAACGACAAGGCGCTCGCCGTGCCGTTCCCGGGCCGTCCCGAGCGGAGCGCCTGCCAGGAGCCGTCGATCGTGAGGCTCCCCGACGGCCGGCTGTTCGTGGTCATGCGGACGGCGGCCGGCAGCCCGTACTGGTCGCAGAGCGGCGACGGCGGCGAGACCTGGACCTCGCCCCAGGTGCTGCTGCGCAAGGACGGCGGAGCCCCCCTGCTCCATCCCCTCTCACCCTGCCCGATCTACGACGTGGGCGAGTCGGCCGGCGGCGGCCGATACGCGCTCTTCCTCCACAACCACGACGGCCACTACAAGGGCTACGGCCCGGCCGACACGGGCCGGCATCGCCGGCCGATCTTCCTGGCGGCCGGCCGCTTCCAGGCCGGGGCCGACCAGCCGGTCTGGTTCGACGAGCCCCGCCCGTTCATGGATCACGACGGCGTCGCGCTGGGCAAGCCGGGGACGCCCGGGCGTCTCGACCTGGCCCTCTACGCCAGCTCGACCGTCCGAAACGGCCGCGCGGTGCTCTGGTATCCCGACCGGAAGTTCTTCCTCCTCGGCCGGATCATCGGCCCGGAGTGGTTCGCGCCGGCGCCCTGACCGCCGGCGGCCCGGGCGCGATCGGGACGGCGTCGATCGGCCCGAAGCTGGGATGCGCCGGGACGATCATCCCGGGATCGAGGTCCGTACGGGCCTCGTGGATCATCGCCTCGTCGATCCCCGGGCGGGCCGGGACGACCATCGGGGGGTCGAACGCCATCGGCGGCGCGGGCGTGAATCGGCCGCGCCGGAGCGGAGGCCCGGGGACGCGGGGCGCGATCCTCGGCGGGGCCGTCCGGACCTGGGCCGGCCACGCGATCGAGACTCGCCGCGCCCGCGGGCGGGTCGTGGCGGCCGACGGCCCTTCGAGCGTGGTGTAGGCCGCCAGCATGGCGACGAGGACGGTCGTCGCCCCGCAAGCGACCCCGGGCCGCATGCCCAGGAAGGCGTGCGCCCGAGCCGCCGGCTCGTCCTTCTTGCATCGGTCGTCGAATTCGGGATCGGTCCATCGGGTCGTCATGGCATCCTCCTTTCCCGGGGTCCAGCTTCATCACGTTCGGGCGGGCCGATCCTTAGGGCCGCCGCCCGGTTCCGGCCGAGGCGCTCAGGGGAATGGGAACAGCGGCATGGCCGGCTCGGCCGGCGTGGCCGGAGGGATCGGGGTGGAGGACGAGACCATCGGCCGGGGCGATATCGCCCTGCTCGGGACGAACGGGACCGGAGTGGCGGGACGGATACGCGGGGCGCTCGGGATCGGTCGCTTGACCGGGATGGGGGCGACGACCGGCAGGGGGCCGGCGCGCAGGGCGCCGGCGACGCTCCGCGGCGACGGGGCCGTCCAAGAATCGATCCTGTACTTTTTCAGGGGCTCCCGCCGCTTCGCCGCGAGGATCGGCGACCGGGGCGGCGTCGGGCCGACGGGCCCTGGCGGTCGGATCCTGACGGTCGTCCACGACAGGAGGAAGAAGAGCACCATCGTCGCGACGCCCATGGCGAACGCGAGCCGCCAGCGCCGCGACGAGAAGGCGCCGACGTCGGCGAACTTCTTGGCCCCATCCTCGAAGTCCGGATCGGTCCATCGATCGGCCTTCTTGGACCCGTCTTCGAAGTCGGGATCGGTCCATTTCGGCGTCATGGCGTGTTCCCCGGGGCGAGGCGGCCCTCGACGGGCCCGGTCGAATCCAGGCCCGCCTCGCGGAGCGCGGCGAGGCCGCGATCGGTCGCGACGTAGATCCAGCGGAGGTCGGTCCGGTCGGGGCCGGCGACGAGCCCTTCCCTTTGAAGGGCGTACAGGATCTTGAACACCGACGTGTTCGGAGGCTCGTCGGCGAACCAGCCCGGCGGGAAGGCGCGCTCGAGCCGATCCTTTCCCCACCGGCCCTCGAAGTGGGCCACCGCATGCAGGACCGTCATCCGGGCGCCGGCGTCCGCCATGAACGACCTCCCGATCCGACCGATGAGATCCACCGCCTCCATCCGCGATGCTACCCGACCCGCCCCCGAATCCCGCAGCAAAATCCGGCCGAGCTTGACGCATCGCGGGAGAGGGGCGATCCTCGGGACGCGGAAATGCGACCCACCCCCACGCGACGAGGCCCTCGCCCCATGCCCCGACTCGGCTGCTCCGTCACGGCGCTCATGCTGGCCACCGTCGCGTTCGCCGCGTTCTTCGTCACGTTCCTGGGGGCGGGCCACCTGCTGGAAGGGACGTTCCTGCACCTCCCCAACGCCCGGGAATCCGACCGCAAGGCCGAAGCCTCGGCCCGCAGGGGAGAGCACGACCGGGCGGAGTCGCATCGACGGGAAGCGAACGCCGCGCGCGATCGCCTCAAGCGATCCTACGAGACGGCGTCGGGACTGATCCTCGTCCTCGTCGCCGTCCCCCTCCTCCTCGCCGCCTTGCGCTTCGGAGAACTGCGATCCTTCCGAGATCCCGACGCCCGCCGCGGCGCGCTCGCGAAGATCTCCTTCGGGCTCCTCATCGCCCTGGGCACGGGCCTGATCGCCGGCCTCCTCGCCTACGTCGCCCTGATGCTGTACGTGATTGCGACGTTGGATTGACGTCGGTGCGAGCGTCCCGGGGACGGAAACGGCCCACCGCCGCGAGATTCGATTCCCGATCGCGCGATCGGAGACCATCCTTTACCTTGAAAGACCCTCCCGGCCACGCCCCGCCACGACGCCGCCGCGGCCGAGCGGCAGCCGGAAACACAAAATTTATCGAGCCAACGAAGCCAACCCGATTCCGCCCCATCACCTTGAAATCTCAAAGCTTACGGCGAAACCACGACAGGCGTCGCCGGACGAACGGAGCCGATTCCAAGCCAATCGATCAGGCTCCGGGTTCGAGGGCCGCGACGGCGTCGAGGGGGATGCGGACCAGGCCGGGGAGGCGGGCGGGGTCGTCGGCGGGGCCGGGTTCGAGGGTCAGGCCCTGTTCGAGGTCGACGTCGACCAGGCGGCCGGCGAGGACACCCGTGGCGGTCGCGACGCGGACGGGGCGGCCCAGGTGCTCGCAGTGGTCGCGCCAGGCCAGGGACAGGGCCGACGGGCCCTCGCGGAGGCTGGCGTCGTACCAGCGGTCGAGGCGGCGGATCAGGTCGCGGGCCAGGTCCGAGCGGTCGAAATCGCGGCCGGACAGGATCCGCAGCGAGGTCGCCTTCTCGCGCAGCTCGGGGGGGAACGCATCGGCGGCGACGTTCACGTTCAGGCCGATCCCCACGACGACCGCCGTCTCCGGGCCGTCGGCGTCGGCCGGGCGGATCGCGCGTTCGACCAGCACGCCGCAGATCTTGCGGCCGTCGACGCGGACGTCGTTGGGCCACTTGATGCGGGCCTCGCGGCCGGAGCGTTCGGCGACCGTCTCGGCGACGGCGACCGCCCCCACGACGGTCAGCCAGGCGACGCCCGAGGCCGAGTCCTTCCCCATCGGGGCGAGGCTCGCGGGCGGGAAGAGCAGGACCGACATCAGCAGGCTCGACCGCTCGGGCGCGTGGAACGACCGGCCCCGGCGGCCGCGGCCCGAGGTCTGCTCCTCGGCCATCACGACCAGGCCGTCGTTGGCCGCCGTCGAAGCCCCCCGCGCGGCGGCGTCGTTGGTGCTGCCGACGCGGCTCCACACGGCCAGCCGGCGGCCGATCCGCGCCGTGCCCAACTCGTGCTCGATCTGGTCCGGGCAGAGCCGTCGCGCCGGCCCCCGATAGGCGACGGCCCCGTCCTCGCGGCGGTCGAGCCCGAAGCCGAAGGCCGCCAGCGCGTCGAGGTCGGCGGCCGTCGCCCGGGGGTCGCCGGGAAGTTCGGCGAGCGGCACGAAGCCCGCCGCGCCCCGGATCCGCTCCAGCAGCGGGATGTTCAGGGCCGGCGGGGCGGGGTCGGCCCAGGTGGTCGACGGCCCGGCGGTCATGGGGCGACGGCGAAGTCGAAGGCCACGTCGAGGGCGATCGCCGAGTGCGTCAGGGCCCCGACGCTGATCCGGTCGACGCCCGTCCGGGCCAGCGCCCCGATCGTCGCCAGCGTCACGCCCCCCGAGGATTCCAGCCGCACGCCCGGCGCCCGCGCGTCGCGGCGGCGGACGGCCTCCCCCAGCGCGTCCGGCCCCAGGTTGTCGACGAGCACGATGTCGGGCCGGCAGGCCAGGGCCGCGTCGAACTGGTCGAGCGTGTCGACCTCGACCTCGACGACCGTCCCCTCGGGAGCGGCGGCGCGGGCCGCGGCGACGGCGCGGGGGATCGGGTCGGCGCCGCCTTCGGCCTTGAGCCAGGCCAGGTGGTTGTCCTTGATCAGGACGGCGTCGTACAGGCCGATGCGGTGGTTGAAGCCGCCGCCGCAGCGGACGGCGTACTTCTCCAGGATCCGCCAGCCGGGGGTCGTCTTCCGGGTGTCGAGGACCCGGGCGGCGGTCCCCGCGACCTCGGCGACGTAGCGCGAGGTCAGGGTGGCGACCCCGGCCAGCCGCTGGACGAAATCCAGGGCGGTGCGCTCCAGGGTCAGGATCGCGCGGAAGTCGCCCTCGATCTCGGCGACGACGTCGCCGGCGCTCAGGCGGTCGCCGTCGGCCTTGCGGGGCCGCCAGCCTTCGACCCCGAACGCCTCGACGAGCATGGCGACGATCGGCAGGCCGGCGAGCACTCCCGGCGCCCGCGCCACCAGCCGGGCCGACCCGCGGGCTTGGGGGGGGATGACGGCCGTCGTGGTGAGGTCGCCGCGGTCGCCGAGGTCCTCGGCCAGGGCCATGCGGATCAGGGCCTCGGCGTTGCGCCTCTCGGGCTCGCCGAAGCCGGGGTCTGGGTTCGCCATCGCGCGTCGGTCCTCCCCTGCCTCGCCGCCGTCATTCGGCGGGCGTCGCCAATCTCCCCTTGCCGGGGCCGAGCGGCTCGACGGGCCCCCGGGGCAGGCCCGACTGGAGGGGAGAGGCGAGGATGGGCGTGTCGATCTCGACCCGGTCCGCGACCGTGTCGCCGCGGAGGACGTGCGCCGCGACGTTGACCCCCTTGCGGAACAGGCGGTCGGCGACGTAGACGCCGATCGCGGCGTACTCGCCCGCGTTGGTCAGCGCCTTGCAGGCGGACTCGTCGTCGCTGTAGCCGGCGACGACGTAGGGGCGATCGGGCTTGATGCTCGTCTGGGCGCCGGCGACGCCCGCGGCGTCGGTCGCCAGCACGAGGGTCGCCTTGGGGTGGGCGGCCAGGTATTCATGAAGGCCGGGCTCGACGTCCTTGGCCTCGCCCGAGAATCGGACCTCGCCGACCTCGCCGACCCCGGCCGCCTGGAGCGCCTCCTTGAGGGCGGCGACGCGGTCGCCGACCAGGGGGTCGGACGGCTCGTGGACGAGGATCACGGCCCCCGCCTTGGGGTCGGTCTTGCCGGTGACGGCGTTGCGCGCGGCCACCTGCACGATCCGCGCGGCCGACTCGCCGAACGGCTTGGGCGCGACGACGATCTCGCGGCCGGGGCCGCCGGCCGACTCGCCCAGCGGCCGGCCCAGGGCGACGACCAGGATCCCCTTCGCCCGGGCCTCGCCCGCGGCGCGGGCCAGCTCGGCGTCGGGCTGGCCCGGGACCTCGATGATGACGGCCGGCGGGTCGCGGCGGATCGCCTCGCGGACAAGTTCCGCCTGGCGACCGGCCGGGGCGTCGGCCGGCGTTTCCGCCGTCCGGACCAGGACCGTCTCGAGCCCCGCCTGGATCCGCGCCGCCGCCCTCGCGACCTCCAGCTCGTAGGGGGCCTTCGGGGCCGGCACCAGCTCAAGGCTCTTGAGCCCCTTCTTCGGCGCGGCGCCCGCCGGCCGGATCCGCGCCGCGACGTCCGGCGGCACCGGACTCTCGCAGCCCGCGACGGCCGTCACCAGGGCCGCCGCGATCAGCCCGACCCCACGACGAAGACCCGTCCCAGCAAATCCGAGGCGCGTCATGACTTCCCCATCCCTCCCGCGAGACACCGTAACAGGATACGTCGGTAGTGTATCCCAAGGCGTCGCGCGCGACCATGGGTGGGGCGTGGAAACGCGGGGTCCCGAATCTAGAAGACGCCCTGTCCAATTCATCGAGGCGGGTGGGGCGAAAACTCCTTCTCCCCTCGTGGGAGAAGGTGGCCGCAGGCCGGATGAGGGGCTCGTCATCCGACGCGGGCCTTTCGCAGTCCAGGCCCCAAGACGGCCTCGCAGCCCGAGACCCGGAGGGGATCCCCCTCATCCGGCCCTTCGGGCCACCTTCTCCCACGAGGGGAGAAGGACGACGGCCCGGCCGGCCGAGGGCTCAATTCCGCTTCTTGCCGGCGCGGGCCTTGGCCTTCGCCTTGGAGCGGGCGCTCTGGCCCTGGGGGCTGGCGGCGGGGCGGGCGGGGCCGCCGGACTGGGTCGAGCGGAGCTGGTGGATCTTGTCGCGGAGGGCGGCGGCGCGTTCGAACTCCAGCTTCTCGGCGGCGTCGAGCATCTCGGCCTCCAGCGCCGAGAGGTACTCCTCGCTGGCGTCGGTCGCCTCGTCGCGGTGGACGGCCTGGCGGGCGACGGTGCGGGCCTGGATCTCCTCCTCGATGCCCTTGCGGATCGCCTTGACGATCGACTCGGGCGTGATGCCGTGCTCGGCGTTGTAGGCGAGCTGGAGCGCCCGCCGCCGCTCGGTCTCGTCCATCGCCCGCTGCATCGAGGGGGTGATCTTGTCGGCGTAGAGGACGACCTCGGCGTTGACGTGGCGGGCCGAGCGGCCGATCGTCTGGATCAGCGACGTCTCGCTGCGGAGGAACCCCTCCTTGTCGGCGTCGAGGATGCAGACCATCGACACCTCGGGCAGGTCCAGCCCCTCGCGCAGCAGGTTCACGCCGACGAGGGCGTCGAAGGCCCCCTCGCGCAGCTCGCGGAGGATCGTCATCCGCTCGATGGCGTCCAGCTCCGAGTGCAGCCACTTGCAGCGCAGGCCCTGCTCCTTGAGGTACCGCGTGAGGTCCTCGGCCAGCCGCTTGGTCAGCGTGGTGATCAGCACCCGCTCGCCCTTCGCGGCCCGCTTCCTGGCCTCTTCCAGGAGCGCCGGGACCTGGCCGCGGGCCGGCTCGACGCGGACGATCGGGTCGATCAGGCCCGTGGGCCGGATGACCTGCTCGACGACCTCGCCGCCCGACGCCGCGACCTCGTAGTCGGCCGGCGTGGCCGAGACGAACATCCGCCGCGCGGGCTTGGCCTCCCACTCGTCGATCCGCAGAGGGCGGTTGTCCAGGGCGCTGGGGAGCCGGAAGCCGTGGTCGACGAGCGTCAGCTTGCGGCTGTGGTCGCCGGCGAACATGCCGCGGATCTGCGGCAGGGTGACGTGCGACTCGTCGAGGAAGAACAGGCTGTCGGGCGGGAAGAAGTCGAGCAGCGTGTTGGGCGTCTCGCCCGGCTTCCGGCCCGACAGGTGCCGCGAGTAGTTCTCGATCCCCGAGCAGTAGCCGACCTCCAGCAGCATCTCCATGTCGTACCGGGTGCGGGCCGAGAGCCGCTGGGCCTCCAGCAGCTTGCCCTGCTCCTTGAGCTGCTGGAGCCGCTCCTCCAGCTCCTTGCCGATCGAGTCGACGGCCCCCTGGATCCGCTCCTCGGGCAGGACGAAGTGCTTGGCGGGGTAGATATACAGGTCGTCATGCGTGCCGATGACGTTGCCGGTCAGGGGGTCGATCGTCGCCATCCGTTCGACCTCGTCGCCGAACAGCTCGATGCGGTGGCCGAACTCCTCGTAGGCCGGCCACAGCTCGACGACGTCGCCCCGCACGCGAAACTTGCCGCGCTCGAAGGAGACGTCGTTGCGGTCGTACTGGATGTCCACGAACTTCAGCAGCAGCTCGTCGCGGTCGACGACGTCGCCGAGCTTCAGGCGGACCATCATCTTGCGGTAGTCGTCGGGCGAACCCAGGCCGTAGATGCACGACACGCTGGCGACGACCACCACGTCGGGCCGGCTGACCAGCGCGCTCGTCGAGGCCAGCCGGAGCCGCTCGATCTCCTCGTTGATCGAGGCGTCCTTCTCGATGTAGATGTCGCGCTGGGGGATGTAGGCTTCGGGCTGGTAGTAGTCGTAATAGCTGACGAAATAGCGGACGGCGTTGTGGGGGAAGAACTCCTTGAACTCGGCGTAGAGCTGGGCGGCGAGCGTCTTGTTGTGCGACATCACCAGCGCCGGCCGGCCGTACTGGGCGATGACGTTGGCCATGGTGAAGGTCTTGCCCGACCCGGTGACCCCCAAAAGCGTCTGGGCCCCCTTGCCCTCGCGCAGGCCCTGCACGAGCTTCTCGATCGCCTGGGGCTGGTCGCCCGCCGGCTGGTAGGGGCTGACAAGCTGGTATGCGCTCATCGTGTCTGGGCCTCGTCGCGCCTGGGGGCTTCCCGGTGAACGTCGGTCTAGGCGTTCCAGTATACCGGCGAGGCGGAGGAATTTCCCAGGCCGAGCGGGTCAGCGGCCCGGGGTCGCCTCGCGGAGGCGGGCGGCGACCTCGTCGCCGGCGCGGAGGTGGCGGGCGAGCCGGGCGAGGGTGACGGGGCCGACGCCCCGGGCGCGACGGGCGAGGTCGGACAGGCTGAGGAACGGGGCCTCGGCCCGCCGCTCGACGATCTCGCGGGCCAGGGCCGGGCCGACGCTGGGGAGCGCCGAGAGGACCTCGACCGGCACCGCGTTGACGTCCACGACGAGCACCGGCGCGCGGGCCGGCCGGGCGTGGCGCGCGGGGGCGACGGCCAGCATCGCCAGGCCCGCGGCGAGCGCCGAGGCCGTCAGCAAGGCTCGGCCCGCCGCCGACCAGGGTCCCGGCCGCGGCTCCGCCGTCGTGGACGCGTGTTCCGTAAAGGTCGGCATGGTTGTCCGTTGCGCGCGACGAACGGGTCGTGGGCCGCTGCAATGAACGTACTATCCCGCCCGTCCGGCGGCAAGGACGCTCCGCGATCGCCTCGCGGAGCGTCGGCCGGGATCAGCGCGGCCGTCGCCGCGCGTGATGGAAGAACAGGCCCATGGTCAGCATGGCCACGGCGAACATCAGGAAGGCGGCGGGTTCGGGCACGACGGACTGCGGCGCCAGCGGGCCGGGCGGGGTCACTTCCTGCCCCGTGGGGGGGAGCGTGGGCGTGGTCGGGACCACGTCGACGACCGGCGGGACGACCGGCGGGATGATCGGAACGATCGGGGTCGTCTCCGGTCCGCGCATGTGGCCTTGCCACCCCTTGACGACGACCTGAGTCGCCGGCGGCGTGAAGCCCCGGCCCTCGATCATCCGGCCGATGTTCGGGTGGTAGAAGTCGAATCGGGTCGCGTTCAGGGCGTGCCGCGACTCCAGCATGCGCCAGGCCCGCGTGTCCGGCAGTTGGCCGTTGTGCGTGGACTGGTACGTTTGGGCCGCGAAGATCTGCTTCGCGTGCTGAATCTCGTACTTCGATGGCGGGACGATGAAACCCATCTTGGTGCAACTCCTCGACCGTCGGCGACGTCCGAAGTCGGACGCCCTCGAAAATCTTCCATGACGCCCACGGAACCGGCCGGTCCTGATGTCCGCTCGACGCTGATCCCGGACCGAACAAAAAAGGCGTGACATCCGATCTACCGAGGAGGCGCGCAGCGTCTCCGCCGCGGCGTCGTCGATGTCGCGTTCCGTGGGATATCCCGCGGGAGAGCCGGTCGCCCCGAAGGGCCTTCCGCTCCCCATCGATCCTCTTTCTACCAGGTTCTACGATCTTGCCAACCCCGTGTGTCAATCCGGTCGAGCAAAGCCTGATGCTTGAATCCAACCAGTTGCTTGCCCCGACGCGGAATGTCGTTTTTCCCCACCGTCCTTCCGTAATATGGGCGCAAATGGGCAATCGTCGTGGCCGTCGTGCCACATTCGGCCATCCGGGCCGGGGCGGTTTGCACTCTTCGCGGGGCGGGCCGGGTCGAAATGGGGGTCGTCCCCGATGACGCGACGCTCCGGTTCCGGCGGAGCCGGGTCGGCGGCCCCGGAGGGCGGAGAGGAGGGCACGGCCCGCCGTCCCCGCGGCTCGACCCGAACATCGCCGCTTCGGGACTCGATTCCCGGTCGGCGCAGGGTCGAAAAAAATTGCCAACGAAAGGATTCGGACGTCTTGGAGCGGGTCGACGGGCGCTGGTAGACTCGGCGGCACGATCACACCCGACCGCGCACCGCGGCCCGATCCGCGTCGCCTTGCCTCGCCTCTGCTCGCATACGGAGAGACACGCCCAGGAGTCCGCCCCGTTCTGTTGACGAGCCCCCACGGGCCGCCTCGACGCTCCCGGGGCGGGAGCCGCCGTCCGAATCGATCAGGAGTCGCGCCATGGACGACGTCCCGCACCCGACGGTCCGCCGTCGCGATCGCCCGCCGACGCCCGGCGCGCGTCGGCTCGGCCTCGCGGTCGCGTTGTTGACGGGGGGGATCGCCGCGGCGTCGCCGGGGACGTGGGCGGGGCCGGACGATTCGTCGCGACAACGTCAATCGGTGGGAGCCACCGGCATGTGGGGTCCTCATTCCGGGCCGTTATTGACCGAGTACTACGAGGCCTTCCTGCGCGATCGCGACCTCGCCCGGTTCCGAGAGCAGGTCGCGGCCCGCTATTCGGAGGAGACGCTCTGCCGGGTGCTGGGCGCGTCGCCCCAGGTCGCGGCCCGCCGCGGGGCCGTGCTCGCCCTCGGGGTGATGGGCACCTTCGACGGCTGCAACACCCTGCTCGGAAGGGCCTTGCGCGACGACGACCCCGTCGTCCGGACGATGGCCGAACGCGCCCTGTGGGTCGTCTGGTTCCGGGCCGACGCGCCCGAGAACAATCAGGCCCTCGAAGAGGTGCGCACCCTGGCCGCCGCCGAGCGGCTCGACGAGGCCGTCGACCGCGCCTCGCGGCTGGTCGCCCGCGCCCCCCGTTTCGCCGAGGCTTACAACCAGCGAGCCATCGCCTACTTCAAGCTCGGCCGGTTCGCCGAGAGCGCCGAGGACTGCATCCGGACCCTGACGCTCAACCCCTACCACATCGGCGCCCTGGGCGGCCTGGCCCAGTGTCAGCTCGAACTCGACCAGCCCCGCGAGGCCCTGAAGACCCTACGTCGCGGCCTCAAGCTCCAGCCCCACAGCGAGGCCCTCACCGAGAACGTCCGCCGGCTCGAAGCCCGCCTGGAGTCCGACGGCCCCCGCTGACGGGGCGCCTTCGCTTCATCAGGTCAGGCGTCGGGGCCGGCCTCGTCTTCCCGGGTCTCGTCGGGCAGGGCGATCGTCGTCGGCCGGCGGAGCGACGGGTGGTGCGGCCCGGCGAAGGCCGAGACGACCTCGGGGAGCGCCGCCAGGTGCAGGTGCACGAAGCTCCCCACGGCGTGGTGGCGGAAGTAGAAGTCGCCGTCGCCCGAGAGCCGGCCGTAGCAGGACGGGCACTCGAACGGGGTGGGACTGAACTTCAGGTTCCAGCGGCCGCTGCGGTATCCCCGGACCTTGCTGCCCCGGGGTCCGAGCCAGCTGTCGCGGGAGAGCGTCCGGACGACCGGCTCGGGGGGCCTGGGGACGGCCGCGCGTTCGGCCTCGACCGGCAGGATGCCCGCGCCGGGGATCCGCTCGCCGTCGACGATGATCGACCGGCCGAGGTAGGCGGAGCCGCCCCCCTCGGTGTAGATCCGCTGGCCCCGGCAGACGTGCTGCCGCAGCGACGCCAGCATGCTGACGTTCGACGCCAGCTGGCCCGCGTAGACGTCCGCCAGGCCGCAGCCGATCATCACGAGGTCCACGCCGTCGGGCAGGGCCCCGTCGTTGAGCGGCGAGAACTCGACGAGCTGCGCCCCCAGGGCCGCGAGGGCCTCGAAGGTGTCGGGGAAGTAGCAGCCGAAGGCCGCGTCGCGGGCGTAGGCCACGCGGAACCCCGACGAGCCGACGGGACGGCGGCGGCCCGGCCGTTCGACGTACTCCGGGTAGGACCGGCTGGTGGCCAGCGTCTCGATCGCCTTCAGGTCGGCGTGGCGCAGGAAGCTCGCGGCGAGGGCGTCGACCGCCTCGCGGGGGAAGGCGCCGGGGGGGGCGGCCTCGATCTCGCGACGGGCCCCGGGGAGCAGGTCGACCGCTCCCACGACCGGCAGGCCGCTGGTGAGCCGGATCAGCCGACGGAGGCGGTCCAGGTCGTCGGGGGATTCCAGGCCGTCGAGGATCACCGCGGCGGCGTCCCGCGGCAGGTCCGGCAGGTGGAACGTGCCGTCGCGGAAGCCGGCGGCCGGCACGACGGAGACGACCGGCAGGTCCAGGATGTGGACCAGGGGGCCGAGGTCGCCGGGCGCCGGCTCCAGGCCGGCCTCGCAGAGGACGCCGGGCGAGTCGAGGCGGCCCTCGACCACGCCGAGGTCGGCGGTGCGGACGCCCTCGGCGAGCAGCGTCCGGCAGACGTCGGGCGGCATCAGCCAGGTGTCGAGGTGGCGGCCCGGCATCCCGGTCGCGTGGGCGACGACCTCGGTGGCGGTCGGGCAGGCCCGGGTGCGGAAGTGCTGGACGCGCCACCGCCGGGCCGTGAGGCCGGCGATGAGGGCCAGGCCGGCGATCGACGGGTCGGGGCCCGAGGTGGACGTCGCCAGGGCGATGCGGGGGACGGGCGTCGTCATTGCATTTGCGATCCACCACGCCGAGCGAGCGTCGAGACGCTCGACACCGAAATGTTACGGACTCTCCGAGGGGCGGCGTACGCGTCGGCTGAACGGACGAGCCCTCGGACGCCGGCGGGCGCCGGCCGGCACGCGGGATCTCGACGGCCGATGGCGCCGTCGAAATGCGAGGCCCTTGGGGCCGTGCGCCGGCCCGTCCCAATGATAGGGGCCGCACCATCCAGGTCAAGCCGGAACAGCCGGCCGAGGCGGGGCTTTCCGGGCGCCGTCTCCCATGCCCCCGCCCTCCGGGGCCGACCCGGTCGGGTCGCCCGGCGGCCGATCTCGGCTTGCCGGTCGCCGGGCCGACGGGTAGTCTACGCCCCGCCCGCCAAGGACTCCGGCCGGGCCGATTCGCGTCTTCACCCAGGACTTCTTCGGGAAGGATCCCGCGCGATGTCGCAATCCGAAACAGACCGCCGGCCCGTGCGGATCGACGTCCGCGCGGCGACGGCCGCGGCGATCGTCTTCGGCGTGCTCGGGGGCGGCGCCCAGACCCAGCAAGCGGGCAAGCCCTCCGCCGACGGCCCGACCCGCGAGGCCCAGGCCGTCGACAGGCCCGACCGGGACGGCGACGCCCTCCCCAGGCTCCCCGCCCCCGATCGCCCGGCGGCCGAGGCCCCGCCCCCGCCGGCCGCCAAGGCCCGGCCCAAGGTGGAGGCCGCCCCGGCCCCGAAGGCCGGCGAGACGCCCAAAGCGGCCGCCCCGAAGGACGAGCCCCGGGCCCCCGCTCCGGACCCGCCGGCCGCCCCCAAGGCCGCCGCGGACGCGGGCCTGCTCCAGCCCGAGGAGATCGAGGCGATCCGGGCCGACGCGGTCCAGCGGCTCAAGGCGCTGGCGCCCGCCGACGGCGGCGACGCCAAGGCCGACGGCGACCCCGCCAAGATCGACGACAAGGCCCTCGCCGACCTCCTCGAAGACCGTCGCCGACGGCTCGACGACTACGACAAGCTCGCCAAAGAGCTGGCCGAGATGACCGCCCCCGAGAACGGCCCCGACCGTCAGCTCGACGACGCCAAGGCCCAGCTCGCCGACGTCCAGGGCCGCCTCGACCAGCCGGTCGGCGCCCTGCTGCCCCCCCTGTTCACCCAGAAGGATGCGGTCGACCAGGCCGGGCGGGCGCAGATGCAAGAGGCCATCGAGGGCCTCCAGAAGGACATCAAGGCCTACCAGGACAAGCTCGCGACGTCGCCCCCCGAGCCCGAGAAGAAGGCCAAGGACGCGGTCGCCGGGCTGCGGACCGACCGCGACCGGATCGCCCAGGGGATCGCCGCGCTCAAGGCGCGCGACGCCTCGCGGGCCGCCGCCGCCGCCCCCAGGACGGCCGCCGAGCGGAAGGCGTTCGAGGAGCGGGGCGTCAACCTGCGCGTCGAGGCGAGCGTCGAGGACCTGCGGCTCCGGGTCGTCGAGCGGAAGATCGTCCGCACCGAGAAGCTGGCCGAGGTCGCCGGGGTCCGCCGCAAGGCCTGGGCCGCCCACGTCCGGCTCGGCAAGAAGGTCCTGGAGCCGGCCCAGGCCCGCTTCCGCCAGCTCGCCGAGGCCGCCGAGGGGGACCTCCGACGCAAGGCGGAGGCCGAGCAGGCCAAGGCCGGAGCCGCCCGCGACCCCATCGAGCGCTACCGCGCCGAGCGCCTGGCCGAATTGCTCGACCTGGAGGCCTCGGCGATCCGGGCCGAGCAGGCCGTGACCGCCGGATCGAAGCCCTCGCTCGAGGACATGCGCAGCCAGGCCAACATCGCCCGCGCCAACTTCGAGCGGATCAAGACCCTGATCGAGGGCGACGAGGACCGCCTCGGGCGGCTCGACGTCCTCAGCATCAACGCCGACTACCGCCGCCTGGAGCCCGAGCGCCGGCGGATCGAACGCGACGAGCGCGACGCCGTCGACAAGCGCCTGCGCGACTATGCGAACATGCTCACGAGCGTCGAGCTGAGCCAGATCGAGGACCGCCTCCTCGACCAGATCGACCTCGACGACCTGCAGGACAAGCTGACGCCCGACCGCCATCCCGAGGCCGTCGCGATCTGGAGGGAGCTGGAGGAGAAGCACACCGCCATCCTCGCCCGCCGCCGCGAGGCCCTCGAGAAGCTGGTCCGCAACGAGGAGGAGATCCTCGCCGAGATCGACCGCCGCCTGGGGACCCTGGAGGACGAGTCGAACTTCATCCGCACCCACCTCTTCTGGGTCCGCGACCAGGACCCGATCAGCCCGACCACCGTGGGCCTGGCCGCCGGCGAGGTCCGTCGGCTGACCCGGGTCTCGATCGGCCTGGCGCAGGACGCGGTGACGCCGGCGTCGTGGAAGCGGGCCGCGCCCGAGTTCCTGGCCGCGTCGGCCGTCGTCGTCGTCCTGCCGCTGGGCATCTTCCGCGTCCGTCGCGTCCTCAAGCGGCGGCTGTCGCAGGCGCTCCCCGGCTCGGGGGGCCTGAAGGTGGACATGAACCCGGTCGTGCGTGGGGGTTGAGCGTTCCCGTCCCGCTTCCGCGAGGGATTCCGTCGTCATGCTGGCTCTGCGATCCTTGCTGATGGGCGTGCTCTGGGCGTCGGCCTGGCCCCTGTACCTGGCGGCCGCCGCCCAGGTCGCGCGGCTCGGCCCCTGGCCGAAGTCGACGAGCGTCCTGGCCGCGACGATCCTCAACGCGGCGGCCATCGGCCTGTTCGCGCGGGGGCTGGGGAGCTGGTTCTTCAAGCCCGGCGGCTGGTGCGAGCGCTACCTCGACACGCCCCCCAGCGTGACCCGGCAGTTCCGCGGCGCGGGCCGGCTCCTGGTCGTCGCGGCGACGGCCCTGCTGGTCCCGATCCACATCTTCGCCAACGGCGAGGTCGCGCACCAGGGGACCGTCGTGACGGCCCCGGCGCTCTCGCGGTTCCTGTTCCTGGCCTTCGAGCTGATCGTGGTGGCCTCGCTGGCCTACCACCTGCGGCCCGGCTCGGCGCTCATGAGCTGGATCAACCCCGACTGCCCGACCGATCTCGCCGAGGCCGGATCGGACGCGGCGGGGGCGGCCCCGACGCCTTCGAACGGGACGACGGTCGTGGCGACGCCGCGGGCGTTCGGGGCGATGGGCCAGGCGTGGGTGACGTGGAGCTGCCGCCGCGCCCGGGCGATCGCCCGGCTGATCGTGGCCTTCGGGGTCCTGGTCGTGGTGCTCGACTTCCGGGGCTACAGCTTCGCGGCCGGCCGGCTGGCGGTCGGCGGGGTCGAGACCCTGGTCGTCTTCGCGATCGCCTGGGCGACCCACCGCGTGCTGACCCGGCTGATCGCCTGGCGGCTCCGGGCCGACGTCCGGACCAACCGCCTCTGGGCCTCGGCCGCGTCCTACCTGACCGCCCGGGCGAAGGGCGCCCGCGCCGCCGGGGCCGCCCCGGGCGAGCGGCCGGCCGAGGCCCCGGACCTCATGCTCAACGCCTCGCGGGCCTCGACGGTCGCGGTCGTCCTGCTGGCCCTGGGGATGCTGGGCTGGATCTGGGGCATCGACCCCGCCCTGCTCGACTTCCTCGCCAAGCAGCACGTCTGGTCGGACGCCGAGGGCCGGTCGGTCGTCATCGGCGACCTCGCCACGTCGCTGGCCGCGGTCGTCACCGGCGGCGTCGCCTGGCGGTACATGGCCGCCCTCTTCGCCTTCACCCTCTTCCGCAAGATGCCCGACGACCCGGGCGTCCGCTTCGCCGTCGTCACGCTCTGCCGCTACGCCATCCTCGCCGCCACCCTGCTCGTCGCCCTGGAGTCGGTCCACCTGAAGCTCGCGCAGATCAGCTTCATCCTGGCGGCGCTCGGCGTCGGCCTCGGCTTCGGCCTGCAAGAGGTCGTCTCCAACTTCATCTGCGGCCTGATCCTGCTGCTGGAGCGGCCGATCCGCATCGGCGACGTCGTCTCGGTCGGCGGGACCACCGGAAAGGTCGACCGGATCAACACCCGGTCCACCACGATCATCAACGGCGACAACCAGTGCATGATCGTCCCCAACCGCGAGCTGATCACCGGCAAGCTCGTCAACTGGACGCATAAAGACAAGATCATGCGCGTCGGCGTCCGGGTCGTCGTCGCCCACGACTCCGACGTCGAGGACGTGACCGATCTGCTGCTGACGATCGCCAAGAACGACTTCGACGTGCTCTCCAAGCCGGCCCCCTCGGCGCTGCTGGAGGACCTGGCCGAGTCGGGCATGGTCTTCGGGCTGTCCGTCTACGTCGCCGACCCCGGCCTGATGGGGGGCGCCAAGCACCGGATCTGCAAGGCGATCCGCGAGCGCTTCGCCCAGAGCAAGATCGCCCTGGCGGGCCCCCCGCGCGAGGTCACGGTCGCCGGCGGCCCCGACGAGCTGGTCCGGCTCATCAGCGGCCGCCGCCACCGCGGCGACGGAGCCGGCCCCGCCGGCCAGCCGCACCGCGCCGAGGCCCGCGCCGGCGTCGACGACTGAACCCCGACCGGACGGGTCCGCCGTGGCCGGCGGGCCCCCCGAGCCGGTAGGATCGGCGTCGACCGGGACGTCCGCGCCGCCTTCCGGCGGCCGCGACGATCCCGCGGGAGTCGCCGATGCGAAAGTCCTCCGCGGTCGCCGCCCTCGTCCTGATCGGCTGCCTGTCGATCGCCCTGCTCGAAGCCGTCCGGGCGCAGGACGCGAATCCCGCCCCCGATCCGGCCGGGCTCGTCGGCACGTGGGTCGTCGACCTGCGACCGAAGCCGGCGGACCAGCCGTACCTCAAGGAGTTCGTCGTCGCCGCCGTGGCCGACGGCGGCCTGGCCGGCACGTTCTACGACAGCGAGGTCGAGGACGGCCGGACGAACGCCGACTGGGGCGCGGTCCATTTCGCGTTCACCACGACCGACCCCGGCGGCGGGACGTACAACACCTCCGGCAAGCTGGTCGGCGACGCGCTGGAGGGGACCACCCACTCGCTGGGGCGCAAGTTCCTCAGGGTGTGGAAGGCCGCGCGCAAGCCGAAGTCGAGTTGATCACGCGCGGGAAGCGGCCGCGCCCTTACGAAGGCCGCCGCTTCCCCGGGGCCGCGCCTCAGGCGCGTTCGCTCGGCTCGCTGACGTCCGGGACGTCGATGCCCAGCGCGGTGGCGAGGTCCATCTGATGCTCCTGCTCCTGGACCAGGATGGAGCGGATCTCCTCGGCCATGGCGTACTCGCCGAGGGCCTCGCACTGGCGGACGCGGCGGCGGTAGTTGCGGATCGTCTCGTTCTCGTTGTCGAGGTCGAACCGGAGCATGTCCTCGGCCTTCTCGGAGGTCTTGACCTCCTTGGGGACCACGGTCGGCATGCCGCCCAGGTAGTCGATCTGCTTGGCGATCCGCAGGGCGTGATCGAGCTCCTCCGCGGCGTGCAGCTCCAGCTCGCTGGCGATCGCCATGTACTGGGCGCCCTTGAGCACCTGCGAGTAGTTGACGTAGGCGATGATCGCCTGGTACTCGCGCGCCAGGTCCTCGTTGAGCAGGTCGATGAGCTGGGCGCGCGTCAGCTTGGCCTCGGCCGAGGGTGCGTCGGACATGGTGTCTCCCGTTTCGTTCGCCGCGGAATGCGTACAAGCCCGGCGCGCCGCCCCGGGCGATGGGGCGGCGGTCGGGTTCCCGGGAGTTTCGGGAGCGAATCGCGGGCCGAACGGGAGGCTTTCCGCGGGCTCATTTGCCGCCGACGGGGCGATCGGCCGGGGCCGGCCCGGGTGCGGGCCCGTCGCCGAGGTAGAACGCCTCGCAGAGCTTGCCCAGCACCTTGCCGACGTCGGAGGTGGTCGGGACCTTGCCGTCCTTCGAGTCGAGGATCACGTTGTTGAGGAAGAAGGCGATGACGAGCGGCCGGCCCGAGGCCGTCTCCATGTAGCCCGCGAGCGCCTTGCTGGTGAGCAGCCGCTTGCCGATCAGGGCGTCGTTGACGAACATCGTCCCGGTCTTGGCGCGGGCGTGCCCCCGCGCCGGGCTGTCCTCGGGGACGGCCTTGGCGAGCGTGCCGTCGCGGCCCAGGATCGGCAGCGCGGCGTCGTAGGCGGCGAAGTCCGGGCGGGCGGCCATGGCCCGCAAGAGGGTCGTGGCGGCGCGGGGCGTGACCATGTCGGCCCACATCCCCCCCGCCCCGCCGCCGAACGAGACGGCGAGCGGATCCAGCCCCAGGCCCTTGAGGATCTCGCCCTCGCGCTTCAGGCCGGCGGCCAGCGTGCGGTCTCCTTTGCGGACGGCCAGCAGCAGCGGCAGGGTGCTGGCGTGGAGGTTGTGGCTCACCTTCAGGATGACCCGGGCGAACTCCCGGAACGGCGGCGAGGTGTACTCGGCCACCTTGGGGAGGCTCGCCAGCGTCGCCGGGGGCGGCAGGTCGGCCTCGGGGTTCTCGGCCAGCGGCGACGCCGAGACCTCCACCCCGTGCCGCCGCAGCGCCTCGATCAAGAGCGTGCGGGCGAACGAGGCCGGGTCCTCGATCTCGACCGTGTCGACGAGCGGCTCGGGCCCGACCGGGACCCGGCCCCGGACCTGCAGCCGGCGCGGGCCGACGAACGAGGCGCGGATGCGGGGCTCGCCGTCGGCCGCGGTCTCGACCTGGGCGTCGACCGCGACGTACTGGGTCGCCGGCGAGATCGCCACCGTCGCCGGGTCGCCGGCCGCCTTGCCGGGCGTCGCCACGACGTCGATCAGGTTGTCGTTGATCATGATCGGCGAGATCTTCTCGGGCCCGCTCCCCGAGCTGGGCGCCCGCTCGAACAGGCGGGCGTCGACGATCACCTCGCCGGCGATCTTCTTGATCCCGGCCGCCTGGATCTCGCGCGCCAGGTGCTCCAGGCCGGCCAGCGGGTCGCACTTCACCAGGACCTCGGCCGCCTTGCCCCCCGACGTGTAGATGTGGTCCTCGTCCGCGAACAGGAGCTTGCCGTCGGGGCCCGTCCGCCCGCCCATCGCGGGGTCGCCCTGGGCGATCAGGATCAGGTCGCCGCCCAGCGTCCCCTGGTCGTCGACGTTCCCCCGCCGCACCACGGGCGTCTGGAACCGGTAGTCGGCCCCCAGCTCGACCATCGCCGCCGCCGTGGAGAAGAGCTTCGCCACCGACGCCGTCCCGAACAGCTCGTCCGGGTTCTTGTCGTAGACCGTCTCGCCCGTCTTGGCGTCGACGACCAGGATCCCCCAGTGGGCGTTCCGGTAGCCGGGCGTCTCCAGCACCGCCTTGACCCGGTCGTGCAGCGTGGTCGCCGCGGCCGCGGGCCCCGGCGCGGGCGGGCCCGACGCGGCCGGCGGCTTGGGGGCCGGCTCCCGCAGCGGCTTGGGAGCCTCCTGCGCCCGCGACGGGGCGGCGATCAGCCCGACCGTCGCAACCCCCAGCGCGACGAGGGCCCCGAACCGCCCCGAACCCGCCCGCGAAACCCGCCCCTGCGGAGTGATCCCGGCCTGCTGCATCGCTGGTCCCCCGTCCGTAACCTCGAAGTCGCCCCCCTCGACGGCCGGACCAGTATAGCGAAACCGACTCCTCTCGGCATCCGCCCCGCCTAGGATCCGGCGCGCGCGAGGTGCATCGAGGCCAAACGGCGGGATCGATCAGGGCTCCAGCCCGTGACGACTCAGCCTTCGTACGTCGGGAGAAGGAGCGCGAAAGCTACGGGCGGGACAGCCGAATTCGCGGATGATCCGACGAGGTCGACGTCGCAAGGTCGTCGAGCGAGATGGGGGGATTCCGCGGGCCGATCGAGATCGGACGCGCACGGTGCGAGTCGAGATGGAGAGAGGCCGTTCTCAGCGGACGAGCTGGAGCTGCGTGGCCGAGATGAAGCCGTTGAGCATGCGACGGCCGAAGGCCCGGACCGGGCTGCCGTGGCAGGAGTTCTCGCTCAGGTCTTCGAGCCAGCCGTCGTCGGGGACGAGGGAAGACTGGGCCTCGACGAACACCAGCTCGCGGGGACGGCCCTTGGGGGCCACCTGGAGGACCACGCGCGTCGAATCGTCGTCGACGCCGCAGGGCTCCACCCAGGAGTCGATGATCGCGCCACTGACTTCGAAGTCGGATTCCATTCGAAGCTCCTCATCCCGGGTCGGCCCGACCGATCCCTCGCCGGCGGCGGGACGCTCGATGCGTTTCCGCCCTCGCTTGACTACATCCATCATAGCAGCCTCGCGTCGCTGGTCAACAGAGACTTGGGGTGATCTTCGAAGATTCTCCCGTGCGGACATCGGCCGCCTCCCGTCGCTCGCGACCTCGCGTGATGCGTATATCACCACGCCGCGCTGATTCGGACTCACGCTGACCGGCGGCGTCCGGAGAAATCCGGACCTATTCCTGTACTTGATTTGCTTGGACGAAGGAATACGTCGGCGAAACCCGCAAGCATGGCGCCAAGGACGTTCAATGAGGTGTATTTTCTGATTTTTCCCCGATTTGCGTCGGAGTGCCAGCCCACCTCGCCTATCGGCGCGACCGCCTCCGCAACGGAACTCCGTCCCATCGGATTGCGACCTTGCTATCCAATATGTGTAACATCGCAGGAGGCTCAGAGCAATTCTCTTCTCTGGCGTCTTCTAGAATACTCGTCGAGAAAGTCGCTTGGCGGCGACTTTGCGTCATCCCGAGACGACGGCCGAGAGGGCTACCTGGCTTTCTTGAGCTAAATATCCCCAGGCTTCGACGTACTCGGGCCCGATCGCGAACCGCGCCGGGGGCGGGGAATATTTCGCTTGGCGGGCGACGCCGGGCGCGTCAGGATCGCGGGAAGGTCGTGGCCGACGGATGTGCGAAAGGCTTCCCACTCGCGAGGCGGCCTGGGCAACTTTTTCAACGCCGGCGGCGAATTTTGAATTCGACGGCCGATTCGCAGACGACGACGGTCGAAGACCGAGGAGGGTCGCGTGGGGTTTCGCGTCGATGTGGAAAAGCGGGACGGTCGGGACGTCTACACCATGCGGGACGACGTATCCGGGGCCTCGGCCTCGGTCTTGCCCTCGTACGGCTTCAACCTGTTCGACCTCCGGCTGCCGGTCGCGGGCGAGGTCCGGCCGGTGATCGTGTCGGATCCGACCTTCGCCGAGGCCCCCAGCCGCGCCGGGGGGAACGGCACGCCGATCCTCTTCCCGTTCCCGAACCGGATCCGCGGGGGCGCCTTCCAGTTCGAGGACAAGCGGTACGTCATCCCCACGAACAACGGGGGCAACGCCATCCACGGCTTCGCGATCGACGTCCCCTGGGACGTCGTCGAGCACAAGGCGACGCCCAACGGCGCGGTGGTGGAAGGCCGGTTCCAGCTCTCGGTCCACGCGCCCGGGCACATCGACCACTGGCCGACCGACGCCGTCCTCTACGTGCGTTACACGCTGGCGGGCCGCACGCTGACGATGACGTCGACCGTCTCCAACCCGACGGCCGTCGACCTGCCCTACGGCTTCGGCATCCACCCCTATTTCCGGCTGCCGTTCGCGCCCGGCGGCGACCTGGCGAAGACCAAGATCATCCTCCCGGCCTCGAAGTACTGGCCCTTGAAAGACTTCCTGCCGACGGGCGCGGTCTCCGAGATCTCCGACCGCCTCGACTTCCGCAAGGGGAAGGCGATCGAGGGGCTGATGCTCGACGACGTTTTGACGGCCCTCGAGCACGTCGACGGCGCGGGGACCTGCCGGCTGCTGGACCTGGAGAAGAACGGCGAGTTCCAGCTCGGCTTCGACGACGCCTTCCGCGAGCTGGTGGTCTACACGCCGCCGGGCAAGCACGACGTGATCGCGATCGAGCCCTACACCCAGGCGACCGACGCGATCAACCTCCAGCCCCGGGGTTTCGACGCCGGCCTGCGCGTGCTCGGCCACGGCGAGGAGCAGGTGCTCACGCTGACCATGCGCACCGTCGGCTGAGCCGTCGCCGACGCGGAGGGCAGATCGACTTGGCCGGGGGCCGGGCCGCCGGTTATCCTGGGACGACCCGGCCAGCGCACCAACCACCGACCGCCCCCGACCCATGAGGATCTGCACATGGAGGCGAACCCCGACTCCGGCCCCGCCGACGTCGACGCCATGCGGCTCGACGTCCTGCGGCGCGCCGTCGAGGTCTATTTGAAGGTCGCCTACCCCTCGGGAGACTACCCCGAAAGCGTCCGCCGGCGCACCACCTGGGCCGAGGGCCTCGCCCCCCACGAGTTGCTCGCCAAACCGCCCTTCGAACGCGCGGGCAAGACCCCCGGGGCGCAGTCGCCGATCTTCGCGCTGCGGCTGGGGAACCTCCGCTACCCTCACATGAAGCTGCAGTTCCAGCCCTGGAACAACGCCGAGGGCCTCATGCTCTCGGTCAACACCCACGACCAGGTCGCCGGCCTCGACCTCGCCGCCGCCGACGTCGACGCCTTCAAGCACCTGCAGGCGGAGAACCAGCACCTCAAGGAAGCCATCGAACAGGCCTGGGAAGCCGACGGCCTCCCCACCTTCCTCAACTTCCTCCGCACCTACATCGAGAGCCGAACCGAGGCCGAAGAGCCGGCGGAATAGTCCGAAGCCCGATCCTCGAGGTCGTCAGCGTCCCGCCCTGGCGGGTTCCAGCGTGACGTTCGGGCCGGCGACGCCGGTGCGGCTCACGGGGGTGACGACGATCTCGTCGGCGTCGTTCGGGGCGTCCAAAGGTCGGGAGGAGGTCTGGATCCGGGTCGTCCAGGCGTCGCCTTTGCGGGATTGCACGGCCCACCAGGCGGTCGGCTCGCCGGGGGTCGGACGGATCGGGAGGCCGGGGGCGGCGGGGGCCCTGTCGCCGAGCCAGGGGGACGCGGGGACCAGGGCTGGCTCGCGGAAGAGGCCCTCGGCGAGCGTCGCGGCGATCCCCCGGCGGTCCTGGAGCACGGGTTTCATGCTGAACAGGACGACGCCGTCGTCGCCGGGTGCCTCGCGGATGATCTTGATCTGGTTGAGGATCTCTTCGGGCTCGTAGCCCTGACCCGGCTGGCGGCCGACCCGGCTGACGCTCAGGCCGGGCCAGACGTGGCGGCCCTTGGCGTTGATCGCGATCCAGTAGTCCAGTAACGGCCGGAAGGGCTGGCCGGGGGCGTCGATCTTCCAGTAGAGCTGGGGCGTCCAGTAGTCGACCCAGCCCGAGGCCAGCCAGGTCTCGGTGTCGGCGTAGAGCTTGGCGTACTGGTCGAAGCCGACGACGCCGGCCGGCTTGCCCGGGCGGGGGATGCCGAACGGGCTGATCCCGAAGAGGACGTGGGGCTTGGCCCGCTTGATCTCCTCGTAGAGGCCGCGGATCAGCCGGCTCATGTTGTCGCGTCGCCAGTCGGCGCGGGCGGCGGGGTCGCCGCCGGGATGCTCGCGGCCCCAGCTCGCGTCGTCGGGGAAGTCGATCTCGGCCTTGGTCGCCGGGTCGGCGACGGGATAGGGGTAGAAGTAGTCGTCGAGGTGGATGCCGTCGACGTCGTAGCGACGGACGACGTCCAGCACCACTTCGAGCGTCTGCGCCCGCGCCGAGGGCTCGCCGGGGTCCATCCACAAGAGGTCGCCGTACGCCCGCACCCGCTCGGGATGGGCCTTCGAGACGTGCGACGCGGCGGCCTCGTACTTCGCGTTCGCCTGCTTCGCGCGGAAGGGGTTGAACCAGGCGTGGAGCTGGAGCCCGCGGGCGTGGGCCTCGTCGACCCAGAACGTCAGGGGGTCGTAGTAGGGCTCGGGGGCCTGTCCCTGCACGCCGCTCAGGTAGTACGACCAGGGCTCGAGCTTCGAGTCGTAGAGCGCGTCGGCCGCGGGGCGGACCTGGAAGATCACCGCGTTGAAGTGCGACGCCGCCAGGCGGTCGAGGATCGCCCGGGCCTCCTCCTGCTGCACGCCCGACGGCAGGCCCGGCTTGCTCGGCCAGTCGATGTTGGCCACCGTCGCCACCCACGCCGCGCGGAACTCGCGGGGGATGGGCGGCGGGGCCGGCCGGGCCGCGGCGGCCTGCGGGGGAGACGCGGAGAGGGCGCAACAGGCCAGCAAGGCGGCGATCGACACCGGACTACGCTCCTTTCCAGGCGGGGCGGACGGACGATCCGCCGATTGTAACGCCCCCCGCCCGTCGGCACGAGATCGCGACGGTCGCGACTTGACACGGATACACGATCTTGTGTAATAATGAATCGCGGAGGTGAAGCGATGGCGAAGCGATCGATCGAGGTCCTGAACGACGCGTGCTCGACCCGGCCGGCGCTGGAGGAACGGCCGCTGCTGTCGTTCGTCGAGGCCGTGAAGGTGATGGCGCTGTTCAAGATGCTGTCGAACGACACGCGCATCCGGATGCTGCACCACCTGGTGCGCAGCGGCGAGTCGACGGTGACGGACCTGGCCCGGACGCTGGCGATGAAGCCGCAGGCGGTCTCGAACCAGCTGCAGCGGCTCTCCGACACGGGGGTCGTGGCGTCGCGGCGGGACGGCAACAACGTGTTCTACCGCGTGGCGAACGGATGCGTCGCGCCCCTGCTGGATCGGGCCCTGTGCCTGATGGAGGACGAGCGATGAGCAAGTCGATCGAGGCGGTGGTGCGGGAGAAGTACGGGGCGATCGGCGCGGGCGGGCTGTCGAGCGACCACGACGGGGTCCGGGGCGTGGCCGAGGCCTTCGGCTACACGGCCGAGGAGCTGGCGTCGATCCCGGCCGAGGCGAACATGGGCCTGTCGTGCGGCAACCCGACGGCCACGGCCAACCTGCGGCCGGGCGAGGTCGTCGTCGACCTGGGCTCCGGCGGCGGGCTCGACGTCTTCCTCGCCGCCAAGAAGGTCGGGCCGACGGGCCGGGCGATCGGGATCGACATGACGCCCGAGATGCTGGAGCGGGCCCGCGCCGGGGCCGCGCGGATGGGCCTGGCGAACGTCGAGTTCCACCAGGCGACGATCGACGCGCTGCCGCTGCCGGACGCCTCGGTCGACTGCGTGATCTCCAACTGCGTCATCAACCTGGCGACCGACAAGCCGGCCGTCTTCCGCGAGATCTTCCGCGTGCTGAAGCCCGGCGGCCGGGTCGCGGTCTCGGACATCGCGCTCAAGCGGCCGCTGCCGCCCGAGATCGCCGACGACGTGATGGCGTACGTCGGCTGCATCGCCGGGGCCGTGTCGATCGAGGAGTACGTCGCCGGCCTGCGGGCGGCCGGCTTCCGCGACGTCGCGGTGATCGACGCCGGCAAGGACCTCAACGCCTACGCCCAGGTCGAAGGCCAGGCGGGCTGCTGCGCCCCGCCGACCCCGACGACGGGGCTCGACGTGGTCGAAGCCTCGTGCTGTACGCCTGCGGCCGCCGGCAACGACGTCCACGGCGGCTTCGTCGAGTTGGTGGGGAAGTACGACCTCAACGCGTTCGCGGCGAGCGTGAAGGTCTATGCCGTCAAGCCTTGAAGACTCCCAAGGAATCTCTCCGACCATGCACCTCATCCTCGCCTTGCTCGTCCTCTCGGCCCAGCCGGACGCCCCCGACGTCGGCTCGCTCGTGCGATCGCTCTGGCTCGTGCAGCGTCACGGCTCCCCCGAGGGGACGAGCCCCGCGAACGATCAGCGCGTGAAGGCGGCCCTCTCGAAGGCACTCGCCAAGGACGGAATCATCACCCTCTCGGAGCTTGGAAACTTCATGGACCGTGAAACGTTCGACCAGCTCGCGGGGGCCGACGCGAAGCTCGATCCGGCCGAGATCGCGCGGGCCGTGGACGCGGCGACGCCCGAGAGCCGGACGAGGCTCGCGGCGAAGCTCAGGGAGCACGCCGACTACCTCAGCACCACCCTCGACATGATGGCGGAGCCGCACCGCGAGGCCGGCGAGCGGCTCGCCCGCTGGATCGCGGCGAACTACGAGCCCGGCAAGCCGCTCCACGTCACGGTGATCTGCACCGGGAATTCCCGGCGGAGCATCCTGGGGTCGTCCATGGGCAACCTGGCGGCCGCCTACTACGGGCTGCCCGAGGTCCGCTTCCACAGCGGCGGCACGGCCCCCACGGCGTTCAACCCGCGGACCGTCGCGGCCTTGCGGGCGGTCGGCTTCTCGGTCGAGCCCACGGGCGCCGAGGCCGAGCGGGGCGAGCCGAAGACGGAGAATCCCATCTACCGCGTCTCGTGGGGCGAGGGCTTCGAGGCCGAGGAATTCTCGAAGCGCTACGACGTCGCGGGCAACCCGCAGGGCGGCTTCGCCGCGCTGATGGTGTGCAGCGAGGCCGACGCCGGCTGCCCGTTCGTCAAAGGCGCGGCCCTGAGGCTCTCGACGCCCTACCTGGACCCGAAGATCTACGACGACGGGGCGTACGAGGCGGCCAAGTACGCCGAGCGACGCGACGACGTCGCGCGGCTCATGCTGGCCGCGTTGATGCAGGCCCGCAGCGAACTGGCCGCGAAGCCATCGAGGGGCCGATGAACGCCGCCGTGGAAACGCGTCGGCCCGGGTCGGGAGGGCGCCTGTCGTTCCTCGACCGATACCTGACGCTCTGGATCTTCCTCGCGATGATCTCGGGCGTCGCGCTCGGGAACTTCGCCCCATCGGTCTCCGAGGGCGTTATGCGGCTCTCAGTGGGGACGACGTCGATCCCGATCGCGGTCGGGCTCATCCTCATGATGTACCCGCCGCTCGCCAAGGTCCGCTACGAGCGACTGCCCGAGGTCTTCCGCAATACGCGGGTGCTGGGGCTCTCGCTCCTGCAGAACTGGGTGATCGGGCCGTTGCTCATGTTCGGCCTGGCTTCGGCTTTCCTCTCGGACAAGCCCGAATACGCCATCGGCCTGATCATGATCGGCCTGGCCCGCTGCATCGCGATGGTCATCGTCTGGAACGACCTGGCCAGGGGCGACTCCGACTACGCGGCGGGCCTGGTGGCGTTCAATTCGGTCTTCCAGGTGCTCTTCTATCCGATCTACGCCTGGCTCTTCGTGAAGGTCCTGCCGCCGCTCGTGGGCGTCCAGTTCGGCGACGTGGACCTCTCACGGATCACCGTCGGGGCGATCGCCCAGAGCGTCTTGCTCTACCTGGGCGTGCCGTTCCTGGCCGGGATGCTCACCCGGCTCGTGCTCGTCAAGGCCAGGGGGCGGGACTGGTACGATACGAAGTTCATCCCGGCCGTCAGCCCCATGACGCTCGTCGCGCTGCTCTTCACCATCGTGGTCATGTTCTCCCTTCAAGGGGCGAACATCGTGAAGGCGCCGCTCGACGTCCTCCGCATCGCGATGCCGCTGCTCATCTACTTCGTCGCCATGTTCCTTCTTTCGTTCTGGATGGGACGGAAGCTCGGGGCGGATTACGCGAAGACGGCGACGCTAGCCTTCACGGCGGCTTCGAACAACTTCGAACTCGCCATCGCCGTGAGCGTCGCGGTCTTCGGCATCGACTCGGGGGCCGCGTTCGCCGCGGTGATCGGTCCGCTCGTCGAAGTGCCGGTGCTCATAGCCCTGGTCAACGTCGCGTCATCCTTCCAGCGGAACTTCTTCGCCTCGCCCGGGCTGCAGCCCCCGAGGGGCATCTGAAAGCGAGCCGACCGTGTCCTTTGCAGGTTCCCGGGCCTCCCTCACGGGGCCGCCGGCCCACGCGTTCGTCACACTGAATTTCGAATACGAGCCTTCCACTCGGGCGGCGGGCGGCGAGCCGCTCCATTCCATGGAGGTCCGAGCCCAGCTGCCGATCCCCTCGGTGGGCGAGGTGATCGTGGTCCCCGACGATCGGGGAGGCTCGTCGGGATACGAAGTCCTGGCGAAGCGCCTCTCCTATCGGAGCGACTCGCGGTGCGTCGTGACCCTCAGGGTCTCCGCCTCGGACGCGTGACGCGAGGTCAGGACGCCGGCCCGGGCGCGGGCCTCTCGACGTGCTCGCGCGAGAACCGCGCGGCGCGGGGGTCCAGCTCGTGGCCGAGGCGCTCGGTCAGCAGGCCGTAAAGCTCGGGGCGGCGGCCGCGGATCCAGCGGCGGCCGGTGCAGAGGGGGAGGAGGTCGAGGTCCAGGTCGGCGACGACCAGGCGGTCCTCGGCCTTCCAGGTCTCGGCGAGGATGCGGCCGTAGGGGTCGAGGATCATGGCGTTGCCGGTCCGCACCTCGCCGGCGTCCTCGCCCACGCCGTTGCTGAAGAGGATGAAGTAGCCGTTGTCGTGGGCCCGCGCCGGCAGCCAGCGGAGCAGCCATTCCCGCCCCTTGGGGCCGCGGAACTCGCGCTCGATCGCCTCCGGGTCGGCCTCGCGACGCTCCCACAGGGCGGGGTCGATCAGGCCCATCGCGTGCGGGCTGCGCGAGTCGCAGCCGCCGGTCTGGTGGGGGGCGAGCAGGACGTCGGCCCCCAGCAGCGCCGTGGCCCGGGCGTTCTCGACGATGTTGTTGTCGTAGCAGATGAGGACGCCCACCCGAACGCCCCAGGGGGTGTCGAACACGGTGTAGCGGTCGCCGGCGGCGATGTGCTCGCTCTCGAAGGCGTGGATCTTGCGGTGGCGGTGGACCGCGCCGTCGGGCAGGGCCACGACGTACGTGTTGAACAGCCGGCCGTCGTCGCCGCGCTCGATCAGGCCGGCCCCGATCGCCATCCCGGACGCCTCCGCCAGCGCGCGGATCCGGAGCGACGAGGGGCCGTCGGGGACCGGTTCCGCGAGCGCCTCCAGGCCCGGCCGGTCGAGCCGGGTGGCGTGCCAGTAGCCCGTCAGGCACATCTCCGGGAAGGCGAGGACCTTCACCCCCCGGCCGCGGGCCTCGGCGACGAAGCGCTCGACGACCGAGAGGTTGTACGCCTTGTCGCTCGGGCGGTGCCGGAACTGGACGACGCCGCAGGTCAGGACGGCCATGGACGGGCCCGCCGGGGTTGCAGGAAGTCGGTCGACGCGACGCCGTCGTCGGGGTCGCGGGGCGGGGTCACAGCTCGACGTCGATCGGCCGCTCGCCGCTCTCGATGAAGGTCCGCTTGACGTTGGGCCTGAGGCGCATCCCGTCCCCCGCCCTGACGGCGGCCTTGACGGCGGCCGACTTCGCGACGGCCTTGTCGAGGGACTTGCCCTCGGCGGCCGGCGCGTCGGTCGGGGCGGCGATCTCGCGGCTCCGGATCGAGATCTTATTCTCGCCGTAGAGGGTCGTCACCGTATAGGCCCCGTCGGGGCCGATGGCCGCCGAACGGATCGGGGCGAACTTGCGCTTGACGTTCGAGGGGTCGAACAGGATCTCGCCCCCGCCCGCCGGCCGGCCGTGGATCTTCACCGTCCCCCGGACCGTGACCTCCGCCGTCGAACCGGAGACCGCCGGCGCGCTCGTCTCGCAGCCGGCCGAGAGCAGGCAGGCGGCCAGCGAGGCCGTCGCCGCGAGGGCTTTGCAGGTTCTGCGTGACATCGACACGGACGTCTCCGAGGCTGAGGCGGGGTCGGGCGGGATCGGGCGACGGGCCGCTCGACTCAGAGCGCGTCGGCCGAGACGATCTCGCCGCCGGCCATCGAGGCCAGGCCCCACCAGACGGGGAGGCTGACCGAGTTCTTGACGCTGCGGACGGAGCCGTCGGCCATGCCGACGTTGACCAGGCCGGGGTGGCGGCTGCTGGCGGTCGCGGCGAAGCCGCTGTTGCCGAAGGCACAGCTCCAGGTGTTGGGCGGCATCACGTGGCAGTACGAGCCGACGTTGGGCGCGCCGGCGTACCACTGGTAGCCGTGGCTCCAGAGCTGGAGGTTCGAGGCCGCCGTCGGGGCGTGCTGGTAGCAGACGTTGTAGTCGGCCTGGGGGTTGGGCGGGAAGGCCGGCCTCGTCCCCGTGGCGTCGCCGTTGGCCGAGGTGGGCCGGGCGTTGTCCCACAGGGCGTAATCGTCGTCGCCGACGCCGAGGACTTGCTCGCCGAACGCGGCCGTGTTGCTGGCGCCGTCGGTGATCATGGTCAGCTTGACGTGGGGGACGCTGGGCGACATGTAGTAGCTGGCGTACGACCGCCCCACCCCCGTCAGCGCCTGGGGCGCGTTGGCGTTGTTGGTGTTGTAGTAGTAGAACTCGTCGGCGGTCGCCCCGGCGCACATCATGTAGTTGGAATGGCCGTCGGCGTTGGTCAGCCGGTCGGCGTCGGAGGGGCAGAGGAAGGCCGACACCTGGATGCGGAAGGCCGTCGTGTTGTCGGGGTTGCCGGCCCACATGGCCATGCCGTTGTTGGCGAAGTTGATCGCGTCGAAGAGCGGCTGCTGCTCCAGCTGCGGCAGCAGCATGACGTGCGACGACCAGCCGTTGTAGGGCCCGGGGCCCTGGGCCCAGGGGAAGGCCTCGGCCTGCGCCGTCGCGTAGTTGTGCAGCGCCAGGCCGACCTGCTTGAGGTTGTTGACGCACTGGGCCCGGCGGGCCGCCTCGCGCGCCGCCTGGACGGCCGGGAGCAGCAGCGAGATCAGGACGGCGATGATCGCGATCACCACCAGCAGCTCGATCAGCGTGAAGCCGCGACGGCGCGCGACGGGCCGGGGGAGGGACGACTCCGGATGCATGGGCGATTCCATCGGGATGAGGACGAAGAAGATCCTCTCGCCAGGCCGGGGGCCGCCGCACCCGCGAGCAGGCGCGGGCCGTCGCGACGGTCCGATGGGCTGCGAAAGGAGGCGGCTCGCCGCCGGGATGCCGGGGCGACGGCCGCGAAGCCCTTAGGAGTTCGGCGGCATTCTAGGGGCGGGGGGCCCGGATTTCAACCGCCGCCGGGGCCGATTTCCACCACGTCGGCACCTATGTGAATGGATCCGGGTCGTCCCCAAGTCGCGGGCGCGGGGACGCTGCTCAGGGCCGGCGGCGGGGGAGGCGGAAGGCGAAGACCGAGCCGCCGCGGCCGTCGGTGGGGCAGTAGGCCTCGACGCGGCCGCCGTGCAGCTCGACGAACGTCTTGACGAGGCAGAGGCCCAGGCCGATGCCGCGCTTGCCGAACTGGTAGTCGCCGGACGAGTGGTGGAGGGTGTCGAAGCCGGTGAAGAAGGGCTCGAACAGGAACTTGCGGTCGGCCGGGTCGACGCCGGCGCCCTGGTCGCGGACGGCCACGCGGACGAAGCGGGCGTCCTCGGCGTCGTCGCCGATCTCCACGGCGATGCTCATGCCGTCGGGCGTGAACTTGACGGCGTTCGCCAGCAGGTTGATCAGGACGTCGTGGATCTTGTCCGGGTCGCAGGACACCGGCGCGATCCCGGGCTGGACGGCGAACTCGACCCGCTGGCCGCGCTTCTCCAGGTAGGGGGCCAAAACGTCGACGGCGGCCCGGACCAGGGGCTCCAAATCGACCGTGGCGAGGGCGAGGGACTGGGCGAAGTTCTTGTTGTCGATCAGCTTGAGCATCCGCTCGACGGTGCGGGCGAGGCGGCCGGCGGCGGCGTGGATCCGGTCCACCCAGTCGACCTCGGCGGGGGTCGCGGTCGGCCCCTGCGACATCCTCCAGAGGTCGGCCAGACCCTTGACGACGGTCACGGGGGTGTTCAGCTCGTGGCTGGCGACCTCCAGGAAGGCCCCCTTGAGCCGATCGGCCTCGCGGAGCCGGGCGTTGGCCGCCTGCAGCTCGGCCACCAGCCGGGCCTTCTCGGCGATCAGCTCGTGGCGCTCGACGGCCTGGCGGATCAGGGCCTGCAGGTCGGCCGGCTCCCAGGGCTTGGCGATGTAGCGGAAGACGTGGCCCTGGTTGATGGCGTCGACCACCGTGCGGATGTCGGCGAAGGCGGTGAACAGGAGGCGGGTCGTCTCGGGCCGGACCGTGGCCGCCTCGCGCAGCAGCTCGACGCCGGTCATGCCCGGCATGCGCTGGTCGGTCAGGATCGACGCGACCTCGGGGGCGGTGCGGAGGTATTCGAGGGCCTCGACGCCGCCGCCGCGCGTGACGACCTGGTACTCGATCCGGAGCAGGTCGTGGACCGACCGCAGGACCTCGGGCTCGTCGTCGACGACGAGGACGACGGGGCGCCGCCGGGCGCGGGCGGCCTCGGCCGTCCCGGTCGCCGAAAGCAGGGCCGTCCTCGGTTCGTCGCGGCGTTCTTGGGTCGTGACCACGGACGCAGCTCTCCGATCATCCAGGCGACGCGGGCCGAGCCGGGCGGGGCCGGGCCGAGCCCGAGTCGTCAGGAGCCCGACGCGGGCTCGGGGCGGGGGTAACGCTTGAACAGCGTCACCTCGTTGCCTTCGCGATTGTACCGCATCTCGTCGACCATGCCCTGGCAGATCAGCATCCCGAACCCGCCGGCGCGCAGGCCCAGCTTGTCGCGCACGTCGAGGTGCGAGAACGGGTCGTCGGGGGCCGCGGCATGCGGCAGGGCCTCGCGGTCGAAGCCGGAGCCCTGGTCGCGGATGATGATCTCCAGCCGGTCGCGGTGGACCCGGTAGGTGATCTCCACCAGCCGGTCGCTGCGGTGCTGGTTGCCCCACTCGATCGCGTTCTGGGCCATCTCCATCACCGCCTGGCGGATCTGCATCACCTGGTCGTTCGACAGCGGCGTCGTCCGGCAGACGTTCATCAGGAAGTCGTTGAGGTCCTTCAGCAGCGTGATCTCGCTGTCGAGCTCGACGTGGATCTCGCCCTGCAGCGCCTGCCGCAGCATGCTCTCGCGCCAGCCGCGGGCGGCCTCGATCGCGTCGAACAGCTCGTCGACCCCGTAGGGCTTGGTGAGGTAGGCGTTGGCGCCGACGCGGAAGCCGTGCATCCGGTGCTGGCGGTCGTCCAGCGCGGTCAGCATCACCACCGGGATGAGCATCGTCGCGCGATCGCTGCGGAGCCGGCGGCAGACGTCGAAGCCGTTGACGTCGGGGAGCATCAGGTCGAGCAGGACGACGTCGGGCTGGCGGCGCTGGGCCATGATCAGGCCGGTCTCGCCGTCCTCGGCGATCAGCGCGTTGAAGCCGCGCAGGCCCAGGATCCGCTCCACCAGGCGAGCCTGTTCGGGATGGTCTTCCACGATCAACGCCGTCGCCATCTTCGAGGTTCCCGTGGGCCGGCTCGCGGCGAGGCCGTCCCGTTCGATCGTCCCGGATGCCGAAAAGTCGCCTGTCGGGCTCATGACGCATGCCGCTCCACGAGGCCGCAACCGTGCCGTCCCCAAACGTCCCGACCGTCGCCGAGGCCCGACCTGGAAGCCGAGGCCGATCCCAGTTCGCGAGGAATCTCGCGGTCGATCTCGATCGCGGCGCCGCCGATGGGAACCGCGTGGGTTCGCGCCCGATCCGCCGACCTGCCTGGAACTTTCGTGAAAATCTCGATCCGCCCGAAGGAATGGTATGCGGCTCGGGCCGGAGTTTCCAGTCTTTCCTGCATCGCAAGGAGCGACGAGAGGCCGCCTGGGGTGGATTTGCGGGCGATTCGAGGGGGCGGCGGGGATGGGCGGCGAGGGAGGGGGGGCGGGGGGGCGATCGCCGATCGTGCGGCGGGCTGGGCCTTCGGGTGTCGGGGCGGAAGCTTGGCCGGCATCGTCTGCGGGGTCTCCCCGGCTCGTCGGATCGCGATCCGCACACGACCGTAGCGAGTCCTCGGCCCCGACGCAAGACGTTGACCCCGCGCCGGCCCCCGCCCCAGGTCGCCGAAACGGCGTGCGGGGCGACGGTCGGCGCGATGCGTGCGCCGGGCTCACTGGGCGGACACGGCCGCTTTCTTCTTGGCGACGATCTCGATCTTCGACGCCTTGTCGCCCTTGTGGGTGATCTTGGCGTTGATCCCCTTGGAGTTGGCGTTCTTCTCCTTGGCCTTGGTCAGCCGGCCCTCGAGCTTCTCCAGGTCGACCTTCGAGCCGGCCTCGTCCTTGGGCGTGACGAGCAGCGCCTCGTCGTCGACCACCAGGACGCTCTCCTTGTCGGTCGCCTTCTCGACGACCGTGATCTTCTTGGCCGCGGGATCGACCTTGGTGATGAAGCCGAAGATCTCGTCGGCGTACGCCGAGCCCATCACCACCGCCAACGTCATCGCCAGGGCGGCCCCGACACGCACCAAACCGCGATAGCTCGCCATGCGCAATCCCCTCCCGTGAAAGTCCTCCCGGGGATCGCCGCGGACCGCGTGCGACGCGACGCGGGCCGACACCGAAGGAAACCCCGAGAACTTCCCCATGGTAGGCTCGGCCGAGCGCCTAAACAAGGACGTCGACAGATCTTTTCCTACTAAACCTATCAACTATCCGAGAGCAGCCCATGGCCGGTCGTCGCGCGGGGCAAAGGGCCCGCGCGACGGCCATTCCGGTCAGGAGTGGGCGTGGCCGGGCTTGCCGACGTTCGCCTTCGCGGCGGAGTCGGTGGTGTCGATCCCGAGCGAGTGGTACGCCTCGCAATGGCCGGTCACGCCGCGGTAGATGAGGCCGCCGCCGAGCACGGCCAGGCCGAGGCCCGCCAGGCCGCCGCGGGTGGCCCCGAACAGGGTCAGCAGGCCGCCGCCCATGACCGAGACGACCCGCTCCACGTCGCCCACGTTGGCCGCCGCATGGCCGCCCAGCAGGGCTTGCAGGCCTCCCTCATGGCTCTTCATGGCGCACGACTCCTGCAGCGGGGCCTGCTCCTGGCCCTGGGGGTGGCTGTTGCCCTGGGGCTGGTTCTTGTTCTGGCTGATGGTGTTCTGGGCCATGGTTCGGCTCCTTTATGGGGTTCGCGTCGGGATCGCGACGTCCCGCGTCCATGTCGATCGGCGGCGAGGCCCGGGCGTCGACCGCGGGCCTTCGAGGAGACTGTGGGAGATGCAAATCCCCGGCCGTTCCCGGCGCCGTCCGGGTTTGGAACGCCGCTTGCAAAAGTCCTAAGGCGACAGGAGTGAGTACGGCGGGTCGCGGGAGACTCTCCGCAGGGAAACAGGTCCGCACGCAGGGGAGATGGGTTATGGACAACACGAGGCCCGATCCGGAGATCCGCAAGGTGGGGATGATGATCCGGGGCATCAAGGTCGCGATGCTCACGAGCGTCGCCCCGGACGGCGGCCTCCACAGCCGGCCCATGGCCACCCAGGAGGCCGACTTCGACGGCACGCTCTGGTTCTTCACCAGGGCCTCGTCCGGGAAGGTCGAGGAGATCCGCCACGACTCCGACGTGAACGTCTCCTATGCGTCGCCCGACGACCATCGCTACATCTCCCTCTCGGGCCGCGCCTCGATCGTGCGCGACGCCGAGAAGATCCGCGAGCTGTGGAACCCGTCTTACCGGATCTGGTTCGCCCAGGGCCTCGAAGACCCCGACCTGGCCCTCCTCCGCGTCGACGTCCGCATCGCCCAGTACTGGGACATGCTCGTCGGCGGCATGGTCGTCATGCCTTCCTTCGACACCGACGCCGTCGAGATGGCCGTCGAAGCCTAAAGGCCGGCGCCCGGCCGTTTCGTCGGATCGAGATCAACGCGTGACGACGCCCTGCGGACTCCGCGCATCCACCAGCCGGAAAGCCCCCCCGAGGGCCCCGGGCTTCCACCTCCAGAGGCCGAACGCCCCGTAACTGATGTAGAGCGCCTGCTCCGACCAGGCCAGGCGCACCGAGAACGAGGGTTGCGCCACGACGGACGTCGGGTCGGCAGGGTGCAGCGGCTGGAGGGATCCTTGGGCCGAACGCGGCCCGCCCACTCTTATCCACTGCCAGAGCCCCGCCGGCCCGAGGTCCAGGTAGAGCGACCCGTTCGCGCCGACGGCCATGGACTCGGGATTCGACGCGTCGAGGAAGACGAAGCCGCCGCCCTCGCGCCAGTTCCACACGCCGTACGGACCGAAGTCGACGTCGAGCGAGCCGTCCGGCTCGATCGCCAGCTGTTCCGGATTCGCCGCGGTCAGGTTCCGGAAGCCCGTCGCCCCCTTCCAGGCCCAGGTGCCGTACGACCCGTAGTCGACGTAGATCGAGTCGTAGGGGCCGGCCTCCATCGACTCGGGATCGGCCCCGCTCAGCAGGTGAAACCCCGAATCGGCCGCGACGCGCCACAGGCCGTACGCGCCATAGTCGACGAAGAGCGAGCCGTCGGAGCCGGCCGCCATGGACTCGGGATCGGCGTCGTTCAGCTTCCGGACCCCCTGCAGGTCGCCCCAGCTCCAGAGGCCGAAAGCGCCGAAGTCGATGTAGAGCGTCCCGTCGCGGCTGGCGACGAAGGCGTCGGGGTCGGCCTCGGTGATCCTGCTTGATCCTTCGGCCTCGCTGAACCGCCAGAGGCCGTCGCTCCCGAAGTCCGCGTAGACGGGCTCCAGGCCTTCCGTCGAGAAGATCCTCGTCGTGTAATGGATCGACTGCGGGACGCCCCAAACCAGGACGTCGTCGATCGTCACGTCCACCGCGACGTCGGCGTTCATGGCCAGGCCGGGAAGCTGGATCCCCGAGAAGACGAGGTAGTTTCCGAAAACTCCCCTGCTGTATTCCACGACCACGGCCTGCGGCTCGCCGTTGCTCGTCACCCGGACGACCGCCGAGGTGTAGTCGTATTTGTAGTGGATCCCCGAGTCATCGAACCGCTGTTCGTCGGCGTAGTCGATGAAAGACCATCGGTCGGGGACCAGGGCCGAGGGGAAGGCGCCCTCGGGCGGCCACGCCACGACCGTGCTCTCGACCGCCGACGTCCCAAGCCCGAACGACAGGGCGTTCGCCGCGCGATCCTGCGACAGCGACCCGGGGACGTCCCCGACGCCGATCATCGCCACGCGAGGGTTGAGGGACCACCAACGATGGCCCGTCGGGCCGTTGGTCGGGCCGGGGTCCAGGATGTAGCCGTCGACCGCGTAGTCGCCGGATGCGAGGTGGAGGTTCGACCTCGCCGCGCCGATCGCGCCGTCGGCCGAGTAGAACTTCCAGCTCGGGTCGGGGGTGTGGCTCAACCGCCCATTCGCGCTCATCATGAGCGCCGCCTGCTGGGAGTAGTACGACATCGTCGGGTCGATCGCGCCGATGGCGGGGGCTCCCGCCATCGTCCGATAGGCGTTGACGCGGGCGAGGATCGCCTTGCGATAGTCGTCGCCCAGGGCGCCGGCCACGCCGGCGTCGACGTTCCCGTCCCACTGCGGGACGGCCGCGCCGGTCGGCTCGAAGACGTCCCGATAGAAGCGGACGGCTTCCGCTCGCGACCAGTTGGGGCCGAGGCTGAGAAGCCGCCGCGGCTCCAGCCACACGCCGGCCAGGGTCGGGACGAAGGCGCGGGCGCGTCGGCCCGTCCCGGGCGAGGCGGCGTGGAACATGGAAGCGAGCATATTCAGGGCTCCTCGGCCGACTGGACCCCGGCGCCGACGTCGACACCTTCCATGCCCGCCCCGGATGCGGGTCGGCGTGGGATCACGCGGGGTTCCATCCATCAATCTCGACCGACGGCCCACGACTTGTCAATAATGAAAACAAAATGTTTGAACTGACACGAAACCACGTCAGGGGGGAGCCCGACGGGCCGCCGCCAGGCCGTAGATCGGCCGGCGGCGAGCCGCTATACTCACCGCCCTTGCAAGGTGGAATCGAACGCGCATCCCGTCGAGGACCCACCGCCCATGGCGAGAGCCTGGATCATCGCCTGCCTCGCGATCGCGGGCCTCTCCGCAGCCGCCCGCGCCGGGGATTTCGAAGAGAAGGTCGCGGCGCTGACCGCGCCGTTCGGGCGCGGGGCGCTCGTCGAGGTCGCCCTGCACGACCTGGAGACCGGCGCGACGCACCTGATCCGGGCCGACGAGCCGATCCACCCGGCCAGTACGATGAAGGTGCCGGTCATGCTGGAGATCTACCGCCGCGTCGAGGCCGGGACCCTGGGCCTGGACGAGCCGATCGAGGTCAATAACACGTTCGTCAGCATCGCCGACGGCAGCCCCTTCTCGCTCGACGCCGCCGACGACTCGGAGACGAAGCTCTACGGCCGCGTCGGCGAGACCGCCACGGTCCGCGAGCTGACCTTCCTGATGATCACCGAGAGCAGCAATCTCGCCACCAACATCCTGATCGACAAGGTCTCGGCGAAGGCCGTCACCGCGTTCATGAAGGAGCTGGGCGCCGGCGATCTGCAAGTCCTCCGCGGCGTCGAGGACGACCGGGCGTTCGAGGCGGGCCTGAACAACTCCGGCACGGCGCGGGGGATGATGACGATCCTCGGGCGGCTGGCGGAGGGGACCGCCGTGTCGAAGGCCGCGTCCGCCGCCATGCTCGACGTGCTCCGCGCCCAGAAGTTCAACGACGGGATCCCCGCCGGCCTGCCCAAGGGGGTCTCCGTCGCCCACAAGACGGGCTCGATCACCAACGTCTACCACGACGCCGCGGTCGTCGAGCCGGCCGGCCGCAGGCCGTTCGTCCTGGTCGTCATGACCCGGGGGATCGAGGCCGACCGCGCCGCGCCGAAGCTCGCGGCCGAGATCGCCCGCGTCGCGTACGAAACCGTCGCCGCCCGCTGACCGCCCCGCCCCCTTCAGGACCAAGTACCCATGAAGCGACTCGCGTTCCTCTGCCTCTGCATGTCGATCCCGGCCCTCGCGACCGCCGAGGAGCCCCCGGCCGAGGCCGCCCGCCAGCCGGGCGAGCTGGTCGTGGGCGTCGGCCCCGGCTGGCGGCCGTTGAAGGAGGCGGACTTCGCGCACGTCAACGACGAGGCCGACACCTGGACGTTCGCCGACGACAAGGCCGAGATCCGCTGCAAGGGGACGCCCGTCGGCGTGATCCGGACCAAGGACGCGGTCAAGAACTTCGAGCTGGTCGTCGAGTGGCGGCACCTGCGTTCGGGGGGCAACTCGGGCGTCTTCGTCTGGGCCCCGCCGAAGGCCCTGGCGGACCTGAAGCCCGGCCACCTGCCGCCGGGCGGGATCGAGGTGCAGATCCTCGACCACGGCTACGCCGAGCAGTACAAGCTGAGCACCGGCAAGACGGCCGACTGGTTCACCACCCACGGCGACGTCTTCCCCGTCGGCTCGTCGACGATGAAGCCCTTTCCCCCCCTCTCCCCCGACGGCTCGCGGAGCTTCCCGACCAAGCACCGGTCGTGGGGCCTGAACCAGTGGAACCACTACTACGTCCGCGGGGTCAACGGCGAGATCCGCCTCTGGGTCAACGGCGAGGAGGTCTCGGGCGGCGCCCAGTGCCAGCCCGCCGAGGGCCACCTCTGCCTGGAGGCCGAGGGCTCCCCCCTGGAGTTCCGCAACCTCCGGATCCGCGAGCTGCCCTGACCGGCCCGCGATTCACTCGCCCTCGTCCTGGTCGCCGCCGCCGAACGGCCCCGTCTCGGGGAGCGGGTCGGCGACGGTGGCCTGGATGGCGCGGAGGCGGGCCAAGTCCAGGTCGGACAGGCCGTTCCGGCGGACGCCGCTGAGGACGCGGCCGAACGTCGCGTCGCGAGCGGCCTCGGCCGCGGCCCGGTCGAGCGCCCGCCCGCCGAACCGTTCGAGGAAGCCGACGAGCGGGCCGGCGGCGACGGCGAGGAGGACCGGGGGCTCGTCGGGCGCGGCGGCGATCAGGTCGAGCAGGAAGCTCCACTGCTCGTCGGCGTCGGCCTGGATCGTCAACGACCGGACGGCCCAGACGGCCCCCCGCGAGTCGTCCTCGCCCCCCTCCATGACGCCGACGATCGATTCGAGGTACGCCCGGATCAGCTCGTGCCGGCGCTCGTCGGCCCAAGGCCGGGTGAGCATGAAGAACTCGTCGGGCTCCTTGCGGCCGAGCCGGCGGCGGGGCCGGGGGGTCCCGCTCTCGGCCTCGGCGACCGCGCGGACCTCTTCGAGCCGCATCGCCGCCTCGAAGGCCTCCGGGTGGTCGGGTCCGAGGCGGGCTCGCAGGATCGCGCCGGCGCGCGTCGCGGCGTCGACGGCCGGCCCGACGCGGCCGACGTCGGCGTAGTACTCGGCGAGCGTCGCCAGCGCCCGGGCGTGCTCGATCGAGTCGGCGCCGTGGCGCTTCTCGGCGTCGTCGACGTCCTCCAGGCCGGTCTCGACCATGACGTCGTAGCCGCCCGCCCGCCGCTCCAGCTCCTGCAGGTCGGCCTCGCGGCCGGCCTCGCGCAGGTGGTCCCCGCAGCCGTCCAGGTACCAGGGGAACGCGTCCTCGACCAGGGTCGACCCCGGCGCGAGCAGGGCCTCGACGATGCGGTCGTACTGGCGGGCCGACTCCCCGCGGTCGACGTCTTCGAGCCACATGGCCACCCGGGCGCGGGCGTCGAGCACGTCGGGGTGGTCGTCGGCGAACGCCTCCTCGAATCCGGCCAGGGCGGTGCGGTACATGGGGACGAGGACCGTCTCGTCGTAGCCCTCGCGCTCGTGGTTGAGGGCGAGGCGGACGGCGACCTCGGCCGTCTCCGGGTCGCCCAGGCCGGCGCGGCGCAGGCGGAGGGCGAAGGCGCGCGACAGCAGGGGCCCGGCCTCTTCGTAGAGACCGACCCAGTAGCGCTGGTAGCCCGCCGCCCCCAGGAAGTCGGCGAACTCCACGTCGTCGCGGCCGCTCGCGGCGCAGGCCGCCAGGGCGCGGTCGGCCAGGGCGCGGGACTCCCGGTACGCAGCGTCGCGCCGGCCCGAGGCCTCGTCGAGCTCGGGGGCCAGCCGGAAGAGGACGCCGGCCAGGTCCATCAGGTTCCGGAGCGTGTCGGCGTGGTCCGGCCCCAGCCGCGCCTCGCAGATCGCCAGGGCCCGGCGCGAGGCGTCGGCCGCCTCGGCGTGGCGCAGGCGGACGTAGGCGTTCCAGCTCGCGGCGGCCAGGACGCGGGCCGTCCGCGGGTCGTCGCCGCCGAAGGCCGACTCGGCGAGGCCGACCGCCTCCTCCAGCCGCGCCGAGGCCTCGGCCCAGGCGCGTCGGCCTCGCAGCTCCGCGGCCTCGGCCGTCAGGCGTGCGATCTCCGACTCGGCCCCCGTCGCGTCGTCCATGGCCGTCCCCCGCAAGCCCGCAGCCCGGTCGCCCCCGCCAGCATACCCTGCCCCGCGAATTCCGTGAAAGGGTCCCGGCCGGCCTGTGTATAGTCTTGCGGGAGGACCGAGCATGGACGAGTCGCCCGAGACGCGGCGGTCGCTGATCGTCAAGCTGAGGGACCCGGAGGACTCGCGGGCCTGGCACGAGTTCGTGACCCTGTACGAGCCCCTGGTGCTCCGGCTCGCCCGCCGCAAGGGGCTGCAGGACGCCGACGCGCGGGACGTCTGCCAGGAGGTCTTCCGCGCCGTCGCCGGCGCGGTCGACCGCTGGGATCCCGAGCGCGGCCGCTTCCGCGGCTGGCTCTCGCGGATCGCCCGCAACCTGCTCATCAACTTCCTGACCCGCGGCGGCGGCCAGCCGCGGGGGACCGGCGCGACGAGCATGATCGCGCTGCTGGAGGCCCGGCCGTCGGACGACCCCTCGGCCACCGCGCTCTTCGAACGCGAGCACCGGCGGCGGCTCTTCCGATGGGCCTGCGACCAGGCCCGCCGCGAGGCGACCCCGTCGACCTGGCGGGCCTTCGAGCAGACGGCCGTCGAGGGCCGCAGCCCCGCCGACGTCGCCGCCGAGCTGGGGACCACCGTCGGGGCCGTCTACATCGCCCGCAGCCGGACCCTCGCCAGGATCCGCCGCATGATCGAGGAGATCCGAGATGAACAAGACCCCGAACGCCTGTGACTCGGACCGGCTCCGGACCCTCGAATGGGACCGGCTCCCCGCCGCCGAGTTGGCCGGCCTGGAACGGCACCTCGACGCCTGCGCCGCCTGCCGCGACGAGCTGGACCGGATCGTCCGCGGCGACGACTGCCTGGCCGGCGTCCGCCGCGAGGCCGGCCGCGACGACGACCTCGACGAGGCCGACGCCGGCCCCGTCGGCCCCGAGGCGCTCGACTTCCTCGCCCCGTCGGACTGGCCCGACTCGCTGGGCCGGCTGGGGACGTACGAGATCAAGGGCGTGCTCGGCCGGGGCGGGATGGGCGTGGTGCTCAAGGCGCACGACCCGGCCCTGGGGCGGAACGTGGCGATCAAGGTCCTCTCGGCCGCGCTGGCGACGTGCGGGGCCTCGCGCAAGCGGTTCCTCCGCGAGGCCCGCGCGGCGGCCGCGGTGGTGCACGAGCACGTGGTCTCGGTCTTCGCCGTCGTCGAGTCGGCCGGGCTCCCCTTCCTGGTGATGGAGTACGTCCCCGGGCGCTCGCTGCAGGAGCGGATCGACCGCTTCGGCCCGCTCGGCCTGGCCGAGATCCTCCGCATCGGCCGCCAGACGGCCGCCGGGCTGGCCGCGGCGCACGCCCAGGGGATCGTCCACCGCGACGTCAAGCCGGCCAACATCCTCCTGGAGGACGGCGTCGAGCGCGTCCGCCTGACCGACTTCGGCCTGGCCCGCGCCGTGGCCGACGCCGCGGTCACGCGCAGTGGGGTGATCGCCGGGACGCCCCACTACATGGCCCCCGAGCAGGCGTCGGGCGGGGCCGTGGACCACCGGGCCGACCTCTTCAGCCTGGGGAGCACTCTCTACGCCGCCGCCGCCGGCCGCCCGCCGTTCCGCGCCGAGACCCCGCTGGGCGTCCTGCGGCGCGTCTGCGACGACCGCCACCGCCCCCTCCGCGAGATCAACCCCGAGATCCCCGCCTGGCTGGAGGCGATCGTCGACCGCCTGCTCGCCAAGGACCCGGCCGACCGCTTCGCCTCGGCCGTCGCGGTCGCCGACCTGCTCGAACGCTGTTTGGCCCATGTCCAGCAGCCCCTCGCCGCCCCCCTCCCGCCCGAGCTGGCCGGTTTGTTGACGACCCCCGCGACCCGCGCCCGCCGCCGGCTCCGCCGCGAGCTGCTCGCCCTGGGCGCGCTCGCCGCCGCCGCGACCGGCGTCTACACGCTGCGGCCGAGGCCCGTCCCCGTCGTCCCGTCGATGTCGCCGCTCGCCCTCCCCGACGAGGAAGCGCGGACGGCCGTGCCGCCGCCCCCCTCGCCCGCATGGGCCGAGATCGCCGCCCTGCCCGCCCGCCTCCGCGAGGCCAACGAGGCCGCCGACCGCCTCGAAGCCGAACACCTCGCCCCGAGCGAGTCCGAAGACCCCGACCCGACGTCCATCCTGATCGACGACCTGAACCGCGACCTGGAGGCGTTCGAACGCTCGATCGCCGCGCCTCGCTGAACCTCCTTCCTTCCGACCCTTTCCGGAGCCCTCGCCATGAAACGAAGCCTGCCCACCGCGGTCGTCGCGGCCCTCGGAGCCCTGGCCTTGCTGGCCCTCTTCTACGTCCGGCAGGTGGAAGCCGCGCGCGAGGGAGCCCGGGCGCAGAGGCTCCAGGCCGACCTGCAGGACCTCTTGCAGCAACAATCGAAGCAGGCGGTCGCGGGACCGCAACGGGTCCTCGCCAGCCTCCACATGTCGCCCGACCAGGAGCCTCCCGCGCCGCAGCCGACCCCCACGCCCGGCCCGACGCCCACGCCCGGCCCGACGCTCTCCCCCGTGCCGCAGCCGGACGACGCCCGTCCTACGCCCGCCCCCAAGCCCGGCATCGACGCGCCGCCGGCCGCGGACCCGACCAGCGACAGGCTTTCCACGCCCGCCCTGGAGCCCGACGCCGCACCCCCGTCCGTACCGAGGTCGACGCCCAGCCTGCCGGCGCCGGACGACCGCCCCCCGGTCCTCGAAACGGACGTCCCCGACGAGGCCCTCGCGCCGTTGACTCGAGAAGTCCGCCTGTTCGACCAGGAGGAGCTTCCCCGCGCCCGTCAGCCGCGCAGGACTTCCCCCGACCGCCGAGAGCCGACGCCGGCGAGGGATTCGGCCAGGCTCGCCCCGCCGCTGCGGGCCTCCGACCTCTCGCTCCCGGCGTCCGACCCGTTCACGACCTCGCGACGAGCGAGGTTGAGCCCCGACGGCGGCCCTGCCGCCGCCTCGGCCCCCGCCGACCCCTCGTTCGCCACCACCGGCGACGCCTCGAACGAGGAGGCGGTGATCGGCGCCAGGGTCCAGGAGTGGAGCAAGCGGCTGGCCGGATTCCGGTTGGAGCCGGCCTCGGCCTCGAGTCGCGACGAGGTCGCCGCCACGGAGGCCGAATTCGCCCAGCTCGTCGGCCGGCAGTTCGACCTGAGGCAGCAGCGCTACGTCGACGAGATCCAGGCGCTCGAGGCCAAGGTCGCGAAGCTCCGGGCGCTCGTCCAGAAACGCCTGGAGAACCGCAGCGACATCGTCCAGAAGCGGATCCAGCAACTCATGACCGAGGCCGAGGGCCTGGGCTGGTGAACCCGCCTCGACGCACGACCGCGACGGCCGGGGGATCCTCGCCCCCGGCCGTCGTCGTTGTATCGACTCCCGACGGCGTTTCGCCGCCGAGGTCGCGCCGGGTCTTGAGGCCGACGGCCTCACCCGCGCGCCGTAGGCGCCTGTTCCGCTGACGCAGCCCGCGCACGGACCGCCGACAGGACGACGGCCGCGATGATCGGCGGCGCGAGAAAGACTGCCAGCCGGGCCGGTTCGAACATGGGATGCACCGGGCTGTCCTCATGAGTCAGGGGCGCCAGAAACATCCCGCCCAGGATCGTCCAGCCGAAGACGGCCGATGCGGCCAGGATGGCGAACGTCCCCGGGAAGCGGTGCAACCCCGGCGGCCCGAGCGTCGCCCAGCCCGCACACGCCAGGACCAGGGCGCAGCCGACCATCGGATAGACCAGGCTGCTCCGGAGTTTCTGGATGTCGAGCCGACGGTCGAATTCGGGCGCCCCTTCCGCCATCCATCGGCAGGCCGTGAACCCCACCATCAACGCCACCGGCGCAATCGCCCCGACCGCGGCGCCCGCCGCCGCGGCGGCGAGCCCTCGCGCGACGTGCCACGACGTTCTCGGCGAATCGGCCACGACGCACCTCCCCGTTCGACTGGTGAGACCGGCGGAACCCGTCCCGACTCCGCGTCGATGATACCCGGCGGCGATGACCTCCGTCGCGTGCGCCGTTAGACTGGATCGTCGGACGACGCAACGCCCCCCGCCGCCAACCCCGAGCGACTCATGCCCAGCGTGGCCATCGCGACGTGCGCGCAGTACCCCGACCTCTATGAAGACGACCGCCTGCTGGCCGATGCGCTCGCGCGTCGGGGCTGCGACGTGACGCCGGCCGTCTGGGACCAGCCGGGGATCGACTGGAACGGCTTCGATCGCGTCGTCATCCGCTCGACCTGGTGGTACTACGAGAAGCCCGACGCCTACCGGAGCTGGCTCGAGGGCTTCCTCGAAACGCCCGGCCGGCTCTGGAACCCCGCGGAAGCTGTGCTCGGCAACATCCACAAGGGCTATTTGCTCGGCCTGGAGAAGGCCGGGGTCCCCATCGTGCCGACCGAGCTGGCGCGCGCCGGCGACGTCGTCTCGCTCCCCGACCTTTTGGAGCGCCGGGGGTGGACCCGGGCGGTCATCAAGCCCGCGATCTCCGCGGGGGCCTCGGACACCTGGAAGGTCTCGGACGACCCCGCCGACGCCGGCCCCGCCTGCTACGACGTCGAGCGGTCCGGCGTCATGCTCCGCGACGCCCTGGCCCAGCGCGACATGCTGATCCAGCCCTACCTCGACGAGGTGAACGGCGCGGGCGAGTGGTCGCTGGTCTTCCTCGGCGGCGGGTTCAGCCACGCCCTGACGAAGACCCCCGCCGAGAGCGACTTCCGCGTCCAGTTCCGCTACGGCGGCACGATGCGCCCGGCGACGCCCCCCGCGCGGCTCGTCGATCAGGCCGAACGGGTGCTGGCGGCGATCCCCGCCCCCCTGCTCTTCGCCCGCGTCGACGGCGTCGAGCGCGAGGGCCGCTTCCTGCTCATGGAGCTCGAAATCAACGAGCCCTACCTCGGCCTCGCCCACGCCCCCGGCTCCGCCGACCACCTCGCCGAGGCCGTCCTCGCCACCCTGTAACGTCCTTTCCCCCTTCGCGGGGGGCCCGGCGAGCACGTCCTCAGGCCGCGTCCGGCGCGGGCTGCTCTCCCGTCTCGCCGCGCGCCTTGCGCCGCGCTTCCATCATCCGTCGGAGCTGCTCCTGAGCCTCGGTCGACGGATCGACCCCGGCCGTCCGAAAAGCGAGGACGGACCAGTCGCCGGCCACGGTCGAATGGAACGTCGCCGCGACCTCGATCGACCATTCCGCCGTCCCGATGCGGAACGTCCCCGAATCCGGCGCAGGAGGACGGCCGTCGAGCCGATCGGCCGCGGCGCGGAGCCGGCCCGCGAGCCGCCCACGCCAGGATTTCAAGCCCGCGAGGCGTTTCAACTCATCCGCGATCGCCGGGGCGAGATGCCGCGGCGGCGCCACCAGGTCGTGCAGCTCTCCGTTGATGACGTACCAGAGCCGGTAACGCAGCCCGCCGCTCGCGCCGTCCTCATAGGGGTCGTCGCACGGTTCGCCGTCCCCGCCCTCGTCGAGGTACGGCTGGAAATGGACCTCGCTCGCCCCGTCCTGCAGGCAGAGCAGGAGGACCATGAAGACGAGCTTGCCGGTCGGCGCCATGACGGACGCGCCTTCGACGCCCTCGTCCATGTCGACGAACCATCCACCGCCCACACGCCTGCCCAACCTCCTGCGATCTCTTCGCGTGAGAGCGTCGTCCGCCATGAGCCCTCCCCCACCCGGACGCTGCGAACGGGCACGCTCCGCTCGCGGGAGCGACCGCGCGAGGCCGGCCTCACCGCGACGACTCCTTTTCAGAGTTTTCCACAAGGGCCGGAGAATCAAGACCACGACTTGCAGGCCGACGACCAGACCCAGGAGCCACATCCGCTCGTGGAGGACGAAGCCCATCACGCCGGGAAAGATCGAGAGCGGCGTGACGGAGTGCATCCAAAGGTTGGCCACCTCCACCATAAGTCTCGCCCTATCCCGTGAGATGGATATCGATGCGAGCCGATCGCCGAATTCGACGTCGGGGATCGACCGACTACAGAGCCTTGCGGGCCGAGGGCGGATAAGGCCCGCTCCCCCGCCAGAAACCGCCGACGCGATAGCCCGAGGGCTGATCGCCCAGCATCATGAAGCGGTAGAAGAACGATTCGTCGCCGCGCGTCCCCTTGAGGAAGATCATCATGGCCGCCTGCCCGGGCATCGGCTCGTACTCGGTCGCGCGTACTTCCTTCGGCCGGCCCGCCGGGTGCATCTTGGCGACCGCGTCGCCCAGCCTCTCCTCCGAGATCGTCCTCTGGAACTCCGGCGCGATCCGGGCGTACGAGCCGGCGACGTCCGACCGGACGACCGCCAGGTCGGCGAACTGCTCCGCAGCCCTGGCGGCGTCCGCCGGCTGATGCCGATAGACTCGGACGCCCCATACGCTGACGCCCAGGAAGGCCGAAAGGCCCAGGGCCAGCCCGATCAGGAGCGCCTTGCGCCACAGTCGCATCACCACCTCCTCATCCAACCCGCCGCGGAATCGGCCGGCGAGGGACATCCTCGCGTCCGACAAACCGCCCGCTGGATGATAGTCGGAGGCCGCCGCCGAGGCGAGCGAAAGCGTCCGTGACGGCGTGGCATCCCCCAGGCCGCAAGGCCGCTGGGATGGGGCGAGGGGAACCAGCCCTCACAGCGACTTCAGAAACGCCAGCAGGTTCTTCCGCTCTTCGGGCGTCAGGTCGGCGCCGTATTCGTGGCCGGCGTTGGAGTTGCCGTCGGCGCGGGTGTCGAAGAGCGGCTGGGAGGGGTCGTCAAGGAAGCCGACGTCCTCGGGGTCGAATTCCCGGCCGCCGACGTGAAAGGTCTTGACGCGTTGGGCCGCGGGCTTCAGCAGTTCGGCGAGGCTGGGGACGGAGCCGTTGTGCAGGTAGGGGGCGGTCGCCCAGACGCCGTTGAGCGGCCGCGCCTTGTAGGCGATCCTGGCGGTCGCGTTCTTGATCACGACCTTGCCGGGCTGGTCGGCGGCCTGGGGCGAGTCGGCCGGCTCCGGCGCGAGGTCGCCTTGCAGCCGGGCGAGGGCCGCGTGGAGGCCGTCCTGGCTGCGGAGGTCCATCAGGTCGTCGCCGACTCCCAGGGCGTCGACGTCGCGATCCTTCGGCATCAGGTGGAAGCGGGCGCCGTCCACGATCAGGGCCTGCCCGTCCTTCACGAGCGAATCGAACCGGCCGAACAGCTTCCGGTCGCCCAGCTCGATCGTCGCCGTCATGCGGTAGCCAGGGTTGAGCGAATCGATCGCGTCCGACGGATTCCCGAGTTTCGCCGCCCTCGCCAGGGCGTCCGCAATCGAGCGCGGCTTGAGCGTGGGGTCGAGGATCACACGCTCCACGACGTGTTTCAGGATGACCCCGACGGACTCGGTCCGGCCGAAGCGGGCCAGCCCCAGCAGCGTCCGGCGGCGTCCCTCCAGGCGGCCGGTTTTGGCCATCCGGCCGAAATTCCGGATCATGTTGGGATCAGTCCCCTCGTCCGACATCCGGGCGACGACGCGGCGGGAGGGCGACTTGCGATCGATGCTCTCGTGGCACCCGGCGCAGTTCGCCGCATATACGGCCTCGCCCAGGCCGCGCGCGGTCGCGTCGATGTCGCCGAGGACGTCCCGTGGCCATTGCGGCGACCAGAGGCCCTTCAACGACTCCTCGATCTTGATGAGGTTCGCCCGGTCGACCGTGGACGCGTAGCGCCGGGGGATCAGGAGTTCGTGGGAGTTAATCTCCACGCCGCCGAAGACGCCGAGGACCTCGCCCGCGTTCCGTCCCTGCGCGCCGACGTCCGACGTCCCGAAGAGGACCGGCCCCAGGGGCGAGACCTTGTTCTCCGCCGCCCCGTTCCACTGGACCCGATCGTGCTGGGGGGCGTCCCACAGGCATGGATAGTTGACCGGCGCGTTCGCGGGCCGCACGTTCTCGGGGATGCCCAGGAACGTCGCGGAGACCTCGTTGAAGATGGCGCCGAAGGCGTCGACCCGGCCGGGGCCGAACCGGGCCCGGCCCGACGCGGACAGGTTGCGGTCGTTGTAGCCCTCGCGCTGCCCGGCGACCGACCGGACGCCGGCGCGCAGGGCGTCCTTCTCGTCGTGCGAGGCCCCCGGCGGCAGGAGCGTCGCCGCGAACCGCCCGAACTTCGCGTCGTCGTCGGCCGTCGCCCGGAGCGCCGCGGCCAGCTCTTTCAGGAAGATCTCGACGTCCGCCAGCGACGGCCCGCCGTCGATGAGATAGGGCGTCCCCTTGATCTTGATCTGATTCGTATGACACGCGGCGCAGGTCAGCCCCATCATCGGGGTGCCGTCCTCGTCGGGGCCGTCCTTGACGAACCCTATCGGCAGGCCGTCGGGATTCCCCGCGGCCGGCTTCCGCGGGATGTATCCCAGGGCCCGAATATGCTTCGGGTCGCGGAACGGCTCCGTCGACCCGGCCTGTTCCAGGTGCAGGAACCAATCGTAAGGGACCAGCCGCGACCCCTGCGGCACGTCGTAGAACCAGCTCGACTCCTCGTCCGTCCAGTTCTGTTCGAGGGACTTCACCACGGCGACGCCCGGCCCGAGGTCGACGTTCCGCGGGTTGTCCGCCGCGTCGAGGAGGCCCGGGAACGCCAGGGCGACGACCAACCCGACGACCCCGCCGCGACCCCAGACGCTCGCCATCCCGCAGACGTCCATGAGCTTGCTCCGATCGCTTGAAGCCCGGGGAAAGCGGTCGTCGAAACCTCGGGCGCGGAAGCCCCCGCCAGTCCCCCGCAACGCAAACCCGACGACCAGGCGCATCACGCCGACGCCGCCCGCGACCACGAAAATCGACCGACGGCCACCCTCGATTTGCACGACGACCAGAGATTCTACGGCTCACGGGCTCGTGATCATACAAATCAAAGTCATTGATTTTCATCCTGACGGGCGGGCAGGCCGAATTTCCCGGGAGCGTCGCGTCAGGCCGGGTCCTCAGGAGAGTCGCCGAACAACCTGGGCCGCGCCCCCATCATCAGGCGGAGTTGCTCCTGGGCCTCGGGCGCAGGATCGACCTCGGACGGGCCGAAGGCGAGGACGATCCCGTCGCCGGCTCTGGACGGATGGAAGGTCGCCGCGACTTCGAGCGACCAGGCGGCGGTCGCGATGTGGAACCTCCCCGAGGCCGGCCCGGGGGGACGGCCGTCGAGCCGATCGGCCGCGGCGCGGAGGCGGCCGGCGAGACGTGCGCGCCAGGCATGCAGGCCCGCAAGCCGCCTCAACTCGGCGGCGATCGCCGGCCCGACCTCGCGGGGCGGCGGCACGAGTTCGTGCGACGCGCCGTCGACGACGTACCACATCCGATACCCCGGTTCGTCGTCCCCGCTGATCGTCGGGTGGAAGTGGACCTCGGTCGCCCGATCCTTCAGGCAGAGCAATAGCACCATCATGACGAGCTTGGCGGGCGCGGGGAGCTTCAGGAATCCCGCCAGATCGGCCGCGTCCACGAACCACCCGCCGTCCGCCCGTCTCCCCAACCTTCCCCTTCCCGGGCGCAAGAACTCGTCGAGGAGCCGATCCATCTCGTCCTCGTCCGCCTCGTCGACGTCCGCCATGAGCCCTCCGGGTCGTCGATCGCGAGCCGTGCCGCATGGCCTACAAGAGCGGCCTCGCGACGGCCTCCGTCGAGGCCGCTCTCAGCGCGACAGCTCCTTCTCCAGCTTCCTCAGCACGAGCCAGAGGATCAGGACCCCGACTTCCAGGCCGACGACGAGGCCGACGATCCACAGCCGCTCGCGGAAGCCGTAGCTCAGCACGCCGGGCAGGTTGGGGAGTTGCGTGACGGAGTTGATCCAGAAGTTGGCCTTCTCCGCGTCGCCGGTCGGGTCGTGCTGGAAATAGTCGGCGGCCAGGAACCCCCAGCCGAAATACGCGACCAGCAAGGCCAGCATCGCCGCCACCCAGCCGACCGATTTGCTCTCCTCCGCCATGAATCCCGCCTCTTTCAGGGTGATGAAGCCGTCGGGTCTCGATCCGCAAAAATCGACGAGATTCCGCCCGACCCGCCGGATGATAATCGGAGCCCGACCCGGAGGCGATCGGGCACTCGAGAAAGATCGCTTCAGACGACGTGCCTCCACCGCAGGCCGCAAGGCGGCTCGGCAGGGCCGAAGAGGAAGTGGAGCACGCGGCGGCGGCCGGTCCCCGTGGCCTTGGAGGACGCGTGCAGGAGCAGGGGCCGCATGACCAGGACGCCGCCGCGATCGACGACGCAGGCGACCTCGGGCGTCGCTCGGCGGACGGCCGGGAGGGACTCGGCGTCGATCCGGCCCAGCCGGTGCGAGCCGGGCACGACGCGCAGGGGGCCGTCGTCGAGGCCGCAGGGATCAAGATGCACCCGCACGGCCAGCAGCTCGGCCAGCAACGAATCGGGCGGCTGCACGAACAGGCCCCCCTCCTTCTCGGACCAGCCGCGTAGGTCCGGATGTTCGACGCGTTCCGAGACGGCGATGCTCAGGTCCTGATGCATCGGAACGAGCCAGTTGCCTTTCCGCGACTTCTCGAAGTACGTGCACTGCACGCCCGCGAACGACGCCGGGATCAACCGCGCGAGGGCGGGCCGAAGCGCCTCGGCCAGCGACCGGCACCAGGGCTCCGCCAGCAGGTTCCGCGTCCCGGCCGACGACCGCCCGGCGGCGACGGCCGAGGCCGCGAGCGTCTCGCACGCGTCGGTGCCGAGCACCCGTTCGACGATTTCGAATCCCTGGGCTTCCAGCATCGATGGACCGTCTCCCCTCACCCGAATAGGAAGCCGGGAACTCGAAATCCGCGTCCGCCGACGTGGTTCCTCCCCGGGGGCGGTCCGCCATCACGCCGGTCGACCCCTGAGTCCCGCGGCTTCGTTGTTGGGCGGGAGAATATCCATTCGGGCATCGTGTCGTATGGTGGGAAGTAAGGGTTCCTGCGCCCGGATCTTTCTCAATACGATGCCATCATGATCGCCGGGCGACCACCACTCCGAAAACGCTCTTCTGGGCCAACGAAGCCAATCCTGGCAGGCTCGGGAAGTCATCGAGGCCGGGATCGAAGGCCCGTGCGAGGTCTTCAAGATCCGTCGGGACTCGGGATCGTCGGACGTGACGACCTCCGCCCCGCCGATCTCCGGAGCCGGACGACCGCGGCGATGAGGACGACGTGGGTCGCCACGAGGATGAATTCCATGACCAGGTTGGTCCCGAAGCCGAAACGGGCCGGGTCGGGGCCCCAGAGCAGGTCGTAGACGAGATGGATCGCCAGGGTGCAGGCGAGGGCGAGGAGGCCCATCACCATCAGCAGCGACGCGGCGTAGGCGAGGAACCGGCTGCGCCGCCAGTAGCGGGGGATCAGCACGAGGTGGTTGGCATACGCCGCGGCGGCGAAGGTCATGACGAGCAACGCCGAGGCGATGAGGTTGAGCTTCAGATTGGGATGATTGTGACGCGAGAGGCCGACCCAGAACCCCCACAGGGCGAGCCAGCCGAAAGCAGTCCCGGCAACGCGCCGGCCCCACGGGGTGGACGGTGAATGCGGCGCGATCGCGCGGGAGTTTTCGATCATCGTCCGACGAGCCCTCGACACATTCGCCGGTCACGTCCGCCGCCTGATCGACGGAATCAGCGTACCGGATCGCGAGACGGGGAGCATGACCGCCGCACCGCCCGGCGCCGAGTCGACGCAACTCCGGACGGGCGAGACATCGATTCGAAGATTTTTTTTCGCCAACGAAGCCAATGAAAAAACCGTGTTAACCTTATTAATCAAAGACTTTACGTCGATCGCTGCGATTTCGGCCCAGGACGGAGGAAGCCGATTCCAAGCCAATCCCCGAAGGCCTTGAGGACGAGGCCAGGGTTCAAAAACGTCGCGTCGCGGCGGGTTGCTTGCCCAGCACGGCGGAATTCGGACAGAATAGCGGGGCTGCGGTGGAGGATGCCGAGGGACGAGTGGCCCCTCGGGCGAGGGCGAACGCGGGAATCGGGGCGGGCTCGCATGAACGTGACGCGGATCATCGACTCGGCCGGCTACGTCATCTACGGTGCGCTGGCATTCCTGGCGGTGTGGGGGGTGTACAACGCCATCCTGCTGTACAGGACGCTCCGCAAGAAGACGATCAAGGATCCCACCGCGCTGATCTTGCAGGTGCAGGAGCTTTGCCAGGCGAAGAAGTTCGACGCCGCCATGAGCGTCTGCCAGAGCCCCACCTACTGGCACACCGCGCTGGCGCAGCTGATCGCGGTGGCGCTCAAGAACCGGGGCAAGGGGCTGGCGAAGACCAAGCAGCTCCTGGTGACCGAGTTCCACACCGAGGTCGTCGCGGACATGGAGAACCGGCTGGGGTCGATCTCGACGATCGTGCGGATGGGGCCGCTGCTGGGGCTGCTGGGGACGGTCGCGTCGATGATCGCGGCGTTCGGGCGCATCGGCAGCTCGGAGAAGGTCAACCCGAACGCGCTGGCGTCCGACATCAGCCTGGCGCTCTGGGCCACCGGGGCGGGGCTGCTGATCGCCAACCCGATGATGCTCATCGGCAACGATTTCCACGCCCGGCTCCGCCGCCTCCGCGACCGCACCGAGCGTCAGCTCCAGGAGGTCCTGGACGTCCTCGAGCCGATCGAGGCCACCAGGACGCCCGCCGAGCGGTCGCCGCGGCCGGCCTCGTCGCGCTGAGTCGTCGGATCGTCCGGGCGTCCGTCCGGTCGACGGACCAATCCCCACCTCAAGCCGAACGGGCCGGCCCATGCTGCTGCGACGGGATGCGACCGAGGAGCGCGACGAGCACATCGACATGACGCCGATGGTCGACGTGGTGTTCCAGCTCATGACGTTCATGCTCTTCTCGTCGCAGATGAGCGGCGGCGAGCTGGTCGACGTGCCCGCCGCGCGGCACGGGGTCGGCGTGGAGCAGTCGGCGGCGACGTTCCTCACCCTGCTGGAGCCGAAGTCGCCCGGGGCCGAGCCCCAGCTCCTTCTGGGCCACGGCAACGGCCCGCCCGCGACCCTCGACCAGGCCAAGCGGGCCGTCGACCAGGCCGCCCGGCAGGGGATCCGCAAGGTCATCCTGCAGGCCGACGGCGACGTCCCCCACGGCAAGGTCCTGGAGGTCGCCGCCGCGGTCTCCGAGGTCGAGGGGATCACCGTCCACGTCGGCGTCCAGGAGGCGGAGGGGATGCCGTGACGACGCCCGCGACGCATTCACATTCATCAATTCGATGCGCAAGCGCATTTTAATTCGTTCAGCCTGAACCCACGAAGGTCGCCGCGGCATGGCATCCTGGGACGTCTTCCATTCCGATCGCCTGGAGCTGGCCCGGGGCCTGTCCTCGGAGGAGGTCCGGGCCGGGGTCGCCTCGGGCGCGATCCGCGACGACGACCTGGCGCGGCCGTCGGGCACGACGGCCGCCTGGGTCCGCGTCGCCGAGGTCCCCGAGCTGATCGCCCCCCCGAACCCGTCGCCGGCCCCGGCCCCGGCCGCAGTCCCGAGCCCCCCGCCGCCGGCCGAGCCCGACGATTACGAAGTGCTGGCCGAGGATCCCGAGCCGCCCCCCGCCGCCGTCGAGGAGGACTTCGAGGAGGTCGATCTCTCGTTCCCCGTCCTCGACGACGAGCCCGCCCGGCCGGTCCCCGCCCCGCCCGCCTGGGCCTGGGACGACGACGACGAGGACGAGGACGAGGAGGCCGCCGAGGAGCTGGAGGTCGAGGAGGACGACGAGCCCGAGCCCGAAGACGAGCCGGACGAGCCCCCGGCCCCGGCCGTGCGGGAAGCGGCCGTCGCCTCGTGGGAGCCGACCGAGGACGACCTGGACTTCGACCGCGGGGGCTCCGGAGGCGCCTCCGGCAGCCGCGTGGCCCTGCCCACGGTCCGCTCGCGCGACTACGACGACCGGGGGGGCGGCGAGCTCGACGACGAGGACGACGAGGACGGCGGCGTCGTCTCGCTCACCCGCTCGGGCCCGCCCCGGGTCGAGGAGCTGGACCTGGCGGCGATGGTCGACGTGGCCTTCCAGCTCGTCCTCTTCTTCCTGGTCACGGCGACGACCATCCTCTACAAGACGCTGGAGATCCCCAAGCCGTCCGCCGAGGCCCCGCCCGAGGCCGTCGCGCAGGGCCGCAACCGGACGATCGAGGACCTGAAGGAGGACTACATCCTGGTCGAGATCGACCCCGAGGGGAACATCCAGATCGACCGCGAGCCCGTCGCCGCCCGGATGGCGGACCTGGCCGAACGCCTGCGGACGGCCCGCGAGAAGACGAGCCGCACGACCATGCTGCTCTCGGCCGACTTCGCCACCCCCCACCGCAGCGCCGTGCTCGCCTACGACGCCGCCAACGAGATCGGCCTGGGCATCGCCATCGCCAAGCCCCTCCCTCCCCAGGGCCCCCCCCCGGCCCTGCGGCCCGCGCCCGCCGCGGCGAAGAAGGCGGGGGCCTGAGAAGGAGGCGGCCCGCAGATGGGGCGGACGCCGCGCGTTTCGGTTAGACTCGATGGGGACGGGATCGAACTCGGACGGAGGGGAGTGGAAGACGATGAACGTGCTCGTTTCGGGGGGCGCCGGATACGTGGGGTCGCATGCGGCCCGGATGCTGTCGCGGGCCGGCCACGAGGTCTGGGCCTACGACAACCTGGTCTTCGGCCATCGCGGCGCGGTCGCGCCCGGGAGGCTGATCGAGGGCGACCTGCTGGACAAGGCCAAGGTCGTCGCGACGCTGCGCGAGCACCAGATCGACGCCGTGATGCATTTCGCCGCCTTCGCCTACGTCGGCGAGTCGGTCACGGACCCGGCGAAGTATTATCACAACAACATCGTCGGCACCCTCTCGCTCATGGATGCGATGCGCGAGGCCGGCGTCTGGCGGATCGTCTTCTCCAGCACCTGCGCCACCTACGGCGAGCCCGAGAGCGTCCCGATCCGCGAGACCCAGGCCCAGAATCCGATCAACCCGTATGGATACACCAAGCTGGTGATCGAGCGGGCGCTGTCGGACTTCGCCAAGGCCTACGGCTGGGGCTACGCGGCGCTTCGGTACTTCAACGCGGCCGGCGCCTCGACCGACGGCGACCTCGGCGAGGACCATGACCCGGAGACGCACCTGATCCCGCTGGTCCTCCAGGTGGCGCTCGGCCAACGCGAACACATCACCATCTTCGGCGACAAGCTCCCCACGCCCGACGGGACCTGCATCCGCGACTATATCCACGTCGACGACCTGGCCTCGGCCCACATCTCGGCGCTGGAGAAGCTCGGCCGCGGGACGGAGTTCCGCTGCAACCTGGGCACCGGCCAGGGGACGAGCGTCAAGGAGGTGATCGACGCCTGCCGCGCGATCACCGGCCGGCCGATCCCGGCCGTCGTCGCGCCTCCCCGCGCCGGCGACCCGCCGGCCCTCATCGCCGACGCCGGCCTCGCCCGCCGCGAGCTGGGTTGGGTGCCCCGCTACACGAGCATCACGCCGATCGTCGAGACCGCCTGGAAGTGGCACGAATCGCATCCCGACGGCTACGCCGACTGAACCCGAAGGCCCCGGCCGCGCGAACGCATCAACCCACGGGGATCCGCCCATGCCCACGCACCGCCGATCCCGAGGCCTGTCGCTGGCGGTCCTCGCCGCGCTCGCGACGACCGCGACGGCCGCCGGCCAGGACGCCGTCGCGAAGGCGCGCGAGCAGCGGACGCGGGGCGTCGCGCTCCATCGCGGGAAGGATTACGTGCAGGCCGTCGCGGCGTTCACCGAGGCGATCCGGCTCGACCCCCGAGACGCCCTGGCGTACTACGACCGCGCGATCGCCTGGGCCGAGATCCCCGACGTCGAAAAGGCCCTGGCCGACTATGGCCGGGCCCTGGAGATCGACCCCAACCTGGCCCCGGCCTACGTCGGCCGCGGCCGGATCCGCGCGGCGCGGGGCGAGACCGCCGCGGCGATCGCCGACTACACCCAGGCCGTCGCCGCCGACCCCAAGGACCCCCTGGCCTACTTCGCCCGCGCCCAGGCCGAGGCCTCCCGGCGGGGCTACGACCCGGCCCTCGCCGACTACGACCGGGCCATCCACCTCGACCCGTCGAAGGCGCTCTACCACCTCAGCCGCGGCGACGTCCGCCGCGCCCGGGGCGACCTGGCGGGGGCCCTCGACGACTTCACCCGCGCGCTCCGGCTCGACCCCAACCTGGTCGACGCCTACGACGCGCGAGGCGCTACCGCCTTCGAGCAGGGCCGGTTCCTCGACGCCGTCGAGGACTTCAGCCGCGCGGTCAAGATCGCCCCCGGCGACGCCCGGGCGCGCCTCGGCCGCGCCACCTGCCTGTTCGAGCTGCACGAGTACGACCTGGCCGCCGAGGACTACGGCCGGGCCCTGGACGTCGACCCCAGGCTCGCCGACGCCCGCTACGGCCGGGGCCGGGCCCTGGCCCAGCAAGGGAAGTACGACGAGGCCGCCGCCGACTACGACGAGGTGCTGAAGTTCGCCCCGGACCACCCCTCCGCACGCACCGGTCGGGGGATCGTCCGGCTCCTCCAGGGGCGGTTCGTGGCGGCCGCGGCCGACCTCGACGCCGCCCTCGCCAAGAATCCCGACGACGCCGTCGCGGCGACCCACCTCGCCCGGCTTCTCGCCGCCAGCCCCGACTCCAGGCTCCGCGACGGCGTCCGGGCCAAGGCCCTGGCCGAGCGAGCCCGCGCCTCGACCAGGGAGTCCGAGCCCCACGCCCTGGCCGCCCTCGCCGCCGCCGACGCCGAGCTCGGCCGCTTCGACGCCGCCGCCGCCTGGCAGGCCATGGCCCTGAACCTCTTCACCGACCCCGCGGACCGGAACAAGGCGCAGGCCCGGCTCGACCTATACAAGCAGGGCAAGCCCCTCCGCGACCCCGCCCCTTGATCCGATTCCTCCGGTCGCACCGGTTCGGCCGGGTCGAAATCCACGCCGATTGCCCTCCACGGACGGGGGACAAAAGTACAATATCGTGGAAGCGGCCGTCGGGCCGGCCCGGCTCCGCCACGCCCGGAATGAACGAAGGATCGTCGCGACATGAAGTTCGTCCACGCCGCCGACCTGCACGTCGACAGCCCCCTGCGCGGGCTGGAGCACTACGAGGGCGCCCCCGTCGAGCGCGTCCGGCTCGCCACCCGCGCCGCGCTGGCGAACCTGGTGCGGGTCTGCGTCGACGAGGAGGCGTCGTTCCTGATCGTCTCCGGCGACCTCTTCGACGGCGACTGGAACGACTTCAACACGGCCCTCTTCGCCGCCGCCCAGATGCGGATCCTGCGCAACCAGGGGATCCGCGTCTTCGTGATCCGGGGCAACCACGACTCGCGCGACGAGATGAGCTACCGGGTCCCCTGGCCCGACAACCTCCACATGCTCGACTGCCGCGCGCCCGAGACCATCGTCCTGGAAGACCTGGGCGTCGCGATCCACGGCATGAGCTTCCCCCGCCGCGAGCTGACCGAGAACCTCGTCCCGCGCTACCCGAAACCCATCAAAGGGCTGGTGAACGTCGGCCTGCTGCACACCAACGCCACCGGCTCGCTCGACCACGACTCGTACGCCCCCTGCTCGGTGAACGAGCTGGCCGCCAAGGGCTACGACTACTGGGGCCTGGGCCACATCCACAAGCGCGAGATCCTCCACGAGGGACCCTACGTCGTCTACCCGGGCAACACCCAGGGCCGGCACGTCCGCGAGACGGGCGACAAGGGCTGCATGGTCGCGACCGTCGCCGACGGCGAGGTCTCGGCGCTGCGGTTCCGCTCCACCGACGTCCTCCGATGGCGCCGCGAGACGCTGACGCTGCTCCCCGAGGACGGCGTCGACGAGCTGATCGACGCGGCCCGCGTGCGCCTCAAGGCCGTCGCCGACGAGGCCGACGGCCGCCTGGTCGCGGTCCGCCTGGAGGTCAAGGGCCGCTGCCGGGCGCATCGGATCCTGGGCGACGAGACCCGGCGGCTGGAGACCACGGCCCAGCTCCGCGCCCTCCCCGGCGAGTTCACCGACGACCTCTGGGTCGAGAAGATCAAGCTCGAGACCGACCACCCGCTCGACCGCGACCAGCTCCGCAAGGGCCGCGACGTCCTCGGCGACCTGCTCCGGTCCATCGACGCCGTCCGGGCCGACGAGAAGGCGCTGACGGAACTCGGCGGCCACGTCCGCAAGCTCGCCAACAAGGTGGCCCTGGAGCTGAAGGACGAGGGGGGCCTCGACTTCACCGCCCCCGACCAGCTCGCCCGCTGGCTCCGGCAGGCCGAGGACGAGTTGCTCAACCGCCTGACGACGGAGCCCCGCCCATGAGGATCCGATCGCTCCACGTCGGCGCGTACGGCCGCTTCCGGGACCTGGACCTGGCCCTCGACGGCGAGGGCGTCCAGATGATCCTGGGCCCCAACGAGGCCGGCAAGACGACCCTGCTGGAGTTCGTCCGCGAGCTGCTCTTCGGCTTCGCCGAGCGCACGCCCTACGCCTTCGGGCCCGCGGCCAACGGCAAGGTCGAGGGGGGCGCGACGCTCGCCCTCGACGACGGCTCGCTGGTCGCGATGCGTCGCCGCAAGGGCCGCAAGAACACGGTCTCGGGATCGATCGACGGCCGCGCCGGCGAGCTCGACGAGGAGGCGTTCGAGGCCCTGCTCGGCGGCGCCTCGCCCAACCTCTTCCGGTCCGTCTTCGCCTTCGGGCTGGAGGAGCTGGCGGCGGGCGAACGGTCGCTGGCCGACCAGAGCGTCAAGTCCGTCCTCTTCAGCGCGGGCGCCGCCGGGGCCGCCGACCCCAAGCGGGTGCTGGAGTCGCTCGACGCCGAGGCCCGCAAGCTCTACACCGACCAGTCCAAGACCCTGGTCGTGAACAGGCTGCTGACCGACCTGGCGGACCTGTCGAAGCAGGTCAAGGGCAAGAGCATCCGCTGCGAGTCGTACGAGCAGCGCCGCCAGGAGCTGGAGACCGCCGAGGCCGAGGCCGACGCCCTGGGCGCGACGCTCCTCGAGGCCGCCCGCGACCTCGCGCTGCGGGAGAAGCTGGCGAAGGCCCACCCCCCCTGGCGCGAGCTGGGGATGCTCCGCCGCGAGCGCGCCGGCCTGTCCGCCCCCGAGGGCTTCCCCGCCGACGGCCTCGCGCGGTTCGAGGCCGTCGAGGCCGAGGCCGCCCGCCTGGCCGAGGAGCGCGACAAGGACCTCGAAGGCGCCGCCCGGGCCGAGCGGGCGCTGGCCGACGTCCGCTTCGACCCCCGCCCCATCGAGCGGCGGGCGTTGATCGAGGAGCTGAACCGGGCCATCGAGGCCGTGAAGCAGGCCCGCCGCGACCTGCCCGAGGACCGCCGCCAGCGCGACGCCGCCCTCCGCGAGGCGGCCGACCGGGTCGCCGGCCTCGCCCCCGACTGGACGCTCGACGACCTCCGCGGCTTCCAGCTCACCGCCGAGCGGAAGGACCGCTTCGACCGCCTGGTCGACGAGCGCGACGCGCGGCTCAAGGCCCTCGACGACCTGGCCGCCCGCCGCGCCCGGATCGTCGAGGAGCGTGACGAGAAGGCCGCCGAGCTGGCCGAGCTGGGCGACCCGGTCGACGTCGCCCCCTGGTCCGCCCTGATGCAGGAGGCGGACGCCTACAAGAACGACGTCCAGGAATGCGACCGCCGTCGCGCCGAGCACCGCAAGCTCCAGCGCGAGGTCGACGACCTGCTCCCCCGACTGGCCCCGCCGCTGGCCTCGCCGACGATCCGCGCCGCCCAGCTCCCGGCCCCGCCGCGCGAGGCCGTCGCCCGCTTCAAGCAGGACCTCCAGAGGATCGACGGCCGGGTCGAGGCCGCGGAGGCGGCCCTGGCGCGGGACGAGGCCGGGCTCGACGCCCTGGGGCGCGAGGTCGCCGCGCTGGCCGGCCGCGACGCCGACCTCCCGAGCCGCGACGTCCTCGACGCGATGCGCGAGGGCCGCGACGCCGGCTGGGACCTGGTGCGCCGGCGGTTCGTCGACCGCGAGGACGTCGAGGCCGAAATCCGCGAGTGGCTTGCCGAGCACGCCGCGGACGCCCCGCCCGACCTGATCGCCGCCTTCCCCGAGACGATCCGTCGGGCCGACCTCTACGCCGACGACCTGTTCCGCCACTCGAGCGCCGTCGCCAAGCTGGAGCAGCTCCACGCCCTCCGCGACCGCGTCCGCCACGACCGCGAGGCGCTCGACGACCTGCGCGCCGACGCCGCCGCGGTGCTCAATTGCTGGCGCGGGCTCTGGGCCGATTGCGGCCTCGCCCCCCTCGCCCCCGAGGCGATGGAAGGCTGGCTCGACCGGCTCGAAGCCCTGCGGTCGCTCCAGGCCAGGCTCGCCGAGCATGAGCAGGAGGGCCGGCTCCTCCGCGGGCGGATCGACGATTTCGAGCGACGACTGGGCGAGCTGACCGGCCACATGGGCGTCCCGGCGGCCCGGCTGCTGGTCGTCGCCCGCGAGCGCGAGCGGGAGATCCGCGAGGCCGAGAAGGCCCGCGGCGACCTCCGCACGGCCGGCCGCCGCCTCCAGGAGAAGGCCGACCGGCTGGAGGCCGAAGCCCAGGCCCGCCGGGCCGACGAGCCCGCGTGGGACGCCCGCCGCGCCGCCCTGCTGCGGGAACTTCACCTGCCCGAGGCCTGGGACGTCGGCCTCCTGGGCCGCGTGCTCCAGGGGCTCGGCGAGACGGCCGCCGGCCTGAAGCTGGCCGACGCCTGCGACGTCCGCATCGCGGCCCACGAGACCCGGCTCGCCGCGTTCGAGCCCCGGGTGCGGGCGCTCGTCGAGGAGATCGCGCCCGAGCTGGCCGACGCGGCCCCCGAACAGGCCGCCGCCGAGCTGCACGCCCGGCTGACCGGGAGCGTCCAGGACCGAGAACGCCAGGCGAACCTGGAGAAGAACCGGGCCGACGCCCTCGCCGAGGCCGCCCGCCGCGAAGAGCGCCTGGGCCGGCTGCGGTGCGATCGCGAGGCCCTTCTGCTCGCCGCCGGCGCCGAGACCGCCGCCGCCTATCGCGCGGCCGCCGCGCAGGCCGCGCGGATCGCCGAGCTGGAACGGGCGATGCTCGACAAGTCCCGCGAGTTCGACCGCCTCCGCGAGGCCGAGCCGCTCGACGCCTTCGTCGCCCGGCTGGAGTCGGCCGACGCGCCCGGGTTGGAAGCCGAGCGGGCCGAGGCCGAGGCCCGTCGCGACCGCGTCCAGGCCGAGAAGTCGGCCGCCGACCGGAACGTCGGCTCGCGGCGTCAGGCCCTCTCGGAGTACGAGCGCGGCGGCGGCGACGCGGCCGAGATCCAGGAGAAGGTCTCCGCCCGCCGCGCCGAGCTGGCCGCGGTCGTCGATCGCTACGTCCCCCTGGTCCTCGCCCAGCACCTGCTCAGACAGGCGATCGCCCGGTTCGAGCAGGACGCCCGGCCCGAGATGCTGCGCGAGACCTCGCGGCTGTTCGAGACGATGACCGGCGGCCGGTACGTCCGCGTCGAGCGGCCGGACGACGACGAGTCGCCCTTGCAGGTCCGCCGGATCGACGACGAGGTTTTGGAGCCCCATCAGCTCTCCACCGGCACCCGCGAGCAGCTCTACCTGGCCGTCCGGCTGGCCTACGTCCTGCACTATTGCGGCCGCGCCGAGTCCCTGCCTATCGTGATGGACGACGTGCTCGCGAACTTCGACGACGACCGCTCCCGGCGAACCCTCCGGGCGCTGGGCGAGATCTCCAAGAAGGTGCAGGTCCTCTTCCTGACATGCCACCCGCACACGATCGAGCTCGGCCGCGAGGTCTTCCCCCTGCTTCGTCCCCTGGCGCTCGCCGCCGCCGGCAAGCCGGGCGAGCCCGATCCGCCCAAGCTGGAGGCCGAGCCCGAGGGATCGCCCCGGGGCGGCAAGGGTCGTCGTCAGCGCACGCTCCTGGACCTCTCCCCGTCCAACTGAACAGGAACGTCCCGCGATGACAACCCGCCGCGGCCTCGCCCGATCAGCCTCCTGGCTCGTCCTCTTCCTCGGCCTTTCCGTCCCGACGCTCGCGGCGGAATGGGAGCTTCGCGACAAGACGCTCGTCGTCTGGGCGGCCCCGGCGAACCTCGGGCAGCAGGGCGGCAGCGCCCTGACCGTCCAGCAGCCGGGCGGGGGCTTCGACGCCGTCGTCTTCGGCGAGCTGGCCCCCGGCCGCTGGATGGCCGGCAGCGAATTCTTCCGGCGCACCCAGACCGACCAGTCGGCCGCGGCCGCCGAGACGGGCGACGCGAAGACGCTCGTCCAGGTCGCCGTCGCGTACAAGGGCAGGCGCGTCTCGATCTATCGCGACGCCCGGCCCTACGCCGAGTACGACATGGCCTCGGAACCCGTCGCGTTCACGTCGTCGAGCGTGGCCCTGCTGGGCCTCCGGCACCTGGAGATGATGGGCGGGCCGACGTTCCGGGGCGAGATCGAGGACGCGCGGATCTACCCCCTCGCGCTCGACGCCGGGGCCCTGTCGAAGCTCAAGCCCGACCAGCCTTCAGACCCCGCCCCGCTCGCCTGGTGGACCTTCGACGACGGCAAGGTCGACGATCGCATGGGGGCGTTCCCCCCCGCCCGCCTGATGGGCGCGGCGACGGTCCGCGACGGCCGGCTGCACCTCGACGGCGGCTTCGCGATGATCGGCAAGGGCATCGGCGCGGCCAGGACTCGCGAGACCGAGGACTGGCCGACGTACCACGTCTCGGCCCTGCCCCGCGAGGGCCTGGCGCGGCCGTACGACGCCAACGGCTGCATCTACTGGAAGGGCAAGTATCACTTGATGTACATCTACCAGGACCCGAAGCTCCCGAAGGGGGGCCATTGCTGGGGCCACGCCGTCAGCACGGACCTGGTCGACTGGACGTTCCTCCCCCCGGCCCTCGTCCCCCAGCGCGAGGACAGGGACGTCGGCATCTTCAGCGGCAACGCCTTCCTCGACAAAAACGGCGTGCCGACGCTCTGCTGGTTCGGCGTCGAGGCCGGCGTCTGCGTCGCCACCGCCGCCGACGACGACCTGATCGTCTGGAAGAAGCACCCGAAGAACCCGATCATCCCCATGCCCAGGCCGGGCGAGCCGGGCCACGGCGTCTACACCGTCTGGGACCCGTACCTCTGGCTCGAAGGCGACGACTACATCTGCCTGCTGGGGGGGAACAAGCTCCCCAACGGCAAGGACACGCTCTACACGATGAAGTCGAAGGACCTCGTCTCGTGGGCCCCCGTCGGCCCGTTCTTCGATCACCCCGACCTCTCGTGGACGACCGAGGGCGAGGACTGCTCCTGCCCCGACTTCTTCAAGATCGGCGGCAAGCGGGCCCTGCTGTGCATCAGCCACAAGGTCGGCGGCCGGATCTACATCGGCCGGTATGAGAACGACCGCTTCTTCCCCGAGAAGCACGTCCGGATGAACTGGCCCGGCGGCCAGTTCTTCGCCCCGGAGAGCCTGCTCGACGACAAGGGGCGGCGGATCATCTGGGCCTGGGTCACCGATCCGCGGACGCTGCCGACGCAGCAGGCGACCGGCTCGGGCGTGCAGAGCCTGCCGCGCGTCATCGACCTGGACGTCGAGGGGAACCTGACCATCAAGCCCGTCCCGGAGCTGGAACGGCTGCGCCGGAACCCTCGACGCTCGGCCGACATGTCCGTCGGGAGCGAGGTCGCCGTCGCCACCTTCGACGGCGCCCCGATCCGGGGCGACGCGATGGAGCTGGCGCTGTCCGTCGAGCCGGGCTCCGCCGAGGAGGTCGCCGTCGCGGTCCGCTGCACGCCCGACGACTCCGAGAAGACCGTCATCCGCTACAGGCCCGGCGCGAAGACGCTGGCGATCGACTCGTCGAAGTCGACCCGCCGCGACGACGTGGTCTACACCAACGGCCCGCTCGACACCGGTGGCCTGCTGCGGGGCTCGGACTACAAGAATCCGCGGAACGTCTTCGAAGCCCCGCTGGAGCTGAAGCCCGGCGAGCCGCTCAGGCTGCGGATCTTCCTGGACGGCCCGATGCTGGAGGTCTTCGCCAACGACCGCCAGTGCCTGACGCAGCAGGTCTTCCCCGAGAGCAAAGAGGCCCGGATGGTGAAGGTCTCGGCCCAGGGCGGGCCCGTCATCTTCAACGGGATCGAGGCCTGGGACATGGCCCCGGCGAAGTTCGTCGACAAGAAGGGGGCGAACTGAGGTGACCCTGACGTATCAGCGCGAGACCTATCCCGACCTCGGGCCCGACGAGTTCGTCGACGTCCTGGTCCGCTCCACGCTCGCCGAACGACGGCCGATCAACCGGCCCGAGGCGATCCGGGGGATGCTGGAGAACGCCGACGTCATCCTGACCGCACGCGAGGACGGCCGGCTCGTCGGCGTCTCGCGGGCGCTGACGGATTTCCAGTTCTGCACGTACCTGTCGGACCTGGCGGTCGACGTCGCCTTCCAGGGCCGGGGGATCGGCCGCGAGCTGATCCGCCTGACCCACGAGGCGGCCGGCCGGCACACCACGCTGATCCTGCTCGCCGCCCCCAAGGCCCGGACCTACTATCCCCACGTCGGCCTGGACCCGCACGACTCCTGCTGGGTGATCCCGCCCGGCCCGCGACCCGAGGCCGCGGGATGAGCATCGGCCCCGAAACAGAACCCCTGCGCATCGTGCGGGCGGTCCCCGTGGCGCGGCAGTTCGTCGTCGTGGGGGGGATCCACAGCTTCGGGATCGCGGTCTTCGTCGGCTTCTTCGCGCTCGTCGCCCTGAAGCTCGGGGCCGACTTCGCGAACGGGGCGTCGGGCGACGTCAACCTGCCGTTCGCCCTGGCCTGGGCGGCCATGGCCTTCGGCGTCGCCTTCCTGACTCTCTGGACGCTGCACTACTGGAAGCTGGTCGTCCAGCGAGACCGGACGTCCTACGTCATCCTGCCCGACCGCGTCGAGGTCCGCCGCGTCGGCCGGGACCGGCCGACGAGCACGATCCCGCTCGACCGGACGGTCGCCGTGCAGTCGTGGACGGGCCCGTTCCTGCGCCCCCACGGCCTGGCGACCCTGACCCTCATCGTCGAGGAGCCGCCGGGCCCCTCCGGCCATTCCCGCCACGTCTTCCACCCCCTGACCAACGTCCCCGACCCCGAGGCCGTCGCCGACCTGATCCGGTCGCGGATCGCCGCCGGGGCGTCGGCCGGATCGAGCGCATAGGAGTCGCCGGGCCTCCCTCAGCCCGGCTCGCCCTCGGCGCGCTCCCACGGCTCGCCGACGTCGGTACGGCTGGCGTGCCAGCCGATGTCGAGGTCGGCCAGGTCCAGCAGGGTGGGGTCGAGCTGGACGATCTCGCCGAGGAGCACGACCTCGCCGTCGTCCTCGAAGACGTGCTCGCCGTCCAGGAACTGCCAGCCGTCCTCGTCGCGCGCGACCAGCAGGATCGGCGACGCGCCGCGGACGATCCGGTCGAGCGTGACGACCTCGGCGTACGGGGGGTCCTGGAACGGCCAGGGGGGGATGGCTTCGGGCGTGCTCATGGGGTTCTCCGGGACGGGGATGGGGCGTCGTCGACCGATCGCGGGCCGGACTTGAGGGAAACTCGCCTTGGCGGGATCCGCTCCGGCGGTATTCTAGGCAATCCGGGCCGCGAGAGGTCCGCTGGTTCCACTCAAGGAGGAGACCGGGATGAGGGCTCTGTACCGCACGGCGGCGTTGTTGACGGCGATCGTTCTGGCCTCGGGCTGCACGGGCCCCCGGCACTTCGACCGACGGGCGGGCGACGTCCGGATGCCGTCGGCGCCCGTCCTCGAGCCCAGCCCGCACGTCGCCGCCGACCCCGAGAAGGCCGGGACGGTGGGCTCGCCCGCGCCGGCCGCCAACGGCATCCCCAACACGCCGACGATGTCGCCGTTCTCGGAGTGACGGGGACGCCGCGACGCCCCCTCCGGGTCATTGCGGCTTGCGTTCGTCGATCCGCTTCCGAAGCTCCTGGATCTGCTTCTCCAACGCATCGAGCTGCTTGCGCAGGTCGGCCGTGGAGTCGTCGGCGGGGTGCGCCTCGGCCTCGGCGGCGGCCGCATCCTTAGGGGTTTCGGGGGCGGGGTCGGGCTCCTTCAGGGCCTTGAGGGCCGATTCCAGCACGGCGCGGGCTCCGGCGTTGAAGCCGAAGTCCTCGGTCTTGAGGCGGTTCTCCAAAACCGGCAAGGCCTTCTTGATCCGGTGCGTCTGGATCAGGCCCCAGGCCTGGTTGCGGACGTTGCGATCGACGTCCTCGGCCAGGGGGACGATCAGGTCTTGCAGCGCGGCGTCGTCCTTGGCGAGCTTCTCCAGGGCCTGGAGCGCCGCGTAGCGGAGCCGGGGGGGACGCCCCGGCGCGACGTAGGCGGCGGCCAGCTCGCGGGCCTTCGCCCCGGGCTTGTCGAGCACCAGGCCGAGCGCCGTCGCGGCCAGGACGTGCCGGCCGGTCGTCAGCCCCAGCGCCGCGTCGAGGATCTTCTCGGCGTCGGCGACCTTCCAGCCGACCAGCCCTCGGAGCGCCGCCCGCCGCGCGCCGTAGGGGGACTCGGGGTCGTTCCAGACCTTGCGGAGGAGCGCCTCGGAGGCGTCGTCGCGGGGGAGCTTGGCCAGGCCGCGGACGGCCGCCACGCGGACGCGGGCGTCGTCAGCCTCGGCGGCCGCCAGCAGCGCGGCGCGGTAGGCCTCGTCGCCCGAGCCGATCGCGTCGACCAGCTTCACCGCGGCCGAGGGGTTCTTCTCGCGCTTCCAGGCGTCGGCGAGCGTCGTCTTGACCTCGGGATGCGCCTTGGCCTGCCCGGCCAGCGCCTCGGCGGCGTCGAGCCGGGCCAGCACGCTCGGCCCGTGCTCCAGCAGGAACAGGTTCTCGGCCGTCGGCCGCTCGAACGTCAGCTCCTTGGGGATCCAGCCCTTGGGGTCGATCAGCACCGCCTTGGGCTCGGGTCCGGAGGGGAGGATGAACTCGTGCGAGGCCCCGTCGATGACGATAGGGACCATCCGCGAGCGGCCGGGGGCCTCGACGATCTCGGCCGTCGTCGGCAGCCGGAACATGGGCGTCTGCTCGTCGAGCTTCTGCACCTGCTCGACCTTGAGCCGGACCGTACCGTCCTCGGGCTCGAACCGCCACGACGCCTTCAGCTCGGGGTGGCCGGCCTTGTAGACCCACTGGTCGAAGAACCAGGCCAGGTCCTTGCCGCTGGCGACCTCGAACGCCTTGCGGAGGTCGTCGCTCTCGACGTTGCGGAACTTGTTGGTCGCCACGTACCGCTTGATCCCCTTCCACCACGCCTCGTCGCCCACGGTCCCCCGCAGCGCGTTCAGGACGCAGGCGCCCTTGGCGTAGCTCATCCCGTCGAACATCTGGATCGGGTTCTCATACCGGGGCTCGACGATCGGCCGACGGTAGCCGCGGTCCGACCCCAGGTAGCCCTGCAGCTCGTTGCGCATCTGGAGCCGGAACTCGTCCTCGCCCAGCTCGTGCTCGGCGTAGAGGGGGTCGAAGTACGAGGCGAAGCCCTCGTTGAGCCACAGGTGCGACCAGTCCTTGCAGGTCATCAGGTCGCCGAACCACTGGTGGGCCAGCTCGTGGGCGACCAGGCCGTCCTGGTTGCGCTCCAGGGCTTCGAGGCGGTCGAGCAGGGCCATGTCGGTCATCGAGGTGGCCGAGGTGTTCTCCATCCCGCCGTTGAACTCGGGGAGGCAGACCTGGGCGTACTTGGGGTACGGGTACGGCTGGCCCGTGACCTCGCCGAAGAATTCGATCATCCGGGGCGTCTTGCCCATGAACCGCCGGGCGGTCTCCTCGTCGACGTTCTTCAGGACGTAGTACTCGACGGGAAGGTCGCCGACCTTGTCGCGGAAGGCGTTGAACTCCGAGGCCGCGACGGTGATGAGGTAGCTGGCGTGGGGCTGCTCCATCTTCCAGTGGAACGTGCGGGCGCCGTCGCCGGCGTCCTTCGTCTCGACGAGCGCGCCGTTGGAGACGACCGAGTACGGCTTGGCGACGGTGATCACCATCTCGGTCGTCGCCGGGTCGTTGGGCGAGTCGTAGCAGGGGAGCCAGAAGCGCGTCTCCTCGGCCTCGCCCTGGGTCCACGCGGCGCGGGGGCGGTCGGGATGGGCGGCGTCGGGGGGGATGAAGTGCAGGCCCAGCTCGGGGGTCCCCGAGTAGGCGACGGTCACGACGAAGTCCTCGCCCGCGGGCTTCGCCGGGTCGAGCGTGATCGTCAGCTTCTCGTCCTTGTGCTCGAACGGCGTCTCGACGCCCGCCGCGCCCAGGGTCACGCGGGAGACCTTGAGCTTCGGCCCGCAGTCCAGCTCCAGCCGGGTCAGCGGCGCGTGCAGCGGCGCGACGGTGTGCGCGACCGTGCCGGCGACCGTCCCTTTCTCCAGGTCCAGGGTCAGGTCGGCCCGGATGTGCTTGACGTCGAACGACCGGATCCGCTCGGTCTTCCGCGGGGTCCCGGGCTTGGCGAACGGTTTGTGGGCCTCGCCGACCGGCGCCTGGCCGGACGCCGCGGCGCCGATCGCCGCCATGAGGAACGCGAAGAGGAATCGACGCGAAAGATTCAGCATAAGTCCATCCGAAGTAGAGTCGAAGACGGCCTCGCGGCCTCACCACCAGGCGGGCAGATACGGCTCGACGCGGCGCACCAGGAATCCCGAGATCCTCAGCACGCCCATCAAGACCCCGATGCGGTCGAACCACCCCGTCGGCCGCCGCCCCGCGCCGCTCAGGGCGAGGGCGGCCCACGCTCCGACCACGGCCGCGGCGGTCGCCCCGTTCCCCTCGACCACGACCTTCCACAGCTCGTGGCTGTACCACGTGCCGGGCCAGGGGAAGGCCAGCTTTCCCAGGACCTGCCAGGGCGCCCCCGGAGGGAAGGGAGCCCCCCGGACGTAAGGGATGGCCTTCGAGACGATCTCGTCGAGGAACAGCAGGAGCATGGCCGCGGCCGACGCGTAGGCGGCCGTGTACCCGTAACACCGCGCGGCCCGACGCAGGCCCCGGCGGCCGCCCGCCAGCGGGATCGCCGCCAGGATCAGGGTCCACACGGCGAGCGCCGAGAGGAGCATGTAGGCCCCCCGCTCCCACGGTCCCATCGGATGGAGGGGGGAATGCGGCTGCTTGAGCATCTCGTAGACGAGCGGCGGCACCGCGAGCGTCAGGGCCGCCATCGCCGCGAACAGGACGAGCTGGGACGGTCCGAAACGCCGCCGCGCGATCGAGCCGTCCGGGGGGCCGTCGTCTCCCAGGCCGATCGAGTCCCCGGGGGTCGCGGGCGGCTCGGGATGCATGGCCGGGGCTCCGAATCGTCGCGAAGGGATGGGACGGGCCTCGGCGGCGAAGTGACGTGGCGGACGCCCGCGCAGGGCCCGCGGCGCTCCACTTGCATTGCCGCCGGGGGCCATCCTGTTTTACTCTCGATGGAAAGGCCCGGTCAATCGGCTGTTCGCGGACGGGATGGGGATGACATGAACGTTTTCGGCTTGGTCCGCGTCGCCTGCGCGTCGATACGGACCTCGGTGGGCGACCCGGCGGCCAACGCCCGCGAGATCGTCGGCGTGCTCGGGCGGACGGCAGGGTGCGACGTCGTCCTCTTCCCCGAACTCTGCCTCACCGGCTACACCTGCGCCGACCTCTTCTATCAGCCGACCCTCCTGCACGCCGCGCTCGACGCGCTGGCGACGGTCGTCGAGGCCAACGCCGGCAAGGCCCGCGTGGTGGCGGTCGGGCTGCCGCTGGGGGTCGGGCCGCACCTCTACAATTGCGTCGCGGTCGTCGACGGCCGCGGCGTGCGGGGGGTGGTCCCCAAGCAGCACCTGCCCAACTACAAGGAGTTCTACGAGCGGCGGTGGTTCCGGCCGGCGCGGGGCGAGGAGCCGGCGGAGGTCGAGATCCTGGGCCGGCCGACGCCCTTCGGGGTCGACCTGCTCTTCCCCGCCGAAGGGGCCGGCGAGGCCGGTCGCGACGTCGTGCTGGGGGTCGAGATCTGCGAGGACCTCTGGCTGCCGATCCCCCCGAGCGCCTCGCAGGCGCTGGCGGGGGCGACGATCCTGCTCAACGCCTCGGCCAGCAACGAGACGATCGGCAAGAGCGCGTACCGGACCGACCTCGTCGTCGGCCAGTCGGCGCGGTGCATCGCGGCCTACGCCTACGCCGGCTCGGGCCCGACCGAATCGACGACCGACCTGGTCTTCGGCGGCCACTGCCTGATCGCCGAGAACGGCTGGCGGCTGGAGGAGTCGCGCCGCGTGGGCGACGGCCGTCCCGTCCTCCGCGAGTCGCACTGGATCGAGCAGGACGTGGACGTCGCCCGCCTCACCTTCGACCGCCGGTCGGCGGCCACCTTCGAATCGCCCGTCGGCCCGACCCGGTCGTTCCGCCGGATCCCGGTGGGCCTGGGCCTGACCGAGCCGAGCGACCTCAAGCGGTTCGTCGCCGCCGCCCCGTTCGTCCCGGTGGACGGCCCCGAGCTGAATCGCCGCTGCGCCGAGATCTTCGAGATCCAGGTCGCCGGCCTGGCCAAGCGGGTCGAGCGCCTGCCCGCCGGGTCGACGCTCCACCTGGGCGTCTCGGGGGGGCTCGACTCGACGCTCGCGCTGCTGGTCGCGGTCAAGACGCTCGACCTGCTCGGCCTCGACCGCAAGCTCCTGCGCGGGCTGACGATGCCCGGCTTCGGCACGACGAGCCGGACGAGGACCAACGCGATCGCCCTGATGGAGCACCTGGGGGTCTCGTCCGAGACCATCGACATCGCCGGCCTGGCCCTGCAGGCGTTCCAGGAACTGAAGCACAAACCGTTCGGCATCGACGTTCAAGGCATGGACGCGCCGACCTTCCGCGAAGCCCTGCTCGACGTCCCCGAGGAGGGTCGAAAGGACCTCGTCTTCGAGAACGTCCAGGCGCGGCTGCGGACGTTCCTGCTCATGTCGCGCGGGTTCGTGGTCGGCACCGGCGACCTGTCGGAGATGGCCCTCGGCTGGTCGACGTACAACGCCGACCACATGAGCATGTACAACCCGAACTGCTCGATCCCCAAGACGCTCGTCCGCTTCCTGGTGCTGTACGCGGCCAAGCACGAGTTCCCCGAGGGGCCGACGCGCGACACCCTGACCTCGATCGCCGAGACGACCATCTCGCCCGAGCTGCTGCCGGCCTCGAAGCGGGGCGAGATCCTGCAATCCACCGAGGACGCGCTCGGGCCTTACGAGCTGCACGACTTCTTCCTCTACCACGCGATCCGCCTCGGCTACCCGCCCGAGAAGATCCTCTTCCTGAGCCGGTTCGCCGCGTTCTCGAAGCCCTACCCGCCCGAGCTGGTCGCGAAGACGCTGCGGACGTTCCTGACCCGCTTCTTCGCCCAGCAGTACAAGCGCTCGTGCGTCCCCGACGGCCCCAAGGTCGGCACCGTCAGCCTCTCCCCCCGCGGCGACTGGCGGATGCCCAGCGACGCCGACCCCGCCGCCTGGCTCCGCTGGGCCGAGGGGGAGTGAGGTCGCGCCCCGGGTCGGCGTGCATTTCGGGCGATGCTCCGGCGGGGCGTCCCGAAAAATCGTCGCGAAGCCCCGTTCCGGCCCCTTCCCCCCGCCCCGCGGGGGTGGTCGCGACCGTACACGCATTGCATCCGCCCCACCCGCCCGTTTAACATTTGCGGAATGCAACTGATCGAAACCCGACATCGGGGAGCATGCGCTGATGGGTCGAACGACGCGCGGTGAGGGTCGGCCGTTCCTGGGCCGGATCGGGTTGGGGACGACGGCGGCCTTCGTCCTGCTGGCGGGCCCGGCGTTCGGCGAGGAGCCGAAAGCGGCGGCGCCGGCGAAGGTCAGCTACGACAAGCAGGTCCGGCCGATCTTCCAGGCCCGCTGCCAGGGCTGCCACCAGCCGGCGAAGGCCGGGGGCGGCTACGTGATGACGGCGTTCGACCGCCTGGTCAAGGGCGGCGACTCGGAAGGGGCCGCGATCGTCGCGGGCAAGCCCGCCGAGAGCGCGCTGCTGGGCCAGGTCACGCCCCACGACGGCAAGGCCGAGATGCCCCGGGGCGGTGCCCCGCTCGCCCCGGCCGAACTCGAGGTCATCCAGGCCTGGATCGCCCAGGGCGCGGCCGACGACACGCCGCCGGGCGCCCTCTCGAAGATCGACGCCGAGCACCCGCCCGAGTACACCCGCCCCCCCGTCGTCCCGGCCCTGGCCTTCTCGCCCGACGGCTCGCTGCTGGCCGTCGCCGGCTTCCACGAGATCGTCCTGTGGAAGGCCGACGGCTCGGAGCTGGTCGCGCGGCTGGTCGGCCTGTCGGACCGCGTCGATTCGCTGGCCTTCTCGCCCGACGGCGCGCGACTGGCCGCCACCGGCGGCGACCCCGGCCGCCGCGGCGAGGTGCAGGTCTGGGACGTCGCCAAGCGCAAGCTGACGCTGTCGGCCTCGGTCTCGTTCGACGTCGTCTTCGGCGCGAGCTGGTCGCCCGACGGGACCAAGATCGCCTTCGGCTGCACCGACAACTCGGCCCGCGCCATCGACGCCAAGACGGGCGAGCAGGTGCTGTTCATGGGCTCGCACAGCGACTGGGCGCTCGACACCGTCTTCTCGGCCGACGGCTCGCACCTGATCTCGGTCGGCCGCGACATGACGGCCAAGCTCACCGAGGTCGCCGAGCAGCGGTTCGTCGACAACGTGACGTCGATCACGCCGGGCGCGCTCAAGGGGGGCCTGGCCGCCGTGGCGCGGCACCCCAAGCGGGACGAGATCGTGGTCGGCGGGTCCGACGGCCAGCCCAAGGTCTACCGCATCTTCCGCCAGACGACGCGGGTCATCGGCGACGACTCGAACCTGATGCGCAAGCAGCCCGCCCTGCCCGGCCGCGTCATGGGCGTGGCCGTGAGCCCCGACGGCCTGCGGATCGCCGCCGCGAGCAGCCTCGACGGCTCGACGGGCGAGGTCGCGGTCTACTCCTACGAGTTCAGCGACGCCTACCCCGACGCGATCAAGGCCGTCCAGGCGAAGGTCGCGACCTCCCGCTCGGCCGCCGAGAACGCCGCGGTCGACGCCTACCATAAGGAAGGCGTCCGCGAGGTCTCGCGGTTCAAGGTCGGGACCGGCGGCGTCTACGCGGTCGACTTCCGGCCCGACCGCCGGGTGCTGGCGGCGGCCGGCGGCGACGGCCTCGTCCGGCTGATCGACCCCGAGACCGGCTCGCTCGTCAAGGAATTCGTCCCCGTCCCCATCGCCGGCTCGGCCGAGGGCAACCTCGCCGCGGCCGCCGCCCCGACCGCCCTCGCCCTGCCCGAGGAGCCGGCGACGACCGAGACGCTCCCCGCCGGCGCCGTCGTGGCGAGCCTGGAGGTCGAGCCCGCGACGATCACGCTGACGTCGCCCGCCGCCTACGCCCAGCTCGTCGCCACCGCGAAGCTGGCCTCGGGCGAGACCGTCGACGCGACCCGGATGATCGAGGTGAAGATCGAGGGCGACGCCGTCGAAGTGTCGCGCGGGGGCCTCGTGAAGCCCCGGGCCGACGGGGCCGCGAAGGTCGTCCTGAGCCTGGCCGGCAAGGCCGTCGAGGTCGCCGCCAAGGTCGAGGGCTTCGCCACGCCGATGCGTCCCGACTTCATCCGCGACGTCGACCCGGTCCTGGCCCGGATGGGCTGCAACCAGGGGACCTGCCACGGCTCGGCCCAGGGCAAGAACGGCTTCAAGCTCTCGCTGCGGGGCTACGACCCGCTGTTCGACGTCACCGCCTTCACCGACGACAACGCCGGCCGTCGCGTCAACCTGGCCTCGCCCGAGGACAGCCTGATGCTCGACAAGCCGACCGGGGTCGTCCCCCACGCCGGCGGCGTGCTGATGAAGCCCGGCGACGCCTACTACGAGATCGTCAAGTCGTGGATCGCCCAGGGGGCGAAGCTCGACCGGGCGGCGTCGAAGGTGGCCAGGATCGCCGTCTTCCCGGCCAACCCGATCGTCCAGCTCCCGGGCGCGACCCAGCAGATCCGGGTCGTCGCCACGTTCCACGACGGCGTCGTCCGCGACGTCACCCGCGAGGCCTTCCTGGAGAGCGGCAACACCGAGGTCGCCGCCACCAAGCCCCACGGCCTGGTCGCCGCGATCCGCCGCGGCGAGGCCCCCATCCTCGTCCGCTACGAGGGGAGCTACGCCTCGACGACCCTGACCGTCATGGGCGACCGCACCGGCTTCGCCTGGACGCCGCCGCCGACCTACGGCCGGATCGACGAGCTGGTCGCCGCCAAGTGGGCGCGGCTCAAGATCCAGCCCTCCGGCGTCTGCACCGACGCCGAATACCTGCGCCGCGTCTCGCTCGACCTGACCGGCCTGCCGCCGACCGCCGAGGAGGTCCGGGCGTTCCTCGCCGACCCCGCCGAATCGAAGGCCAAGCGCGAGGCCCTCGTCGACCGCCTGATCGGCTCGCCGGCGTTCGTCGACTACTGGACGAACAAGTGGGCCGACCTGCTGCAGGTCAACCGCAAGTTCCTGGGCGTCGAGGGCGCCGCCGCCTTCCGCGACTGGATCCGCGCCCAGGTGGCCGCCGACCTCCCCTACGACGAGTTCGCCCGCAAGATCCTCACGGCCGCCGGATCCAACAAGGAGAACCCCGCCGCCTCGTACTACAAGATCCTCCGCGATCCCGAGGCGACGATGGAGAACACCACCCAGCTCTTCCTGGGGGTCCGGTTCAACTGCAACAAGTGCCACGACCACCCCTTCGAGCGCTGGACGCAGGACCAGTACTACCAGACCGCCGCCTTCTTCGCGCAGGTCGACCTGAAGCCCGACCCGGCCGGCGGCGGCAAGACCCTGGGCGGGACCGAGGTCGAGGCCGCCAAGCCGCTCTACGAGATCATCTCCGACGCCGCCACGACCGAGGTCGTCCACGACCGGACCAAGCAGGCGACCGCTCCCAAGTTCCCGTTCGAGAGCGCCCACGCGAAGGCCGAGCCGGGCTCGTCCCGGCGCGCCGAGCTGGCCTCGTGGATCACGTCGTCCGACAACCCGTACTTCGCCCGCGGCTACGTCAACCGACTCTGGGGCTACCTGTTCGGCGTCGGCCTCGTCGAGCCCCTCGACGACGTCCGAGCCGGCAACCCGGCGACCAACCCCGAGCTGCTCGACCACCTGGCGTCCGAGTTCGTCCAGGGGGGCTTCCGGGTCCGCAAGATCCTCCGCGAGATCTGCACCTCGCGGACCTATCAACTGTCGGTCGAGTCGAACCCGTTCAACGCCGACGACAAGACCAACTACTCCCACGCCTCCGCGCGTCGGCTGCCGGCCGAGGTGCTCTACGACGCGGTGAACCTGGCGACCGGCTCGATCTCGCGGATCCCGGGCGTGCCCGCCGGAACCCGGGCCGCGGCCCTGCCGGACTCGGGCGTCGAGCTGCCCAGCGGCTTCCTCTCGGCGTTCGGCCGCCCCGTCCGCGAGAGCGCCTGCGAATGCGAGCGGTCCAGCGGGCTGCAGCTCGGGCCGGTCATGGCCCTGGTCAGCGGCCCGACCCTGGCCGACGCCCTGGCCGACCCGGCCAACGAGCTGACGAAGATCGCCGCCCGCGAGCAGGACGACGCCAAGCTCGTCGAGGACCTGTTCCTCCGGATCCTGAACCGGCCGGCGACCCCCTCCGAGGTCGTCGCCGGCCGCGCGGCCTTCCAGGAGGTCGACGACGACCACAAGACGCTCGCCGAGACGCTCGGCCGCAAGGAGGCGGAGTACGCCGCCGACCGGCCCCGCGTCGAACGCGAGCGGCTGGCTGTCCTCGCCACCGCCGAGGCCGAGCTGGCCGCCTTCGACCGCGACCACGCGCCGAAGCGGGCCCAGCAGGAGAAGGAGCGGGCCGAGAAGGCCGCCGCCGTCGAGGCCGACCTGAAGGCCTATGAGGCCCAGCTCGCCGCCAAGGTCGCCGAGTGGGAGAAGGCCAACGCCGGCTCGGTCGTCGACCCCTGGGTGGTCGTCCAGCCCAAGGCGATGACGGCCTCCAACGGGTCGACTCCGACCCGCGAGGCCGACGGCTCCATCCTCGTCACCGGGCCGAACAAGAACGGCGAGCTGACCATCACGGCCGAGACCGACCTGGCCGCCGTCGCCGCCGTCCGCCTGGAAGTGCTGACCGACCCCAAGCTCCCGTCGAACGGCCCCGGCCGGGCGAGCGACGGCAACTTCGTGCTGAGCGAGTTCCAGCTCTCGGCCGCGCCCAAGGCGACGCCCGACCAGGCGAAGCCCGTCGCCCTGCACGGCGCGCTCGCCGACTTCAGCCAGGGCGAGTTCGACGTCGCCAAGGCCGTCGACGGCAACCTCGACGACCAGCGCGGCTGGGCCGTCTCCCCCCGCGCCGGCCTGCTCCACTGGGCGACCTTCCGAACCAAGGAGCCCGTCGGCGGCCCCGGCGGGACGGTCCTGACGTTCAAGCTCCACCACCGGTTCCAGGACGTCTGGACCCTGGGCCGGTTCCGGATCTCCGTCGCCCGCCGGGCCGACGTCGGCCTGGGCCTCCCCGAGCCGCTCCGCGCCGTGCTGGCGACGGCCCCCGACGTCCGCACCCCCGCCCAGGTCGAGGTGCTGATGGGCTACCATCGGGCGATGGACCAGGGCTTCCTGGACCGTCGCGCCGCCCTCGCCGCCGCCCAGGCCCCCCTGCCCGCCGACCCGGCCAAGGCCGCCCTGCAGGCCCGGATCGAGGCGGCCCGCAAACCCGCCGGCCCGCCGCCGGCCCTCGTCCAGCTCCGCCGCGACCTCGACATGAGCGTCCAGCAGGCCGCCGCCCGCCGCCTCACCGCCGCCCAGGACGTCGCCTGGGCCCTCATCAACAGCCCGGAATTCCTCTTCAACCACTGACCCGAGGGAGCCTCGCGATGATCATCGTCCCCGGACAGCCCGGCAAGGACCTCTGCGATCCCCAGCTCGGCACGACCCGGCGCGACATCCTGCGCGTGGGCGGGTCGGGTCTGATGGGCGTGAGCCTCGGCACCCTCTTCCAGCTCCAGGCGGCGACCGCCCGCGCCAACGACGCGACCGGCGCCAAGACGGCGCCGGGGTGGGGCAAGGCCAAGAGCATCATCATGGTCTACCTCCAGGGCGGGCCGAGCCACCTCGACCTCTGGGACCCCAAGGACGGCGTCCCCGACAACGTCCGCAGCCAGTTCAACCGCATCCCCACCAAGGTCCCGGGGATGGACCTCACCGAGATCCTCCCCAAGCTGGCCCAGGTCACCGACAAGCTCACGCTCGTCCGCTCGATGAGCTACACGCCCAACGGCCTGTTCAACCACACGGCGGCCATCTATCAGATGATGACCGGCTACACGACCGACAAGGTCAGCCCGTCCGGCCAGCTCGAGCCGCCCAGCCCGAAGGACTTCCCCAACTTCGGCTCGCAGATCGTGCGACTCCGCCCCCAGACGGTCCCGATGCTGCCGTTCGTGATGCTGCCGCGGCCGCTCCAGGAGAGCAACGTCGTCGGCAAGGGGGGCACGGCCGGGTTCCTGGGCAAGGCCTTCGACCCGTACACGCTGTTCCCCGACGGCGACGACATGGACATGACCAAGCTGGACCGGATCAAGATCGAGGACCTCCAGCTCCGCCCCGAGGTCTTCGCCCTCCGCCTCCAGCGCCGGGCGAAGCTCCGCGACGCCCTGAGCGCGGGCATGAAGGCCGTCGACGAGGCCACGGCCGAATACAAGCTCGACGAATATTACGACCGCGCCCTCAGCCTCGTCGTCTCGGGCCGGGCCCGCGACGCGTTCAACATCGGCGCCGAGGACGAGGCCACCCGCGACCTCTACGGCCGCACCACGTTCGGCCAGAGCTGCCTGCTGGCCCGCCGCGTGATCGAGGCCGGCGCGAAGGTCGTCGAGGTGATCTGGCCCAAGGTCGCCAACTCCGACAACCATTCGTGGGACCACCACACCGGCCTGACCGAGCGGATGAAGAACCAGTCCGGCCCCATGCTCGACCAGGGCCTCTCCGGCCTGCTGACCGACCTCGACCGCCGCGGCATGCTCGACGAGACGCTGGTGGTCGCCGTCGGCGAGTTCGGCCGCAGCCCCCGCAAGGGCGTCAGCACCTCCGGCAACGGCAACAGCGCCGACGGCCGCGACCACTGGCCGTACTGCTACACCGCCGTCCTCGCCGGCGCCGGCATCCGTCGCGGCCACGTCCACGGCTCGTCCGACAAGACCGGCTCGGCCCCGCTGACCGACCCCGTCCACCCCGGCGAGTTGCTGGCGACGATCTACCACGCCTTCGGCATCGACCCGGCCACGATGGTCCTGAACCACCTCAACCAGCCCCGCGAGCTGGTCAAGGCCGAGGCCGTCACCCGCCTCTTCGCCTGAGATCGACCCGCAAAGAGTCCGCCATGACCCGCGTCGTCCCCTGGTGCCTCGTCCTCCTGCTCGCGCAGGCGTCCGAGCCGGCCCCCGAAGTCAAGGCCGAGCTGAAGAGGCACCAGGGCGTCTGGCGGGCCGTCTCCTTCCGTCGCGACGGCAAGGAGACGGCCGAGGCGGTCGCCCGCTCGATCACCCGGACGGTCGACGGCGACCGCGTCGTCTGGCGCCGCGACGGCAAGAGCTTCTCGGGCTCGACCATCGTCCTCGACCCGTCCGCCGACCCCAAGACGATCGACATCGTCGCCGACGGCGGCCCCGGTCGCGACAAGACCGTCCGCGGCCTCTACAAGCTCGAAGGCGACGAGCTGACCCTCTGCACCGGCGACCCCGACGGCCCCCGGCCGAAGGAATTCAAGGCCGAGCTCGGCGACCATCAAACCCTGATGGTCTTCGCCCGCGAAAAACCCGACGCCGGGCCGTGACCGCCGGACGTCAGGCCGCCGGCCCGGGCAGGATCGCCTCCACGGCCACGACGCCCGCCTCCCGGCCGTCGAGGACGATGGGGATGGTCTCATCGCGCAGGTATTCCCGGCGCGAGCAATAGCCGGCCGAGGGATCGGCGTCGGTATAAACCTCGACGAGGCCGTCGACGAGGTTGACGATCCAGTAGCACGGGATCCCGCCGGCGGCGTACAGGCGGCCCATGACGTCGCGGTCGACGGCCAGGCTCGATTCGGCGATCTCGACGACGAGCCCCACGTCGAGCGTCGTCAAGTCGCGCCGGGCGTAGTCGCCGATCTCCCCGCGGATCACGGCCAGGTCGGGCTCGGGCTTGCTCCAGTCCGACGCCGTGATCGGATCCTCCTTAGCCACGCGCCAGCCGTCGGGGACGATCCTCAATAAGGCCGCGAAACCGAGCTTGCCGGCCTGGATGCGGGGACGATTCCGACCCGTCTTGGCCACCAACAATCCTTCGATCAGCTCCACCTTCTCGGCATCGAGGATGGCGTCGGCCGCGATCAGACGATCGTACTGCGCGACGCTCAGCCTCGACAGCCGCGAGGCGAGTTGCGGACTGATGTCGATGATGGCTCCAGGCGGTGTCATGGAAACGGCTCCAAGGCGGCGAAGCCTCAACGACTGGGGCGGACGCCCAGGTCCGCGTCTATTGTATACGACCCACCCGGCTTCGACTCGATCTGCACCGACTTCCCGCCGCAGCGGACGGTCGCCTTGCGGCCGAGGCGGGAGCGGATGGTCGCCGAGGTCAGACGGCCGTCCTTCCAGGCGAGGTCGACGTCGAACCCGCCGCGGGCGCGGAGGCCGGTGACGGAGCCGGTCGGCCAGGCGGCGGGGAGCGCGGGGAGGAGGTGGACGTCGCCGTCGGCCTCGTGGCTCTGCAAAAGCATCTCGGCGACGCCGGCGGGGAAGGCGAAGTTGCCGTCCATCTGGAAGGGCGGGTGGCTGCCGAACAGGTTCGCATACACGCCGCCGGGGCCGAGCTGCAACGTCCGCTCGATCAGCCGGAACGCGTGGTCGCCGTCGCCCAGCCGGGCCCAGAGGCTGATCTTCCAGCCGGTCGACCAGCCCGTCCCCTCGTCGCTCCGCGCGATCAGGGATTTCTTCGCCGCTTCGAGCAGTTCCGGCGTCGCGGGCGTAACCTGATTCCCCGGGTAGAGGCCCCACAGGAACGAGAGGTGGCGGTGGTGCGGCTCCGTCTCCGCGAACGGTTGGAACCACTCCTGGAGCCGCCCGTCCGGGCCGATCCGGGGCGGCGGCAGCTTCTTCAGGGCCGCTTCGAGCCGGTCGCGGAACGGGGCGTCGACGCCCAGGACCTTCGTCGCGGCGACGCAGTGGGTGAACAGGTCGTGGATCAGCATCATGTCCATCGTGCTCGCCATGCTCACGGCCGAGCGCTTGCCGTCGGGCCCGATGAAAACGTTCTCGGGCGAGGTCGACGGCGACGTCACCAGCCGGCCCTGGGCGGCCTCCACCAGGAAGTCCAGGCAAAACTCCGCGGCCCCCTTCATCAGGGGGTAGGCCTCGTCCCGCAGGAAGGCCTCGTCGCCGCCGAAGGCGTAATGGTCCCACAGGTGCTGGCAGAGCCAGGGCCCGGACATGGGCCAGAGGGCCCAGGTCGCGTCGCCCTGACCGTAGTCGCCGACCGGGGCCGACTGCCGCCAGAGGTCGACGTTGTGGTGCGCGACCCAGCCTCCGCAGCCGTAGTTGACGCGGGCCGTCTTCGCGCCGTTGACGGCCAGTTCGCGGATCAGTCCGAACAGGGGTTCGTGGCACTCGGCGAGGTTGGTGGTCTCGGCGGGCCAGTGGTTCATCTGGGTGTTGATGTTGACCGTGTAATTGCTGCTCCAGGGGGCTCGCACCTCGTCGTTCCAGATCCCCTGGAGGTTCGGCGGCTGCCCCCCCGGCCGGGCGCTCGAGATCAGCAGGTAGCGACCGTACTGGAAGTGGAGCGCGACCAGGCCCGGATCCCTCGCGCCGAACCGCTTCACCCGCTCGTCCGTGGGGACGTCGGCCGCGCCGGCCGCCGCGGGGCCGAGGTCGACGGCCACCCGACGGAAGAGGGCCTGATGGTCCTGGACATGGTCGCGCAAGAGAACATCGTACGACTTCGCCGCGGCCCCGGCGAGCCGGCCGGCGGCGATCGGCGAGGGGTCGACGCCGTGCCGGCCCGGCGACTTGTCGAAGCCGTTGAAGCTCGTCGCGGCCGAGAGGACGAGGGTCGCGGACGTCGCGGCCGTCACCTTGAGCGCGTCGTCCTCCGCGGTGACGGCCCCGTCCGAGATCGCCTTGAGGCGGACCTCGAATTCCATCCCCTCGTCGTCGGAGTACACGATCGGGTTCGGCCGGTCGTAGTAGTTGGGGTCGACGTGCGCGGGGGCCTTGCCGCGGAGGACCAGCGAGCCGTCGTCGGCCTTCGTGCGGAACCTCAGCCGGCTGCCCAGCCCGGCCGTGAACGCGAGCGCGCCGGGTCGGTCCGCCGTCAGCCGCACGACGAGCACGCGGTCGGGATGCGAGATGAAGGCCTCGCGCGTGTAGGTGACGTCGCCGACCTTGCAGGTCGTGGTCGCGACCGCCGTGTCCAGGTCGAGCGAGCGCCGGAAATCGCGGGGGGCGTCGGCGGGCTTCGCGAATGTCAGAGTCAGGTCGCCCATCGGCAGGTACGTCTGCGTGTAGGGCCCCATCATCTTCTTGCCCAGCTCGTGGGCCTCGGCGTACTCGCCGTCGGCGATGAGCCGGCGCATCTCGGGGAGGACCTTCAGGGCCCCGGGGTTGTCGCAATCCTTGGGACCGCCCGACCACAGGGTCGCGTCGTTGAGCTGGATCCGCTCGACGGGGAAGCCGCCGTAGACCATCGCGCCGAGCGAGCCGTCGCCGAGCGGCAGGGCTTCGAGCCACGCGGCGGCCGGCCTGTCGTACCAGAGTTTGAGCGCCTGCTCGGGCGGCGCCCCGAAGGCGAGAGAGCCCGCATGCAGCATCGCGACCGCGATCCAGGCCGTCGCCCTCGACGCGGGCCGGCCTTGACCGGCGCTGCTCTGCCATTTTGACGTCGTCGTCATGGGAGGGATCCTTCAACCGTTGTAGATTCGACCCGTCCGAGGGGCGTTTTTTGCCCACGCCCGATGCACGCCCGCCGAAGAATCGAGCGTAGCACGGCCCGGGCGACGAGGCCACGGGCGGGCGGTGCGTGGCGTTTCGTCGTCGCGAGCCCGCGAAACGCCGAGAAATCGCCACGCGACCCGCAAGCGTATGCGGGCATCCCGATCCGCCGGGGTTGTTTATGGAGTATTCTTCCTGGTGGCCAAGGCGAGTGGTACGCGGGTTGCTCTAGCAGTCCTGACGTCACCTGTCTTTCGGCAAAGTCTGATCTCCATTCGGAGGCGACCATGAGCCCGAAGAAGCGTCGCAAGATCTACGGGGTGCGTCGGGAATCGCGCAGGACGCGGGGCTGGACGCGATGGTTCCAGGAAGGCATGTTCGACGCCGACTCGGCGGGCGGCATCCGACTTCGCACGGTCCTCTGGGGCCAGAAATAAACGTCGCGGAACCGACGAGCGACCGATCTCTATCTCAGGAGACACCCTTCATCCACGCGCTTCGGGATGATCCCGAGTACCGACGTTTCCCACCTCCTTGACGCGGCGCCGGGCGGCCATCGTGCAACCCGGGCCGCGTCCGCGCTTCGAAGGCGGGTGCCGATGCGATCGGCGGCGCTTCATCCCGTCACGCCAGCATATCCTTGCGGATGCGGACGCCGTCCTCGACGCCGATCAGGCGCTGCTGGAGCCCCTGGTAGGGGTAGCGGAAGGTGTACGGATCCAGGCCGAGCTGGTTCAGGATCGTCGCCTGGAGGTCGTGGACCGGGACGGGGTCGGCGACGATCGAGGAGCCCAGCTCGTCGGTCGCGCCGATCGCGGCGCCGGCCCTGAAGCCGCCGCCGGCGACCCAGAGCGTGAAGCAGTGGGGGTGGTGGTCGCGGCCCAGGAACGTCGAGCCGCCGCGGGCCTCGTTCATCGACGTCCGGCCGAACTCGCCGCCCCAGACGACGATGGTCTCGTCCAGCAGCCCCCGGCGCTTGAGGTCGCGCACCAGGGCGGCGATCGGCTTGTCGACGTCCTTGCACTTCCTGGGGAGTTGATGCACGATGTCGTCGCCGGCGCCGGTGCCGTGGCAGTCCCATCCCCAGTCGAAGAGCTGGACGTAGCGGACCCCGCGCTCGACGAGGCGGCGGGCGAGCAGGCAGTTGTTGGCGAACGACGCCGCGCCCGGCTCGGCGCCGTACTCCTCGCGGATCGAGTCGGGCTCGCGGCCGACGTCCATCACGTCCGGGACCGACGCCTGCATCCGGAAGGCCAGCTCGTACTGGCTGATCCGGGTGAGGGTCTCGGGGTCGCCGTGCTCGCGGGCCTCGATCTCGTTCAGGCGGTCGAGCGCGTCGAGCGTGCGGCGGCGGTCGGCGCGGGTCATCCCCTTGGGGTCGCCGACGTAGAGGACCGGGTCGCCGACGGTCCGGCACTGCACCCCCTGGAAGACGCTGGGCAGGAACCCCGTGCTCCACAGGGCCTTGCCGCCGGTCGGGTCGGTCCCGCCGCTGATCATGACCACGAACCCGGGCAGGTCCTGGTTCTCGGTCCCCAGCCCGTAGGTGATCCACGAGCCCATCGCCGCGCCGCCGTTGCGGGGCGAGCCCGTGAACATGAACAGCTCGGCCGGGGCGTGGTTGAACTCGGTCGTCACCATCGAGCGGACGACCGAGGCCTCGTCGATCACGCCGGCGGTGTGCGGCAGCAGCTCGCTCATCCACTGGCCGCTCTCGCCCCGCCTGGCGAACTTGTAGGGCGTCCCCAGCATCTTGGGCCGGCCCTTGATGAAGGCGAACCGCTGGCCCTTCAGCAGCTCTTCCGGGCACAGCTCCATGTTGTGCTTGATGAGGAGCGGCTTGTAGTCGAAAAGGTCCTGCTGGGGCGGCCCGCCCGACATGTGCAGGTAGATGACGTTCTTGGCCTTCGCGGGCCGCTTCGGGATCGTCGGCGAGGCGTCGGCCCCGGCGGCCGGATCGGCCTTCGCGTCGGCGCCCAGGAACGAGGCCAGGGCGATCGCGCCCAGGCCGGTCTGCGACCGCCTGAGGAACTGCCGCCGGGTCTCCGCGCGGGCGAGCCGCATGCGGAGGATCTGGTTCAGGTCGAGGTCCGCGTCGAGGCCCACGGCGTCACCCCCTGGTCAGCACGGCGTCGAGGTTCAGGAGCACGTTGGCGACGGCCGTCCAGGCGGCCAGCTCGGCCGGGTCCAGGCCGTCGGGCAAGGGGCCGAGCGGCTCGGTCGCGAAGGCCGAGGCGGCCGTCGGGTCGCTGCGGTAGCGTTCGAGCTGCGCCGCGTACAGGGCGACCAGCGGGGCCGCCTGCTCGTCGCGCGGCGGGCGGCCGAGGCAGAGTTCCAGGCCGTAGCGGACGCGCTCCTCGGGCGAGCCGCCCCCCTCGCGGACGATCCGCCGGGCGAGCCCCTGCGCGGCCTCGACGTACACCGGGTCGTTGAGCGTGACGAGCGCCTGGAGCGGCGTGTTGGTGCGGACCCGCTTGACGGCGCACAGCTCGCGGCTGGGGGCGTCGAACGCGGCCATCGACGGGTACGGCACGGTCCGCCGCCAGAAGGTGTAGACGCCCCGGCGGTGGCGGTCGGGCCCCGGGCTGGTCGTCCAGGTCCGCTGGCCGTTGAACGCGGCCTGCCAGAGGCCGTCGGGCTGCACCGGGAAGACGCTGGGGCCGCCGATCTTCCGGCTCAGGAGCCCGGAGAGGGCCAGGACCTGGTCGCGGACCTCCTCGGCGTCGAGCCGCACCCGCGGGGCGTGGGACAGCAGGCGGTTCTTGGGATCTTTGGCGAGCGCCTCGGGGGTCGGCCGCGAGGCCTGCCGGTAGGTCGCCGACCTCACCAGGCGGCGGATCAGGCCCTTCACGTCCCATCCCGAATCCATGAAATCGACGGCCAGGCGGTCGAGCAGCTCGCGATGGCTGGGGGGCTCGCCCTGGGTGCCGAAGTCCTCCTCCGTCTCGACGATCCCCGCGCCGAAGAGGAGCGCCCAGGTGCGGTTCACCGCCACGCGGGCCGTCAGCGGGTTCTTGCGGTCGACGAGCCATTGCGCCAGCACCAGCCGGTCGACGGGCTTCCCCTCGGGGGCGGGGTTGAACGCCTTCGGCAGGCCCGGGCCGACCTCGGGCCCCGGGTCCAGGAAGTTGCCCTTCATGAGCACGCGGGTGACGCGGCGCTTCTCCTTCGGCAGCTCGACCATGACCGGCAGCGTGGGGACGTCGGCCCGGGCCTTCTCGACCTGGGCGATCTCGTCCCGGAGCGCCGGGGCGGGCGGTCCCACGATGGCGTCGAGCTTCGCCTTCAGCCCCGCGAGGCGGGCGTCGAGGCCGCTCAGGCGTTCGGACTCCTCGGCGGTGATCCAGGGCATGACGGGGGCCTCGTCGGGGCGGTCGGCGTCGGCCGTCTGGTTGAAGATCGCGAAGGCGCTGTAGTACTCCTCGTTCGAGATCGGGTCGTACTTGTGCGTGTGGCACTTGGCGCAGCCCATCGTCAGGCCCATCCAGGCCTGGAACGTGACGTCGACGCGGTCCTTGACGGCGGCGATGCGGAACTCCTCGTCGTCGGTGCCGCCCTCGGTGTTGGTCATCGTGTTGCGGTGGAAGGCGGTCGCCGCCCGCTGGCGGTCGGTGGCGCCGGGGAGCAGGTCGCCGGCGATCTGCTCGAGCGTGAACCGCTCATAGGACAGGTTGCGATTGAGGGCGTCGACGAGCCAGTCGCGGTATCCCCAGATGGTGCGCAGCGGGTCGGAGCCGTACCCGGCCGAGTCGGCGTAGCGGGCCAGGTCCAGCCAGGGCCGCGCCCAGCGCTCGCCGAAGGCGGGGTCGGCGAGATAGCGTTCGACGGCCCGCTCGTAGGCGTCGGGCGACGGGTCGTCGGCGAACGCGCGGGCCTCGGCGGGGGTCGGCGGCAGGCCGCGAAGGTCGAGGCTCAGCCGCCGCAGCAGCGTCGGGCGGTCGGCCTCGGTCGAGGCGTGCATCCCCTCGCGGTCGAGTCGCGCCAGGATGAAGGCGTCGAGCGGGTCGCGGGGCCACGAGGCGTCCGACACGGCCGGCGCGGGGGCCGGTTCGGGGGCGACGAGCGCCCAGTGTTCGGCGTACTCGGCGCCCTGGGCGATCCACCTGCGGAGGATCGCGACCTCGGCCTCGGCGAGCCGCGGCCCGGCCTTGCGGGGGGGCATGCGGAGCGTGTCGTCCGCATCGAGGATCCGCTCCAGCAGGACGCTCGCCTCGACGTCGCCGGGGACGATCGCCGCGTCGCCGCTCTCCAGCGGCTTGAGCGCCTCGCCCCGGACGTCGAGCCGCAGCTTGGCGGCCCTGGCGGAGGCGTCCGAGCCGTGGCAGGCGAGGCAGTTCTTCGACAGGATCGGCCGGACTTCGCGGTTGTAGTCGACCCGATCGTCGGCCCCCGCGGACGAGGCCGCCGCCATCGCCGTCGCCGCCGTCCCGAACCATGCCGCGAATCGGTGCATCGGAATGCGACTCCCGTCTCAGGCCGGATTCTTCATCGAGGGATCTTGGAAGGAGGGCCGACGACCAGGGGCGAGGCGGGTGCGGCAGGTCGAGATCGCCCGGCAAGGGCCTGCGGCCTCGCCCATTGTGGCACGACCCGCCGCCGGCGTTCAAGCCCCGGCGTCGGGCGGGCCGACGTCCTCGCGACGCCTCACGCTGGGCGGACGCGTCGACGATACGCGACGCGACGGCGATTCCGTACACCGGCCGGGGCCCCTCGCGTCGGTCGGGGCGTAAAGAACGTCGTGCGACTCGTCGGTGATGCGGGCGCGGCTCCCGTCCGACGACTCGATCGGTCTGGGATCACGAAGGGGTGACATCATGAGGATAGGAATTCGGGCGACCGCCCTGGCATGCCTGGCCTGCGCCGCGTTCGCGGCCCCGTCGTCGGCGGGCGTCGTGTTCACCCTGACCGACGTCGACCTCGTCGCCGGCGGCGGGCTGCCGGCGGGGACGCTGACGGGGTCGTTCACGCTCAGCGACGACCTCCACACCATGCTCGCGGCGGATATCACGGCGTCGGCCGCGACGGTCGATGGCTTCACCTACGCGTCGGCCACGTACACGCTGGCGGACGCCACGTTCACCTACACCGACCAGCTCCCCTACAACTTCCGGATCGACCTCGGCCCGACGAGAGAGCTGCAGCTCGTCTTCCTGAGCGGGCTGGCGGCGACCGGGGCGACGAACATCTATACGGGTTCTTACGAATGGCAGGCCGACGCGGGGTCCCGGACCGTGGCCTCGGGCTCGGTCGTCGCGTCGCACGGCAGCGTCCCCGAGCCTTCGTCCGTCGTGCTCGCCGCCGTCGGCGCCTCGGCGGCCCTCCTCGCCGCCCGCCGCATCCGGCGGCGACGCGCCGGCTGACCACGGCCCCCGCCGGGGGACCGCCCCGCGAAACCCGTGGCCCACGCCGCCGGTCGAGCCGACGGCGTCGGGCCTCGTCGCATCGCCTGCGGAGCCTCTCAGGATGACGCCGTCCGGGAAGGCCCGCCCTGGGGTCCGATCGCGGAGGATGCGACGTCGAGACCGGTCGCTCTCGACGGTGACGACTTCCCGGGGACTCGACGGCGCTGGTAAAGTTAAAGGGCTGTTCAACACCGCACACCCCGCCGAAGCTCGATTCCCGCCCCTTCGGGAGACCCCCCCATGCCTCCTGGTTTCCGACCCCTCGCGGCGGCCGTCCTGATCGCGGCGACGCTCGGCCCGGCGATCTCCCGGGCGGGAGAGCCCTCGCCGACGAAGGCGAAGGTCGATTTCGCACGCGAGGTCCGGCCGATCCTCTCGGACGCCTGCTTCGCCTGCCACGGCTTCGACGAGAAGGAGCGCAAGGCGGGCCTCCGGCTCGACACCCACGAGGGCGCGTTGGCGAAGCTCAAGTCGGGCGACGCCGCGATCGTGCCGGGGAACGTCGAGGACAGCAGCCTGGTCTTCCGGATCGAGACCGACGACGCCGAGATGGTCATGCCGCCCAAGAAGTCGGGCAAGTCGCTGACCCCCGAGCAGGCGGACGTCCTCAAGCGCTGGGTCGCCGAGGGGGCGTCGTGGAGCGGCCACTGGGCCTTCACCCCGGTCGCCAAGCCCGAGGCCCCCAAGACGGCCGACGCCGCCTGGGCGCGGGGCCCGATCGACGCGTTCCTGCTGGCCCGGATCGAGGCCGAGGGCCTGAAGCCTTCCGCCGCCGCCGACCCGACGACCCTCCTGCGACGCGCCACGCTCGACCTGACCGGCCTGCCGCCGACGATCGCCGAGGTCGACGCTTTCCTGGCCGCGGTCGCCGCCGTCGGGCTCGACCCCGCCTATGAGAAGGCCGTCGACCGCCTGCTCGACTCGCCCCGCTACGGCGAGCACATGGCCCGCTACTGGCTCGACGCCGCCCGCTACGGCGACACCCACGGCCTGCACCTGGACAACTTCCGCGAGATGTGGGCGTACCGCGACTGGGTCGTGAAGGCGTTCAACGAGGACAAGCCGTTCGACCGCTTCATCATCGAGCAGCTCGCCGGCGACCTGCTCCCCGACCCGACGCCCGACCAGCTCGTCGCCACCGGCTTCAACCGCTGCCACGTCTCGACGTCCGAGGGGGGGTCGATCGAGCAGGAAGTCTACACCCGCAACGTGGCCGACCAGGTCGACACCAACGGCTCCGTCTTCCTCGGCCTGACCGTCGGCTGCGCCCGCTGCCACGATCACAAGTACGACCCGATCACCCAGAAAGAGTACTACCAGTTCTTCGCCTTCTTCAACAACATCGACGGCCCGGCGATGGACGGCAACAAGTCGCGCTGGGAGCCGATCCTGAAGACGCCGACGCGCGAGCAGGCCGAGAAGATCGCGCGGAACGACGCCAAGCTCGCCGAGCTGAAGGCCAAGGTCGCGTCCGAGGCCGCCCGGTTCGCCGCGTCCTACGACGTGAAGGTCGACGCCGGGCTCTCCGAGGTCGTCCGTCGCGACGACTACACCTGGATCGACGACGAGCCGCCGGCGGGCGCCGCGGCGTCGGGCACGGGCGAGTTCGTCGCGGCCCCCGACCACCCCGTCAAGACCGGCCGCGCCGCGCTGCGGATCGAGGCCAAGGGCCTGACGCAGAAGATCGTCGAGGCGAACGGGCCCAAGCTGAAGGTGGGCAAGGGCGACTCGCTGTTCACCCACGTCTACCTCGACCCCCGGAACCCTCCCCGCGAGGTCATGCTCCAGTGGAAGACCGGCGGCGCGTGGTCGCGGCGGGCCGTCTGGGGCGAGAACCTGATCGACTGGGGCAAGGACGGGAGCGTCGAGCGCCTCCGCATCGGCGACCTCCCCGCCGACGGCGCGTGGGTCCGGCTGGAGGTCCCCGCGGCGAAGCTCGACCTCGCCCCCGGCACCCTGATCGAGGGCTGGGCGTTCACCCTGTTCGACGGCGTCGCCTACTTCGACGAGGCCGGCCTGCGCACCTGGACGCCCCAGGAAGGCCAGTCGTACGAGAACCTCACCGCCTGGATCCGCGCCCGGCTCGTCGACGACGGCGCGGGCCTGCCCGACCCGCTCAAGGCGATCGTCAAGAAGCCCCGGGGCGAGCGGACGGAGGCCGAGCGCAAGCTGCTCGTCGACCGCTTCCTGGCCGACGGGTGGATCGACGCGAAGAAGGCCGTCCAGCCGATCCGCGACGAGATCGCCCGGGTCGAGGCCGAGCGCAACAAGCTCGAGGAGAAGATCTCGACGACGCTGATCTTCCGCGAGCGGAAGGGCGACCCCAAGCCGGCGTTCGTCCTGAACCGCGGCGAGTACGACCAGCCCAAGGACCAGGTCGGGCGGGTCGTCCCCGCGTTCCTGCCCCCCCTCCCCTCCGACGCCCCCGCCGACCGCCTGGGCCTGGCCCGGTGGCTGGTCGCGCCCGAGCACCCGCTGACGGCCCGGGTGGCGGTCAACCGCTTCTGGCAGCAGCTCTTCGGGACCGGCCTGGTCAAGACGTCCGAGGACTTCGGCGCCCAGGGCGAGCCCCCGAGCCATCCCGAGCTGCTCGACTGGCTGGCCGTGACCTTCCGCGAGGAGGGCTGGGACGTCAAGCGGATGATGAAGCGGCTGGTGACGACGGCCGCGTACCGCCAGACCGCGAAGGCCACGCCCGAGGGCCTCGCGAAGGACCCGGGCAACCGCCTGCTGGCGCGCGGGCCGCGGTTCCGGCTCGACGCCGAGACGCTCCGCGATCAGGCCTTCTTCGCCGCCGGCGTGCTCGTCGAGACGATGGGCGGGCCGAGCGTCAAGCCGCCCCAGCCCGGCGGGCTGTGGGAGGCCGTCGCCTACGTCGGCAGCGACACGGGCGTCTTCAAGGCCGACGAGGGGGTCGACAAGGTCCACCGCCGCAGCCTCTACACCTTCTGGAAGCGGACCGCGCCGCCGCCCCAGATGGCCACGCTCGACGCCCCCTCGCGCGAGTCGTGCCGGGTGCGCCGCGAGCGGACCAACACGCCGCTCCAGGCCCTGCTCCTGCTCAACGAGCCCCAGTACGTCGAGGCCTCGCGGGGCCTGGCCGAGCGGGCCCTCCGCGAGTCGGGCGCGACGACCGAGGAACGCCTGGCCCACATGTTCCGCCTGGCCGCCGCCCGCACGCCCGACGCCGCCGACCTCGCCGAGCTGACCGCCGCGCTCAAGGACTTCTCGGCCCACTACGCCGGCAAGCCCGACGAGGCCAAGGCCCTGATCGAGGCCGGCGCGACCAAGCCCGACCCGGCGCTCGAGGCCCGCGAGCTGGCCGCCTGGACCATGATCGCCAACATCATCCTGAACCTCGATGAAGTCGTCACCCGGGGCTGACCCGCCCGACTCGCACCGCCCAGGAGCCCTCCCATGGACCCGATCCGCGAGAACGCCCAGGTCGAGACCCGCCGGAGCTTCTTCGGCCGCGCCGGGGCGATGAGCCTCGGCACGGTCGCCCTGGCCGACCTCCTCGCCCGCGAGGGGATCGCCTTCCCCGGGGCCGACCCGGCCTCCCCGGCCCTGCCCAACGGCGCGGGCGGCCTCCCCGGCCTGCCCCACTTCGCCCCCAAGGCCAAGCGGGCGATCTACCTGCACATGAACGGCGGCCCGTCGCAGATCGACCTCTTCGACTACAAGCCGAAGATGGACGAGCAGTTCGACAAGGACCTGCCCGACTCGATCCGCAAGGGCCAGCGCCTGACCACGATGACCAGCGGCCAGTCCCGCTTCCCCGTCGCGCCGTCGCGGTACAAGTTCGCGCAGCACGGCAAGTCGGGGATGTGGATCAGCGAGCTGCTCCCCTGGACGGCGAAGATCGTCGACGAGATCGCCCTGGTCAAGACCACGTGGACCGAGGCGATCAACCACGACCCGGCCGTCACCTACATCTGCACCGGCAACCAGATCCCCGGCCGCGCCAGCCTGGGCTCGTGGCTCAGCTACGGCCTGGGGGCGATGAACCAGGACCTGCCGGCGTTCGTCGTGATGACGCCGTCGTGGTCGAGCAAGACGTCGGCCCAGGCGATCTACACCCGCCTCTGGAGCGCGGGGTTCCTGCCCAGCAAGCACCAGGGGGTGGCCCTGCGGTCGGTGGGCGACCCGGTGCTCTTCCTGTCGAACCCTTCGGGCGTCGACCGCTCGGTCCGCCGCCGCACGCTCGACGCGATCAACCGGCTGAACCAGAAGGAATACGACTCGTTCGCCGATCCCGAGACCCAGGCGCGGATCGCCCAGTACGAGATGGCCTTCCGCATGCAGACCAGCGTCCCCGAACTGGCCGACATCAGCAACGAGCCCAAGAACATCCTCGACATGTACGGCCCCGACGTCCACAAGCCCGGGACCTTCGCCCGCAGCGCCCTGCTCGCCCGCCGCCTGGCCGAGCGCGACGTCCGGTTCGTGCAGATCTTCCACCGCGGCTGGGACCAGCACGGCAACCTCGCCGGCGACCTCCCCGCCCAGTGCAAGGACGTCGACCAGGCGACCTACGCGCTCATCACCGACCTGAAGCAGCGCGGGCTGCTCGACGACACCCTGGTGATCTGGGGCGGCGAGTTCGGCCGCACGATCTACTGCCAGGGCCCGCTCTCGCGCGAGAACTACGGCCGCGACCATCACCCCAAGTGTTTCCCCGTCTGGTTCGCCGGCGGCGGGATCAAGAAGGGGGTCGTCCACGGCGAGACCGACGACTTCAGCTACAACGTGGTGCAGGACCCGGTCCACATCCACGACATGAACGCCACGATCCTCCACTGCATGGGCATCGACCACCGCCGCCTCAGCTTCAAGTCCCAGGGCCTCGACATGCGCCTGACCGGCGTCCTCGACCAGAACCCGGTCCAGGCCATCCTGGCGTGAGCGAGGCTTGACGCCCGGCGGCCGAGGCTTACGATGCGAAAGAACGCCGAGGCCGGACGCCGGAACGGAGGCTCAGCCATGGGAACCATCACCCTCGAACAGGATGCTTCCAGGGCCGCGGGCGAGGCCCCGACGACCCTGGCGCTCCCGCGCTCCGTCCGGCTCGTGGTCGACGCCGACGACTTCGCGACGCTTTGCGCGGCCAATCGCGACCTCCGGCTCGAACGGGCCGCCGACGGAGGACTGATCGCCATGACGCCCGCATCGTCCGACGGCGGCGGCCGCAACGCCGAGCTGACCATCCAACTCGGGATCTGGAACAAGGCGTCCCGACTCGGCAAGGTCTTCGATTCGTCGACGGGTTTCACCCTCCCCGACGGCGCGATCCGCGCACCGGACGTCTCCTGGATCGCACGCGAACGCTGGGATCGCGTCCCGGCGGAGGACCGCCGGCGGTTCGCCCACGTCGTCCCCGACTTCGCCGTCGAACTGCGCTCGCCCAGCGACGCGATCAAGGACATGCGCGTCAAGATGGCCGAGTACCTCGCCCACGGCGTGCGGCTCGGCTGGCTGATCGACCCGGAGACGCAGACGGTCGAGATCCACCGCCCCGGCCGCGACGTCGAGACGCTGACGAAACCGACGACGCTCCCCGGCGAGGACGTCCTGCCCGGCTTCACCCTCGACCTGAAGGGCGTCCTCTTCGATTGACGCCCCGGGATCGCCCGGATGCGCGACGGGCGTCTGGTTTTCGGCGGGCCCCAGCCTTGACGGGTCGCTTCCATCGAATGGCCGTGTTTTAATGGAAGGACGCCCGCTCGGATGCGGCGGTCGTGCACGCCGTCCGCCGAGGTCCCGATGATGGGAACTTCACAGGTCGACGCGGCCGGTTCGCCGATCCGAACGCCTTCCGGAGACCTCGGCGCTCCGCCTGCGCCTCGGACCCGGGATTTGCCAAACCGCTCCGGGGAGCGGCCCCACGACCGAGGATGTTCTTCGGGGCCTCGCCGAACCTCGAAGCCCCGCAACCGCGGAAAGAGCCCAGGACGCTTATGAATGGCCTCGGGATACCGACGAGGCTCTCTCGGAGCCTCGCCGCGGCGACCCTGATCGCGGCCCTGCCTTCGTCGGACGCATCGGCCCAGGACGCTCCGGCGACGGGCGAATATCGTCGCGCCGTGCTCGCGGCGACGGGCGACGCCGGCCGCGGCCGCCGGCTGTTCGAGGACGTCGCGCGGACGCGCTGCGCCGGCTGCCATCCGGTCGCGGGCAAGGGCGCGGCCCTCGGCCCCGACTTCGCCGGGCTGGGCGGGGAACGGTCGGAGATCCTGGATTCGATCCTCGACCCCTCGGCGAAGATCCACCCCGACTACGTCTCGACGGTCGTGGCCCTGACGTCGGGCCGGGTCCTCCAGGGGCTAGTTCGACCGGCCGGCGACGCCGCGGTCGAGATCGCGGTCGCCGCCGATCAGGCCGTCCGCGTGGCCCGCGCCGACATCGAAGAGCAGGCCCCCAGCCGGGTCTCCCTGATGCCGGCGGGGCTCCATGAGGGCCTCGCGCCCGGCGAGACGGCCGACTTGCTCGCCTTCCTCGCGTCCCTGGCGCCGGCCCGCTCGGCCTCGCCGCGCGAGGCGGTCGACCCTCGCGACGTGCCCCGCGCGGCCGTCCCGGTCGCCTTCCGACCGTGGGGCGACGCGAGCCGGCCCTTCCAGCGGCCCGTCTGGTTCGGCCCCCTGCCCGGCCTCCCCGGCGGGGCGGTCGTGATCGAGATGCAGCGGGGCCGGCTCTGGCTCTTGGAGGACGAGGGCCGTCGCCGCTCGCCGTTCGTCGACGTCGGCGCCGAGACCACCCCCGGCGAGCTGACCGGCCTCACGAGCGTGGCCTTCCACCCCGACTTCGTCCACAACCGCCGCTACTTCCTCAAGCTGCACAGCCCGCGCGACGGGGGCCGGCTGACCGTCCGCGTGATCGAGCGCAAGGCCGCCCTCGACGGCCTCCGCGATTCGGGCGAGCCGTCCCGGCCCGTGATCGACATCCCCGTCTCGGGCGAGACCCACGACGGGGGGTACATGGCCTTCGGGCCGGACGGCTTCCTGTACCTGGGGATGGGCGACGACGGTCCCCAGAACGACCCTCACGGCCGGGGCCAGGACCTTTCCACCCTCCTCGGCAAATTCCTCCGCATCGACGTCGACCGCGCCGAGGGCGGCCGCGCGTACGCCGTCCCGCCCGACAACCCCTTCGCCGGCCGGCCCGACGCGCGACCGGAGATCTGGGCGTCCGGCTTCCGCGAACCCTGGCGGTTCAGCTTCGACCCGCCCAGCGGCGACCTCTGGGTCGGCGACGTCGGCGAAGGGCAGTACGAGGAGGTGACGATCGTCCGGGCCGGCGAGAACCACGGCTGGAACGTCTACGAAGCCTTCCACCCCTTCTCCGACCGCTACGCCCGGCCCGACGCGCGGTACGTCGCGCCGGTCTTCGCCTATCACCACCGGCTCGGTGTCTCGGTGACGGGCGGCTACGTCTACCGGGGGGCGAAGAACCCGGCGCTGGTCGGCAAGTACGTCTTCGGCGACTTCGAGACTCGCCGAGTCTGGGCGATCGAGCAGCGCGATCGGGCCTTGACCTCGATCGTCGAGATCGGCCGCGCGCCCGACCGGGTCGTCTCGTTCGGGCTGGATTCCGAGGGCGAGATCTACGTCGTCGGCCTGGATCGGGGGCTCATCCACCGCATCGACGCGGCGTCCGCCGACCTCACCCCGGCGACGCCCGCGCGCGAGGTCCTCGCCACGTCCCGGCGGGAGCCCGTCGCCTGGCGTCGCACCGAGGCGCGGCCGCCGGCCGAATGGACGCGCGAGGGCTTCGACGACGCCGCCTGGGCCGAGGCCCCCGGCGGCTTCGGCAGCCGCGGCACGCCAGGCGCGGTCGTCCGCACCGAATGGCGGTCGCGCGAACTCTGGCTCCGCCGCGGCTTCGACCTCCCGGCCGGCGACCCGTCGCGACTCGCCCTCTCGGTCCACCACGACGAGGACGCCGAGATCTACCTCAACGGCGTCCTCGCCGCCCGCCTTCCCGGCTTCGTCGCCGACTATCAGGAGATCCCCATCTCCGACGAGGCCCGCGCCGCGCTGCGGCCTGGGGGCCGGAACCTGCTCGCCGTCCACTGCCGTCAGAACGGCGGCGGCCAGTACATCGACGTCGGGATCGTCGAGCGCCCGGGCCGGCCGACGGCGGCGCGCTGACGTCGAGATGCGAAGAAGGCCGCGCGGCCCGTCCCGGGGGGACGGCCGCGCGGCCTTCGATGTCCAGGGGTCGGGCCGGAGGACGTCAGTCCAGCGGCTTCAGCGAGATGGCGCGGAACTCGACCGGGTCGTTGTGGCCGGCGAAGCCGAAGTAGCCCTTTTTGAGGTCCTTGCCGGGGTGCGGGGAGTTGGCCATGAACTCCTTGACGGTGCTCAGGTCGGCGTCGAGGATCGTCGTGCCGTTGAGCTCGACCTGGATCTTCGGGCCCTTGACCGTCACCTTCTCGTAGTTCCACTCGCCGACGGGGCGGAGGTAGCCGCGCTGCGCGGCGACCTGGCCGTAGGCGGAGCCGTGGGCCTGGCGGGGGTCGAGCTTGCCGTACTTCTCATGGCCGTCGTCGAGGACCTGCAGCTCGGTCATGCCCTGGTAGGCGGCGTCGCCCTGGCCGGGGTAGCGGATGGCCAGGCCGTTGTTGCCGCCGGGGGGCAGGCGGAACTCGACGAGGGCGACGAAGTCGCCGTACTCCTTGTCGTAGTAGATCGTGCCGCCGTGCTCGGGCTTGCAGCGGATGGCGCCGTCGACGACCTCGTAGTTGTCGACCGGGCCCTTCCAGCCGGCGAGGTCCTTGCCGTCGAACAGCTCGACGAAGCCGCCGACGGCGGTGTCGAGCTTGGCGAGGTAGGCGTTCGCCTCGGCCGGGGCGATCTCGCGGATCTTGATGTTGCGGAAGCGGGTCTCGCTGCCGTGGGTCTGGAGCTGGATCGGGCCGACGGCGGCCAGCGGGGTCTTGCGGTCCCAGTAGTTCTCCATGACCGCGTCCTGGACGACCAGCTTGCCGTTCAGGTAGATCGTGGTGCGGGCGCCGACCTGGACGACCCGCAGCGTGTTCCACTCGCCGATCGGGTTGTCGGCGAAGACCAGCGGGTCCTTGCCGGGCGCGCCGGCGGAGTTGTTCCAGAGGCCGCCCGAGCCCTTGCCGGCACCGAGGCTGTGCTTGCCGGCCTCCTCGCGGAAGTCCCAGATCTGGATCTGGGGCGTGCCGCGGAGGTAGACGCCGCTGTCGCCCATCGGGCCGATCTTGAAGTCGAGGAACAGCTCGACGTCGCCGTACTCCTTGTCGGTCGCGAGGAAGACGCCGTGGCCGTCGTTGACGATCTCGGCGTCGGCCGCCTTCCAGTGCTGGGCGGCGTCGGCGGCGTCGGCGGCGAGCTTGGCCTTCTGCTCGTCGGGGCTCATCGCCTTGAACTTGCGCGGGTCGATCGTCGACTCGCCGTGCCAGCCGGAGAGGTCCTTGCCGTTGAACAGGGCCTGGAAGGCGGGCTCCTCGGCGGCGGCGGGCCGCGTCGCGAAGGCCGCCGACATCGCCATCAGGGCGAGCGTCAGGTGGGGGTGCTTTTGGATCACGTCGGGTTCCTCGTAAGTCCGGGCAAGGTGGGTTTCGAGAGGCGGGAGGTTGGGGCGGCGAGGCCCGGCGCGGCGGGGGCCGGGCCTCGCGGGGGGTCGGCCCGCGTCAGCGGGCCGCGAAGGTGAAGACGTAGCGGCCCGAGCCGACCTCGACGATCGTCGCGCCCTCCTCGACGCCGGCGACCTTCACGCCCTGGGCCTGGGCCTGGGCGAGCGGGACCCCGCTCTCGGCGATCGCGGCGGGGTCGGCGGCCGGGACGGCGATCTTGGCGGTCGTGTTGGCCGGGATGGTGACGTCCATCGTGACGACGCCGGCGTTCCGCGTCCAGGCCACCGCGACGTCGCCGCGGACGCTCCGGTACGAGGTCGAGGCGAACGTCAGCTTGTCGGTGAGCTTGGGGGCGATCACGATCCGCTTGTAGGCCACGTCGGCCGCGTGGATGCCGCCGATGTTCTCGACGATCCAGCCGTAGACCGCGCCGAAGGAGTAGTGGGCGAACGAGTTCATGCCCGGGTCCTGGAAGCCCTTGTCGGGGGTCCAGCCGTCCCAGCGCTCCCAGATGCTGGTCGCGCCGTGCCTGATCGAGAAGCCCCACGAGGGGAACGTGTCGTTGAACAGGAGCCGGTAGGCGACGTCCTGGCGGCCGATCTTGGAGAGGACGAGCATCAGGTCCTTGGTGCCGACGAAGCCCGTGGAGAGGTGCCAGCCCTTGGCCTCGATGTCCTTCACCAGGTGCTCGGCCGCCTGCTTCGCCTTTTCGCCGTCGACGAGGTCGTTGCTGAGCGCCAGGACGTAGCAGGCCTGGGTGTCGCCCTTGATCCGGCCGTCCTCGGCGACGTACGCCCTGTTGAACGACGCCTTGATCTTCTCGTAAACGTCGGCGTACTTCTTGGCGTCTTCGGCCTTGCCGAGGACCTCGGCGGCCTTGGACGTGGTGCGGGCGGCGAGGGCGAAGTAGGCAGAGTAGATCACGTCCTTGGGCGTGTCGGCGCCGATGCTCAGCCAGTCGCCGAAGGCGTGGTACTTCTCGGGGGGCAGCAGGTCGGGGGTGCTGCGGGCGATCTGGAACTCGACGTACTTCGCCATCGACGGGTACTGGCGTTCGAGCAGCCGTTTGTCGTTGTAGACCTGGTAGATGGTCCAGGGGCAGACGACGCCGGCCTCGGCCCAGGCGGGGCCGCCGTCGTCGCCGGCGACCTTGACCGGGGCGACCATGGGGAACTGGCCGTCGGCGCGCTGGCCGTCGGTCAGGTCGACGAGCCACTTGTCGAAGAAGGCCTGGACGTCGGCGTTGAGGCTCGCGGTCTTGATGTAGACCTGGGCGTCGCCCGTCCAGCCCAGGCGCTCGTCGCGCTGGGGGCAGTCGGTGGGGATGTCGATGAAGTTCGCCCGCTGGGTCCAGTAGATGTTGCTGTGGAGCTGGTTGAGCATCGGGTCGGACGTCTGGAACCGGCCGGCGACGGCCGTGGCGCTGGAGAGGGCCAGGCCGACCACCGTCTCGGTGGTGGGGGGCGACTTCAGGCCCGAGACCTCCAGGTACTGGTAGCCGTGGAAGGTGAACCGGGGCGACCAGACCTCCTCCTCGCCGGTCCCCTTGCAGACGTAGGTGTCGATGCAGCGGGCCTCGCGGAGGTTGGTGACGTAGACGGAGCCGTCGGGGTTGAGCCGCTCGGCGAACCGCAGGGTGATCGCCTGGCCGGGCTCGCCGCGGAGCCGCAGGCGGGGGACGCCGGCGAAGTTCCGGCCGTAGTCGAGCACGTAGACGCCCGGCTTGACCGGGGCGGAAGTCTTGGCGCGCAGCTCGGTGAACGGCAGGACCGGGGGCCCGGGGTGGGCCTCGACCTTCGGGTCCATCTCGGCCCCGGAATCGACCGCGGCCCAGGCCGAGGCGTCGTAGCCGGGCTGGTCCCAGCCGGCCTTCTCGAGGCGGGCGTCGTAGGTCTCGCCCATGAGGAAGTCGGCCTCGAGGATCGGCCCGACGGCCGCCTTCCAGTCCGGGCCGGTGGCGACGACGGAGGTCGACCCGTCGGCGTGCTCGACCACGAGCTGGGCCTTGAGGCGGGGCTTCTTGCCGTAGTGGTCGCGGAGCTTGCCGAAGCCGACGTAGCCGCTGTACCAGCCGTCGGCCAGGATCGCCCCCAGGGCGTTGGCGCCGGGGCGGACGAGCCGGGTGACGTCGTACGTCCGGTAGTAGACGCGCTTCGTGTAGTCGGTCCAGCCGGGGTTGAAGTAGTCGTCGGCGACGCGGACGCCGTTGACGTGGGCGTCGTGGATCCCCAGGGCCGTCGTGTAGAGCGTGGCCCGCTTCACGGGCTTGTCGACCTGGAAGTCCTTCCGCAGGTAGGCCGGCCTGGGCAGGACCAGCTTGGTGACGGTGAGCTTGCCCCAGGGGCCGTCGCCGTACGCGCCCACGACCTCCGCGGCGGGGAGGCCGGCGAGGTCGATGGCCCGGTCGTGCCAGTTGGCCCCGGGGTCGGCGACGGTCTTCCATGAGGGGTCGGTGATCGACTCGACGACCCGGCCGTCCTTCAGCTTGACGACCAGGCGGGCGAGCAGGCCCGCGGGGCTCGGCGCGCCGTTCTCGACCTCGGCCCGCAGGGTGTTCTTGCCGGGCTTCACGAACCGGGCGACGTCGGTCTGGACCGGGACCTTGAAGCTGCTGCCGGCGGCGGCGAGCTGGCCGTTGATCGTGTACTTGTGCGAGTCGTCGGCGACGCTGAGCAGGGTGGCCTCGGCGATCGGCGAGTCGGCGGCGACCTCGAACTCGGTCACGAACAGGCGGTGGCCTTTGGGCTTGTCGCCCCCCTTGTCCTCGCCGTGCCAGATCCACTTCGCCGCGCCGAAGTCGGCCTCCACGGCGCCGGCGGATTCGTCGCGGGCCTTGTCGTGGCCGATCCATTCGGCCTTCCAGTCGGCCGCGTCGAGCAGGCCGACGGTCCAGAAGGCGGGGGCGCTCCAGCCCGAGGGGTTGCCGTCCTTGCCCCAGATCCGGACCTTCCACACGCAGCGCAGGCCGCTCTTGAGCGGGACGCCCGAATACGAGATGCCCGTCGTCTCGTCGCTGGCGACCTTGCCGCTGTCCCAGAGGTCCCCCCCCTCCTCGGCGGCGAGCTTGGCCTCGTCGGTCGCGACGACGATCTGATAGGCCGTCTGCACCTCGCCGCGCCGGGAGGAGGCGACGATCCAGCTCAACCGGGGGTTGACCGAGTCGACCCCGAGCGGGTCGACCTTGGCCTCGACGCGGAGCTGGACCGGCGAGATCCCCAGCACGTCGGGCTGGGCCGGCACCTGCTGCCCCCGCGCCACGGAGGCCGCCCCGAGGCCCGCGAGGGCCGAGGCGAGGAGGGCGTTCACGAGCCGTCGTTTCAACATGATGCGATCCTTATAGCGAACGTCTGCGGGAGAGGGAGGCGCAGCCCGGGCGGTCGTTCCCGGATCAGGGCCGGGACTCGACGGGCGCGGCCGCGGGGGACTCGACGCCGGCCGCCGCCTTGGGCGCGAGCGAGTTGCCGTAGCCGATGATCACGGTGGACCCGATCAGCACGGCCAGGGTGAGGGCGACGAGCCGCTTCGTCCGCGCGCTCGTGCCGTTCCATTCCTTGAGGGCGATCCCCCAGAGGGTGCTGAAGATCATGATGCTGGCCATGTGCAGGGTCCAGCTGGAGAACTTGTAGTCCTCCCCCATCTTGGTCTCGCCCATCGTGTAGAAGAAGAACTGGAAGTACCAGGTCACCCCGGCCAGGGCGCTGAAGAGGTAGTTCCAGAAGAGCGGGACGCGGCCCGATGCCGCCTCGGCGGCCGAGGCGTCGAGGCCGTGCGCCTGCAGGGCCGCCTCCTCGCCGGGGGCGTCGGTCGCGGTCTCCAGCACCTCGGTGCGGTCGCGGGCGAGCGAGGCGTCGGGCCGGACGACCGGGCTCAAGTACTGGTAGGCCGACCCGTTCTTCCAGTGCAGGAAGGCGCACCAGAGGAAGTTGGTCGTGAAGCCGCCCGCCAGGATGACCACCAGCGAGGGAAGGCCGCTCCACAGGTCGGGCGTCCCGTGGACCTTGGTGAGGGCCTTGATCGGCCCGCTGGCGTCCAGGCCGAACGCGAAGCAGGCGCTCATGACGCCCGAGAAGGTGGCGACCAGCAGGCCTTTTTTGAAGTCGAACTCCTGGATCGAGGACTTCTTGGCCTCTTCGGACAGCTCGTGCTCCTTCGACATCCCGGCCAGCCCCGCCACGGCGATGCCGGCGAGGCAGACCAGGACGCCGAACAGGACGACCTGGCCCGAGAGGGTCGGCAGGATCTTCGTGAACAGCTCCCCCTTCACGATCGGCGGCACCATCGTGCCGAAGGCGGCGGTGTACCCGAGCGCCACCGCCATGCCCAGCGACATCCCCAGGTAGCGCATGGTCAGGCCGAACGTCAGCCCTCCCATCCCCCAGAGCACGCCGAACAGGTAGACCTTGAGCAGCGTCTCCGCCGGCGTCTCGGAGATCACCGAGGGGAGGTCGTTCGTCATCCCCAGGCCGAGCGCCCACGGGGCGATGATCCAGCTGAAGACGCCGCCGGTCAGCCAGTAGGTCTCCCACGACCACTTGCGGACGAACCGGTAGGGGACGTAGAAGCTGCCGGAGGCCAGGCCGCCCAGCCAGTGGTACACGAGGCCGAGGAATGGGTTTGGAGTCATGAGAGGTCGCGGATGGCCTTCGAGGGTTGACGGGTTGGAGAGCCGTTCGAAGATATCAAACCAGGTCGAGACGAGCATCGGCGCGACGGGCGGAGCGGTGGAGGGTTCACCCCCTCTTCCCCCGGGAGAAGGTGCCCCGAAGGGGCGGATGAGGGTCGCGGCGCTTCGCGGACGCCTCCGTGCACCCTCACTCGCTCCGAACTCCGACGACCCTCATCCGGACGTCCCGCCCACCTTCTCCCGGCGGGAGAAGGATCGCGCCGGTCCGGGGTCGCACGCGCCCCGTCATCCCCGCTTGCTCAGGACGTCGGCCTCGTAGCGCTTCACGCCGTCGATCCAGGCGCGGCCGACGGGGATGTCCTTCGTCTGGAGGTAGTGGTCCCACACGGCGCCGAAGGGGAGCGACTTCAGCTCTTCGAGGACGGCCAGCCGCGACGTGTAGTCGCCGTCGGCCTCGTACTTCCGCAGGGCGTCGATCGGCTCCAGCAGGGCGAGCAGCAGGGCCTTGATCATCGACCGGGTGCCGATGACCCAGGCGGCGACGCGGTTGATGCTGGCGTCGAAGAAGTCCAGGCCGATGTGGACGCGGTCGAGGTAGTCCCCGCGCACCAGCTCCTGGGCGATCAGCTCGATGTCGTCGGTCAGCAAGACGACGTGGTCGCTGTCCCAACGCACGCCCCGGCTGACGTGCATCAAGACCTCGTCGACGTAGGTCAGGGCCGACGAGAGCTTGTCGGCGACGACCTCGGTCGGGTGGAAGTGGCCCGAGTCGACGGTGAAGACCTTCTTGCGCGTGATCGCGTAGCCGAGGTAGAACTCGTGCATGCCGACCACGTAGGTCTCCGAGCCGATGCCGAACAGCTTGCCCTCGACGGCGTCCTTGTTGAGCCTGGGGTCGATGGGCGTCGCGAACATCGCGTCGAGCGCGTGCAGCAGCCGCTCGCGGGGGCCCTTGCGGTCGACGGTCGCGTCCTTCATGCCGTCGGGGATCCAGACGTTGGTGACGCAGGGCGTGCCCAGCGCCTCGCCCATCGCCGCGCCGATCTTGCGGCAGGCGATGCCGTGGTCGATCCAGAACTGGCGGATCGCCTTGTCGGGGTGGGCCAGGGTCCAGCCGTCGGCCGCCTTGGGGTGCGAGAAGTAGGTGGGGTTGAAGTCCATCCCCATCCCCTTGGCCTTCGCCCACTCGATCCAGGCCCGGAAGTGGGCCGGCTCCAGGGCGTCGCGGTCGACCTTCTCGCCGCCGGTCTCGGCGTAGCTGGCGTGGAGGTTCAGGCGGTGCGTGCCGGGGATCAGCGCGAGCGCCTCGTCGAGGTCGCCGCGCAGCTCGTCGGCCGTCCGCGCCTTGCCGGGATAGTTCCCCGTGACGGCAAGGCCGGCGCCCAGGCCCTCGCCGGCGTTCTCGAATCCGCCGACGTCGTCGCCCTGCCAGCAGTGCAGCGAGATCGGGATCTTCGCCAGCCGCTCCAGGGCCTTCTCGACGTCCACGCCGAGCGCGGCGTAGCGTTCCTTCGCCAGGGCGAAAGCCTGGTCCACGTTCTTCTTGGGAGAGGTCATGGGCGTTCCCTTCCAGGCGTGTCGAGGGCGAGGGATTCGCCCCGGACCACGATTCTCGCACGGCCGCGCCCGGGCTTCCAGGGCCTGGCGCGGCCCCCGACGCTCACCACGAAGACCGCAGCGGATAGACGACGAGCCGCTCCAGCCCGACCGCCCCCCCCTTCGCCGCGATCCCCAGCGAATGGTTCGCGTCGTCGGCCAGGTCGGCCACCGAGATCGCCGTCCGGCCCCCGTTGGCGAAGACCTCGATCGACCCTCGATCCACGAACACATGCAAGGTCACCAGGCCGTCGACCTGGGGCACGAACGTCCGCACCTGCTTGCAGACCACGTCCTGCCGCTTCACGTCGTACACCAGGGGCGTCCCGCGCAGGTCCAGCTCGACGGACTCGGCCCCGTTGGGCCGAAAGGCCAGCTCGATCTCGTAAAGATCGCCCGACGTCGCTCCCTCCAGGGGGTTCTTCGCGCCCGGTTCGAGGGTCGTCTTCGAGAATTCGCGGGCCCCGGCCCGCAGCGACTTCAGCTCGGCGACGGGCTCGGCGAAGATCCGGGGACCGTCCTTGGTCATCCGCAGCGTCAGCTCGGTCGGCAGGCTCATCTGCTGGTTGAACGGCGAGCCCGGGAACGTCACGCCGTTGGCCCAGCCGATCTGGATGCGACGCCCTTTAGGCTCGTCGCTGAACGTCTGCGCCGCGTAGAAGTTGCCGTGGCGGAAGACGAGCTTCTCGGGGCCCGAGACGACCTCGAACGTCTTGCCGTCGAACTTGCCGAGCTTGTACTTGCCGTCGGCCGCGTAGACGACCCAGAGCTTGTTGCTCGGATCGCCGTCGACGGCCAGCTCGAACAGGTCGGGGCACTCGAAGAAGCCGTCGAGCCGGCTGCCGAACGTCCAGGCCTTGAGGTCGGGCGAGGTGTAGAAGTCGATGCTCTGGCGGTCGGGGTTCTTGCCCTCGTCGTACACCGCCATGACCCAGCGCTTCGACGGCTCGTGCCAGAGCAGCCGCGGGTCGCGGCCCTCGTGCTTGACGACCGGGTTCCCCTCGTACTCGGTCATGGTCCGGCCGCCGTCGTTGCTGTAGACGATGCACTCGCCCCGCCCGGTGCTGGTGTAGGCGGCGACGATCGGCGGCTTGTCGCCCTTCTGGAATCCGCCCGTGTTCTTCACGTCGACTACCGCGCTGCCGGAGAAGGCCCAGTCGCCGTACTCGTGGGGGTAGAGCGCGATCCCCGCCTCTTTCCAATGCACCAGGTCCGGGCTGACGGCGTGCCCCCAGTGCATGTTGCCCCAGGCCCAGCCGAAGGGGTTGTGCTGGTAGAAGAGGTGGTACTCGCCGTCCTGCCAGACGAGCCCGTTGGGGTCGTTCAGCCACCCGACGCGCGACGTGAAGTGGAGCTGCGGCCGGTGCTTCTCCTTGTACGCCTCCGCCGCGCCGGGAAGGAAGGCGGACTGCTGGATCCGCCCCAGCGCCGTGGGGTCTTCCAGCTCGTCGACGCGGACCGTGACCGTGCTCCCACGATGGGCGGCCAGGTCGCTGAACGCGAAGAAGTCGGCCTCGCCCGGGGCCAGCTCGACGTCGAAGTCGCGGAGCGTCTCGCCCCGCTCGCCCAGGATCTTGGCGCGGACCTTGGGGGCGCCGGTCTTCACCGGGATGAGCAGGTATCGATCCTTCAGCGCGATGGCCCGCGTGGCGCGGACGGGGAGTTTCGGCGCGTCGGTCTGGACGATCTGGTCGACGTTGACGTGTCCCCACCCCCCCTTGCGGCGGTCGACGACGCGCAGGGTCGCGTCCTTCCCTTGCAGGTCCTTGACGTCCCAGGCGGCCCAGCGGAGCCGCTCGGTGCCGCCGGGGTCGCGGTTGGGGCCGGTCGCCGAGCGGACGACCTTGCCGTCGACGAGCAGGTCGAGGCAGGTCTCGCCGGCCCAGCCGCCGCCGCCGATCAGGAAGTTCAGGTGCTCGCGCTCGATGCGGAAAGGCGGACTCGCCAGCTCGCCGGTCGCGTCGTCGCCGCCGCGGAAGCTGTTCACCAGGCCCTGGCCCAGGTATCCTTCAACGGTCATCTGGCCGGGGAGAGTCCCCCGGGCGGGCGCGGGGCCGAAGGCCTCGCCGGTCGCCTTCCAGCCGCCGTAGTCCGGCCCCTCGAAGTCGGCGATCGGGACGTCCGGCCGCTTCGCGTCCTGGGCCGCCGGCGCACCGGCGAGCAGCCCGACCAAGACCATCGTGGCAAGCATGAAATCCAGCTCCTCGAAGGGGCGTTCGCGTCGTCTCGCACCCCACGAGGATAGACCGACAGGCCACCGAGCGAAAGGGGGCGACCATGGATCCGACGCCGGAACCCCGCCGCGCCGCCGAGGCCGTCTCGCGGGCCGACGCGATCCTCATCGGCGCGGGCGCCGGGATGGGCGTCGACAGCGGCCTGCCCGACTTCCGGGGCCGCCAGGGATTCTGGCAGGCCTATCCGCCCTACGCGAAGCTCGGCCTGGATTTCGTCGCCCTGGCCTCGCCCCGCTGGTTCCGCCAGGACCCCGGGCTGGCCTGGGGCTTCTACGGACACCGCCTGGAACTCTACCGGGCGACCCGGCCGCACAAGGGTTTCGCGATCCTCAAGCGCTGGGCCGACCGAGCCCCGCAAGGGGGGTTCGTCTACACGTCGAACGTCGACGGCCAGTTCCAGCGTGCGGGGTTCCCGGTCGACCGGATCCACGAGGTCCACGGCGCAATCGACTTTCTTCAATGCCTTGATGAGTGCGGCGTGGGGATCTTCCCCGCCGAGGGCCAGGCCGCGACGATCGACCCGGAGACGATGCGGGCCGTCGGCGACCTGCCCCGATGCCCGCGCTGCGGGACGCTCGCCCGGCCCAACATCCTGATGTTCGGCGACGGCGGCTGGGACGGCTCGGCGTCCGACGCCCAGGCCGCGCGGCTTCGCGCGTGGCTGAAGGGCCTGGCCGAGGCCCAGGCCCGGCTCGTCGTGGTCGAATGCGGCGCCGGGACCGCCATCCCCACCGTCCGCGGCTTCTGCGAGCGGGCCGCCCACGGCTTCTCGGCGACCCTGATCCGCATCAACCCCCGCGAGCCCCTCGCCCCGCCGGGGTCGATCGCGATCGCCGCCGACGCCCTCGAAACCCTGGCCGCGATCAATGCATTTATGCAACTCTGATCGCGTGAAAATCCGCGGACGTCACGTCCGCTTGAAGTGTTCGCCCATGATCGCGACCATTTCGTCGTGGACGAGCCCGTTGGAGGCGAGGACGCTCGTCTTGGTCAGGGTCAGGGGCTCGCCATGGCAGGTGGTGACGCGGCCGCCCGCCTCCTCGACGAACAGGCGGCCGGCGGCGAAGTCCCAGGGGGCCAGCTCGTACTCGAAGAAGGCGCCCGTCGAGCCCACGCCGACGTGGGCCAGGTCGAGCGTCGCGGCGCCCATCCGGCGCAGGCCGTGCCCCTTGCGCAACAGGATCTCGCGGCAGACCTCGAGCGTGGCCTCCATCATCGCGCCGCGGTCGTAGAAGTAGCCGAACGAGACCAGCACCTCGTCGATCCGCGTGCAGGGCGAGACCCGCGCCCGCTTGCCCTTGTGGAAGGCCCCCCCGCCTCGCACGGCCGTGTACCAGTCGTCGTAGAGCGGGTTGCCGACGACGCCGACGGTCGCGACCCCTTGGTGGTAGTAGGCGACCGAGATCCCGAAATGAGGGATGCCGTGGACGAAGTTGCTGGTGCCGTCGATCGGGTCGACGATCCAGACGTCCTCGGCGGCGAGGACCGCGGCGGCGTCCTCGCCGGCCTCGTGCAGCTCCTCGCCGTAGACCGCATGGTGGGGGAACGCTTTCTTGATGACCGCGATCACGGCCCGCTCGGCCTCGACGTCGGCCTGGGTAACCAGGTTGTAACTTCCCTCCCCCTCGGCGTTCTTCACGTCCGCCGCCAGCCCGCCCTGGAAATACCCGGCCGCGACCCCGCCCCCGACCTTCGCGGCGGCCTCGGCGACTTCAAGCTCGGCCTTCCACTTTTCCACGAAACACGACCCCCAGGCTCCCGGAATTCACCCGACGACGATCCTCATTATACCCGGGAAGCCGCCCATCCGGCCGGTCGCCGGTTGGCTTTGACTCGGCTTCGATTAGGCTTCGATTAGGCTCCGTTCGCCGCAGGCCGCTGCCGGCCGAATCTCCCGCATCATTCCATCTCCAAACACTTTACGGCCGATTTCGAGGCTCGAAAAATTGGGTTCGCTCGTCGATTTGCGTTGCAGATTTTAAGGCTCTCTCGCGATCGTCCTCGTCACCAGGCGGCGACCGGTTCGTCGCGAGGTCCATGGAGATTATGCCCACGAACGCGGGTCGGGGAATGAATTCCGTGCGGGGGGATTCTCGACCGTGGCGTGTTCGTGCAGGTCGAGTTTCCAACTTCTAACGGCCTTCCCCCCACGGCGGGGAGAAGGGAGTCTCGCGTCGCAAATCGACCAGGGCCTACTTCGCCGCCGGCGGGGAGGGGAGCATGTTGCGGATCCCGGCGATCTTCCAGCCGTCGGCGGTGCGGGTCAGGACGATGGACGTCCACATGGCGCGGACGTCGGCGCCGACCTGGGTGTAGCGGCCGTCGGCGAGGGCGACGTCGGCGGCGAGGAGGCGGACGGACTCGACCTCGATCGTCCGCTTCGCCGGATTCTTGCGCGACGATTCGAGCATCCCCTGGACCAGCGACTCGCGGCCGCGGCGCCAGGTGCCGTCGGAGACGAGTTGATCGGCGTCGGGCGTGAGCAGGGCCTCGACGGCCTTGGCGTCGCGGGCCTCGCGGGCGTCGACGTACCGGGCGACGACGGAGCGCACCGCCGCGTCGTCCTCCTTCGTCGGGGATTGCGCGAGGGCCGGGACGCCCAGCGAGGCGAACAGCAGGCCGGCGAGGACGAGTCGGTTCATGGGGCGGCTCCGGGGGGGGGAGAGGGTTTCGAGGCCTCGGGACGTGACGCCTTCCAGACCAGGTGGAGGCGTCGGGCGATCGTCGCGTAGCCCCGGGCGTCGGGGTGGGTGTCGTACGGCCAGTACTGAGGGGTCCCGGCGGCCTCGGCGGCGACGAGGTCGGCCGTCGCGTCGGCCAGCGGCAGGCCCAGGTCGTCGCAGACTTCGGCCAGGACGCGATTCTGGCTCCGGAATCTCGGGTCGACGGCGAGCGCGGCGGCGGCGTCGCGGTCCATGCCCAGCTCGACGAGGGCCGGGGCGTATCGCGGATGGACGACGCCGCAGAAGGGCGTGTAGGCGACCATCATCCCCGCCCCGACCGACCGGCAGACCGCCTCCATCCGCGCCAGGAACTCCCGGGGCGAGCCGCCTGCGGCGAAGTCGTGCGTCAGCAGCCTGGGCATGTCCCGCGACTGGTGGTACAGCCACGGGTTGAGTCGTCCTGCCTTCATGTCTTGATACAGCTCATCTTTGAGCGCATCGGGCCGGGCCTTGCTGGACCAGGGGTTGGTGCCGTCGGGGACGGGTGCGAAGAAGCGGATCGGCAGGTGCGGCCAGCGGCGGTGGATCGGCTTCTCGTAGAGGGCACGATCCACCAGCACGGCCAGGCGGGGGCGTCGGAAGGCCTCGTCGTTGGGGGCGAACCGCGGCGCGGGCGAGTCGAACGAACGTTCGTCCGCCGGGGCCGGCAGGTCGTTGGGGTAGAGCGCGACGACGACGTCGGTCGGCCGCAGGAGCGCCACCGCGTCGCGGGTCAGGATCCACAGGTGGGGCAGGCTGGCGGCGATCACGCCCAGGTTGATCACCTCGGCGGCCGTCCCGTCGCGGGCCAGGAGCCGCGACCACTCGGCGGTGATCGTCGCCGAATCGTCGACGCCCTCGCCCTCGACGGCGCTGTCGCCGATCACCAGGATCCGCCGACGTCCCGGCGTGGGGGCGATCCGGAAATCGGGCCCCCGGAACCCGTACAGGTTGAGGTTGTGGACCTCCGCGAAGCCGTCGGGCCGGCTGTCGATCAGCAGCCGATCGTAGACCAGCCCGCGCTCCATCGCCTTGCCGATCTGGGGGTGGGACTGAGCCATCTGCTGGTAATGGATCCGGTTGAACCCCAGGACCTCGGGCAGCGGGAAGAGGACGCGGAAGAGCGCCTCCTGCGCGCCGGCGACCGCCAGCAGGGTGACGATGCGGAACAGCCAGCGGCGACGCCGCGAGATCCGCCTCGGCGACGCCGGGGTCGAAACGTCCTCGGCGGGCGAGGTCATGCGGTCGGGGCCTCCCGATGGGTCTCGAACGTGGTCGCGGCCACTCCCTCATCATAGAAGGGAGGCCGCTCGTCGTCGACTCGGCACGCGGTTCAGGCCCGCCGGACCCGGATCGTGAAGGCGGCGCGGGGGTTGTCGACGGTGAGCGTGCGGACGTCGGCCTCGGAGAGCCCCGCCTTGCGGAGGGCCGGGACGAGGTCTTTCCACAGCGTGTCGAACGGCCGGAATTCGCCGCCTCCGGGCTCGCCCACGTGATACCAGCCGGCGTCGTGCGAGAGCAGCACGCGGCCGAGCCGGCCTTTGCCCTTCATCGCGGCGACCAGCTCGACGTGGCGGTCGACCGAGCCGGGCCCGACGCCGTCGAACTCGACCCACGCGCCGCGCGAGGCGGCCTCGGCGTGCAGGGCGGGGTCCGGCTCGGCGTTGGCGTGGACCCAGATGAAGGCCGAGGGGTCGACCCCCTCCTCGCGGAGGACGTCCAGCTCCTGCATCGCGGCCCGGCCGTCGCCGGTGTGCGCGGCGATGGTCAGCCCGCTCGCCAGGTGGACGCGGGCCGCCGCGCGGACGAGCTTGACGCCGACCTCGGGGAGCGGCCCCCCGTCGACGCCGATCTTCTGGAAGCCGGGCCGGATCCCCGTCCCGCCGATCCCGTCGCGCCACTCCGCCAGCCAGCGCGCGGCGAGGGCGTCGGCCGACTCGGTCCGCGCGTGGCCCGGCAGGAACTTCCCGCCCGACGCCGCGTAATACCCCGTGTTGGTCAGGACGTGCAGGCCCGAGGCCTCCGAAAGGCGCCGCAGCAGCGCCGGGTCGCGGGCGAGGAAGGCCGGCGTGCACTCGACGAACGTCCGCACCCCCTGCTCATGAATCCTCTTCAAATACGGCAGCGCGACGGCGAAGACCTCGTCGGCCTTGTAGCGATCGGGCGAGGCGGCGTCGGCCCCGACGAAATCGACCAGGACGTGCTCGTGCGGCAGCGTGACGCCCATGTCCTCGGGCGCGATCGGGCCGAGCACGGTCATGACGCGGCCTTCGGCGACGGCCTGCGCGGGGCTCCGCGAAGCCGTCGCGAGCAGCATCCCGGCCCCGCCGGCGCGCAACGCGTCGCGTCGGGTCATGCGTCTCAAGGCTGCTCATCCTCCGGCGCGGGGGCCGGCAGCGATTCGAGCATCGGCTTGACGACGGACCAGAGCTGTTCCTTGAACCAGATGACGGGCGGGTTGTCGAGCGTGGCCGGCGCCTGGTCTCTGCGGTCGCCGGCGATGAGGACGCCGATGGTCAGCTCGCCGTCGGTGTAATACGCGTCGCCGCCGCCGTTGCGGCCGAACAGGGTCGCGCCCACGCCGGTGACCTGATAGATCTCGCGGAGCCGACCGCGCTCGCGGAGGCCGGCGATCAGGGCGTCGCGCTCGGCGTCGACGTCGGGGCCGATGTGGTGGGTGATCTGGCCGGTGCGGTGGCTCAGGCCGACGCTCCGGTCGAACGTCACGGCCCCGATCCAGAGCGGCACGCCGCCACGGCCCAGCTCGCTCGACTCCCAGAAGCGGACGTGGTGCCGACGCTTGGCGCTCGCGCCGGCGGGCTTCTCGAACGCCAGGTCCTGCTTGCGGCCGAACACGAACAGGGGACTGACCGGCGCGTCGGGATAGGGCTTGCCCCGCAGCACGCTGCCGGCGATCTCCAGGCTGGAGCGGAGCGTCACCGGGTCGGCCGGATCCCACTCCGCGTCGGCCATCGCCAGCACCAGCTCGGCCTTCGTCCCGATCAGGCCCACGTTCAGCGGGTCGCCGGGGATCCCTTGCGCCGTGACCGTCGTCCGCGGCGCCTCGACCATCGCCGGGTGGTGCTCGTAGTGCGTCCAGAAAAACGGCGCGATCAGGTACGCCAGGACCAGCCAGAACACCAACGACGCCGCGAGGATCTTCAGAGCCCGCGTCGACCACCGCCGCGCCCGCGAATGCGGGGGCTTCGCGACGACGACATCGCCCGGCGCGTCGGGCGTCGCCGCCGGCCCTCCCGGATCCTCCGCATGCTCGTCCGTCATCTCGTTCACCGCCAGGTTCGTGGGCGACGTCGTCCCGGACGCACCGAGGCCGTTCCTCTCATCCATCCGCTCACGTCATTCTGGATCGAGCGGGCGCGCCTGTCAAACGACCGGGCGGCGAGAGCGGCCGTCAGGCCTGGCCGGGGGGCTTGGCGGGTTTGATCTGGTCGCAGGCGGCCTTGGCCTGGGTGCGGACCTCGGCGTCGGGGTCTTCGCGGAGGCGTTCGAGGCTGGGGAGGGCGGTCGAGGCGGCGGGGCCGGCGAGGGCGAGGAGCTTGATGGCGAGGAGGCGGACGGCCGGGTGGTCGTGGCCCAGGCGGGCGGCCAGCTCGGGGATGGTGCGGGGGTCGGGCCCTCGGCGTTCGAGGCGCTTGATCATCCGCTCGACGGCCGGGCGGTCCTCCTTCTCGACGGCCATCAGGATGACGTCGGGGGCGAAGTAGGAGGCGGCCGGGCCGAACCGCTGGACGGTCCGCAGGGCGGCCTTGCGGACGACGGACGACTCGTCGCGGAGCGCGCGGGCCAGGCGGGGGCGGACGGCCTCGGCGTCGAGGTCGAGCCCACCGAGCGTCTGGGCGGCGGCCTCGCGGGCCTCGACGCTGGGCGACTCCAGGAGCGCCGCCACCGCCTCGAAGGCCGGCTGCGCGGTGCGGCCCAGCTTGCCGAGCGTCTGCGCGGCGAGGACCTGGAGGCGGGGCGTCGGGCTGCTCAGCAGGGTCGTCAGCGCCGGGACGGCCTCGGCGGCGGAGGGGCCGTGGCCGCCCAGGAAGTCGGCGGCGGCGGCGCGGACGTCGTCGTCGGGGTCGGACAGCTTCGCGATCGCCGGCGGGATGGCGCGGCGGCCGAGCGTCCCCAGGCCGCGGAGGTGTTCGAGGGCCCGGCGCCGGACGGCCGGCGCGGGATCGTCGACCGCGGCCAGGAAGTCGTCGGCGAGCCGGGCGTCGCGCGGGGCCGCCTGGGCGAGCACGTCGACGGCCTTCGCCCGCAGGTCGGCCGAGTCGGCCTTGAGAAGGGCGCGGATCTCGGGGAGCGCCGCGGCGGCCCGCGGGCCGAGATTGCCCAGCGCGGCGAGGCTCGCGGCCGAGACGCCGGGGTCGGGGTCGCGCAGGCCCTTCGAAAGGATCTCGACGGCCCCCGGCGCGAGCGGGCGGAGGCTCCCCAGGGCCAGGATCGCGGCGCGACGGACGCGTGGCGTCGGCGAGTCGACGGCCGCCGTCAAAGCCGGCACGACCGGACGGCCGAGGTGGGCGAGGGCCTCGGCGATCGCCTCGACGGGGCTGTGCTCGTCGGCCAGGGCGCGGAGGAGCCTCGGCGCGGCGTCGGCCCCCATCCGCCCGATCAGGAACGCCGCGCGCCGCGCGACGCCCTCGCCGGGAGCGATCAGCAGCGCCTCCAGCTCGTCGGCCGCCTTCGGCAGGAGCGCGGGCCGCTCGACGAAGCCGTCGACGGCCGCGAGCTGGACCGCCTGGTCGGCGTGGCGGAGGCTCTCCTGGAAGGCCGCCAGGGCGTCGGCCTCGGGGACGGCCGCCTTGAGCTTCGTCAGGGCCCGCAGCGCGGCGGCGCGGACCTCGGGGGCGGCGTCGCGGGCCCGATCGAGCGCGGCGCGGACGGCGCGGGGGTCGGGCGCGGTCGCGTAGCCCAGGGCCTCGACGGCCCCGGAACGGACCTTCGCGTTCTCATCCGAGCATGCGGCGATCAAGGGGTCGACGGCGGCGGGGCCGATCGAGCCCAGCGAGCGGACGGCCTCGGTGCGGATGCGGTCGCTGGGGTCGGCGAGCAGCGGGGACAGGTCGGGGACGGCGGCCGCGGCGTCGGGGCCGATGCGGCCGAAGGCCATGACGACCTCGGCGCGGACGCTCTCCCTGCGCTCCTTCAGGAGCCCGCGGAGCGGCTCGACGGCGGGCTTGCCGATGGCCGCCAGCGCCAGGGCGGAGCGGTAGTCCTGGTGCGACTCCTCGCGGCCCTGGCCGCCGTAATTGGTGCGCAGGGTGTGCACCAGGGCGTCCACGGCCGGCGCGGCGTCGGGGCCGAGGCTGGTCACGGCGTCGAGCACGGAGAGGCGGACCTGGCCGTCCTTCTCGGTCATCAGGCGGTCGATCAGGCCCGGCAGCGCCGCGATGCGGGCGTCGCGAGGCCCCGAGCGGATCGCCGCCGCGGCGGAGCGGCGGAGTTCGACGTCCTCCGACTTCAGGTCGTCGACGGCGCCGGCGAGGGCGGCCGACGCGAACGCCCAGCCGCCCATCGCGATCATCGCCCGGATCGATTCCCGGATGCTCATGTCGGGCTTCCTGATCTTCGAGGAGTCGCCGCCAAGGGTCCTTCTCCCCCCGGGGAGAAGGCGGCCGGAGGCCGGATGAGGGTCGTCGGGGCGGGGAGGGGGTGTGAGTCGCGGGGTGGATCAGCGGCCGAGAGGCGGCCCGATCCGGAGGATGGCGAGGGAGGCCGGAATCCGAGGGCTTCCCGGCTCGTCTCCCCCTCATCCGGCCCTTGGGCCACCTTCCCCCGCGAGGGGGGAAGGCCGTTCGGGGCCGGGTTTCAGACGGCCAGGTCGGAGAGCGACTCGGTGCTGTCGCCGAACTGGTCGATGGGGACGCCGGCCTGCTGGAGCATGGTGAGCAGGACGTTGGCCATGGGGGTCTCCGCGCGGCAGCGGTGGTGGCGGCCGCCGCGGAGGGCGCCGCCCCCCTTGCCGACGAGGACGACGGGCAGGTTGACGTGGTCGTGGCGGTCGCCGTCGGCGATGCCGCTGCCGTAGAGGACCATCGAGTTGTCCAGCAGCGTCGAGCCGTCGGCCTCCTCGATCGTCGTCATCTTCTCGACCATGTAGGCGAGGATCGAGACGTGGTAGCGGTCGATCGCGCGCAGCTTCCGGTTCTTCTCGGGGTCGTTGCCGTGGTGCGACAGCTCGTGGTGGCCGTCGGTGAAGCCGAGCCAGGGGTAGTTCCGGTCCGAGGCTTCCTTGGTCAGCATGAAGGTCGACACGCGGGTGGCGTCCGTCTGGAAGGCCAGGACCATCAGGTCGCACATCAGCCGCAGGTGCTCGTCGAAGTCCTCGGGGACGCCGGCCGGGCGGGCGAAGTCGCCGGGGAGGTCGGCGGCGGACGCGGCCGACTGCTGGATCCGCCGCTCGACCTCGCGGACGCCGGTCAGGTACTGGTCGAGCTTGCGGCGGTCGTTCGACGAGACGGCGCGGCGGACGCGGTCGGCGTCGTCGCGGACGTAGTCGATCAGGCTCTTGCGGTAGAAGTCGCGGTCGGCCACGGTCGCCTGCGTCAGGCTGTTGGTCCCCTTCGTGAACAGGCGGTCGAAGACGACCTTGGGGTTCAGCTCGTAGGGGGCCGGCGAGGTCGGGTTGCGCCACGAGATGTGGGTCTTGTAGGCCCCGCTGTAGCCGAAGGCGTTGCCCGAGCGGGGCGACTCGCAGCCCAGCTCCAGGCTGGGGAAGCGGGTGGCCGAGCCGACGTGGCGGGCGTAGAGCTGGTCGACCGAGACGTCGACGCGGACGGCGTCCTGCGACTTGGCCGCCTGCGCGCCGGTGAGGAAGCTGGCCGCCCCCTGGCCGTGGCCGCAGCCCTCGGTGTCGCCGTTGGTCGACGCCGTGTTGTGGATCAGGCCGTGGAAGGTGGAGAGCGACTCCCGCGCGAACGCCAGGGGTTCGAGCGTCGGCGGCAGGTCGACGATCGCCCCCTCGTGGTCGGGGAACCAGGCCGGCAGGTGGACGCCGTTGGGGACGTACCAGCAGCACATCCGCACGGGGGGCTTGCCCGCGTCGGCCCTCACCGCGCCGGCGGCGCGGGCGAACGGGGCCAGGCTCTCCATCCAGGGCAGGGCGAGGGCCGCCCCCAGTCCGCGGAGCGTGGCGCGTCGGCTGAGATTCGTCATCCGATCCTCCTCACAGGCGTCGACGTTTCGATGCGGGGATGCGGCGGCGGGAGAGGAGGTCCCGTTCAGGGGGCGACGCCGCGGTTCTGGAAGGCCGGGCTCTCCACGATCCCGAGGACGGCGTTGCGGATCCGCCAGCCGTCGCCGGCCAGGCGCGAGCGGACGTCCTCGATCGTGCAGAAATCGGCGGGCTCCAGGCCCCGCCCCAGGGCATAGGTTAGCATATTCTTGATCAGGCACTGCGCGAATTTCTTCGAGGCCGTCGAGCGGAGCACGTTCTTCAGCCCGCCGACGTCCGAGAAGGCGCGGCCGCCGGACAGCTCGCCCGAGGCGTCGACCGGGGCCTCGCCGTCGCTGGCCCGCCAGCGGCCGACGGCGTCGTAGTTCTCCAGGGCGAACCCCAGGGCGTCCATCTGCTGGTGGCACGACGCGCACTGGGGGTCGGCCCGGTGCCGCTCCATCCGCTCGCGGAGCGAGACCGCGTCGCCCGCGTGCTTGTCGTCGTCCAGCTTGGGGACGTCCGGCGGCGGCGGCGGGGGCGGCGTGCCCAGGAGCTGCTGGAGGATGAACTGGCCGCGCTTCACGGGCGAGGTCCGGTTGGGGTTCGACGTCAGGGTCAGCACGCTCGCCTGCGTCAGCACGCCGCCGCGGCGGCCGTCGGTCAGGACGACCCGCCGGAAGCCCTCGCCCTCGACGCCTTCCATCCCGTAATGCTTCGCCAGCGCGGGGTTCACGAATGTGTAATCGGCGTCCAGCAGCTCGAGGATGCTGCGATTCTCGCGCAGGACGTGAGCGAAGGTCCGCTCGGTCTCCTCGCGCATCGCGGCCCGCAGCGTCTCGTCGAAGCCGGGGAAGCGGTCGGGGTCGGGGGCGACGCCCTCCAGGCGGCGGAGCTGGAGCCACTGGCCGGCGAAGTTGGCGACGAAGGCGGCCGACTTGGGGTCGTCGAGCATCCGGGCGACCTGTTCGCGGAGGTTCGCCCGCAGGGACCCCGCGCGGGCCTGCTCGAACAGGTCCGCGTCGGGCATGCTGCTCCACAGGAAGTACGACAGGCGGCTCGCCAACTCGAATTCGTCGAGCGGCCGATCGACGCCGGGCGAGCCCGCGTCGGGCTCGACCAGGTAGAGGAAGCGCGGCGAGGCGAGGATCGACGTCAAGGCGACCTGCACGGCGCGTTCGAAGCTCTCGCCGCGGTCGTCGGCCAGGCGGAAGACGGCCATGACGCGGTCGACCTCGTCGGCGGGCGTGGGCCGGCGGAACGCGGCGTCGGCGAACCGCGCGATCACGCGGCGGGCGGCGTCGAGCCGGGCGGCGTCGCCGAGGTCGGGCGCGGCGAAGAGGATGCGGCGGTGCGACTCGGGCAGGCCCGCCTCGTCGACGACGACCGGCCCGCGGACGACCATCGAGTCGACGTGCAGGCCGCGGTCGCCGCCGTAGCGCTGGTCGCCGCCGGCGGCCGCGCCGACCTGCTTGGGGGCGACGACGTTCTCGCTCTCGGCCTGTCCCGGGGCGAGCGTGACGAAGGCCGACTTGTCGCCGTCGACGACGGTCAGCCAGTAGCGGTAGACGACCGTCTCGTCCTGCACGCTGGCGGCGTCGACGGTGCGGCGGTCCTTGCCCAGGCCGACCACCAGCTTCGGGGGCGTGACCGACTCTTCCACGCCGACGCGGACGAGGCTGAAGTCGACCATGTAGCGGCCGGGCTTGAGCGCGTGGGCGAACTCGACGGGCTTGTCGGGGGGGAGCCGGTACGTCTGCAGGCCGATCAGCTCGACGGGGGGGAAGCCGGCGACGTCCGGGGGCCGGATCGCGGCGGCCAGGGCGGCCTCGGCGGCGTCGAGGTACTTCTCGACCAGCACGGGCGAGACGTTGAGCGCCGAGCCCACGTTGTCGAAGCCGAAGCCGACGTCGTCGGCCGGGAAGAGGGTCGCGGCCAGCTTCAGGTCGAGCCCCAGCAGGTCGCGGATCGTGGCGTCGTACTCCTGGCGGTTCAGGCGGCGGATCACGACGGGGGCCGGGGGCCGGCCCTGGCCGCACTGGGCGGCGAGGTAGTCGTGCTCGATCCAGCCGGTGACGGTTTCGATCTCGGCGAGGGTCGGCCGCGGCTTGTTGGGGGGCGGCATCGTCCCGCCGTCGAGCGCGTCGAGCACGCGGAGCCAGGTCTTGCCGTCCTTCAGCGCGGCGGCCTGGTCGTCGTAGCGGTCGAGGGCCAGGCCGGCCTTCGCGTCCCCCTCCATGTGGCAGTTGATGCAGTACCGCTCCAGGAGCGGCAGCACCCGGCGCGCGTAGGCGTCGTCGCCGTCGGGCTCGCCGGCGGACGCGGTCCCGGCGGCGAGCGAGCAGGCGAGGCCGACGCCCTGGACGACGCGAAGGATTCTCGGCATGGTCATAAGCGGCGGTCGTCTCTGGTAGGCGCGTCGCTCCCTTCGGGTTCCCCCCGAACAAGGGTAAGAGCGTCGTCGGACGCGTTCAAGTCCAAGAATTCGTGGAAACCTGAACCGGTATTCATGCGAGGGCGGCCGACCGGCCGAACTTGCCCCGGCGCGGGGCGTCTGGTAATCCTCGGATCGTCCGGACTTCAACGGGGGTGACGCGATGGCGACGGCGGTTCTCTCCTCCATCCAGGTGGGGCGTCCTCGAGACCTGGGGGCCGAGGGGGCGGCCGACCCGATGGATCGGCCCTGGGTCAGCGGGTTCTGGAAGGAGCCCGCAGTCGGCCCGGTCGCGCTGCGGAGCACGAACCTCGACGGCGACGGCCAGGCCGACCTGGAGAACCACGGCGGCGTGGACAAGGCCGTCTGCTGCTACCCGGCGGCCCACTACCCGGACTGGCGTCGCGAGCTGGGCCTGCCCGACATGGCCTTCGGCGCGTTCGGCGAGAACTTCACGATCGCGGGATTGGCCGAGGGCGACGTCTGCATCGGCGACGTCTTCCGCGTGGGCGAGGCCGTCGTCCAGGTCTCGCAGCCCCGCCAGCCCTGCTGGAAGCTCGCCCGCCGCTGGAAGATCAAGACGCTGACCCTGCTCGTCCAGGACTCCGGCCGCACCGGCTGGTACTTCCGCGTCGTGACCGAGGGCCTCGTCGCCGCGGGCTCTCCCCTCGTCCTCGTCGAACGGCCCCACCCCGACTGGTCGATCGCGCGGGCCAACACGATCATGCACCACGACAAGGCCGACCGCGCCGGGGCCGCGGACCTGGCGGCTCTCCCCGCGCTCTCGGCGAGCTGGAAGGCGACGCTCGGGAATCGCCTGGCGAAGGGCGTCGAGCCCGACGTCGCGCGGCGGCTGGAGGGTCGGCGGGGGACCTGACCGTTGGACGGTCGCGATCCGGTCGTTACGATCGTGCGAGCGGCCCACGCGACGAATCCGTCGCGAGGAGGAGTCGCGTCGCCGCGGGCCTCTCCCCGGGCCTCCGGATCGGCCCGCGCACGCTTCCGTCTCGACGATCAGCCCCGCCCGAACCCGAGAGGCCACGATGAACCGACGCCGCCCGACCCCGGCCGCCTGGGCCTGCGCCTGCCTGCTCCTCGCCGCCGCCCCGCCGGCCCCGGCCCAGCAAGCCGGGCCGGCGCCCGACGTCGCCGCGATCGCCGCGGCCGGTAGGGCCACGGCCGCGCGGATGCAGAAGGAGGCGTGCATTTGGAAGGCGACGACCTACCTGCAAGGCGGGGTCGAGGTGCTGGTCGAGGTCCTGGCGACCCCCGCCCGGAGGCGGACGACGCTCTCGATGGCGGCCCAGGGGCGGCGGTCCGAGATGATCCGCATCATCGAACGCGACGGGGTGTGGTACGCGGCCGAGGGCAAGAAGGCCGGGAAATACCGGCCGTATGAGGCCCCGTTCGAGCTGGGGACGGCCTACCACTTCCTCACCTTGTCCCAGCCGCACGTCATCCCCGACGCCGAGGACGTCGGCCTCGACGTCTACGAGGGGACCAAGGACGGGATCGCGACTTATCGCACGCCGCTCGCCGAGCACCAGAAGCAGCAGGCCCGCCAGATGCTCGCCGCATTCGATCAGGTGGAGAAGCAGACTCCGAAGGCCCTCACCCCCGAGGTTCGCCGGACTATCGACGAGATCCGCGCCGCGCTGGAGCGGGGCGTCGCCGTGAAGGTCGACCTCGCCGCCGGGATGCTGGTCCAGTTCGGGGCCGCCGACAAGCGGACGGAGATCCGGGAGTTCCGCTGGATCGACCGCGAGGATCCCGAAGCCTTCCGCGTCGAAGGGAAGTCCTGGGAGGATTTCACGAGCGACCCGACCGAGGGCGATCGGGCCGAGCTTGCCGTGCTCGGCCACGCCGGGACCTGGCGCCCGGGCATGAAGGGATCGGACACCGACGGCCGGCTGCTCGATCTCAGCACGGGGCGATTCCGCCGCATCCCCTTCGAGGGGTCGACCTCCATCCCGGGGTGCTTCCTGAAGGGCCGGACCCGCGTGGCCGTCTCGAGCGTCGACCCCTTCGAAGGCACGGTCGGCCTGTACGAGATCGACCTGAAGTCGGGCGCCAACCGCCGCCTGGGGGGTGAGTTGCTGGCCATCGGGATCACGATGCAGCCCGCCCTCTCACCCGACGGCGAGACGCTCGTCGCGCTGCACAGGGGGCCGACGGAGCGCGTGCTGGATCAGCAGGCGGTCCTCGTGGACGTCGCGTCGGGCGAGTCCCGGCCCCTGGGCCGGGCCCGAGACCAGGCCTTCTTCTCCTGGCTGCCCGAAGGCCGGGGCTTCGTCTTCCTCTCCCGCGAATCGGCCGACCCGGACGACCTGCAATCCGCGCGGACCCCGTGGATCTGCCGGATGGACATGGAGGGGAAGGTCGAGAGGATCCGCCAGGGGAACTTCCCGGTCCTCCTCGACGGCCGGACGATCCTGTTCCGGGACGACGCGGCGAAGGCCTGGCGGACGTGCGGCCTCGACGGCGGCGACCCCAAGCCCTACGCCGGCGGCCTGCCCGACTACAACTTCCCGTCGCTCGGGCCCGACGGGAAGCGGCTCCTGATGATGCGATTCCGCCAGGGGGCCGCCCCCGAGCCGACCATCCTGCCGCTCGGGTCCGACGCCGGAAAACCCGCCGTCTCGGCCCCCGGCCTGTGGGCGAGCCCGGCCTGGCGCTGAGGCGGGCTCCGGCCCGATCGTGCCATTCGCGGGCCGTCGGCGGTAGAATGTCGCTGTCGAATCGATCGCCCGGAACGGGTCCGCCGCGAAACCTCCCCCGCCGAAGCACCTACCCCCATGACGACCACGCCGAACGAAGGGGCCCCGCCCCGCTCCTGGAAGCCCGAGGATCCCGAGTCGACGCCCCGGCCCCGCCTCGATCGGGCGGTCGGTCGCGGCGAGGTCCGCTATTCGGGACGGCGGTTCGTGATCGGCGGGCTGATCACGATCACGCTCTTCTGGATCGGGCTGTTCGCGATCCTGCGGCCGGGCCTCGTCGGCTACAAACAGCGGTCCGAGTTCGGCCGCCGCGAGGTCGCGCCCGCGGTCTTCGGGATGCTGAAGGTGCAGCCCCCCGGCGTCGACCCCCGCGCCTGGGACGACGCCGTCCGCGCCGCGCACGGCCTGCTGGCGACGGCCACCGATTCCGGCTCGATGTCGATCGAGACGCTGACGGCCCTCCGCGACAAGGTGCAAGCCGCCGCCGCGCGGGCCCAGGCCCGCCCCGAGGCGGCCCTCGCCGAGCTGGCCGCCCTCTGGGACGACGTCGCGGCCGACGCCCAGAAGTTCCGCCGCCCCGGCGAGCCCGACCTCGACCGCCGCCACGCCCGGCCGTCGATCCTTCCGCCGGCGAAGGGCTGACGGGCTGGACGATCGCGGCCGACGCGCCTATCGTGCGAGTGACCGACCTCCAACGGCGGCTCCCCGACGGCCGCGATTCCTCGCGCCTCCACGGCGCGCGTCGGACCCATCGAATGCCTGAAAGCGAGACGGACGCACGTCGGGAGCTGGACGCGAGGCTGGCCGTCGAGGTCGAGCTCCTGGCGGGCGACGACCTGGCCTGGTGGCGGGCCCATCGCGTCGAGCCGTTCGTCATCGAACGTTTCGGTGCGACTCATCTCGCGGTCGCGACGGGCGAGGGCTTCACGCTCGTGTATTTCCATGGGTTCGCATCGTTCGGCGAGTTCTCGCCCGAGCCCTGGAACGACGGCCTGCGAATCTACGACGACCTGGCGCACGCCGTCCGGAGCCTCGCGGCGCGGGAAGCGACGAGCCGCCTGCTGGCCGAGACGGCGGCGCGGCTGGTGGTCCTCGGCGCCTACGAGCGGGGCGGCCCGGAGACGAAGGATCGCATCCTGCGGTTCCTGGCGGCGATCGGCCCCGACGCGGCCGTCGCGGTCCCGATGCTGGCGGCGATCCTGGACGACCGGACCGGCCAGGATCAAGAGTCGGCCGTGGCGACCCTCGCCGCGATCGGCCCCGCGGCCGCGCCGGCGGTCCCGCGGCTGATCGCGATGGCGAAGGACGACGAGGCGAACGCGAGGGCCTTCTGCCTGCACGCTTTCGCCGCGATCGGACCGCCGGCCGCGGCGGCGGTCCCGCTGCTCCTCGACGTCCTGAACCGGCGCGTCGCCCACGACCCCGACCCGTTCTACGTCTCCCTGGCCGCCGACGCGCTGGGGGCCGTCGGCGCGATCGAGGCCGTCCCCGACCTCGTCCGGCTGCTCGATGAGACCGACGACCCCGTCGCGGCCGAATCCGCCCTCGCGGCCCTCGGCAAGCTCGGCCGCGCCGCGGCGGAGGCCCTCCCGGTCATCCGCGAATGGGCCGAAGGCCGCCGGTCCGTCGGGCTGGGCGGGCACGGCGCCGACCCGCGCGACGCCGCGGTCGAGGCCCTGCGCATCCTGCAACGTCCCGGGACGCCCCCTGGCGGGGCGAGGCCGTTATAATGGGGCGAGGGGCCGAGGTCCGCATCCTCGGCTCGTATCCGTCGGCGGTCGCGGGGACGGCCGCCGCGACTCTCAAAGGGGGGGAAGATCCATGACCAGGACGCTCCAGGACGAGGCCCGGGCCGAGGCGACGTCGGCCCGATGGACCGAGGACGCCGAGTACTTCGAGTACAGCAAGGCGGCCAACCCGATCGGCTCGGGGCTGACCCCCAAAATCCCACTGGCCGATTTCCCGGGGCGGATCCACCAGGAGGGCCCGACGCGGATCGTCCCGTTCGACCTGAGCGAGTCGCTGCAGTGCCCGGGCCCGGCCTCCAGCCCGGCGCTCTGCGCCAACTTCATCCGGATCCTGGCGGGCGAATCGATCGCGACGACGCCCGAGGCGACGTCCGAGGTGTATTACGTCATCCGCGGGCGGGGCCGGACCAGCCTGGCGAGCGGCGAGCTGCCCTGGAAGCAGGGCGACTTCTTCGCGCTCCCCGCCGGCAGCCGGGCCGAGCACCACGCCGACGAGGAGTCGGCCTTCTACTGGGTCCACGACGCACCCTTGCTGACCTACCTGGGGGTCAAGCCCGGCGAGCCCCGGTTCGAGCCGACCCTCTACCCGCGCGAGGAGGCCGTCGCCCGGCTGGCCGAGGTCGAGGCCGACCCCGCGGCGGCCAAGCGGAGCCGCGTCAGCATCCTGCTGGCCAACCGCAACTTCGGCCAGACGCGGACCATCACCCACGTCATCTGGACGATGTTCGGCGTGCTGCCGGTGGGCTCGATCCAGCTCCCGCACCGCCACGAGTCGGTCGCGCTCGACTTCATCATCGACTGCCAGCCGGGCTGCTACACCCTGATCGGCCGCGACCTCGACGCCGACGGCAAGATCATCAACCCCAAGCGCGCCGACTGGGCGCCGGGCTCGGCGTTCGTCACCCCCCCGGGCCTCTGGCACGCCCACTTCAACGAGTCGGGGACCCCCGCCTACCTGATCCCCATCCAGGACGCCGGGCTCCACACCTTCCTGCGGACGCTCGGCATCAAGTTCTTCCACGCGAAGAAGGGGACGTCGGACTCGGGCGAGGAGGATTGATCCCCGAGGTTCGACGCGGCCGGCCCCACGGGGGTCGGCCGAATGTCGCACGCGGGGTGCTTTCCTCGATGGGAGGGCCGATCGGGAGCATGGCCGAGGCGGCCGGACGAACGAAACGTCACCTCCCCTTCCAACGCCCGACGACGCGGACGTCCTCGGCCGGGCGGGGAGCCGCCCGGGCCTGTTCGGCACGATCGCGCCCCCGACCGATCCCACCGCCATCGGCGTGACCGCCGTGGCCGCCCGCGACGGCCCTCCGCCGAGACCCCGGCGAAGGGCCCCTCTCACCCCGGCGACGGCCGGTCAGCGGAAGAGGCGCTGAGCGAACAGGTAGAAGTTGTTCTTCCACTCGATCGCGTCGTGGGCGCCGCCGTCCACGTGCCAGACGTGCGGGACGTCCTTCTCCTTCAGGTAGGCGTGGACGCCCTGGCTGATGCGCATCAGGCCGTCCTTGTTGCCGCAGGCGACCCAGAGCAGCTTGAGCTGTTCCCTGGCCCTCGCCGGATCGGGGACCAGCTCCGAAGCGGGTTTCGTGTTGGGCGCCGACGAGAAGCCGCCGATCCAGGCGAACGTGTCGAGGCGGCCGAGGCCGAAGTTCAGCGCCTGGCCGCCCCCCATCGAGAGGCCGGCGACGCCCCGGTGCTCGCGGTCCGCCTGCACCGAGTAGTGCGACTCGACGAACGGGATCACGTCCTCCAGCAGATCCTTCTCGAACGCCGCGAAGGCCGGCGCCGATGCGAAGACGTCCCCCTCCGCCCGGTCGTTCTTCTGGGCGCGGCCGTTGGGCATGACCACGATCATCGGCGCGGCCTTTCCCTCGGCGATCAGGTTGTCGAGGATGAACTCGGGGTGGGCGAAGCGCTGCCATTCCGTCTCGTCGCCGCCGATGCCGTGCAGCAGGTACAACACGGGGTACTTCAGATCGGGCGTGTACCCCGGCGGCGCGTAGACTTGCATCTTGCGCGTCGTGCCGACCGACTTCGAGTCGTAGCCGACCATCTCCAGCTTGCCGTGGGGCACGTCCCTCTCGGCGTCGACGCCGGCGGGCGGGTCGGGGAAGGCGGGGACGTCGTCGGCGTTCAACACGATCGCGCCGCGGCCCGGCGGGCCGGGCCGCCGGGCGGCCGGCGTCTGCGCGGGCGCGGCCGGGACCTGCGCGGCCGATGCGGCGTCCTGGAACAGGAGCGGGGCGAACTCGTGGAGGCAGCGGCGCCACGTCAGCCACTCGTGCGAGGTGCCGGGCGACTCGTAGTAGACGTTCTTGATCCCGGCCTTCTCCAGCGCCTCGTGGTAACCCTTGACGCCGGCGTACATCCGCTCGGGCTCGGCCGTGCCGACGCCCAGCCAGATGAGCCTCATCTTGGAGTTGAACTCGTCGGGTTGGGCCATGACGCCGCCGTGGGCCGTCTTCGGGTCGAAGCCCGCGCCGCCGAATCCTCCGCCGGCGCCGCTGAAGCCGCCCAGGTAGGCGAAGGCGTCCATGTGCTTGAGGCCGATGAGGAACGTCTGCATCCCGCCCATCGAGAGCCCGGCCATCGCCCGGTGCTCGCGGTCGGGGATCGTGCGGTAGGTCGCATCGATCATCGGGATGAGATCCTTGATCATCACGTCCTCGAACGCGCCGAACATGCGGCTAAGATCAAGGCGCGGGGGCGCCCCCTGGGCGGGTGCGGCCGGGGGTGCCGGCCTTCCGGGCTCGGCGGTCGCGGCGGGAGGGGCCGGCGGGCCGAACGAGGGGGGCGCCTCGCCGGGCCGGCGGGCGTAGCCGCGTTCCATCGCCACGAGCATCGGCTTCGCCTTCCCCTCGGCGATCAGGTTGTCCAGGATGAAGGCCATGCGCCCCTGGGCGGGCCAGCCGGTCTCGTCCTCGCCGCCGCCGTGCTGGAGATACAACGCCGGGTACCGCGCATCGCGGCCGGCGTCGTACCCGGGCGGCGTGTAGACGAAGACGCGGCGCCAGGCCTCGGTCGTCTTGGAGTAGTACCAGCGCTCGCGGACCTCGCCGTGCGGCACGTCCTTCGGGAGATAGTAGTCGACGCCCTTCTCCGGGATCTCGATGCCGCTGGCGTCCTTGCCGGTCCCGTAGAACGTCCGGCTCGAAGGGTCGTTGACCTCCGCGCCGCCGATGAACACCCGGTAGTAGTGGAAGCCCGGCGGCTGAGGGTCCGTGGTCGCGGTCCAGAAGCCGTCGTCGCCCTTCGTCCCCGGGTAACGCCGGTTGTCGAAGAAGCCGAAGGCGACCGAGGAGGCATCGGGGGCCTTCATGCGGAACGTCACGCGCCCGTCGGCGTGGACCTTCGGATAGGCCGCCCCCGGGACGTTCGTGGGGGCGGGGACGGGCTCATCGGGCTGCTGGGCCATCGCCGGGGCGAAGGCCGCTAAGAGGGAGAGGGAGAGCAGGAAGACGGAGCGCGCGACGGTCATGAACGGACCTCCGGTGTTTTCACCGCTTCGAGATTCCGGACGGGGACTCCGCCTCGACGGGCCGCGGCGCGTCGCGCCGTGATCGATCCGACCCTTCTGCTCCGCTGAAGCCGGCCCCGGCAGCTCGGCCGTAGGCGGATCGCTCGCGAACCTCGGAGGGTCGCGATCCCCACAGCCGCCGGCGTCGTGACATTAGACCCTCCCGGAGGGGGCTTCGCTACCGGGCCCCCCGCTCATGGACTGGAGAGGACTCCCAGGACGGCCCCGAAGGCGGGCTTGGGCTGATGTCCGCGGTCGAAGAGGAGCGGGTGGTTGGTGCGCCGACCCGCAGGGAAGAAGTTCAGCCAGGACGTCCCGTCGTGAGTGCCCCAGAAGGTGACGCGCGTCGCCACTCCTGGGTGTTTCAGGACGGCCCGGAAGATCCGTTCGTAGAAGCGGGCCTGCGCCTCGGCCACGTCGGGGGGGAGCCCCTCGGTGTAGGGGTCGGCGGCTCCCCGCTCGCGGGCGGCGACGTCCGCCCCCCGGACGCGACGCGGCAGCACGTCCACGTCCAGCTCGGTGACGACGACCTTCACGCCCGCGGCGGCGAGGGCCCCGATCGCCCGTTCGAGCTGATCCGGCGAGTCGGCGTCCTTCAGGACGAAGTGGGCCTGGATGCCGACCGCGTCGAGGCGCGCGCCCGCGGCCTTCAGCTCGCGGACCAGGCGCAGGGTCTTCTCGAGCTTCCCGGGCTCCTCGTCGCCGTAATCGTTGTAGTACAGCTCGGCGTCGGGGTCGGCCTCCCGGGCGAACTCGAACGCCTTGACGACGTAGTCGTCGCCGATCGCGCGGCGCGCCGGCGTGTCGCGCAGGTATTCGCCCGGGCGGTCGCTGATCGCCTCGTTGACCACGTCCCAGCCGACCACCTTCCGCCGGAAGTGCCCCGCGACCGCGTCGATGTGGGCCTTGAGGTTCCTCAGCGCCTCGTCGCGCGGCAGCGGCTTGCCGTCCTCGCCCTCGAACAACCATCGGGGCGACTGACTGTGCCAGCAGAGGGTGTGGCCGACCACCTTCATGCCGTGGGCCTGGGCGAACTCGATGATCCGGTCGGCCGCGTCGAAGCGGAACTGCCCCGGCCGCGGCTGGAGCGATATCGGCTTGAACTCGTTGTCGGCGGTCAGGCTGTCGAACTGCCGCGCGATCAGGTCCGCCATCTTCGGGTCGCCCAGTTGCCGCGACGAGACCGCCGCGCCGATCAGAAAGCGCCCCTTCGCGGCCTGCCGGAGCGTCTCGCCTTCGGGGAGGGCCGTCGCGACGGCCGCCGGGCCCCCGGCCCCGCTCGGCGGCGCTGCGGCGGGGCCGCCCCAGCCGGCGCGAGCGGTCGCGACCGCGGCGGCCGACAGGACCGCGAACGCGAGGGGCGACCACGCGCGGGGACTGAAGGGACGGGACGTGCGGGGCGGGTGAGCGTGCATCGGTGAGCGTCCGCCGGCCTCGGAATCAGCAAAGCCCTGGAGGCGATCGTTCGCCCACGCGAGTCTAACTCGACGGCGCCCGGTCGACAATCGTCATGACGGCTCCTCATCCTACCGCCCGAAGCGGGCTCAAATACGGCACAAGTCGAGCGGGGTCGAGAGGTGATCCAGCGTCCCCCCTCTGCTGATCAGCGCACCAGGCTGGATGTGGCGGCCTACCGACCTCGGTCGCGAGACGTCAGGTCGATGCGGAAATGGTAATAGGATCGACCGGACGGGAAGAGGCAATCGAAGTGGTCGTCCCGTATCGACCCATTCCTCGGGCATGAGAGGGCCAGGCCGGCGTAGGTGGGTTTGACCTCGTCGCTCAAGCGCTTCTCCGCGAGCAGCTCATAGCGCACGCCCTCTGCGTCGGCGGCGCCCCAGACCTGCACGAGCGCGGGCTGGTCGTACGGCATGGCGACGAGGTAATGACGCCCGGCGGTCGACTGGAACATGCGCAGGGTCGACGACGACTGGAACGACATCAGCTCGTTGCGGACGAGCCGCCGCTGCGCGTCCAGGATCGCGTGGCGGTTGAAGGACCCGGGCCGGTGGTTGTTGTCGGTCGACATGTAGAGGACGTGCATGCGCCCCTGCGCGTCGACGTAGGCGTCGCCGCCGTAGTTGTTCTGCACGGTCGGATAGAGGCCGGCTTCCTTGTCGTAGACGGCCACCTCCACGTCGACGGTCGCGTGTTCGGGCCGCCCCAGGTCAGGGATGTTGAACAGGCGCAGCTCGTCCCAGACGTAGTCGGCCTTCCCCTGGCGATGGGGATCCGTCGGGGCGACGCCGGCCGTCTCGATCCGGATGTCGCGCTCCGCGAGCAGGGCCAGGCCGCCGGCGCCGTCCGCGAAGCCGTACATGTAGCAATGGCGGAAGGGCAGGTCCGCGACGATCATCTCCGTCGCCCAGCGTTTCTCGGCCAGCTCGAACCGGGTCCAGGCGAGGTAGCCGGGCGCGTCGCCGCCGCCGTAGACGACGCCGATCTTTCGTCCGGGGGCGTCGACGAAGACGGAACTGTAGCCGTAGTTCCTCCCCCGGCCGAACGGGACGCTCGCACGGTACTCGACGACGGCGCCGCTCGTCCGATCGACGTGCCGTGCGGAGAGCGAGGCCCGCTCTTTCCCGTCGACGGATTCGACGGCCGGGGCCACGACGTAGACCTCCTCGTCGGCGTCGCAGACGACCTGGACGCTGTCGCTGCCGGTCAGCGCCGTGGGGACGGTGAGGAGCCGCTCGGGCCGGCCGTCGCGGATCCGGATCAGGTGGATGACGGCCTGCTTCTCGGCTACTTCCCCCAGATAGGCGACGTACGTCCCGTGCGACGTGCGGCAGATTCGGCTCTGCGTCCCGCCGTGGACGCCCCGTTCGCTCGTCCCCGCGTCGCAGGCGGCGCTCAGGTCCACCAGGTCCGAGATGACGACCGCCGGTTCCTCGGCATGGACCACTACCGCCGAGAGCCAGCACCACAGGATCGCCGCCCCGAAAGTGCGCCTGCACATCACGACCCCTCCAATCAAGAGCATCAATCGCCCGACGAGCCCAGCAGGTCGCCCAGCGCCTCGTCCAGGCGAGGGAAGCGGAAGGCGAATCCCTCGTCCTCCAGGCGCTTCGAGACTACGAAGCGGCCGTAGAGGGCCAGTTCCGGGTCGGTCCGCAAGAACAGAGGGGCGCCGATTCGGACCATCCACGCGAAGGCCGGCAGGCCGATCGGAATGCCGGCGGCGCGGCGCAGAATCCGCATGAATTCGCGCTGGGGGACGGGGCCGGGGGACGAGGCGATGTAAGGCCCTTGCATCGAAGGATCGTCGAGGCCGCGTTCGAACAGGCGATTCATGTCGGCCTCGTGGATCCAGCTCATCCCCTGCTCGCCCGAGCCGACCCGCCCGCCGAGGCCGAGCCTCGCGAGGAACAAAAGCCGCGCGAGCGCCCCGCCGCCGGCACCGCGGTCGCGACCGACGACGAAGCTCGTCCTCAGGACCACGTCCCGCTGCGAGGGCAGGACGGCCCGGGCGAACTCATCCTCCCACGCCCGGCCGACCGTCGGCGCGAGGCCCAAGCCGAACGGCGAATCCTCGGTGCAGACCACGCAGGGAGGGTCGCCGTAGATGTGCGCGGTGCTCATCTGGACCCAGACGGGCGGCGGCGCGCCGACCGACCGGACGGCCTCGCCCAGGATCCGCGTCGCCTCCACGCGCGAACGCAGGATCTCGTCGCGGTGATCGGGCGTCTTCACGCAGTCGACCGTTCGGCCCGCCAGATTGACCAGGCCGCTCGCGCCGTCCAGCTCGCGTCGCCATTCGCCCAGGGTGCGGCCGTCCCACGCGACGTGCCGCCACGGTCCGATCGGCCTCGGCGGCCGGCGCGATAGGATCACGACCGGCCGGCCGGCCTCCGCGAGATGCGTCGCGAGCGAGACGCCGAGGAACCCGCTCCCGCCGGCGACGACGATGGGTCCTCGCCCGGTCGGCTCAGGCATCGGCCTCGGGCTCCTCGTCACCCTCGTCGGCCGGCTTGACGTCGCCCCAGCTTGCCTTCAGCGCCTTCGCCAGGGCGATCCACTGGGGGACTTCCATCGCCTCGGCGCGAGTCTTCGCGTCGAGGCCCAGGGATTCCACGAGGGCGTCGACGTCGGCCTTCGAGATATGGTCGGGGGCGAGCTTAGCCAGGACGACCCGCAGGACCTTGCGGCGATAGAGGAAGACGTCGCGGACGATCCGGTGGAACCAGACGAGGTCGCCGACGGCCTCGCGCTTCGCGGGGTCGGGGCGGATCACGACGACCGCCGATTCGACCTTGGGGCGGGGCCAGAAGACCGACGGGGGGAGGACGCGGGCGATCTCGATCTCGGCCAGCGCCTGGAGGACGATCGAGAGGGCGCTGTTCTCCGAGCGGCCGGCCCGGGCGGTCATCCGCTCGCCCAGCTCCTTCTGGATGGTGACGACCAGCAGCGCGGGCCGATTGGCGTCGTCGACCATGAGGTTCATGATCAACGGCGTGGCGATGTTGTAGGGGAGGTTGGCGACGAGCTTGTAGGGGCGTCCCTCGCGGCCCCGCGCCAGGGTCTCCAGCACCTCGGGCGCGACGGCGTGCTTGGAGGCCAGGGCGTCGATGTTGAGGATCCGGGCGTTGGGGGCGGCGGCGATGGCCTCGGACGCCAGCGCGGCCATGCCGGGGTCGATCTCGACGGCCAGGACGCGCGCGCCTTTGCCCGCCATGAGCGCCGTGAGCGCACCCGCGCCGGGACCGACCTCCAGCACCATGTCGCCGGGCTCGATCGCCGCCTGCTCGACGATCAGGTCGTGGATGTTCAGGTCGACGAGGAAGTTCTGGCCCAGCCGGTGCCGGGGCGCGATCCCGTGGCGGGCGAACAGGCCCCGGAGGTACGACTGAGTCTGGCGGGCGGGATTGGGCTCGGGCGTGGGCTCGGTCAACGGACCTGCCCCAGCAGCTTCTGGACGTGCTTCGCCAGGACGTCGGCCTCGACGTTGACCCGGTCGCCGGGGGCGAGCGTCCCCAGGGTGGTCACGGCCAGGGTGTGGGGGATGAGCATGATCGAGAACCCCGCCGGCTCGACGTCCACCAGCGTCAGGCTCACGCCGTCGACCGCGATCGACCCCTTGGGGACCATGAGCACGGTCCAGGCCGGGTCGACGTCGAAGGCGAGGAACTCCCAGTCGCCCTCGCGGCGGCGCTCGCGGAGGGTGGCGGTGGCGTCGACGTGGCCCTGGACGATGTGGCCGCCGAGCCGGTCGCCGACGCGGACCGAGCGTTCGAGGTTCACCGGGTCGCCGGCCTTGCGGCCGCCGAGGTTGGTGCGGAGGAGCGTCTCGGGGCCGGCCTGCACCTCGAACCGTTCCGGCGCGGTCGCGACGACCGAGAGGCAGCAGCCGTTGACGGCCACGCTCTCGCCGATCGCCAGGGGGGCGTCGAGCCCCTCCCAGCGGACGGCGAGCCGCTTGCCGCCGGCCTCGTCGGCCACCGCCTCGATCCTTCCCATCGCCTCGACCAGGCCCGTGAACACGTCCTCGACCTCCCAAGTCCTTCTCGCGCGGGATGTTCGACTTTCACATAGTAGCACCGGCCGGGCCGGGATAGAATCGGAGGTCCACGTCGGCGGACGGATTCCGTCGCCTTGCCCGGATCGAAATTCCACGAAACGAACGGGGGACCCCGACCCATGACGCCCGCTCTCAACCGCCGCGACTTCCTGGCCACCACCGCGTCCGCCGCGGCGCTCGCCGCGACCGCCGGCGCCGGGACGTCCCGCGCCGCCGCGACCTTCGCCAAGAACGCCCTGCCCGCCGGCCCGCAGGCCCGCGTGACCCTGGGCAAGACGGGGATCGAGACCTCGCTCATCGGCATGGGGAGCGGCACCGTCGGCGGCGGCCAGTCGAGCAACCAGACCAAGCTGGGCGTCAAGGGCTTCACCAAGGTCGTCCGCCACGCGCTCGACCACGGCGTCACCCTGTTCGACGTCGCCGACCAGTACGGCTCGCACGTCTACCTGCGCGAGGCCCTCAAGGGCGTCCCACGCGAGAAGTACCAGATCCAGACCAAGACCCACGCCACCGACGCCGTCACCGCCCGCGACCACCTGCAGCGCTACCGGCTGGAGTTGGGCGTCGACTACATCGACATCCTCCTGCTGCACTGCATGACGAAGACCGGCTGGGACCACGAGCACACCGGCGCGATGGAAGCCCTGATGCAGGCCAAGGAGGAGAAGCTGATCCGCGCCCACGGCACGAGCTGCCACGGCATGGACCCGCTGCGGACCTCCGCCAAGCTGCCGTTCGTCGAGGTCGACCTCGCCCGGATCAACCCCGAAGGGCTGATCATGGACGACAAGAAGCCCGACGAGGTCGCCTCGGTCCTCGAGGAGATGCACACCGCCGGCAAGGGCGTCATCGGCATGAAGATCCTCGGCGAAGGCCGGATCACCGAGCCCGCCAAGATCGACGCCTCGCTCCGCTTCGTCCTGGGGCTGGGCACCGTCGACGCCTACATCATCGGCTTCCAGTCCACGGACCAGGTCGACGACATCCTCAAGCGGACCGAGGCCGCCATCGGCGCCCTCAAGGCCTGAGCCTTGCTCTTCCGACCTTCTCGGCCGCCGCCCCCCCCTCAAGGGCCGGCGGCCGGGACCGGCGGGACGGCGGCCAGGATGTCGCGCCAGGGCGCAGGCGAGACGTCCGCGGGCCCGACCCAGGCGACGATCGCCAGCCCCGCCTCGGGCGCGATCCCGCGGACCAGCGCGACCGCCGCGCCCGCGACGGCCGGCGATCGGCTCATGCCGGCCCCGCAGCAGACCAGCGTGGGGACCCCGTCCCGGATCAGCCCGGCGACGGCCCGCACCGCCGAGCGCAGCAGCCACGCGGGGTTGCCCTCGCCGTCGACGAGCGGGAAGCGGCACGAGACCAGCGCGCGGCCGAGCGGCGAAGGCGGCTCGTCGAGCGCCAGGTCGACGACCGCCTCGACGCCGGCCTCCGCCAGCGCCCTCGGGTCGCGCAGCGCGGCCACGGGGCCCAGCCAGAGCGGATGTTCGGGGATGCGTCTCACGGGCGTCTCCGTCCTCGGGGCGAGGGTGCGCCTCCAGCATACGATCGCGACAGCCGATGAGTCCACGGCGTCGGTCGTTGCGTCGACCCGCACCTTGGTTATATAATGCTCGTCCCAAGTTTGATGAAAATGTCGTCATTCCAGTGCTGAGTTGAGAGACCGGCCGCTTTGCAGGCTCGCGCGACGAGCCCGCGGCGCGGACTCTCGATGCTCCTGAATCGAAGGGTCAAGAGATGGCCGACGCCCAAGGAATCTCGCAGGGGACCAAGACCCTGGCGTTCGCGATGCGACGATTCCCGCTGAGCATCCGCAAGACGTGGTGGTGGTGGGAGCAGCTTTACCGCAAGATCGGGGGCGGGGGCTTCGACGACGACCCCGAGACCGACGCCAGGTGGCCGGGTGGCCTGCAGGCCCCCATCGTCACCCGCCCTTACGGCTTCAAGGTGCGCCTGGACCTCCGCCTCTGGCCCGAGCGTCGCACGTACTTCAGCGGCTCCTACTACCAGACGTCGCTCGAGTACCTTTACCGCGCCGTGCTCCGTCCCGGAGACCAGTACCTCGACATCGGCGCCAACATCGGCATGACGTCGTTGATGGCGGCGAGCCTGATCGGCGATCGGGGCAAGGGCTTCGCGTTCGAGCCCAACCCCGAGACGTTCGACCGGCTGCGGATCAACTTCGACCTGAACCCGTACCGCAACATCGAGCTGGTCCCTTGCGCCGTGGCCGACGTCGAGTCGGAGGCCGTCCTGAGCCTGCCCGCCGAGGGCAATACCGGCATCGGCTCGCTCGCGGGGTCGCCGGAGGAGGGGGGCCGGTCGTTCAAGGTCCGTACGGTCCCGGGCCAACGATACCTGGACCAGCTCGACCGGTCCCGGCCGACGTTCGTCAAGGTCGACGTGGAGGGCTTCGAGGTCAAGGTCCTCAGCGGGATCCGGTCGGCCCTCGACTGGCCGGAGATCGGCCTGGTGCTCGAGGTGAACGAGTCGATGCTCCAACGCGCGGGCGACTCCGTCGCCGCCATGGACGAGCTGGTGAAGGCCCACGGGTTCGAGGTGTACGGCATGGACATGCACCAGACCCGTTTCGACAGGACCCTGACGATCGACGGGCCGGTCGAGCTCGCCGACCCGAGCACCCGCAGGTGGGCGGACGTCCTGCTCCTGAAGCCGGGGACGACCTTCCGAGAACGACTCGCCCCCCTGATCCGCCCCGCGGCGGGCCGGACCGCCTGACTCGGCCGCGACCGGAACGCGCGGCGCGGGGTCGCCGCCGGGCCCGCGACGGCGACCGCGACGCCCCGGTTTATGGTAGGATCCGGGGGACGGGGTCGCGGGGCGGTCGGGGCCGGGGCGAATCCGGCCCGGCGGGCGGGCAGCGGGGATGAGAACGACGGCATGAGCGCAACGTATTTGGGGGGGCCCTCGTCCGCGACGGCGACGGACGGCGGGGAGGGGGCGTGGATCGAACTCCTGGACCCCCGCCGCGCGGGCCCGATCCGCGGCGAGCTGCTGGGGACGGACCGGCTGGAGCGGCTGGCGCGGGCGCTCGCCGGGGCGGGCGTCACGGCGCGTCGCCGGCGGGCGGGCAGCCCGCTGTTGAAGCGGTTCGCCGACAACGGCAAGGTCCTCGAACAGGTCCACGCCCGGATCGTCGCCGGCGACGAGCACGCGCGCGGGATCGACGTCGAGTGGCTCCTGGACAACTTCCACATCGTCGACGAGGTGCTGAAGGAGGTCCGCCGCGACATGCCCCAGGGCTATGACGCGGTCCTCCCCAAGCTGGCCGCCACGCCGCTGAAGGGCTATCCCCGGGCCTACGCGATCGCCATCGCCCTGGCGGCGCACACCGACGCCGAGTTCGACGAGGCCCGGCTCAACCGCTTCGTCGCCGCCTTCCAGCAGGAGTCTCCGCTCACCATCGGCGAGCTCTGGGCCCTGCCGACCATGCTCCGCCTGGTCCTCCTGGAGAACCTGCGGCGACTGGCCGAGGAGATGGTCTGGTCGTGGCGCGAGCGGCGCCGGGCCGACGCGTGGCTCGCCGCGGCCGAGGCCGAACGGCCCGCGATCGGTGAGCCGTCGGGCCCGTTCGTCGCCCGCCTGATGCAGGCCCCGCGCGCCCCGGGGACGACGGCGCCCGCCGCCGCCGCCGTCCACGACCGACTCAAGGCCCGGGGGATCGACGTCGACGACCTCGTCGGCCGCGAGAACCACCGCCAGGCGGCGAACCAGGTGACCGTCGGCAACTCGGTCGTCAGCCTCCGGCTGCTCTCGGCCGTCGACTGGAACGCCTTCTTCGAGCAGCAGAGCCTCGTCCAGAAGATCCTGCTGGACGACCCCTCGGGCTCGTACGCGCTGCAGGACTTCGCGACCTGCGACCGCTGCCGCAAGGTCGTCGAGAGGACCGCGCGAGGGTCGAAGGCCGACGAGCTGGCCGTCGCCCGCCGCGCCGTCGAGCTGGCCGCCGGGGCCGACCCGTCCGACCACCGTCGCCGTCACGTCGGCTACTGGCTGCTCGAGGACGGGCTCAAGGACCTCCGCGCGAGCTTCCCCTACCGCGGCCCCCGGGTCGAGCGGCTGCAGGAGGCGGCCCGCGCGCACCCGCACGTCGTGTACTTCGGGTCGATCGTCGCGACCTGGCTCGTGATCGCCTCGGCCTGCGTCTGGATCGCCGGGGCCGCGTCGTTCGGGACGCTCGGCCTGCTCGCGTTCCTGGCCCTCCTCGCGATGCCGGTGGGCGAGGTGGCCGTCGGCTTCATCAACCACACCCTGACGATCGTGATGCCGCCCAAGGTCCTCGCCAAGCTGGAGTTCAAGAAGGGGATCCCCGACGAGCACCGGACGTTCGTGGTCATCCCGACGATGCTGATCCGGCCGCACCACGCCGCGGGCCTGCTGGAACGGCTGGAGATCCACTACCTCTCCAACCCCGACCCCAACCTGCGGTTCGCCCTGCTGACCGACTTCGCCGACGCCCCCAGCGAGCACATGCCCAACGACCAGGCCCTGATCGACGACGCCCTGGAACGCGTGCGGGCCCTGAACGCGCGGTACGCCTCGACGTCGGGCGGCGAGGACCTCTTCTACATCTTCCACCGGCGGCGGCTCTGGAACCCGTCGCAGGGGTCGTGGATGGGCTGGGAGCGCAAACGCGGCAAGCTCTCGGAGTTCAACAAGCTCTTGCGCGGGGACGTCGCCGGCGGCAGCTACGACGTCTTCAGCGTCGACCCCGCGACGCTGCCGCACTTCCGGTTCGTGATCACGCTCGACTCCGACACCCAGATGCCGCGCGACACGGCGATGCGGCTGGTGGGCACGATCGCGCACCCGCTCAACCGGCCCCGGTTCGACGCGGCGAGCGGGCGGGTGGTCGAGGGCTACGGCGTGCTCCAGCCCCGGGTGAACTTCCACCTGACGGCCGCGACGCACTCGTATTTCGCCCGCCTGCTGGCGTCGGGGGGCGGCATCGACCCGTACTCGACGGCCGCCTCGGATTCGTACATGGACCTGTACGGGATCGGCAGCTTCACGGGCAAGGGGGTCTACGAGGTCGACGCCTTCGAGCGGGCCACGGGCGAGATCTTCCCCGAGAACCGGATCCTCAGCCACGACCTGATCGAGGGCAACTACGCCCGCTGCGGCCTGCTGAGCGACACCGAGGTCTTCGACGACTTCCCGGCCCGCTACCACGCCTACGCGCGTCGCGAGCACCGCTGGATCCGGGGCGACTGGCAGCTCCTGCCGTGGCTCGGCCCGAACGTCCCGCTGCCGGGCGGGAAGACCCGGCCCAACCCGCTGCCGACGCTCGAGCGCTGGAAGCTGCTGGACAACCTGCGCCGCAGCCTGGTCGCGCCGGCGATCGTCCTGATGCTGGCCCTCGGCTGGACCGTCATGCCGGGCTCGCCCTGGCTCTGGACGGGCGTGGCGCTGCTGGTCCTGGCCCAGCCGGTCCTCAAGTGGCTCACGGCGACGACCGTGGGCGCGATCCGCAGCGCCTCGATCGGGCCGTTCCGGGGCTGGTGGGAGAGCGTCTATTCGCTGGGCGGCCAGTCGCTCCTGTCGCTGGCCTTCCTGCCCGACCAGGCCCGGCAGGCGGTCGACGCGATCGTGCGGACCCTGTACCGCCAGTACGTGAGCCATGAGCGGATGTTGGAGTGGGAGACGGCCGCGTCGACCGAGCAGCGGTTGGGCGGCGGCCTGGGCGACTTCGTCCGATCGATGTGGCAGGCGCCGGCGGTGGCGATCTTGATCCTGGCGGCGGTCGCCTGGCTGCGGCCGGAGTCGCTCTGGTGCGCCGCGCCGATCCTGCTGGCCTGGCTCCTCTCGCCGCTCGTGGCCTACGGGATCAGCCGCCCCCTGCCCTCGACCGAGGTGCCCCTGGGCGCCGAGCCGCGTCGGGCGCTGCGACGCCTGGCGCGGAAGACCTGGCGGTACTTCGAGACCTTCGTCGGCGACGAGGACCACTGGCTGCCGCCCGACAACTTCCAGGAGGTCCCCGACGGCCGCGTCGCGCATCGGACGTCGCCCACCAACAAGGGGCTGCTGCTGATCTCGACGCTGTCGGCCCACGACCTGGGCTTCCTGTCGCTGGGGACGATGCTCGACCGCCTGGAGCGGACCTTCGACACCCTGGACCGGCTCGAACGCCACTGGGGCCACTTCTACAACTGGTACCAGACGCAGACGCTCGAGGCGCTGCCGCCGCTCTACATCTCGACGGTCGACAGCGGCAACCTGCTGGGTTGCCTGGTCGCCCTGCGGCAGGGGCTGATCGAGAAGGCCGGCGAGCCGATCGTCGGCCCGGCCGTCGCGGAGGGGTTGGCCGACGCGCTGAACCTGGCGCTGGAGGTCGGCGGCCTCGACGCCTCGCGGCTGCGGGCGCTGCTCGACGCGCCGCCGGCGGACGTCCCCGGCTGGCGGAGCTGGCTCGACCGCGTGGAGGCCGAGGCCGAGCGGCTGAACGACGCGGTCGCGGCCGAGGCCGGGCGTCGCGAGGGCGACTTCGCCGCGGCCAAGATCTGGGGCCGGAAGCTGCTGGAGCAGGTCCGCGACCACCGCCGACAGCTCGACGCCCTGACCGGCGGGGAGGCGTTCCCGGCCGGGGCGGCGGCCCCGACGCTGAAGACGCTCGCGGCCTCGCGGCCCGCGGCGGCCGTGCTGGCCGGGCGGCTCTCGGCGCTGGCCGATCGGGCCGACGCGATGGGCCGGGAGATGGACTTCCGCCCGCTCTACAAGAAGGAGAAGCACCTCTACGCGATCGGCTGCAACCTGTCGCAGGGGCGGCTCGACGGCGCCTGCTACGACCTGCTGGCGTCGGAGTCGTGCCTGACGAGCTACCTGACGATCGCCCGCGGCGAGGCCCCCCGCAAGCACTGGTTCCAGCTCGGCCGGCCGTTCGTCCGCGCGGCCGGGCGGATCGGCCTGATCTCGTGGGGCGGGACGATGTTCGAGTACCTCATGCCCCGGCTGCTGCTCAAGAGCCTGTCCAACACGGTGCTCTCCGAGGCCTGCCGCGCGGCCGTCGCGCGGCAGATCGAGTACGGCGGCCAGCTCGGGCTGCCTTGGGGGATCTCGGAATCGGCCTTCTCGGCCCAGTACGCCGACGGCGACTACCGCTACCAGGCGTTCGGCGCGCCCGGCCTGGGGATCAAGCAGGGCCTCGACGAGGACCGGGTGATCGCGCCGTACGCGACCGCGATGGCCACGATGATCGCCCCCGCCGCGGCCGTCGAGAACCTCAAGCGGCTGACGTCCGAGGGCGCCGAGGGCCCCTTCGGCTGGTACGAGGCGGTCGACTACACGCCCTCGCGGCTCGCGCCCGGCCAGCACTCGGTGGTCGTCCGGTCGTACATGAGCCACCACCAGGGGATGAGCCTGGTGGCAGCCGCCAACGTCGTGCTCGGCGACCTCATGCCGCGGCGGTTCCACGCCGAGCCCATGGTCCGCGCCGCCGAGCTGCTCCTTCAAGAACGCGTGCCCCGCGACACGCCGCTGGTGGACCTGGACGCCGACTACGGCCAGGGGGCAGACGCCGAAGGGGCGGGCGGCGCGCCGGCGGCCGAGCAGCCCCCCGCGCCGAGCTTCCTCAGCCGCAGGTTGACGACCCCCGCGACGGCCGCGCCTCGCACCCACCTGCTCTCCAACGCCCAGTACCACGTGATGATCACCAACGCCGGCGCGGGCGCCAGCTCGTGCCGCGGGTTCGCCGTGACCCGTTGGCGCGAGGACCCGGCGCGGGAGGCGTACGGCCAGTTCCTCTACATCCGCGACGTCGCCAGCGGCCTGGTCTGGTCGGCGGGGTTCCAGCCGGTCTGCCGGCCGGCCGACGAGGACGAGATCGTCTTCGCCGCCGACAAGGCGACGTTCCGCCGCCGCGACGGCTCGGTCGAGAGCCTGCTGGAGGTGACCGTCTCGCCCGAGCAGTTCGCCGAGGTCCGCCGCCTGACCCTGTTCAACCACGGCTCGAAGCCGAGGGAGCTGGACGTCACCAGCTACGCCGAGGTCGTCCTGGCCCGCCACGACGCCGACCTGGCGCACCCCGCGTTCCACAAGCTGTTCCTGGAGACGGAATGGCTCCCCGGATCGGCGGCCCTGCTCTGCCGGCGGCGGCCGCGGTCGCCGCACGAGGAGCCCCTCTGGGCCGTCCACGTCCTGGCCGTCGACGGCTCTTCCGCGGGCTGCACGCTCGTCGGCGAGGCGACGTTCGAGACCGACCGCGAGCGGTTCCTGGGCCGGGGCCGGACCGTCGCCGACCCGGCGGCGCTCGACCCGGGCGAGGCGCTCTCGGGGTCGGTCGGGCCGGTGCTCGACCCGATCTTCAGCCTCCGCCGCCGCCTGACGCTGGCGCCGGGCGGCACGGTCGTCCTGGCGTTCACGACGGCCGTCGCCGAGAACCGAGCGGGGGCCGTCGCGCTGGCCGACCAGTACCACGGCCCCAGCGCCTCGGCCCGCGCCTTCGAGATGGCCTGGGCCCACCGCCAGGCCGAGAACGGCCAGCGCGGCTGGTCGGCCGAGGAGGCGCACCTGTTCCAGCGCCTGGCCTCGCACCTGATCTTCGCCGGCCCGGCCCTGCGCGCCCGGCCGCCGGCCCCCGACCCGGTCGAGCCCGCCCCCCGGGTGCTCGCCCGCCACGGCGTCGGCCTGGGGCTGCCGATCGTGCTGGCGCGGATCGCCGACGCGCCCGAGCTGTCGCTGGCCCGCCAGCTCATGGCGGGGCAGGCGTATCTCCGCCTCAAGGGCCTGGAGTTCGACCTGGTGTTCCTCGACGACGCCCCGGCCCCCGGCCTGGGCGGGCCGCTCGACGCCGCGGCCCGCGAGGTCGGCGTCGCCGGACGCGTGAACCAGCCGGGCGGGATCCACGTCGTCCCCGGCGCCGCCCTCGACCCCGCCGCGCGGGGGACGCTGGCCGCGGCCGCCCGCGTGATCCTCGACGCCGCCGACGGGCCGCTGGCCGACCAGCTCGAGGCCGTCGACTGGAGCCCGGAACTCCCCGAGCTGCTCACCGCCTCGCCCCCGACCACGCCGCGGCGCGACGAGCCCGTGACGGCGCCCGACGGCCTCCTCTTCCCCAACGGCCTCGGCGGCTTCACGCCGGACGGCCGCGAGTACTGCATCCTCATCGACACGCCCGGCCGGCCCGACGGCAACGGCGCATCGGCCGCGCGCCAGCCGCTGCCCCGGCCGGCGCTCGCCCCCCTGCCCTGGAGCAACGTGATCGCCAACCCGACGATCGGGTTTTTGGTCACCGAGGGGGGCTCGCAGGCGACCTGGGCGGGGAACAGCCAGGCGAACCGGCTGACCGCCTGGAGCAACGACCCGGTCTCCGACCCCTCCGCCGAGGTCGTCTACCTCCGCGACGAGGAGGCCGGCCAGGTCTGGTGCCCCACGCCCCTGCCCATCCCCTCGGCCGGCGCGGTCCTCGTCCGCCACGGCCAGGGCCGCACGACGTTCGAACGCAACAGCCACGGGATCGAGCACCGGCTCGACGTCTACGTCGACCCCGAGCGGCCCGTCAAGTACCTCCGCCTCCGCCTCAAGAACCCGGGGACGACGCCGCGGAAGCTCTCCGCGACCTTCTACGCCGAGTGGGTGCTGGGGACGACCCGCGACCGCTCGGCCATGCACGTCGTCACCGCCGTCGACGCCGAGACCGGAGCGCTCACGGCCCGCAACGCCCTCCGCGAGGATTTCGCCGCCGGCGTCGCGTTCCTCGACGTCGACCGCCGGCCGCGGACCGTCACCGGCGACCGGGGCGAGTTCCTGGGCCGCCACGGCTCGATCGCCAACCCCTCGGCCCTCGGCCAGGTCGCCCTCTCCGGCCGCGTCGGCGCGGGGCTCGACCCCTGCGGCGCGGTCCAGACGAAGCTCGACCTGGGCCCCGGCGAGTCGCTCGAGGTCGTCTTCCTGCTGGGCTGGGCCGACGCCCCCGGCCAGGTCCGCGAGCTGCTGGCCCACGTCCGGAACGTCGGCGCGGCCGCCGCGCTCGAAGGGGCGACGGCCCGCTGGGACGAACTCCTGGGCGCCGTCCAGGTCCGCACCCCGGAGCCGTCGTTCGACCTGCTGATCAACCGCTGGCTGCTGTACCAGACGACGAGCTGCCGGCTCTGGGGGCGGACCGCGTTCTCGCAGTCGGGCGGGGCCTTCGGCTTCCGCGACCAGCTCCAGGACGCCCTGGCCCTCTTGCACGCCGCGCCCGGCCTGGCGCGCGAGCAGGTCCTGCTGCACGCCTCGCGGCAGTTCGTCGAGGGCGACGTCCAGCACTGGTGGCACCCGCCCGCGGGCCGGGGGGTGCGCACGCGGTACTCGGACGACTACCTCTGGCTGCCGTTCGTCGCCTCGCGATACGTCGAGACGACCGGCGACCGCGGCGTGCTCGACGTCGAGGTCCCGTTCCTCGAAGCCCCCGCGCTCGCGCCCGGCCAGGAGGACGACTACCGGCTGCCGAGCGTCGCCTCGGCCGCCGGTTCGCTCTACGAGCACTGCGTCCGGGCGCTCGACCGCTCGAGCCCTCGGGGCGCCCACGGCCTGCCCCTGATGGGCGGGGGCGACTGGAACGACGGCATGAACCGCGTGGGGGTCGAGGGGAAGGGCGAGAGCGTCTGGCTCGCCTGGTTCCTGAGCGTCGTCCTCCGCCGCTTCGCCCCGATCGCCGAGGCGCGCGGCGACGCGGACCGCGCCCGCCGCTGGCGGTCCCAGGCCGACGCCCTGGTCGCGGCGGCCGAATCCCACGCCTGGGACGGCGGCTGGTATCGCCGCGCCTACTTCGACGACGGCTCGCCGCTGGGCTCGGCCGCGAACGCCGAGTGCCGGATCGACTCGCTGGCCCAGTCGTGGTCCGTCTTCGCCGGCGCGGACGCGTCCCGTTCGGCCCGGGCCCTCGACGCCGTCGAGGCGCAGCTCGTGCGCGAGGCCGACCGGCTCGTCCTGCTGCTCGCCCCCCCCTTCGACCGGTCGAAGCCGAGCCCGGGCTACATCCAGGGCTACGTCCCCGGCACCCGCGAGAACGGGGCCCAATACACCCACGCCGCCGCCTGGGTCGTCCAGGCCGCAGCCGGGTTGGGGCGGGGGGAATCGGCCCTGAAATGGTTCGAGCACCTCGACCCGATCCGCCACACCCTTTGTAAGGATGACTTCCGGCGTTACAAAGGTGAGCCCTACGCCCTGGCCGGCGACGTCTTCGGCAAGGCCCCTCACCTCGGCCGCGTCGGCTGGACCTGGTACACGGGCGCGGCGGGATGGCTCTACCAGGCGGGCCTGGAAAGCATCCTCGGCGTGAGACGCCGCGGCGACCGCCTGAGCCTCGACCCGCGCATCCCCTCATCGTGGGAACGCTTCCAGGTCGACTACCGCTTCGGCGCGACCCGCTACGAGATCCACGTCCTCAACCCCGACGCACGCGAGCGTGGGCGGACGCGAGTCGCCATCGACGGCGTCATTCAGGAGACGGCCGAGATCCCCCTCGTCGACGACGGCCGTCATCGTTATGTGGAAATCGTTATGTTTCCACTTGATGATGACGCTGTGGGTGCATGATTTCTGAGCACGTCGCCCGAATTCGTCTCAACGGCCCGCCCCAGCTGGAGGGCGGCCGTTTTCGTCCAGGACCTCCGTCATCCCGGGCGCTGCCGCCCACCCCAAGGCGCAGGGCCGACCGCCGTCCCCTGGATCTCGCGATCGAGCGGGGGACGACGGTCGGGCGTTTTCGATCGCAAGTCCAGGCGGGCCGCGGGGCTTCACGCCTGAATATATTGCTTGCATGGAAGACTGCAAGCGTCGATTCATCCGATGGTCGCGCCGCAGGGGGAGAGATGCGGCGACGCCGGGCGGAGGGGGAGATGTGAAAATCCCGAGACGTTATCGTCCAGGTTATATGAGCATATCGAGTTTGCGTTCTCAACGCGCCTTGAGCATGGCGCGCATCTGGAGGCGGCTGGCGGGCAGCGAGGCTTCTTTCAGGAGACGGGTGAGCTTGGACTCGACGACGCAGGCGGGCCGCAGGCCCGACCGTTCGTCGACGATCAAGGCTTCCTCGCGGGGCGAGGGCGGCCGTCGCACGGCGACGGCCCCGCGGCCCGGGGGGACGAGGTCGACGGAAGGGGCGGTGGGCGACACGTCGGTGGCGATCAGAACGGGACTCAAGTAACCCTCGCTTGGAAACATGGTTGGAAGACCTCCTGCAAAGCCTGGCGGATAGCCGCTCCGGTCCTATGGTGGCGAAGAGCAAACGGCGCGCCGAAGGCGATTCTTCAGAGCGGCCGGGGAGGCGATGTGCGGGGCGCCTTAAGGAATCGTGAAGAACAGGCGTTCGACACGATCCTCCGCGCCCCGTCGGGCCTGGCGGCGACGGTGGGGATCTGTTCGTCCCCGTCGCTCACAAACTTAGTACGCGTTTTCCGGAAAGAGCGTGGGACGTTCCCCACGGTTTTCCAAATTCTTAAGAAACGCCTTCGAAGGTCGCGGCGGGCGGGCCGGAAATCGGGCGAATCGCCGGAGCGGTCCTCGCACGACCGGCGGCCCGATCCGTACCATGGACCGGAGAGGCGGGCGGCGGCCTCGCGGCCGCGCGGGGTCGGCCCGGGGCGAGGTGACGGGTCGGTGCGACTTTGGGGGCTGGAGAAGCGATGGCGCGAGAGAGCGTGGCGAGGCGGTTGCGGGAGGTCGGTCGCGAGCTGTCGCGGATCCGGCGGCGGGGCGGGCAGGTCTGGCGGCTCGTCCCCTGGCGGCACCGGGCCTCGCTGGCGATGGCCCTGGTCGTCATGGGCCTCGCCAGCGCCGGCGGCACGGCCAGCGCCATCTTCCTGGGGAAGCTGGTGAACGCCATCGGGCCCTCGGCCGACGGCCGGAACCGGCCGGCGGATGAGATCGCCCGGACGGCGGCGGGCTACCTCGCGCTGATCGGCATGGGATACCTGGTCCGCGAGACGATGAACGTCCTGCGGCGTTTCCTGGTCGAGCGGGCCTGCACGCGGATCGACAAGGACATGTGCGTGCGGCTGGTCTCCCACCTGATGAAGGTCGACCTGGCCTCGCTGGCGCAGGACCAGGTGGGCGCGCTGTACGGCCGGGTGACCCGCAGCGCCGACGGGTTCGTGCGGTTCCTGCGGATCAGCTTCCTGGACTTCGTCCCCGCGCTGTTCACGGGCGGCTTCGCCATCTCGTACGCCGTGACGCAGCAGCCCTGGGTCGCGCTGGCGATGCTCGGCGTGGTGCCGATCTCGCTCGGCCTGACCGTCGCCCAGATCGTCACCCAGAAGGGGGTGCGGCTCGACCTGCTGCGCACCCGCGAGCGGATGGACGGCACCGTCGTCGAGCAGCTCAGCGGCATCGACTACGTGCGGGCCTCGAACACCCACAAACGCGAGGTCCGCCGGGTGGCCAAGGCCGCGGAGCGGAAGCGCTCCATGGAGCTGCGGCACCACTTCCAGATGTCGCTCTTCGGCTGCGGCAAGGCGCTCAACGAGGGGCTCTTCCACCTGGTCGTGCTGGCCCTGGCCGTCTCGTTCTACATGCACGGGCGGATCAACCTGGGCGACATCTTCACGTTCTCGGTCCTCTACCTGAACGTGATGGCGCCGCTCAACGAGGTCCACCGCTTCATCGACGAGGCCCACGAGAGCAGCCTGCGCGTCGGCGACCTGATCGGCCTGCTGCGCGAGCCGATCGACCCCTCGTTCAAGCCCGTCGACCCCCGCACGCCGGTCCTGGCGCTAGGCGAACCCCTGTTCGTGGCCGAGGACGTGGGGGTGAGGTACCCGCGGACGATCGAGAACGGCCGCCAGGCGCTGGAGGGGCTGTCGTTGGTGGTCCGCCACGGCGAGACGATCGGCATGGCCGGCCGCTCGGGCTGCGGCAAGACGACGTGGCTGCGGGTGCTGATGCGGCTCGTCCACCCGACGTCGGGCCGCGTCTGGTTCGGCGGGGTGCCGCTGGAGAGCGTCTCGCGCGAGTCGATCGGCGACTTGGTGGGCTACGTGGGGCAGAACCCGTTCGTCTTCTCGGGGTCGATCGCCCAGAACATCGCCTACGGCTGCCGCGACGTCACCCACGAGGGGATCCGCCGGGCCGCCGAGGCCGCCTGCATCCACGACGAGATCATGATGATGCCCGGCGGCTACCGGGCCCGGGTCGCCGAGCGCGGCCAGAACCTCTCCGGCGGCCAGCGGCAGCGGATCGCGCTGGCGCGGATCTTCCTCAAGAACCCGCCGATCCTGATCCTCGACGAGGGGACCTCGGCGCTCGACAACATCAGCGAGCGGAGGGTCCAGAAGGCCGTCGACGCCGCGCGGGCCGACCGCACGGTGATCCTCGTCGCCCACCGGCTGACGACGTTGCTGGACACCGACCGCATCCTCGTCTTCGAGGACGGCAAGGTCGTCGAGAGCGGCACCTACGGCCAGCTCGTCCAGGCCGACGGCCACTTCGCCGACCTCGTCCGCTCCGCCGAGCAGGGCCGCCTCGACCCCCCGACCGACCCCGCCGCTCCGGCCGAGGTCGTCGAGGCGATCGAGCGGGGCGAGGGCTGACTCGAACGCCCGAGAGGGGCCGTCACTCCTTCGTTTCGAGGGCCTTGCGGAGCGATTCGACGGCCTCGCGCAGGGCCTTGATCTCGGCGGCGATCTCGTCGATCCGCTTCGTCGCGGCGTCGGCGTCCGGCGCGGGGGCGGTGCGCGACCGCATCGATTCGGCGAGCAGGCCCTGGAGCGTCTGGCCGCCGTCGCCCACGACCACGCCGGGGCGGAAGACGTCGACGTACTTGTTCGTGTAGGTCGCCGTCGTCGGGGATTGATGGAACAACGTGTAGGACCGATTCGTGACGTCGTGGAGGGGCCGCTTCTCCGGCGTGACGACCAGGGTGCGTCGCTCGCCGGCCCGGAGCACTTCCAGGTGCATGGCCTTGGCCCCCGCCTTGCCGACGCGTTCCAGCAGGCCGGCCGCGTCGGGGACCGTCGCGCCGTCGACGGTCAGGAGCACGTCGTGGACCTTGAGGCCGCACTTGGCGGCGGGGGCCCCGTCGACGAGCCGCGACACGCTCAGGCCCTGGTCGGCCGGCAGGTCGAGCTGCTCCCGCAGGACCGCGGCGATCGGCTCGACGCTCGCGCCGATCCAGTACTCCGGCGCCTTCTCCTCGATCGGGCCGAGCTCGACCTGGACGCGGGCCATGACCTTGAGCGTCAGCGGCTTCCGCTTGCGGAGCAGCGTGAGGGTCGCGGGCTGGTCGCCCGACTTCTTCAGCAGGCGATCGAGGTCGTCGATTTCGGCCAGCGGCTGGTCGCCCAGCGTCAGCAAAACGTCCTGCTCGCGGACGCCGGCCTCCCACGCCGGCCCGTTGGCCCGGACCGAGGTCACGATCAGGCCGCGGCCCTCGGCGACGCCGAGCTGGCCGCGGGTCGCGTCGTCGAGCTTCGTCAGGGCGAGGTTCGATTGCCCCGTCAGTTCGGCGATCCAACCCAGGTTCCCGTCCGCGGCCTGGAAGGCCGTGGCGCCCTGGAACTCGGCGAATCCTTGCAGCGGCCGGGCGAAATTCACGGAATGGACGGCGGCGGGCTTCTCACCGGCCGGTTCCTGCGTCATCCCGGACGTCGGGACGGCCGGGCCGTCTTGCAGGCCGAGCGGGGCGAGCAGCAGGCAGGCGACGAATCGAAGCATGGTCGAGGATCTCCGTAAGGGATTCAGTGACGGGCCGGAATTTCCGAGTTGCGCTCGATCGAAAGGTCATTCGTGAACTCGGGCGATCGTCCTTCCCCCCTCGTGGGAGAAGGTGGCCGAAGGCCGGATGAGGGGCTCGTCATCCGACGAAAGCCCGTCGCATTCCATGCGAGCCCCGGGCCTCGAAGTCCGTCGGCCCGACGAGGGTGTTCCCCCTCATCCGGCCTTCCGGGCCACCTTCTCCCACGAGGGGGGAAGGACGACCGGGATGGGATCGGGCTAGAGCGTCTCGCCGCCGACGTAGCGGACGCCGACGCGGTCGACGGGGACCACGACGCGGCGGCCGTCGGCGAGGCGGGCGGCGACGATACGACGCCGCTGGTCGAGTCGATAGCCGCGCGCCTGGAGCGAGGCCTGGGCGTCGGCCGAGACGGGCATCGGCTGGTTCAACACCCACGACGGGATCGGCTCCGGCCCTGGCTTCGACCTCGGCCCGGGATCGGGTCGGGGTTCGGGACGCGTTCCGGCGGCGGGGGCGGCCTCGACGATCGCGACCGAGGGTCCCGGGTCGCGACGCGACGCCGTCCCGCCCGCGAACCAGCCCGCGCCGAAGGCCGCCAGCGCCACGGCCGCCGCGAGCGCCGGGCGGAGGGACCGGCGACGGGCCGAGGCCTCGGCGGCGAGCGTGAGGGCGGGCCGGCTCGTCGCCTCGGGCGCGGCCGGGCGTCGCAGGACCTCGTCCAGGCACTGGGCCTCCAGAAAAGCGAGCGTGCAGCGCCGCCAGCCGTCGCGGGCGGACTCGACGCGGGCCAGGGCTTCGCGGAGGCCGGTCGGGGATAATCCGCCGTCGACGATGCGGTCGATCGCGACGTCGAGGTCGTCGTGGCTCATGGGTCGTGCTCCTCGAAGTCGCCGGTCAGGGATTGCAGCTCGGCCCGGAGCCGTTTCCGGGCGCGCGAGAGCCGGGCCTCGATCGCGGGCACGCCCACGCCCAGCCGTTCGGCCAACTCGCGGGCGCTCCAGCCCTCGCCGTGCTTGAGCGCCAGCAGGTCTGCGTCGCGGGGCGGCAGGCGGTCCAAGGCCCGGCGGACGAGATCCCGGCGCTCGTCGTGCAGCAGCCAGGCCAGCGGCGACGGCTCGGGAGCCGCCTCGGCCGCGGGCCGGGCCGTCGCGCACCGGCCGATGAGCGCCCGCCCGCGGCCCGCCTTGCGGCGGTGCAAAAGCGCCTGACGCACCGCCAGACGATACAGCCAGCCGCCGAGCCGCGCGGGGTCGAGCAGCGGGGCCCGCTGGGCGACGACCGCCAGCGCGACCTCCTGCATCACCTCGTCGACCCCCTGCGGCTCCCGCAGCCGGGCCGACACCACGCGCCGCAGCCAGCCGTCGTGCCGGGCCAGCACGCCGCCCCAGTCCGGGCCCTCCGCATCCATTCGTCGCGGGCGTTCCTCGCTCATGGTGCAGAGTAAGTTGCCGCAGTCCGGCCCGACCTTGCAGGGGGGTCGGGAATTTGGTCAGGGCACGACGTCGAACGCCCGGACGCCGTCGATGCGATACACACGGAAGTGGTGGTCGAGAGTGAAGATCCGAGACAGGCCGAGGCTCTCCGCCGTCGCCACGAGAGTGGCGTCAGCCAGGTCCATCGGGACGTCGCGATATTGCTCCATCAGGCCGGCCATCCGCTCGGTCTCCCCGGGTGCCGGCTCATGGAACGCGAGGAAGGATTCGACGACGAAACTCCATAGGATCGCCTGCATCGGCCACCCGCCCGACCGGTGGGCGAGATACATCGCCTCCGTGAAGCTCGGCCAAGTGGTGACGAGAGGCGAGGAGAGCCCGGCGAGCGCCGCCTTGCAACGCCGATGAGCCTCCGCCTGCCGTGAGTCCACGAGGGCGAAGAGCGGGCCGGCGTCGCAGAGGATCACAAGTCGAATCCCTGTCGTCGGAATTTTTCGACGACGCCCTCCGACCAATCGACGCTCGACTCGGCGGGCGTCGGACTCGTCAAACGCTCGGCGATCGCGATCAGGGGGGCGAGGGCCACGTCGAGCGGCCCGCCCGACTCCGGCTCGTCGAGAACCGTGAGGCGCACCCTGCGACCGGCCAGCTCGGGCCCGCGGCTGGCGATCTCTTCCCAGGTCCCTTCCAGGATTCGCTCTTCCATGGGTTCAAGCATACCGAGGGTTCGAGGGCGTCGACAATCGCTCGCAAGCGTCGGCGGCGATCATAACTTCCGCAGCAGCGCCAGCGGGACGTAGAAGGTCTGGTAGCGGCGGCCGTCGGTGAAGAGGGCTCCGGAGGGGTGTTCGACGAGCACGGTGGCGCGGCGTGTGATGCGGTTGACGCGGCCGCGGAGCCGGGATCCCTCCATGTCGAACTCGACGGCGTCGCCCACGCGGACGCCGAAGGCCGACGCCGCCTGCTCGCGGGGGGTGACCAGGTCGTGCCGCACACCCTCGTGCGCGAAGATCCGCCGCGAGAGCGCGTGGAAGTTCTCGGCCGAGCAGCTCGATCGGCCCCAGCCCAGGAACTCGGCCAGGTGCAGCAGCTCGTGCTCGAAGATCCGCTGGAGCGCCTCCAGGCGGTCCGAGCAGGCCAGTCCGCCGACGACGACCTCGCGGTCGACGTCCTGGAAGGTGTTGAAGAGCAAGGTCGTCGAGACCGAGATCTCGTACTCCGGCTGCTCGACCACCACCCCCCCGCGCCGGATCCGGCGCACCAGGCGGATCGTCTGGCCGGCGGCGCGGGTCAGCCGGCGCGAGAGCCGGAAGGCCATCGGGTAGGCCCGGTCCTCCTGGAGCATCTCCGAGAGGAAGCCCCGGAAGAACCCGGCGTCGTAGAGGCGGAAGAGTCGTTCCAGGTCGTCGACGGCGAGCCGCGAGAAGTTGCCCGCTCGGATCTGGGGCGACTCGTCGATCAGGGCCTCATAAATGCGCCGCGACCGCTCGCGGACCTCGGCCGGGGCGTACAGCAGCGAGGCCAGCTTGGCCTGGCGCGGCCGCCCGGGGCCGGGGGCCTCGGCCCACGACGCGTCGTCGCCCAAAGGTACGCTCATGCGCGGGCCTCGGGGCTCAGGTCACTTCGCCGAGATCGGCTGCGCCACGAACCGGATGCACACCGGCTTGGGGATCGAGACCGGCTCGCCCACGGCCGTCAGCCCGCCGGTCGCCGGATCGATGCGGAAGACGACGATCGTGTTCGAGTCCTGGTTCTCGGCCAGCAGGTAGCCGCCCGTCGGGTCGATCACGAAGTTGCGCGGGTTCTTGCCGCCGGTCGGCTTCCACCCGGCCGCCGTGAGCTTGCCCGTCGCCGGGTCGACCTCGTAGATCGCCAGGCTGTCGTGGCCGCGGTTGGAGCCGTAGACGAACTTGCCCGACGGGTGCACGACGACCTCGGCGCAGCCGGCCTTCCCCTTGTAGTCGCCGGGGAGCGTGCGGATCGCCTGGACTTCCTTCAGGGAGCCCTTCGCCTTGTCGTAATCGAAGACGGCGACCGTCCCCCCCATCTCGGTGATGACGTAAGCGAAGCGTCCCGAGGGGTGCCAGGCCAGGTGCCTGGGGCCCGAGCCGGACTGGACCTCGGCGAAGGCGGGGTCGTGCGGCGTCAGCTTGCCGGCGGCGGCGTCCAGGTCGTAGATCAGGACCTTGTCCAGCCCCAGGTCGGCGACCAGGGCGAGCTTGCCCGTGGGGTCGAAGTTGACCGAGTGCGCGTGGGGCGCGCCCTGGCGGTCGGGGTCGACGCTCTTGCCGTGATGCTGGATGAACGACGACGCCGGCCGCAGCGAGCCGTCGGGCTCGATCGGCAGGCAGGCGACGCTGCCGCCGCCGTAGTTGACGGCGACCACGGCCTTGCCCTGGGGGTCGACGGCCAGGTGGCAGGGGTAGTCGCCCTTCGACGACTGCTGGTTCAGCAGCTTCAGGTCGCCGGTCGCGGGATCCAGCGCGAACGCCGAGACGCCGCCGGCCTTCTGGCCCTCGAAGTCGCCGACCTCGTCGACGGCGTAGAGGAACTTGCCGCTCGGGTGGACGGCCAGGAACGAGGGATCCGCCGCCCGGGCCGCGACCCCCTTGGGCGTCAGCGAGCCCGTGGCCGGGTCGAATTCGAGCTTGTAGATCCCCTCGCTCGGCGAGGTCTTCGAATTGGTGTACGTGCCGACGTAGGCCCAGTACTTCTCGGCCCCCAAAGCATCGCTCGCCGCCATGATCGTGCCCGCCAACAGGACGCATGCGAACGCTCGCCGCGACGTCGAACCCATCATCGTCGTCATCGCCCCATCCCCCCGCCGCGGCTTCGACCTGTGCGCCCCCAGAAGTCCACCGACGTTATCACACCCCCCGACGCCCGCCAAGGGGTCCGCAAGGCCCTCCGGGTCGGCCCCGCCCTGCCTCGAAAACCGACGACCAGGCCGGATGCGAGATTGCACGATTCGAGGATTCCGTTCTACTGGGCCGCGCCCCGACCGAGGCGATCTCCCTCGCGCCGTTGCGAGCCGCGCAGTCGTCGGCGCCGTCCGCCCGATGGAAACTCGAGGCCGCCATGAAACTCATGCGTTCCGTCTCGCTCCTGAGCGCCCTCCTGGCGATCGCCTGGGGGTGGGGCGCCCGCGCGGACGTCGTCTACTCGACGTTCGGCCCCGGCGGCTCGTTCGACGCCACCAGCGGCTGGACCATCGACCTGGGAACGCCCGGCGACCCGACGGCGTCGACCCAGGACGTCGCGGCCGCCTTCACGGTCACGGGGGGGGATTTCCTCCTCACCTCGTTCGACGTCGCCCTGTACGGCCCGCCCGCCCCGGCGCAGGACGTCCTGACGTTCCGCATCATGTCGAACTCGGGTCCTGGAGGCGCGCCGGGGACGGTTTTGGAGACCGTCGCGGCGACCGTGCCGGAACTCGGCGGCGTCGCGACGGGGGTCGCCTCGGGGTCGCTCATGCTGCTGGATGGGGCGACCTACTTCCTGGCGACCGACGCGGCGGCCTCGACCTATCGCGGGTTCTGGCACCTCTCGGATCCCCCGACCTCGGGCTCCGCCGCCTTCAGCTTCGACCGGGCCGCGACGTGGTCGGTGGAAACCGAGGCCCAGCCGGCCTTCCGCATCAACGGTCGGTCGACCGGGGCGGTCCCCGAACCGGGCGGCCTGACGCTGGGCGGGGTCGCGGCCCTCGGCCTGATCGCGGTCCACCTGCGACGCCGGAAGGCCGCCGCCTGAGGCACGGAGTTCGCGGGACGAGGGCATCCGAATCTTTTTGTGAGCGCCGATCGGCGTCCCAACACGTTCGAGTGCGGGACGCGGTAGGATCCGGGTGCGGCCTGGTGTTCGAGATCCACCCCCTTCGGAGCCACAATCCATGTGGGACTGCCCGAAGTGCCGGTCGAAGGTCGACGATTCGTTCGAAGTCTGCTGGTCCTGCGGGACGACCGTCGACGGCGTCGAGGACCCGGACTTCGTCACCGCCGACGAAGCCGATCCGACCCCGGACGAGCCGCTCCCCGAAGAAGAGACGCTTGCCGAAGAGGTCGATGGCGAAGGCCCCTTCGCCGAACTCGCGGGCGAGCCCCTCCCCGAGCCGGGCGAGTGGGACTGCCCGAAGTGCGGGTCGAAGGTCGACGATTCTTTCGAAGTCTGCTGGGCCTGCGGGACGACCGCCGACGGCGTCGAGGATCCCGGCTTCGTCACCGCCGACGAAGCCGAACCGATCCTGGACGAGGTGTTGCCCGAGGTGGTCGACGTCGACGACCCTTTCGCGGAACTTGCGGGCGAGCCCCTGCCCGAACTCGCCGAGTGCTTCATGGCGAGCAACCCCATCGAGGCGAAGTTCGTCGCCGACCAGTTGATGGAAGAAGGCATCCCCGCGATCGCGGACCGGATCGACGTCAACATGGTGATGGGCGGCTTCAAGCCCCAGATGTGGGGATACGGCCCGAAGGTCCGGGTGCGGAAGGAAGACCTGCCGCGCGCCCAGCGCTGGCTCAAGGGATACGAAGAGCGTCGCAGGCGGAGGCAGGTTCTGGATTGACGACAACGATCGCCCCCGCCGCCGATCGCTCCGCCCGGGCGCCCCCGGCCCGCGCCTGGCGCGAGGCCGGCGGGTCCTTGCGGGGGGCTTCGGGGTCTGATCCGATGGGTGATGTCGACGGACGGAGTTCGTCGCCCCGCCCGCGCGCCCGACCGGATCCTTCCGCGAAGAGGGCCTCTCCCCATGCTTCCGCTCTTCCAGCCAACGCCCCGTCGCGCCTTGCTGGCGCTCGGGCTGCTGACCACCATGACGATCTCGAACGCGTTCGGAGCCCCGCCGAGGCCGATCACGGTCGAGTCGCTCCTGGGGAGGATGGCCGACCCCTCGTGGCTGGCCGAGCCGCCCCGGGCGGGCGAGCGGTCGTTCCAGTTCTCCAGCTACGACCGCGCGAGCAAGCTGGAGGGCGACAAGATCGTCGCCCCCTTCGCCAACGGCGACCGCGGCCACTATCTGCGCGTCGAGGGCCTGGGCGATAAGCAGGAGTGGGTCCTGGCCGACGCCAAGGGGCCGGGCTACGTCTCGCGGATCTGGAGCGCCAACCCGGACGGCGAGCTGCGGATCTACATCGACGGCGCGGCCGAGCCGGTCCTCGCGGCCGACTTCGCGACGATCACCGACGGCAAGGTCGAGCCCTTCTCCGCCCCCTTCGGCCACGACGCCTCGCGCGGGCGGAACCTGTACTTCCCCTTCCCGTTCGCGAAGTCGATCAAGATCACGACCACCAAAGGCGACCAGTACTACCAGGTGAACGTCACGACGTTCGCCCCCGACACGGCCGTCGAGAGCTACACGCCCCAGGTCCTGTCGCGGGCGGGCGAGGCGATCGCCAGGGCCCGGCGCGAGCTGACCGCGGCGCCGAGCCCCCTGAAGAAGTCGAGCCTGTCGGAGACGACCTTTTCGGGCCGCAAGTTCTCGCTGGAACTCCCGACGGACGCGAAGGGCCGCCCAGGCGCGCTTACCGCGATCGAGTTCAAGATCGACAAGGAGGGGCTCGACGAGGCGGCCCTGGCCGACGCCCTCGCCCGGACCCTCCTGACCATCACCTTCGACGATGCTCCCGCGCCTCAGGTGGCCGTACCGCTCGGCGACTTCTTCGGCACCGGGCCCGGACTCAACCCGTTCCGAACGGCGCTCACCGAGGCCCGCGAGGACGGGACGTTGCTCGCCCGCTGGTATATGCCCTATCGCCGGGGCGTGAAGCTCTCGATCGAGAACTACACCACCCATCGTCCCCAAATGTCATTGAATCTGAATGCTATCGAGGATCCCGCGGCCGCGGACAAGCTCACGTTCCACGCCCGGTGGCGGCAGCGCGACGACGTGCCGACGATCAAGGGGGACGGCACGCTCGACTGGCCGGCGCTCCGGGTCTCGGGCGGCGCGGGCCGCTACGTCGGGCTGGCCGCGAACGTCTACAACCCGACCCCGGCGTGGTGGGGCGAGGGGGACGAGAAGGTCTACGTCGACGGCGAGAAGTTCCCCAGCACGTTCGGGACCGGCACCGAGGACTACTTCGGCTACGCGTGGTGCGACCCGCATCCCTTCATGAATCCGTTCCACGCCCAGAGCCGCTGCGACGGCCCCGGCAACAAGGGGAACACCAGCAACCTCCGCCTCCAGATCCTCGACAACATCCCGTTCGCCGAGTCCCTGTCGTTCGACATCGAGCTGTGGCACTGGGAGGCCGTGAAGGTCCAGTACGCGACGATCGCCTACTTCTACGCCGCCCCCGGCGCGACCGTCGAGCCGTCGTCCGTCCCCGACCTGTCGACGCGGGTCGTCCACGCCCGGCCGCCCATCAAGCGCGAGCCCGGCGCGATCGAGGCCGAATCGCTGAAGGTCCGCGCCAAGACGGCCGGCGACGTGCCGAATCAGGACATGACCCCCTTCGGCGACGCCTGGTCGGGCTTCTCGCAGCTCTTCTGGCTGGTCCGCCAACCGGACGCCCGGCTCGACCTGGAGCTGCCCGTCGAGAAGGCCGGCTCCTACGCCCTGTGGGGCGGCTTCACGAAGGCCTCCGACTACGGGACGGTGCAATTCGCGCTCGACGGCGCGCCGCTGGGCAAGCCGATCGACCTCTACGCGACGTCCGTCGTCCACTCGGGCGAGGTCCCGCTCGGCGTCGCCGACCTCGAGGCCGGCCCGCACGTATTGAGCATCTCGATCGCCGGCAAGAACCCCAGGAGCAGCAGCTACCTCGTCGGCATGGACTGGATCAAGCTCGTCCCCGCGCCCGCCGGCGACTTCGGCGGCCAGACCAAGGCCAAGCGCTGAGGCCGTCGCCAGGGGAACGATCGCAGACGAAAGGGAGTCGGCATGACGGACGCGCTCGTGGAGACGTGGCAGATCCATAATCGGATCAACCTGTGCATGCTCGACGCGATCGCCCAGGAGCACCTGGCCGATTCCCTGGGCGGCAAGGGGCGCACGGCCTTCGGCCTGTTCGCCCACATGCACAACGTCCGGCTGATGTGGTTGAAGGCGTCCGCCCCGGAACTCCTCGAAGGGCTCTCGAAGGTCGAGGGCGACGCCGGGACGAAGGCCGACCTTGCGGCCGCTCTGACGGCCTCCGGCGCGGCCGTCGGGGGGCTCCTCGCCGACGCCGTCGCCAAGGGAGGCCGGGTCAAGGGATTCAAGCCCCACGTCACGGCGTTCCTCGGCTACCTGATCTCTCACGAATCCCACCACCGCGGGCAGGCCGGCTGGGCCCTGAAGGCGAACGGCCACCCGCTCGACCGCAAGACCGCCTTCGGCCTCTGGGAGTGGGGCGTCCGCTGAACCGAGCGCCCCCGCCCCCGCCCCGCTCCGCACTCCACCCACCGGAAAACCCTCATGAACACCCCCCGATTTCGACGCCCCCGCGCGTCCCGGCCGATCGCCTCCGCGATCGCGCTGGCCTTCGGCCTCGTCGCGACGTCCGCCCTCGCCGGCGACCCGCCCCGGCTCAAACGGGCCGACAGCTTCCTGGGCATCCACTTCGACTTCCACGCGGGGCCCGACTGCAACGAGGTCGGCAAGAACACGACCCCGGAGATGGTGGACCGGATCATCGACCTGGTGCGGCCCGATTACCTGCAGACCGACTGCAAGGGCCACCCCGGCTACACGAGCTACCCGACGAAGGTGGGGAACCCCGTCCCCGGGTTCGTGGGCGACCCCCTGAAGGTCTGGCGCGAGGCCACCGCCCGCCGCGGCGTGGCGCTCTACATGCACTACTCGGGCATCTACGACGAGCACGCCGTGCACGCCCACCCCGACTGGGCCGCGACCCGCGCCGACGGTTCGAAGGACGACAAGGCGACGTCGCCGTTCGGCCCCTACGCCGACGGGCTGCTCATCCCGCAGCTCCGCGAGCTGGCCGGCTACGGCGTCGACGGCGTCTGGATCGACGGCGACTGCTGGGCCACGGTCCCCGACTACGGCGACGCCGCCCGTAAGGCGTTCCTCGACGCGACCGGCTTCTCCACCCTGCCGAAGGGGCCGGGCGAGCCCCACTGGCGGCCCTTCCTGGACTTCCACCGCCAGGCCTATCGCGGCTACCTCCGGCGCGTGGTCGCGGGGGTGAAGGCGACCGACCCGACGTTCCAGGTCTGCTCCAACTGGGCCTTCACCGACCACATGCCCGAGCCCGTCGCCGCCCCGGTCGACTTCCTCTCGGGCGACTTCTCGCCCCAGGACAGCGTCAACTCGGCGCGGCTGTCGGGCCGCTACCTGGCCCGCCAGGGCGTCCCCTGGGACCTCATGGCCTGGAGCTTCACGACCGTCCCCAGCCAGACCACCACGCCCGGCCGCAACACCAAGTCGGCCGTGCAGCTGCAGCGCGAGGCGGCCGTGATCCTCGCCCTCGGCGGCGGCTTCCAGGCGTACTTCACGCAGAACCGCGACGGCTCCGTCGACCTCGCGCGGATGCCCGCCATGGCCGAGGTCGCCGCCTTCTGCCGGGCCCGTCAGGCCCTCTGCCACCACTCCCAGGCCGTCCCGCAGGTCGGCCTCCTGTTCTCGACCCCCGCGCACTACCGGCGCGTCGACCAGCTCTTCGGCCGCGACAACGAACGCCTGGGCGGGGTGCTCGCGGCCCTGCTGGAAGCCCGACGCTCGGTCGAGGTCCTCGGCGAACACCAGCTCGCCGGCCGGCTCGCCGAGTACCCCCTGATCGTGGTCCCCGAGTGAGACTATCTCGACCCGGCGTTCCGCGTCAACCTGCTCGACTACGCCCGGAACGGCGGCAACCTGCTGCTCGTCGGGCCCGACTCCGCATCTTTGTTCGCCGAAGCGCTCGACGCGAAGATCGACCCGGCCGGATCGTGGGAAGTCCACCTCGCCCACGGCGGGACGGCGGTCGACCTGCCCGGCCGCGCCCCGACCGTGACGCTCGGCCCGAAGGCGAAGCCGTTCGGGACGCTACGCGAGACGGCCGACGCCTCGTCCCCGACCCGGCCCGCCGCGGCCGTCGCGACGCTCGGCAAGGGCCGGATCGCCGCGACCTTCTTCCCGATGGGCCGGGCGTACTCCCACCAGCCCGACGCGACCGCTCGGCGATTCCTCGACGACCTGGTCCGCGAGCTGGCCCCCGAGCCGATCGCCGTCGTCAACGGCTCGACCGAGGCCGGCGTCGACGTCCACCTCGCCCGCAAGGGGGGGAAGCTGCTGGTCAACCTGGTCAACACCTCGGGCCCCCACCGCACCGAGCCCGTCTTCGACGCGATCCCCCCCGTCGGCCCGCTGGGCGTGGCGATCCGCGTCGCGTCCAGGCCGGCGAAGGTCTCGCTCCAACCGGCCGGCGTCGACCTGCCGTTCACCTACGAGGACGGCCGCATCCGGCTCACCGTCCCGAAGGTCGACGTCCATGAAATCGTCGTGATCGAGCCCGCGGAGTGACGCGAGCCCCGGCGGGCGTCACATTCCCGGATGTCGGACGCCCGCCGCCTCGGCCGCCTCGCCGATCCAGGCGATCATGGGGCGCATCGCGGCGACGTCCATGTCGCGTATGCGGTCCTCGTTCGCGTACATCCGGTTGAGCGACTTGAAAATCTCCGGGTCGCCGCCGGTGAACGCCGAGACCAGGTCGAACCAGCGCCGGGCGAGCGCGCCGGCGCGGGGGTCGGGCGGGTCGACACCCTCGTCCATCGCGGCCTGGACCTCGGCCTGTAGGTCGGCCCACTGCTGCGGGGCCCGGTTCATCGCCTCCTCGCCGACCTCTTCCCGGCGTTTCCGCAGCGCCGCGAGCTGGTCGGCCGTGTAATACTTCTCGATCATGGTCATCCCCTGAATGGTGGTCAGGAATTCCTCGACGGAGACGGCCTCTGCGCGGTCCAGCGCGTCGGCGAGAGTCCGCAGGCGGGACTCCAGGCTCGTCAGCTCCGCGAGCTGGCCGCGGACGCTCGCCAGGTGCAGCCGTAGGACCTGGCGCGGGTCGTACTCGTCGCGCCCCAGCTGCTCGCGGATCTGGTCGAGGCTGAACCCCAGCAACTTGAGCGACAGGATCTGCTGGAGCCGCGCGACGTCCGCCTCGCCGTACAGGCGATGCCCTGCGCCGTGGGCCGACTCCGTGCGGACCGAAGGCCGCAAGAGCCCCGTCGAGTCGTAGTGGTGGAGCGTCCGCACCGTCAGCCCGCAACGCTCGGCCAGCTCGCCGACCTTCCAGAACCGCGCGGCCTCTCCCGATCGTCGCGACATCGCCGGCCTCCTCGATTCGCTCGGTCACCGCCCTGCCGAGGGCATGATAAGACCTGACGCCACGTGAGGTTCAAGGCGGTCATGGAAAATCGCGGCGAGGCGAGGCGCGTTGGTCGTGGAGGTCAAGACGACGGGACGAGCGACGCGGTCGACGTGCGCGGCTGCGGGAGCCGCCGGGGGAGGTCGCGGCGATAGAGGTTCGCCACCTGCGATCGGCCGACCAGGGACCAGCCCGGCTGCCGGGCCATGTGCCGATCGAAGCCCGAGCCGACCAGGACGAAGGCGTGGTCGATCCGGTATTCTTCGAGCCATTCATCCAGGAGCCGCGGGTCCTTCGACTCGGAGTCGGTGAACCGCTGCAGCCAGGCGTCGCCGTAGACTTCGCAGCGGTCGTCGATGAAGACCTTGAGGTCGGGCGTGAAATAGATGAGGAAGCCGCCGAGCGCATAATCGTTGAAAATGCGCGAGCCCTGCGAATACTCGCGCTCGCACCGCCGCAGCTCCGGCAGGAGTTCGATCGGCCAGTGGGCGGGATCGAGCCTCGCCCAGCCGCGACCCAGGACCGGGACGCGGACGTCGGCCGCCTGCAGCCCAATCGCGGCGAGGACGACGAGCGCGGGCGCGAGCATCGGCGCCCATTCGCGCCGGCCGGCGGGGCCGGGATCGGGATCCGGGCGGCGGAACAGGTCCCTGCCCGGCCTCGCCAGCCAGGTCGCCAGTCGGGTGTACGGGAGCATGTCCGCGAAGGCCAGGACCGACACGATGGCGAAGAGCGACGCGTGCCGGATGCGCGAAAGGGCCAGGACGAACCAGACGAGCGGGATCAGCCAGGTGACGCGCGGCCGACGAGGCAGCGCGCTCAGCAAGGCGGCCGTATAGCCCAACCCGAGGATCACGAGCGTCCAGAAGCCCATCTCGCGAGGATCGGGAGGCGCGTGCTCCACGATGATGCGAGGCAGGACCGGCGACCCCATGATCGCGAACCAGGTCGCCGGCAGCCGCAAGCCGTAAGGATTCACCAGCACGGTCAGCCCACAGCCGACGGCCAGCATCGCCAGCAGGAAGGCCTGGCCGCGATTTCGGATCGGCGAATCGCCCTGCAAGGCCCCGACGAGACACCAGCCGAGCCCGGCCAAACTCAGGGTCGCCAGGCCTCCCAGCACCGCGCCGTGCCAGTTCGTCCAGATCACGTAGAGGGGGATGAGCCAGAAGAGCCGCCCGATCCCGATTCGCCCCGATTCGAAATCGCAGAGGGCCGCGTAAGTGATCCCCAGGAACACGATCGAGAGGATGTGCGGCCGGACGAGGAAATGCGTCCCGCTCACGGCGATCGTCATGGAGACGATCAAGGCCGTCGGCAGCCAGTGCAGGCCGCCGCGGATCAGCCGATGGGCCGTCCACGCATAGAGCCCCGCCAGGACCGTCGCCGTCGCCAGCAGCAGGCCGTCGAGCCCGCTGATCCCGTGGACGACGGCCATGGCGCATTCCGCCAGCCATTCGTACGGGACCCAGGGGGTGCCGCCGAACGTGTAGCTGAACGGGTCGGATTCGATCAGCCGTCCTGAGGAGAGCATGTTCCGGCCCATGACCGTGTGCCAGAACGTGCCGGGATCGTGGAAGAACCGGCTCCGGCCGAAGACCATCAGCGCCAGCCAGATACCCAGGAAGAACCACGCCTCGGCCCGCCAGAATCGCCGCCCCGTTCTCGGCTCGCTCATCGTCCCTCCCTGTTCCGCAGGTGCGTCTGCAACAAGCCTAGTTCACCACGCCGGTTATTCAATCGCCGCGGCCGGGCAAGCCGGCCATCGCTGCGGCCGCAAGGGGGGCGCCCCGTCGGCCATTGACGGCGCTCGGCGGCGGGCTTAGTCTGCAGGTCCGTCGCCGGTGGGTCGCCGGCCGGAACGAAGTCGCCCCAGCCGATCAGCCCCGCCCGGAGTCCCGCCCGTCATGACCGCGCGACGCCTCTTCCTCGCCTTTTCGTCGGCCCTCGCGGCCGGGGCCCTGCCGATCCTGGCGGGCGCGGACGACCCGGCCCCCAGCCACGCGCCCGTGGCCGTCGACCAGGCGCCGTCGCGGATGACCATCCCGCCGGGCTTCCAGGTCAGGCCGTTCGCCTCCGAGCCCGACGTCGTCCAGCCGATCGCCTTCACCATCGACCCCCGGGGCCGGCTCTGGGTCGTCGAGAACTTCTCGTACCCGATCTGGCTGGGCGGGCCCGTGGGCAAGGACCGGGTCGTGATCTTCGAGGACGCCGACGGCGACGGCAGGTTCGACTCCCGCAAGGTCTTCTACGAGGGGGGCACCAGCTTCACCGGGATCGAGCTGGGCTTCGGCGGCGTCTGGCTCTGCGCCACGCCGAACTTCCTCTTCATCCCCGACGCCGACGGCGACGACAGGCCCGACGGGCCCCCGGTCGTCGCGCTCGACGGCTGGGACGTCAAGGCCCAGCATAATATGTTCAACGGCCTGAAATGGGGCCCGGACGGCTGGCTCTGGGGCCTCAACGGCATCATGTCGAACTCCCGCGTCGGCGCCCCGGGGACCGCCGACGCCGACCGCGTGGCGATCAACACGGGCGTCTGGCGGTACCACCCCACGCGCAAGGCCTTCGAGGCCGTCGCCCACGGCACGACGAACCCCTGGGGGCTCGACTTCGACGACCACGGCGAGGCGTTCATCACCAACTGCGTCATCCCCCACCTGTTCCACGTCGTCCCCGGCGCCCGGTTCGACCGGATGTTCGGCGAGGACTTCAACGTGAACACATATCGGCGCATTCCCACGTGCGCCGACCACCTGCACTGGGCCGGCGGCCACTGGACCGAGTCGCGCGAGGGGGCCGGGCACGACAAGCACAGCCAGGCCGGCGGCGGCCACGCCCACGTCGGGGCGATGATCTACCTGGGCGACAACTGGCCCGACTCGTACCGCGACGGCGTCTACACGTTCAACATCCACGGCCACCGCGTGAACCACGACCGCCTGGAGCGCAAAGGGTCGAGCTACGTCGCGCATCACGACCCCGACCTGCTGCGCGTCGACGACGTCTGGTTCCGCGGCCTGGAGCTGAAGTACGGCCCCGACGGCGCCGTCTACTTCACCGACTGGGCCGACGTCGGCGAGTGCCACGAGAACGACGCCGACGGCTCCCACCGCGAGAACGGCCGCATCTACAAGATGAGCTACGGCGACGTGAAGCCCGTCGTCGTGGACCTGGCGAAGCAGACGAACGACCAGCTCGTCGCGCTCCAGCGCCACAAGAACGAGTGGTACGTCCGCACCGGCCGCCTCCTCCTCCAGGAGCGCGCGGCGGCCGGCGCCGACATGACCTCGGCCCGCGCCGGGCTCCAGGCGATCCTCCGCGACGCGGCGACGGCCCCCGGCCGCCTCCGCGCCCTCTGGGCCCTCAACGCGATCGGGGCGCTCGACGAGCCGGCGCTCCTCGGCCTGCTGGCCGACCGCGACGACTCCGTCCGGGGCTGGGCCGTCAGGTTGCTGGTCGACAAGCCGCCGATCTCGCCCGCGGTGATCGCTAAGCTCGCGGACCAGGCGAAGGGCGAGACCGCTCCCCGCGTCCGGCTGGCGCTCACGTCGGCCCTCCAGCGCATCCCGGTGGCCGGCCGCCGGCCGCTGGCGGAGACGCTCGCGGCGGCGGACATCGACCCGGCCGACCCGATGCTGCCGCTCATGACCTGGTACGGGATAGAGTCCCTCGCGGCGGGCGACCTCGACCGCGCGGCGGCCCTCGTGCCGCAGGTCAAGCTGCCGATGCTCCGCAATTTCCTGGCCCGCCGGATCGTCACGTCCGACCCCGCGAAGGGCCTCGCGGCGCTCGCGGCGGTCCTGAAGCTCGACCGCGACGACGTCCGTTCCGACGTCCTCGACGGCGTGCTGGAAGCCTTCCGGGGCCGCAAGCAGGTCCCCCGGCCCGAAAATTGGGGGGACCTCTATGCCGGGCTGTCCGCGGTGAAATCGCCGGGCGTCCTGGAAAAGGCGCTGCTGCTGGCCGTGATCCTCGACGAGCCGAAGGCCGTCGACGCCCTCCGCACGATCCTGCTCGACCCCAAGTTCGATGCCGACCGCCGGGCGGTGGCCCTGTCCGCCCTCGTCGAGCGTCGGACGCCCGGCCTGGCTCGCGACCTGCCCGGCCTGCTCGACGACGACGCCCTGCGAGCCCGTGCGCTCCGCGCCATGGCCGCCTTCGCCGACCCGGACGTCCCCCGGGTCGTCCTCGACCGCTACTCCAAACTCACGCCGGCCGAGCGCGAGGACGCGGTCGCCACGCTCGCCGCGCGGCCGGCCTGGGCGCTCGCCCTGCTGGACGCGGTGGAGCGCGGAGTCGTGCCCCGGCGCGACGTCAGCGTGACGATCGCCCGCCAGATCCAGGCGCTGGGCGACGCCGGCCTGGCGAAGCGGCTGGAGTCCGTCTGGGGGACCGTCCGCGCGACCTCGGCCGACAAGGCGTCCTTGATCGGCAAGTACAAGTCGGTCCTCGCCGCCGGCAAGCCCGACCTCGGCAACGGCCGGGCCCTCTACCTGCGGACCTGCCACGCCTGCCACAAGCTGTTCGACGCCGGCGGCGACGTGGGCCCCGAGCTGACCGGCTCCGATCGCGCCAACGCCGACTACATCCTCGAGAACGTCCTGGACCCCAGCGCGACCGTCGCCCGCGAGTACACCGTGACCAACGTCGCCACCGCCGATGGCCGCCTCGTCTCGGGCATCCTCCGCGGCCAGACCGACGCCGTGTTGACCATCCAGACCGCCAACGAGCGCATCCTCCTTCCCCGCGAGGACGTCGAGGAGATCAAGTCCTCCAACGTCTCCATGATGCCCGAAGGCCAGCTCGAAGCCCTCTCCCCCCAGGAGATCCGCGACCTCTTCGCCTACCTCGCCTCGCCGGGCCAGGTCGCCCCGCCGAAGTGATCCATGATTTCTTGAGTTGACATACAATCACGTAAAACCCCTTCCCCCCTCGCGGGGGAAGGCGGCCCGCCGGGCCGGATGAAGGGGAGACGCGCCATCGAGCCGTCGCCCGGACATCCGGCCCGTTTCATGCATCGTTCCTCTCGGATCATGAGGCGCGTCGGCCGGTCCGATAATCCGTCACCTCGCTGAAGCAGACCAAGGCGAGGCCTGCCGCAATTCCTCCGGTCGACTCGCTCGTCTCCCCCTCATCCGGCCCTGCGGGCCACCTTCCTCCGCGGGGGGAAACGACGTTATGGTTTGGCTCGCGACTTTTCCACGCGCGGCGAGATCCCGCCGCTTCATCGTCGTTTAGAAATGAGGGCCGACGCCGGCCCTCGACGCGACCCCCACGCCCGCCCGCCGGTGACGGCCTCCCGCAGGCTCCCTCCCGATTTTCGAGGAAGAGATCGACGGTCATGGAATTGACGAGAAGGTCGAGAGACGACGTCTACACAGCGCCAGGGGCCTATCGCGAGCTTGAGGCCCGCGTGCTGCGGAGGACGGCCGGCAAGGGCGTCCGGACGCTCTTCATGACGGCGTTCGACCGGCGGACGCGGCTCGGGCCCTACGTCTTCGTGGACAAGTCGCTGATCCCGGGCGCGGCGCGGGCCGTGGGCTCGGCGCTCTTCGCGGCGGGGCTCACGGACACGCGGCTCGTCCTCCAGTCGTGGTCCGAGCGGGTGCGGCCGAGCCGGGCGCGGATCGCCGGCGCGGCGCCGGACCTGTTCCTGGTCTCGGGCATGCAGATCCACAGCCGATCGGCCTATCGGCTGGTGGAAGACGCCTGGAGCATGGGCGAGCATCGGCCGCTCATCATCGCCGGCGGGTCGAAGGCCGCGTACGAGCCCTGGGACTTCTTCGGCCTGGGTGGAGACGGCCGGGCCGGGGCCGACGTGGTCGTCACGGGCGAGGAGTACGTCCTGCTGGAGCTGCTCGACCGCATCCTCGAATTCAAGGCCGACGGCGAATCCTGGCGCGACGGCTTCGACCGCGCCCGCGCCGCCGGCGCCCTGCACGACGTCGCCGGCCTCGTCTTGGCCCCCGAGGCGGGGGAAGACGCGCCCGAGGCCCTGATCGACACCGGCCCCCAGCGCCTGGTGCGCGACCTGGACGAGCTGCCGCTCCCCTTCGACGGCCTGGGCCTGTTCGAGCCCCCCCACAAGGGCGAGGAGCTTTCCGACCGCCCCCTGCCGGCCGCCGGCCTGAAAAACCACGCCGCGCTCCTGACCGTGGTGATGACCCACGGCTGCAAGTTCCATTGCCCGTACTGCCCGATCCCGGGGTACAACCAGGGGACGTATCGGCATAAAAGCCCGCGAAGGATCGTCGAGGAGCTGGCGGGGATCGTCGAGCGCTCGGGCATGGCGACCTTCTTCGGCGCCGACGACAACTTCTTCAACAACCGCGCCGCGACCGAATCGCTGCTCGCGGAGATGGCCCGCGGACGGGCGAACGGCAAGCCCTTCCGGGATGCGATCTGGATCGGCACCGAGGCCACCGAGCACGACGTCGACCGCAACGCCGACCTGCTCCCCCTCGCCCGCGAGGCCGGCGTCCGCGCCGTCTGGTTCGGCATCGAGGACATGACGGCCTCGCTGGTCAAGAAGGGCCAGACGCCCGAGAAGACCCGGGTCGTCTTCCGCAAGCTGCTCGACCAGGCCATCGCCCCGATGCCCATGATCATGCACCACGACGAGCAGCCGCTGTTCACCTTCAAGGGCCTCTACGGCCTCTTGAACCAGGTGCGGTTCCTGCGCCGGGCGGGCGCCGTCAGCATGCAGATCACCTTCCTGACGCCCATGGTCGGCTCGAAGAGCTACGAGCAGTACTTCGAGGACGGCCTGCTCATGAGCGAGGTCGACGGCGAGGTCGTCGGCGACCGCCATTTCGACGGCAACCACTGCCTCACGACGGGCAGCCGCCATCCCTGGCGCAAGCAGGCCAACATGTTCGCGGCGTACGCCGTGTTCTACAACCCCCTCAACTTCGTCCGCGACCTATTCAAGAAGCGCGACGACGTCTGGAAGTTCCGGCTGATGTACCAGGCGCTGGGCCAGCTCGGGCTGCTTCGCTCCATCTGGGGCGGCTCCGGGTGGACCCGGCGGCTCTTCTCGGGACGGATCGCCACGCACACCACCGCCCGTCCGCCCAAGTACCCCATGATCGCCGCGAACGCCGAGGCGCCGTCGATGTATTCGAACGCGGGGGTCTGAGCGGCCGTCATCAATCATAGGGCGGAGTCGGGTAGAATGCGGCGGCCGTCCACGTCGGCCTCGACCTCCCGGAGAACCCCCTCATGAATCCGCCGCGAGCCCTGCCCGCCCTGCTCATCACCCTGGCACTGGTCTCGTCGTCGCGCGTCGCCATTGCCGACGAACGGCCCAACGTCGTCTTCATTTTGGCCGACGACCTGGGGATCAACGACCTCGCCTGCTACGGCCGCAAGGACCACGCGACGCCCAATTTGGACCGGCTCGCGACGCGGGGGGCGCGGTTCACCTCGGCGTATTGCGGGCTCTCGATCTGCTCGGCGTCGCGCGCCGCCCTGATGACGGGCAAGTCGCCGGCGAGGCTGCACCTGACGACCTTCCTGCCGGGCCGGCCCGACGCCCCCTCGCAGAAGCTCCTCCATCCTCAGATCGCCATGGCCTTGCCCGGCTCCGAGGTGACCCTGGCCGAGCGGTTCAAGGGCCTGGGCTATGCGACGGGCATCTTCGGCAAGTGGCACCTGGGCGACGCCCCCGGCTCCGCGCCCGTCGACCAGGGCTTCGACGAGGCCTTTCTGCCGCCGACCGACTCCGAGCCCTCCGCGACCGAGGGGGGGAAGAACGAGTACGCGATCACGCGGCGGGCGGTCGAGTTCCTGGAGCGGAAGAAGGACGGGCCGTTCTTCCTCTACATCGCCCACCACAACCCGCACATCCGCCTGGCCGCGAAGCCCGAACTGGTCGCGAAGCATCGCGACGCCTACAACCCGACGTACGCGGCGATGATCGAGACTCTCGACGACACGGTCGGCATGATCCTCGCCGCGGTCGAGCGCCAGGGGCTCGCCGGCAAGACGATCGTCGTCTTCACGTCCGACAACGGCGGCCTGCACGTCCTGGAGGGCGGCGACGCCCCCGCGACCCACAACACCCCCTTCCGCGCCGGCAAGGGCTACCTCTACGAGGGCGGCCTGCGCGTGCCCCTGATCGTCGCCTGGCCCGGCCGCATTTCGCCCGCGACGATCGCCGAGCCGACCGTGAATTTGGATTTCACGCCGACGTTGATGGAACTCTGCGGCGGCCCGCCGCCGGCCGAGCCGGGCCTCGACGGCGTGAGCCTCGCCGCCCGGCTCCGCGGCGGCCCCCCCGCCCCGCCGCGGGCCTTCCCGTTCCACTTCCCGCACTACACCAACCAGGGGAGCCGCCCCGCCGGCTCGCTCCGCGAGGGCGACTGGAAGCTGATCGAGCATTACGAGGACGGCCGCCTCGAATTGTACGACCTCGCCGCCGACCCGGGCGAGCAGTCCGACCTCGCCGGCCGCGACCCATCCCGCGCCCGCGCGATGCGGGCGAAATTCGCCGCCTGGCGCAGCTCCGTCGACGCCCAGGCCAACACGCCCAACCCCGACTTCGACCCGGGGCTCGCCGCGCCGATCTACCGGGCCTTCGACTCCTCGAACGTCTCTCCCCGCGCCACCGCCGCCGAGACCGCGCCGCTCTTCCAGCCCTGGCGCAGGCTCATGAACGCCGCCGTCGCCGGCGGGCGCAAGCGGGCGAGCCGGTAGCGTCGAATGTTGCTCGATCTTGCATGGTCGAGAACTCGACGCGGCGGCCGCGGGCCCGGGCCGATCGACTTCGCGACGATCCCGAAAATCATGGCTTGAAAGTCGGAATCGATCGTTTTACAACGAAAGGGATCGACATCTCGGCCATTTAATAAACTTTTCGGAGAGCCTCATGTCGACCCTGCCATCGCCGCCGGCGGGCGACGTCCCGCCGCAGGTCGCCCCCCCGGCCCATATCATCCTGACCCTGCACGGCATCCGGACGTTCGGCGAGTGGCAGGAGCGGCTCGAGAAGTTGGTCACGGAGCCCGGCGTCGAGTTCAAGCACTTCCGGTACGGCGTCCTCTCGCTGATCTCGTACGCCGTCCCGTTCCTCCGCTGGATCCGCGTCCGGCTCTTCCGCCGCTCCTTGCGCGACCTGGCCCGGCGTCACCCCGACGCCCGGATCGACGTCGTCGCGCACAGCTTCGGCACCTACATCGCCGCGCGGGCCATCGCCTCGCTCTCCCGCTCGGAAGCCGTCAAGATCGACACGGTGATCCTGGCCGGGAGCGTCCTGAAGGTGAACTTCCCCTGGGACGACCTGAAGGCGAAGGGGGTGGTCCGGCGCGTGATCAACGAGTGCGGGACGGAAGACGACGTGCTCCTCGTGACCCAGCTGTTCATCCTGCTCACCGGGATGGCCGGGAGGATCGGGTTCACCGGCCTGCAGGACAGGGATTTCACGAACCGCTTCTACAAGTTCGGGCACGGCGGCTATTTCCAACCCTGGGGCGACCCCGATGGTTCGACGGCCCCGGACGACTGGTTCATGAAGCGGCAGTGGCTCCCCCTCCTGGCGGGCTACTCCCAGGTCCTCGGCCACAGCGAGCGCACGGCGAGCCCCCTCACGCCGTTGCAGCACTTCCTGCTCACCTCGGCGGATCCGATCAAGCTGGCGGCCTACGGCGGCGTCGTCGCGGTGGCCGTGGGATTCCCGGTCTACTGGATCACCACGGCGAACGCGAACGCGAGGGAGGCGCACCGCTCGCTGGAATCGTACGCCTCGGCGACGGCGAAGGGGCTGCAAGCGTTCGGGCGGACCGTCCGCGAGGACGTCGCCCTGCAGAACCACCCCGCGCTCTCGAAGACCCGGGCGAAGCTCCTCGAATCGGCGGAGGGGCTCTTCGACGGCCTCCTGGACCGGGCTTCCCACTTCCCGAACGTCAGCGACGAGGTCGAACGGGACGTCGCCGAGGCGTACCTCGAGATGGCCCGAATCATGGTCGACCTGGAGAAGGGCCCCCCGGCGGCGATCGCGAGCTACGGCGACGCGATCCGGCGGTTCGACCGACAGCACGGGCTGCATCCCGAGGCCCCGAGGATCCGCTGGGGTCTGGGCAGCTCCTACATGGGGCGCGGCGAGCAGCACATCGCGCAGCAGCGGGTGACGCAGCTCAAGTCGGACGCCGCCGAGGCCGACCTGAAGGTCGCGGTCGACCTCCTCGAGCCGCTCCTGGGCACCCCCTCCCTCCCCAAGGACGAATGCCGAAACGCGCTCGTGGGGGCGCTGACGCTGCTCGGCAATTCGGCCACCGACCCGACCGTCGCCTCCGAATACTTCAAGAGGGCCGCCGAACTCGCCGATCCCCAGAGCGTCGAGGCCGGTTGGCTCAACAACAATAACGGGCGGCTGTGCCTGCAAACCCGCGACTTCGCCGGCGCGCAGCGGCATTTCGTCGAGGCCTGCAGGGTTTTCGAAAGCCTGAAGGCGGGCTCCCTGCTGAGGATCCGGGCGCACGACGAGAGCCTGGCCTGGGCCCTGGTCGGCAGGGGGAACGCGGGTCTCGGCCTGCTGCCGGACAAGGGCTCGGCCGACTACCCCTCGCGTCGCGAAGAGGCCTTGAGCCACATGCGGAGGGCCTGCGAGCTGTTCTCGGGCCTCGATCGCGACTTCGTCGACAACCCTCGCTACAAGGTCGCCCTGGCGTCGGGGTCCAAGGATCTCGGCGAGGCGCTACGCACCTCGACCCACGTCGCCGACGAGGCCAGCCGCAAGGAGGCCGCCGAGCGGCTGGGCCGGGCCGTGGGGCTGTTCGAACGTCTCTCCGCGAGCCAGAAGCAGACCTTCGGGGTCGCCGTCCTCTGGTCGTGGGCCGAACACAGCCTCGGCTGGGTGCTCGTCGATCTCGGCAAGATCCGGGAGCAGCGGCAGGAAACGGAGGCGGAATCCTGCTTCACGGCCGCGATCGGCCACTTCGAGAGGGCCCTGGAGCTGCAGCCGGGCGCCGTCGACCTCACCCTGGGACATGGCTTCGGCCTGATCACGCGAGGCCGCTACCTGGAGTCGCGCGCGATGCTGGGGCTCGCGAAGGAGAACTTCGGCAAGGCCGCGAGCCTCTTCGACCGCCTGGTGGAGGATGACACGGCCGACGCCGACCACCGCAAGGCGGCCCGCGACGGCTGGAGGGGCGCCCACGAATCCCTCGCGCGGTTGGCTCCCAAATGACGCCCGACGGCGATGCGATCGGTTCGAGAGAAGTCCCCGCGCCGAGACGCGTCGTCGGACGGGCCTCGGGCCCGGATCAGGGCTCGCGGTGTTCGCGCGCGAACAGCTCTCGGAACGACCGCACCAGATCGGGACGGCCGGGGGCGAGGTCGCGCGATTCGGCGGGGTCGGCGTCGAGGTCGTAGACCTCCAGCGGGACGTTGGGACCCGTGACGATTCCCTTGTAAGGGCCGATGCGACCCGCCTGCGCGAGCCCCGCGCGAGGCTGGGCGACGGGCGTCTCCCAGTAGAGGGGCTCGTCGCGGGGGGGGTGGTGTGCGCCGAAGAAGGTGGGCAGGGCCGACCGCCCCTGAAGTTCGTGGCCTTCGGGAGGTTCGGCGCCCGCGAGGGCGGCGGCCGTCGGATGGATGTCGACGAGCGACCACACGGCGTCTGTGACCTGGCCCGCCGGCACGCGGCCGGGCCAGCGGACGATCAATGGGACGCGGATCCCGCCCTCGTAGAACGAGAACTTCAGGCCGCGCAGGGGGCCGGCGTTGCGGAAGAACGCCGGGTCGGCCCCGCCGGCCGTGATCGGGCCGTTGTCGCTGGTGAAGATGACGAGGGTCTTCTCGTCCAGCCCCAATTCTTTCAGCAGTTCGAGGACGCGGCCGACGTCGCCGTCGAGCCGGCTCACCATCCCGGCGTAGGCGGCGCGGGGGGTCGGCTGGGCCGCGTAGTGGCCGCCCGGAAACGGGGTCTCGGGGAAGGCGCCGCGATAGGGGGCGATCGAATCCTCGGGCGCGTCGATCTCGGCGTGCGGCGGCGTGACGGCGAGGTAGGCGAAGAAGGGCCGCTCGCGATTGGCCCGGATGAAGCCCAGGGCCTCGGCGACGATCGCGTCGGGCGCGTACCGGACGCGGCGGTCCTCGCGGTTCTCGGGGATCTCGACGCGGCGGTCGTTCCGGAACAGGTGGTCGGTGTAGTGGAAATGGGCGTGGGTCTGGTCGAGGAACCCGTAAAATAGGTCGAACCCCTGCCGCCAGGGCGCCCCGGGCGAGTCGGCGTCGCCCAGGCCCCACTTGCCGAAGCCGCCGGTGGCGTACCCGGCGCGTTGCAGCACCGAGGCGATGGTCCGCCCCTGGTCCTGGGCGCGGAGCCCGGGGTCGGAATTGCTGCGCACCGGCGTGCGCCCCGTATGCACGCCGAGCATCAGCGCGGCCCGCGACGGCGCGCACATGCAGCTCCCGGCGTAGGCCTGCGTGAAACGCAGGCCCTCGGCGGCCATCCGGTCGAGCCGGGGAGTCTTGACCTTCTCCTGGCCGTAACAGCCCAGCGCCCCGTAGCCGAGGTCGTCGGCCATGATCAGCACGATGTTCGGGCGCGCCTCGACTCCGTCCGGGACAGCCTGCGCGGCGGCGAATCGGATCGGGGCGAGCAGCAGCAGGGCGAGGACGAGGCGGGCGGCCGGCGGGTGCACGTGGTCGACTCCGGGCGGAGCGTCAGCGTCGCTTCGATTTGGCGGAGGTCGGGGCCGGCGAGGTGACGTCGAACGAGAGCGGCTCCTTGGCGCCGCCGGCCGGGATCTCGGCCTTGAGCGTCGATGCGACGTTGTAGCGGCGGTCGACGAGGCTGAGGGTCTCGTCGATCTGCGCGCCGGGGTCGTCGGGGTTCGGGACCTTCCGCCCGGTCGGTTGGGAGCTGTAGACCTCCACCCGGTAGCCGCCGGGGCTCAGCCCTTCGGCGACACCCAGGAGAAACGCCCCGTCCACGATCTCGGCGGTGCCGGACGCCCCGGGCCCGCCGGGGACGAAATTGATCGTCCCGGCCTTGAGGGGCTTGCCGTCGAGCTGGACCGTCCCGTGGACGGGGAATCGCTGATACGGATCGGCCTCCCCGCCGCAGCCCCAGCAGCCCGCCATCGCCGTCGCGAGGGCCGCCAGGCGGACGACCCCTCGCCGCGATCGCCGGTGGTCAATAAGCGTCACTGGAGATCACCTCGCCGCCGTTGCTGGTGCTCAGCGCCATCCACGTCGGGATGTTCACCGAGTCCTTGAAATAGCGGACGGAGCCGTCGCAGAGCAGGCCGACGACGCCCCCGGGATGCCGGCTCCGGGCCCCCATGTAGAAGTCGTTGGATGTAACCGTGTTGTTGGTGCAAGGCAGCCCCTTCGCGGGGTCGTTGTAGCAGGTGCTGAAGTCGGGCAGGCGGCTGTTCGGACCGAACCGGGTCATGAGGGTGTAGCCCGCGCTGTCGTCGTTCCAGAGCCGGGCGCGGCGGTCGATGACCGAACTGGGGCCGGCCGGCGACGGGGCTTGCAGCATTTCCGTCATCGCCAGCGTGTTCGACGTCCCGTCGGTGACCGCCGCGATCCGGGCGCCGTAGCCGATGTAGAACGGGGCGGCCTGCCGGCCGTTGCCCATCCCCTGGTCCCAGTAGGTGCTCGTACCCCAATTGAGCCCGTAGTTCCCCTTCACCTCGAAGTCGATGAGGACGCCCGCGACCGTCTGGTGGAAGATCTGCGTCTGGTCGGACGGGCACTGATAGGCCGAGATCGGGATGAGCCGCGTCGTCAGGTTGTCACCCAGGTTGAAGCCGACCGACGCGTTGTACGAGGAGTACAGGTTGCCCTGCTCGTAGAACGGCAGCAACGCCACGACGAACGGCTGGCGATTCGGGAAGGCCATATCGTAGAGGCCCGTCACCGGGTTGCGGCCCTGCGCCCCCATGGGGAACTGGCCGTGCACGTCGTGATAGTTGTGCAGCGCCAGGCCCAGCTGCTTCAGGTTGTTCGTGCACTGCATCCGGCGGGCGGCCTCGCGCGCCGCCTGGACGGCCGGCAGCAGGAGCGCGATCAGGACCGCGATGATGGCGATCACCACCAGAAGCTCGATCAACGTGAAGCCGGAACGGGACTTGCGCACCATGGCGGGACGACTCCTGGGATGCGGAAAGCGGCCTCGCCACGGCCCGGTGCGGGCGTCGGGACCGTCCTGTTCGCGCGAAATCAAAAACCCGCCCCGACGCAGCCGCCGGACGGGAACTCGGGTGCGAGCCGCCGGGAAGGGGGACCCGACGGGATCAGGAGACACCAAGCATTCGCATAGGCATTGATGAATAGAGGTATCCTGGCGAATGTTAAAGACTTTGTCAACATCGCCGGCCGAGTTTGTGCACCTGCGTCGATTCGCCGGGTCTACCGCGGCGCAGGGCGTCGATGGGCGTCGTCAAGCGGGGCCGCGGAATCTTCTCAACCCCCATCGTGTAGGAGCTTTCCTTCCGGTCCGTCCCAGCGGTCGAGGACCCATCGGGCGATGCGGAGGAGTTCCCGCTCGCCGCCGGACTTCGGTTCGCGATGACGCGTCTCCAGGGCGCGGAGACGGTCGAGGCCGGCTCGCAGCTCGGCGCGTCTCGCGGCGGTCAGCTCGTCCCGAGCGGCCATGGCGCGTACGCGGTCCGGGCAGGTGATCGGCGCCGGCTGGCACCAGGTCCGGTCGGCGTTGAAGAGCGCCTGGAGCGTCAGGAGGTCGGCGACGTCGGCGGGCTTCGTCGAGCCGAGCAGCTCGCGGCCGACGATCTGCTCGAACGCCGCGAAATCCATGTCGGGGTCGCGGGCGAACTCGCGGTAGGCGATCCGGTTGACGCGCTGGAGGATCTCGTCGTAGGGAGGGTCGCCGGGCGCGAGCCAGCCGAAGCCGAGCGGGACCTGCCGCTCCCCCTTGAGCCACTCCTGGGCCTCTTCGGCCGCGTCGGCGACGAACGTGAACGCCTCCAGCGAGGGGACGTAGCCGTTCATCCCCTCGCGACGCGCGCGGCGGGCGTTGGCCTGGATCTCGCGAGGCCCGCGCCGCGAGGGCGAGTCGTCCGACCACAGGCTCGCCCGGGCCTTCGCGATCAGCGCCGGCTCGGGGTGCGCGCTGTGCGGCGTGAACATGAGCGACCACCGCGGGTCGAACGGCAGGGTCGCCCCGCGCACCCCCAGGCCGGGCGCCTCGGCCCCGGAGAAGTAATGCGGGTAGACGACGATTTCCGCTCCCGGCTTCCGCGCCCAGAGCTCGTCGGAGATCGCCTTCACGAAGGCGAACTCGCGCTCGAAATACCGGCTTCCGCAGTCCCGGCAGCGGCACGCCGCGTAGTCGGACGACTCGATCAAGAGGCCGTCGGCGTCCGGGTAGAAGTCGAAGATCATCTCGCGCGCGTAGTCGAGCATGAAGCGCTGCGACTCGGCCTTCGACGGGCAGAGGTTCCACCCCCAGCAGCCGATCCCGAACGGGGCCGTCGGCCCGCCGTCGGGCCCGACCGCCTTCAGCTCGGGATGCTCCAGCGCGTACCGATTCACCCCGTCGTAGCCGAACGGCGTGAAGCCCAGCAGCACCTTCACGCCCCGCACGTGCGCGTGGCCGATCAGCTCGCGGACGAAATCGGCGCGGACGTTTTCATGCTCCTGGTTATAGGCCCACGTGATCGGATATTTCTTCGACCGGAACCCGCCCGCGACCCAGAGCAGCAGCGTGTCGCCGCCGTCGTCGCGCACCGCGTCGACGATCCGCCGCCAATCCTTCAGGTCGTAGGTCGGCATCCGCATGAACGTGATGTAATACCCGCGCCGGGCGAACGTCTTCTCGGAGGCGCCGAGCGGCGCCGCGGCCGTGAGCGTCATCAGGGCCGCCAGCAGCGGTCGGATCGGGATCATGCAGGCTCCGGTCGGATCGGTCGTCGCGGCGGGGAGGAGTCGTCGAGAGGTTTCACCCTTATACCCGAAGCGTCCGCGTTCGTCTCCCGGCCGGCGACGCCGGGGACCGTACAGCCTTCTTGATACTAACAATGGCACGATTCTTGTATGAATTGTCCATTTTTATCCTTGTCCGAATTCAACTCGACACGCACAATCAAGAAGATCGTTCGCAAGACCGAGGCTTCGAGTCAGGCCTTCCGCCGCGGCTCGGCGGGCGGCTCGCGCCCCCCTCGAGCCCGGGCGGGGAGACGGGAGACCAACATGTCCGAGCCCCTCGCGCTGGCGATGGTCCGGGGCCGCCTCGGGACCTGGAACCGGCTCCCGTTCGTCCTCATCCCAGGGTTGTTGGTCCTCGCCCCGTGGTGCCTGCACGCGCTGTATTCGTTCGCACCCGAGCTCGCGCCGAAGTTGGCCGGGAAGGACGACCCGGCCGCGGCGATGGTCGAGAACGGCCAGCAGACGGTGATCGTCCTCGTGTTCGCGCTCGCCCTGCTCGGCTTCGGGCGATTCGTGCCGGCCTTGTGGTCGCTCTGCCAGTCGAGCCTCTCCGGCCTGCTGATCGCGGCCGAATTCGGGCTGGTCTACTGGATCGTCTATGGCGGCCTGGCCGGCGTCGGCATGCCCGGGCTCTTCTGGCATTTCGACCCTTCGGTCCGCCTGCGGGCGGCGTTCGGGGTGACGATCTTCACCTACTGGATGCTCTACCTGCTGTTCATCCGCGACTACGAGGTCCATCGCCACGAGCCCGGCCGGCAGATCTGGACGCGTTTCTTCCCGGCCCTGGAGGCTAGCGGCCTGCCGGCCCCGCTCGCCTTGAGGCCGACGGCGACCGCCCCGGCCTTGCAGGAGGCCCCCGGCCCCGCCCCGTCGCCGCCCGCGCCTGAGCCCGCGGCCGGCGGGGCGGGCCTCGACGCGATCCGGCGGTTGCGATGGTTCCTGGGCGTCGCGGGCCTGCCGGCGCTGCTGGCGCTGGCGCTCCCAGCCCTCATCCCGGTGGCGCGGCCGGTGCTGCTCCGCGCGCGGGGGCCGCAGGGGGGGGTCGTCCCCGGCATCGTCGACTGGCCCTGGCTGGGGGGGCTCGCCGCCGGGGTCATGGCGGTCGCGCTCCTCGCCGGGTCCCGCGCGCCGACCCGGTTGCACGCGTTGTGGCACGCCATCCGGCGGCGGGCCTCGCGGCGGGGGCTCGACCGCGACAGGCTCGATCCGCACGCCAATATGAAGAACATCATCATCATCCTCACGCTCGTCTTCCTCGCCTCATACGTGGACGAGTGGTGGGCCGCCGCGCCGGGCCTGAGGTGGACGTATCGCCTCTTCCCGGCCGCGTTCTCGATGTGCGTGGCGCTGGGCGTGCTGGCGACCGCCGCGACCTGGATGGGGACGCGCTCCTGGGCCACGCGGATCGCCTTCGGGGCCGTGCTCGCCGCCCTCTTGTCGGCGGGCGGGGCGCTCGATTACGAGGTGCAGCTCCGGGACCTCGAAAACCTTTATCCGTCGGCGACCGACCAGTACAGCCGGCACCTGGCGTCGGTCGTTTCCAAGCCCGACTGGTATCGCGGGGTCGTGGACCTGCAGGAATTCCAGAGGGCCAGGATGACGCCCGCCGCCGCGACGGAGGCGACGACGCGGCGGCTGGACCTGCTCAAGAACTGGAGGGGGTCGTTCGAGGGTACGGGCCGCCGGCCGATCCTCGTGGTGGTCGCCGCGAGCGGCGGCGCGCTCCGCGCGGGCGTCTGGACCGAGACGGTGCTGGGGTACCTCGACGGCGTCTTCGAGGACTTCCCGCACCACGTCCGGCTGATCGCCGGCGCCTCGGGCGGGATGCTCGGCGCGGCGCGATTCGTCGCCGACCAGGTCCACGGCCGGGGCATGCCGGGCGGGCCGCCCGGGACGAAAGGCGCCCGCAAGGTCCCGCCCGACTACCTCACGCCGATCGCCTGGCAGATCGCCTTCCGCGACTTCGTCCCCAACGCGCTGATCCCCCGCGCGATGCGGAACCGCGGCGACGCCCTCGAAGACGCCTGGGCCGGGGTCGACGCGGGGATCAACCTGACGTTCGCCGACCTTCTGAAGGGCGAGGAGGCCGGCCGGATCCCCTCGATCGTCTTCTCGCCGATGATGTCCGAGGACGGCCGGCGGCTCCTGATCAGCAACCAGCCGCTCGCCGACCTCGCGTCCAACGCCGGCCGCTCGGTCATCATGGCCGACCACGCCCGGCTGGCGCAGGACTTCCTCGAGCAGCAGGGCAAGGAGCCCGACGACTACGACCTCGAATACCCGGCCCAGTCGTCGATCTCGGCCGTCGAGTTCTTCCGCCTCTTCGAGTCGAGCCGGCCCCGGGTCCGGCTGGCGAGCGCCGTGAGGATGAGCGCCACGTTCCCGTACGTGACGTCGACCGTGGTGCTGCCGACGTACCCGCCGCGACACGTCGTCGACGCGGGCTATTACGACAACTACGGCGTCAACCTCGCCAGCGCCTGGATCGCCAGCCACGCCCGCTGGCTCGCCGAGAACACCTCGGGCGTCCTGTTCGTCCAGGTCCGCGCGTTCCCGAACGAGGCCCGGCTCAAGAAGCTCGACCGGAACGTCCTGGCGTCGGGCGCCGTGGAATCGAGGTCGGTGTGGAGCCGCATCGAGTCGCTGCTCGAGGCCGTGCCGAAGGCCGTCGGCCTCGCCGTCGGCGGGCTGCAGGCGCTGGCGATCCCGTTCGAGGGGATCGCCCAGGCGCGAGACTCGTCGATGTACTTCCGCAACGACGCCCAGCTCAACGGCCTGCACGAGACCTTCAAGGCGCTGAGCCCCGACGCCGGATTCTTCCGCACCGTCGTCTTCACGTGCGACACCAGCCCGGTCGTCTCGAACGCCCCGAACGTCGAGACCCTGAACTGGTACCTGGATCCGGTCGAATACGAGGGCATCCGTCGCAACATGGAGAACGTCTCGGCGGATCGACAGACCGGCCGCCTGCGGAATCACCTGCGGTTCGCAGCCCTCCTCGACTGGTGGCGTTCCCGCGGCGGCGCGATCCGCGAGGCCGCCGAGGCGCCCCGAACGTCCACCTCCGGCCAGTAGTCGATCTCATTCGAATCGACGGTTGGTTAATCTGGATTGGTGCATCGACGGCGTCCGCCCCGGTATCCTCTCGGAGCCGTGCCCCTTGGAACCGGACGACCTGGAACGCCGGGTGCGACGACTCGTGGCCGAACAGCTTCCGTGGCTCCCGCGGGGCACGCCCGAGCAGGCGGACCTGGTCGTCGCCGCCCGCATCTACGGGGATGACGTCTGGGAGTTCGTCGAGGATTTCAGCAAGCAATTCGAGGTGGACATGACGGGGTTCCGGTGGGAGCACCATAGCGGCCCCGAGGGTTGCAACCTACTATGGCTCCTCGACCCGCCGTGGTGGTCGCGGGTGCCGCACGTTCCCATACGGCTGGCGGACCTGGTCGATTCGGCCCGGCGTCGGACGTGGTGCATCCGCTACCCGGGCCAGGAGGCCCGTTGATGCCGACCGCGCGGCATGCGTTCACGCCGACCGCCGACGTCCCCGAGGGACGATGCGTATGACGCCGGGAGAGGGCACCGAGGCCGAGGGACGACCCTCGCCCACTCGCCTCCGATTCGGGAGCGCCGCGGCGATCTTCGTCTGGTCCGTCTGGGCCGCCGCCTCGCTGGTCGCCCTGGGATACGTGGCCCGGTTCGGAGCGGACGTGCCGCGCTGGGACGATTACGCGGTCGCCCCGCAACTCTGCGGCGCGAGCGCGATCACGCTCGAATGGCTCTGGTCGCAGCACAGCGAACATCGGATCCCGATCGCGCGGCTCGTGCTGCTGGGCGTCTTCCGGTGTGCCGGCGCCGACCCCCGGCCGGTGATGGTCCTGATCGTGCTGCTGCTCGCGGCGGGGGCCGCCGCCCTGCTCGCCGCCGCCGGCCGGGCGCCCGGAGGTCGGAGGTACGCCGACGCGTTCCTGCCCCTCGCCCTGCTCCACCTGGGCCATCACCACAACCTGCTCTGGGCGATCCAGATCACGTTCGTGCTGCCGATCTCGCTGCACTGCGCGGCGACGGCCCTCGTCGCGGGCCTGCGAGGGGGGCCAGGCCTCGGCCGTGCGGCGGCCTTCGGCGCGTGCCTGGCGGTCATGCCGCTTTGCAACGCGGGCGGACTGATGCTCCTCCCCGCGCCGCTGCTCTGGCTCGCGGCGCGCTCGTGGGACGAGTGGAAGTCGGGACGGCCGCACTGCCGCCGCCGCGCGGCCGCGATCGCGGCCTGCGCGGCGCCCGCGACGCTGCTGGGGGTCTTCTACCTCCGTGGCTATTCCGCCCCGAGCCACCACGCCCCCCCGGGCGGCCCGGGGGCGGTCCTGCGGGCGACGCTCCAGTTCCTGGCGACGGCCCTGGGGCCGGCCGGGGTCGACCACTGGCTGTGGGCGGGAGGCGCCTCGTCGGCCCTGGCGCTCGCGGCGGCGGCGACGCTGCTGGCGGCCTGGATCCGGCGTCCGGCCGAGCGGTCGGGGATCGGGGGCCTGCTCGCCATGCTCGGCTCGGCGGGGCTGCTCGCCCTCGCCACGGGCTGGGGACGCTCCGGCGAGGGCGCCGAGTCCGGCCTGCAGCTTCGTTACGTCACGCTCGCCGCGCCGGTGCTGACGACCGCCTTCCTGGCCTTCCGATTCCACGGCGGCCGCCTGCTCCGCCAGCTCGCGCCCGCGGCCCTCTTCGCGACGTCCTGCGTCCTGTTCTGGCCCAACGCGAAGGAGGCCCTCGAAGCCGGCCGCGTCGCCCGGGCGGAGGCCGCGGACTTCGACCGCGAGCGCGACTCCGGCGCCCCCCTCTTCCGCCTCGTGCGCCGCCACGTCCCCTTCCTCCACCCCTCGCAACAGGCGCTGCACGAGTATTTCACGATGCTCCGAGACGCGGAGATCGGCCCGTTCCGGCGCGTACGACCCGATCCCACGTTCCGGGAACGCCCAGTCGAGCTGGTCCCGACCGACGTCCGCATGGGGCGCTGGGAGGATGGCGTTTTCATCGCGACGGGCGCCGACCCCTGGATCCGTTTCGACCTCCCGACACCCCTCCGTGTGGCCGGCGTGCGGGTGCATTACGACCACCGCAACGACGACGGCGCGCCCGCCCGGTTCCGGCTCGCCTGGCGGCCCAACGACCGCTACGACGCCCCCGAGACGCAGTTCGGCGACTGGAACCTGCCGACCGGGGAGGACCGCACCGTGACCGTCTGGATCGACGAGCCGGTGGGCCGGATCCGGCTCCAGCCCGACAACCGTCGTTGCCGGTTCCGGATCCGCGGGCTGACCTTGCTGGTCGAGCCCTGAACGGGCCGGCTCAACCGTAGGCGCGGACCTCGTAGATGCGGGCGGTGTCGGAGCCGTTGGTGGCGGCGATTTCGATGCGGAGCCGGGCGGCCGCGACGGGGGCGAAGTCGTGGCGGCGGAGGCGCTGGTGGTTCCCCTCGACGCGGGCGACCTCGACGCGCTCGCCCCCGGGGCTCTCGACGACGATCCGATAGTCGCGGATCGTCTCGGGCTGGGGGGCGCGGATCATCTGGGCGTTGTGGGCGTCGGAGGCGGTCAGGGTCAGCTCGCGGTGGAAACCCGAGTCGAAGGTGAGCTGGACGCGGCGGATCGTCCGGGGCTCGGGCCAGGCCAGTTCGAGCCACGCGCCGTCGGGGGTGACGGGGGCCGACCAGCGGTGTTCGAGCTCGCCTGACATGTCGCGGACGAACCCGTCCAGCACGTGCTCGGGCTTCGAGGGCTCGGTCGCCGCCGACGCCGTCGCCCGGGCGAGCGGGGCCACGTCGGCGGGGTCGGCGTTCTTGAGGTTCTTGATCGTCTGGTCGTCGCGAAGCAGCGTCTGCTGCAGCTCCCTCAGCCGGGGCTTGTCGCGGTACAGCTCGCGCGGGGCGAGGTTGTAATGGGAGCACACCGCGGCGGCGGTCCCGGCGGCCTGGCCCATCACGGCGCAGGTGGCCATGACGCGCGTGGACGTGAAGGCGACATGGCTGCAACTGGCGTTGCGGCCGGCCATGAACAGGTTCGCGACGTCCTTGCTGTAGAGCGAACGCAGCGGGATGTTGTAGACCTCCGCCAGCTTGATGCTCAGGAACGGCGGGACCTCGGGGTCGTCGAAGCCGGACGCCGGGTGCTCGTCGAGGCCCCAGCCGCCGATGGCGACGGCGTCGTCGAACTCGGGGCTGAAGCCCATCACGTCGTTCTGGCAGAGCACGTGGTCGCCCTCGATGCGGCGGCTCTCGCGCTTGCCGGGCATCATGCCGACCCAGTCCATCGCCCAACTCGCCGCCGCGGGGTATTCGCCCGAGTTCTTGATGTGGTCCCAGACGCCAGTGACGATCGACAGCAGCTCGAAGCGGATCCGCTCGTTGTCGCGGATGGTGTCGCGGCCGCCCCCCCACTCGATCCACCAGTAGCCGTATTCCCAGCTCGTCTTGCCGACGCCGCGATGCTTGAGCTGGCCGGCCCCGATCTTCCGGGCCCAGGCGGGCGCCTTGTAGGGCATCGGCTTGCCGTGGTCGCGGGCGGTGAACAGGACGCTGGAGCCGAGCGTCTCGCGGCTCGGCTCGTGGGGGGCGAGCGACTCCTTGAACTCGTCGCGGCCCTCGTGGCCCCAACGGATCGTCGCGCCGGCCTCGAGCGCCAGGCGGGAGTCGCCGGTGCAGTCGGCGGCGTACCGGCAGGCGATGCGGTAGAGATGCTCGGTCTTGTCGCAGCGGGCCAGAACCCGCTCGATCCGGCCGTCGACCACGTCGGCCGCGCAGACGGAGGCGTCGAGGATGAGGGTGATGTTGGGCTCGGAGACGACCTTGTCGTAGAGGAGCAGGTCCCACAGTTCCCACGAGCGCTGCGGGTTGTTCGCGGCGTCGTCGAGGCGCAGCTCCTCGATGATCCCGCCCTCGCGCCAGCCGGGTCGGCCCTGGTGCATGTTGGCGCCGACGATGTGCATTTTGACCTCGCTCGACGAGTTGCCGCCGAGCCGCGAGCGGTCCTGAACCAGCACGACCTTCGCCCCGTTCCTCGCCGCCGAGAGCGCCGCGCAGACGCCGGCCGGCCCGCCGCCGGCGACGAGAAGGTCGCACGTCAGGTCCACGAGCGTCATGTTCGGCTCGCCCTCGAACCGCCGCTTGACCGCCTGGGGATCGACCGGCGCGATCGTCTCGAAGGCCCCCCGGATCGCGTCGGGCGTCCGATCCGTCGCCGCACGAGCCTCGGCATCCCCGTCCGCGAACACGAACAGCGAATACGCCGAGGCCCCCGCCGCCGAGGCCAGGAAATCCCGCCGCCCCATCCGACCGCCTCGCTCGCGATTCATGGCCCGACCCTCCCCGAGGACGACTTTCAGACCCCGGCCGCGACCGCGGCGGCACCTCGATCTCAGCCTAGCGTGCGGCCGCTTCCGGTCAAAGGGCCCATCGGGCGAACGGCCGCGTCGACGTCCCCGGGGCCCTCGCGATAAAATGGGGCCCGACGCCGGCGGGCGAATGCAAGCTCGGGGGGAGACGTCCGTGAAAATCCTGCGATTGGTCCTGCTGGCGGCAGGGGCCGCCGGGGCCCTGATCGCGGCGTCGCTGGCCCGCGACGTGCTCCCCCTCATGCTGCCGCGCGTGGTCTTGAACCACCCGGTCGAGTGGGCCTTCGGGGCCGTCCTTTTCGGGCGACTCCTGATCGAGGAGTGGGTGCGGCGTCGCGGGACCGACGCGCGCTGGGGCGGGGCCCTCGATCGCCTCGACGCCGCCTCCTCGTGGGCGATCCGGCGCGGGCTCTTCCTCGGGCTCGCGGCCTGGACGTGCGTCCGGATGGCCGCGTGGCTCCCCCACTACCCCTTCTGGCCCTGGTGCCGGGACGTCGACAATTACGCGGTCTTCGAGATGTCCTGGGAAGCGGGGGAGCTGCCCTATCGCGACGTCCGGGCGTTCAATTTCCCCGGCCACATCTACCTGCACTGGATCCTCGGCAAGGTGTTCGGCCGGGGTCGCCCCGGCGTCTTCTACATGGTGGACGCGGCGGCCCTCTTGACGCTCGGCGGCACCCTCCTGGGCTGGAGCCGAAAGCGGCTGGGCGCCCTGCTCCCGGGGATGTTCTCATACTTCGTCTTCCTCGCCGCCTACTTCGACATGCAGATCGAGCTCGTGGCCGAGCGGGACTGGCACGCGGGGCTCGGGGGGACGCTGGCTCTTTTGACGCTCCAGGCGTGGCCGGGACGGAGGGGACGCTGGATTTCCGCCCTGCTGACGGCGACGGCGTTCACCATCCGCCCGCAAGTCGTCCTCTTCCTCCCCGCGCTGGGCCTCGCAACCTTGCTGGGGGACGGGGAGGATGAGCCGTCGAGCCTGCGGGCGGGCGCGGCGAGGCTGGCGGAATGGGCCTTCGCCTTCGCCCTGTTCGTGGCGGCGGGCTTCGCCCCGCTGGCGATCGCCGGCGTCTTGGACGACCTCGTCCGGGGTCTGCGCGTGGTCTCTTACGGCGGGCCTTACAGCACGTTCACGCCGGCCCGCGCGATCGAGCTATTGGGCGAGGAACTCGGCCGGCCCACGACGGCGGCCCTGCTGGCCTCCCTGACGGCGCTGAGCGTCCGCGGGCCGTTGAAGAACCTGGCCCGCGTATGGCTGACGGCGGTGGTGGGCGTGCTGGCCTACCGTCCCCTCTCCCCGGTCGCGCATGAATACCTGAAGACCCCGCTGACGCTGGTCGAGGCCATCGCCTGGGCCCTGCCCGTGGCCTGGTGCATCCGCGCTGTCGAAAGCTCGGGGGTCGGGCGTCGAACGTTCCTCGGGCTGCTCGCGGTCCTGCTGCTGCTGTACGAGTCGGTCCCCACGCGTGAGCCCTACAACTGCAGCTTCCCGGCCTCGCTCGACGCGATCCGCGCCGCGGTCCGCTCGGGCTGGCCGGACGTGCCGCCGGGCGCCTGGGTCTGGTTCTCGCCCACCCGCGCCCCGAACTATCCCTGGGACGACTATCAGCGCCTCTTGCAGCACCTGCGCGAGAAGACCGGCCCCGACACGATCGTGGCCAACGTCCTGAAGCAGATGCCGCTGCCGCCCGTCAACGGCCCCGCGGGCCGCCGTTCCCCGTTCCGGGTGGAGGCCGGGATCACCTGGATGTGGATGATCCGCGAGGACCTGGACGAGCAGTTCGCCCGCGAGCTTCGACAGGCGGGAGAGGACTCGGTCGTCGTCTGGGTCCCCTCCGAGGCCGACGACCAGACGCGCCTGCCGCTGAGGCGGCTGACGCAGGTCATCCGGGACGAATACAAGGCCGACGCCCGCTTCGGCCCGATCGAGGTCTGGCGCCGCCGGGCGCGGCGCCGACCTTCCGGATGACCGGCCCCGACGTCGAACCTATTTGCACGCCCTCAGGAACGCGACGAGGTCGGCGAGGTCCTGGGGGGAGAGTTGCTGATCGAGGCCGGCGGGCATGACCGAGACCGTGCCGGGGCGGATCTCCTCGACGTCGCCGCGGGGGATGCGGGCGGTCTGGTTGGCGCCGGTGACCAGCACGTACTCGTCCGGCGTCTCAGACTTCAAGAGCCCGTTGACCACCTTGCCGTCGGCGGTGGCGATGACCACGGGCTCGTAGCTGCGGACGAAGCTGGCGCTGGGGTAGAGGACGGCCTCCAGCAGGTCGCGCTCGGTGCGGACGCCGCCGATTCGGGTCAGGTCGGGGCCGACGTCGCCGCCGCGGTAGCCGATGGCGTGGCAGGTCGTGCAGGCGGACTTCTCGCCCTGGAAGACGAGCTGGCCGCGGCGGACGTCGCCGCTGCTCATCTTGCCCAGCAGGTCGTCGAGCCGCGCCTGCTGCTTGCCGGCGTCGGCGTTGAGCCGGTTGTACAGGGACTCGGCCGCCTTGTGCGTCGCCGGGCCGAACTTCGCCAGGTGGGTCTTGAGCGCGTCGACCCGCAGGCTCGACAGGGCCGACGAGCCGGCCAGGGCCTCGACCAGCTTGACGCCGAGCGCGTCGTCCGCCTGGGCGTCGAAGGCCGTCAGCAGGCGGTCGACCTCGAGCGGTCCGGCGCCGCCGAGCGCCTCGACCAGCGCGGCGAGCTGCTCGGGCGCGAGCCTGGCGCGGGCCAGGACGTCGGACGCCAGGCCGCGGGCGGCGACCGTCCCCTCGGGGTCGAGCTTCGAGGTCAGGAAGGCGAAGGTGTCGGGGGCGACGCTCGCCAGGCCGCCGGGGACCGCGGCGAGGGCCTCGAGGCGGCCGTCGGCGGGGAAGTCGGGGCGGCCGGCCAGGGCCAGCAGCGGGGCCGTCAGGGCCTGCCCCTTCTCGGGAGGCGGGGCCAGGGCGCGGGCCGTCGCCACGGCCTGGCGGGCGACGACCGCGTCGGGGCCGGCGAGGGTCGCGGCCAGGCCGGCGATCCAGGCCTCGGGGATCTCCTTCGCGCGGACCTGGGCCATCGCCTTGAGGGCGCTCAGCCGGGCCGGGACGCCGGCGTCGGGGGTCGAGACGGTCGCGGCGAGCAGGTCGCGGACGGCCGGCGCGGCGGCGTTGCGGGCGAGTTGGCCCTCCATCGTCGCGCGGTCGGCGGGGGCGAGGTCCTCGCGGCTCAGGCGGTCGCCGAAGAACCCGGCGAGGTCCTGGCCCCACTCGGGGCGGCGGCCGATGATCCACGCGGCGGCCTCCTTGACGCCGGGGTCGGGGTCGGCCAGGAGCGCGGCGGTCTTGCGGGCGTCGAGGCCGCCGCCGTCCATCTGGTCGAGAGCCATCAGGGCCGCGCGCCTCACCCTCGGGCTGGCCGAGCGGAGCCCCACGGCCGTGGCCGGCGGGTCGCCGATCTGGATCAGGGCGTAGGTCAGCGCGTGGTGCAGGAAGCGGTCGTCGGCCGCCGAGTCGTCGAGCGCCTGGAGGAGGGCGTCGATCGCCGCCTTGTCGCCGATCCGTCCCAGGGCCTCGGCCGCGACGCGGCGGTTGAGCAGCGAGGGGCCCTCCAGCATCGCCACCAGGAGCGGCAGCGCATCGGCGTCGCGGGTCAGGCTGACGACGTTGGCGGCGGCCTGGCGCACCGACTCGTCGCCGTCGGTCAGGCCGACGCGGGCCACGGCTCGGGCTTCAGGGCCCTCGATCCGGGCCGAAGCCCAGACCGCGTTGCGCCGGCCCTCGACGACGCGGCACCGCTGGGCGACGTCGGACAGGGCCGGCAGGGCCCCGCCTCCGAGCGCCCCGAGCGCCGCCGCGGCGCGGCGGCGGACGGTCGGCCGCGAGTCGCAGAGCAGCGCGGCGAGGTCCACCGGGCCCAGCTTCTTCCACTCGACCCGCAGCCCGCGGGGATCGGCGATTTTGGGGGAGCCCTTGCGGCGGACCCGGTACACGCCCCCCAGCTCGTCGGGCTTGGAGAGCTGCGAGGTCGGGCAGCAGAGCTTGTACCAGCCGCCGGTGTCGACCACGATCAGGCTGCCGTCGGCGTCCTCGATCACGTCGGTCGGGTGGAAGTCCAGGTCGGGACTCGTGATGAAGTCTTCATCCTTGGTCGCGTAAGTCGCCCCCGACGGCGTCAGGACGTGCCGGCCGACCTTGTGTAGGTTGAAGTAGCAGGCGAACAGGTTGTCCTGGAACCCCTCGCCCAGCGCCGTCGACTCGACGCAGGTCAGCCCGGAGGGGGCGGCGGGTCCCATGTGCAGCAGCGCCGGCATGACGCCGGGGCCGCTCCACTTGTGGGCGGGCGCGTCGAGCACGCGGTTCACCTTGCCCCAGACGCCGCCGTAGACCGCGTGGATCAGGCCGTCGCGGAAGCCGCCGCCGGGCTGCTGCAGGAAGGTCGAGGTCAGGAACCGCTCGCCGCCGGGGCTGAACGCGACGTCGACCGGGTTGTCCATGCCGCCGGTCAGCACGGGCTCGATCTCCGAGCCGTCGGGCCGGGCCCGGAAGACGTGCGCCGCGTTGGTGACGAACGGCTCCTTGCCCGGCCGCCCGTAGGTCTGCTGGGCGAACGCCCCCTTGGTCCAGTAGACGCGGCCGTCGAGGCCCGGGTAGGGCCCGTGCAGGTCGTTGGCGCAGCCGGTAAGGGTCTTGCCCTGGAACCACTCGACGCGCTCGTCGGCCACGCCGTCGTCGTCCGTGTCGGTGAGCTTCCAGATGCTGGGCGGGGCGGCGACGTAGAGCGAGCCGTCCAGCCACATCGTCCCCTCGGGGAACATCATGCCGTCGGCGAAGACGGTCCGGGCGTCGAACACGCCGTCGCCGTCCTCGTCCTCGAGCCGGACGATGCGGTGCGGCTTCTTCTCGAGCTGGATCTCGACCTTCTCGTTCGACCCCGACGAGTCGGCCACGTACAGCCGCCCCCGCTCGTCGAACGCCGCCGTGATCGGCCGGTCCACCAGCGGCGCCCCCGCGACCCGCTCGATCGCGAACCCCTCGGGCACGACGAGCTTCCGCCCCGCCCCCGCCGCGGGCGACTCCCCGCCGACCGCCGCGGCCGCCAGCCACGCCCAGCCCGCCAGACCGACCACGCCCTGCAGCCATCGCACGCGCATCATGGGAGACGAATCCAAGAGAGAATGTTCAAGCGTCAGCTTATCTGTTGTAGCGGCTCGGCGGCCCGTGCGTCAACCGCCGACCTGATTCGTCCGGGCATCGAGCCGGCCGCCGGAAATCCGCGGACCGAGCTGGGACGGTCGGGGAACGATGAGCTAGGATTCCTGGTAGCGCTCGTGGGAGCGGGAAGGCTGCGCACGCCGGGCTCGCGGGGGGACGCCATGACGACGAGGGGACGGATCCGGCGGCGCGGCCGCGCGCCGGGGTGCGAGGAGTTGGAAGACCGCCGGCTCATGGCGGTGTCGCTGGCGTTCGACTACTCGCTCGACTCCTCGGGGTTCTTCACCGCCGATCGCCGGGCCCTCCTGGAATCCACCCTGGGCGCGATCGCCGCGCGGCTGGGCGACTCGCTGGCGGCGGTCCCCTCGGCCGCGTATCCGCTGGCGACGGCCGGCGGGAGCCGGGTCGTCACGACGAGCGTCCCGGCCGACGTCGTCAAGGTCTACGCCTACGGCGACACCCTGACCGACGGCAGCGTGGCCCAGGGGGGCAGTTATTTCACGAGCGGCACGAACAATGGGATGCGGGGCCAGGGGGCGAACGACTACGCGCCCGACATCGCTTACCTGAAGTTCGACGGCGGCACGAGCTGGTTCTTCGGCCCCACGACGTCGGGCCTGACCAACGACGAGGTCGACTTCGTCACGGTGGCGCGCCACGAGTTCCTGCACGCGCTGGGGTTCCTGTCGAGCCAGCCGACGTTCGCCCGCTTCCTCCAGGGCGGCGCCTTCACCGGGCCCGACGCCGAGGCGGCGCACGGCGGCGCGGCCGTGCCGATGGTCGGGTCGCACGTCGCCGCCCAGGTCCCCTCGATCATGAACCCGGTCACGAACCAGGGCGAGCGGAACGACCTGACGGCCCTGGAATGGGGCTTCCTGGAGGACTTCGGCTGGACCGTGGCGACGGCGACCCCCCGCTTCGACCGCGACCTCGACCTGTTCACCGGCGGCCAGGGCGACGGCTCGGCGCAGGTCGAGGTGATCCCGTCGCGGGGCGTCTACCTGATGCGGCTCGACGTCCTGGCCGGCGACACGCTGCACCTCCGCACCTTCGACGGCTCGACGGCCGGCGAGCAGGGCGTGGACAGCTACCTCAAGATCTTCAACGACTCCGGCGGCGTGGTCCTCCAGAACAACAACACCTCGGCCGCGCCCGGCAAGGAAGACCTCACCTACACGTTCACGACCGGCGGACGGTACTGGATCGGCGCGAGCACGGCCGGGCAGAGCGGCTACACGTTCACGACGCCCACGTCGGCGATCGCGGCCTCGACGTCGTTCCATCTCGAAGCCACCCTGACGGGCCGCGCCGGCGACGAGCCGCACGACATCGCCGCGGCCGCGCAGGCCGTCGCCTTCGCCGGCGGGACCTACTCGCGCACGACGACGCTCGCCGGCGTCCCGGCCGACGTCTACCGGATCGACGCCTTCGCCGGGGCCACCTACGCGATCACGACGGCCCTCCCCGCCGGCGGCGGCCTCCCCGGCGCGACCATCGCCACGATCTACGACGCCTCGGGACGCAAGGTCGCGGCCATGAGCGGAGCCTCGTCGTATGGCACGACGACGTTCATCGCCCAGGCGACGGGCCCGTACTACATCCGCCTGGCCCGCGCCGTGGGCCCGGCCGTCGTCGCCCTCCACGAGTCGATCACCGACCCCGGATTCCAGGTCATCCACGCTGACGGCGAGTACACGATCGCCGGCTCCCGCAGCCAGGGCCAGGACTACGCCCTGACGATCACCCAGACGATCCCCACGCCGCCGCCGAACCTGAACCCTCTGTACGTCGACTACGGCGCGTTCGGCCTCTGGCGCTGGTCCGAGGCCGGCGGCTGGAGACAGCTCAACACGGCCGACCCGCAGGGGTTCGCCGTCGCCGCCGACGGCTGGCTTTACGTCGACTACGGCGCGTACGGCCTCTGGCGCTGGTCCGAGGCCGGCGGCTTCCAGGCGCTGGGCCCGGCCGACCCGGAGCGGCTGGCGACCGGCGGCGACGGCTCGCTATTCGTCGACTACGGCGCGTACGGCCTCTGGCGCTGGACCGCCGCCGCCGGTTTCCGGGAGTTGAGCGCGGCCGACCCCCAGGGACTCGCGCCGGGCCCGTCGGGCGACCTGTACGTCGACTACGGCGCGTACGGACTCTGGCGTTGGACCGCCTCGGCCGGTTTCCGGCAACTGAACACCGCCGACCCCCAGGGCCTCGCCGCCGGCCCCGCCGGGACGCTCTACGTCGACTACGGCGCGTACGGCCTCTGGCTCTGGACCGACGCCGGAGGCTTCTTCCAGGTGCACGCCGCCGACCCCCAGGGCCTCGCGGCCGGGCCCGGCGGGACGCTCTTCATCGACTACGGGCCCGGCGGCCTTTGGTCCTGGTCGCAGGGCGGATTTCAGCTCTTGAACCCGGCCGACGCCGAGGGGCTCGCCGCCGCGTCCGACGGCTGGCTCTACGTCGACTTCGGCCCGTACGGCGTCTGGCGCTGGGCGTCCGTCGGCGGATTCCAGCGGCTGAACGCGACAGACCCCCAGGGGCTCGCAGTGCTCTCGTCGTCCGGCCGCTCGTAAACGGAACGTCGACCTCGGCGGCCGCGAGACGGCTTGAAGGCTCATCGAGCACGACGTCGCCGGCGTCGGCCCGTCGCCGCATGAAGTTTTCGGGTGACTCGCCCGCGGGGCCTCCCCGGGCCTTCCTCGGGCGGCCCGAGGTCGGTACGCTTGCGAGGCCCGCCCGGCGTCGCGCCGGGACGGGCCGACGCACCCACGTATCGATGGAGTTTCAGGTCTCATGCTGCGATTTTTGGGCCTCGCGATGCTGGCGCTGGCGACGACCGGCCGGGCGTCGGCCGGGACGGACCGGCACGTCGTGGTGATCTCGCTCGACGGATTCCCGGCCTGGTACCTCGACGACCCCGAGGTCTCGCTGCCGGTGATCCGCGGCCTCCGCGACGCCGGGGCCTCGACGGCCGAGGGCATGCACGTCGCCAACCCGTCGGTCACCTGGCCGAACCACACGACGCTGATGACGGGCGTCCGCCCCGAGAAGCACGGCGTCCTGTTCAACGGCCTGCCGAGGCGCGAGGCGGGCGCCCCCACCGTCGTCGCGGCCGAGCGGACGCAGGACGAGCTGGTCCGCATCCCGCTGCTGTTCGACCTGATCAAGGCGAAGGGCCTGACCTCGGCCGCGATCAACTGGCCCTGCACCGCCGGGTCCGCGAGCATCGACGACAACTGGCCCGACGTCCCCCGGTCGCTCGCCCACGCCACGCCACGCCTCAGGGCCGAGATCGAGAAAGCGGGCCAGGTCGAGGCGTTCGAGCGAGGCGGCGGCGCGGGCCGCGACGAGATCTGGGCCGAGGTCGCCGCCCGGGTCTTCCGCGAGCGCAAGCCGAACCTGCTGACCCTCCACCTCCTCGAACTCGACTCGACCCACCACCAGCACGGGCCCAACACGCCCCAGGGCCGCATCGTGGCGGGCAAGCTCGACGCCCTCGTCGGCAAGGTGGTCCAGGCCGTCGACGACGCCGGGCTCCGCGAGAAGACCACGGTGTTCGTCGTGGCCGACCACGGGTTCATCGCCCATTCCAAAACCCTGCGTCCCAACGCGATCCTCCGCAAGGAGGGCCTTCTGACCGAGAAGGACGACAAGGTGACCGCCGCGCGAGTGTACGTCGTCCCCGAGGGGGGCATCGGCATGGTCTACCTGACCCACCCGGCCACGAAGGACGAGGACCGCAAGACGGTGCATCGCCTGTTTGAAGGCGCCGAGGGCGTCGCGGCGGTGCTCGACCCCGCCGACTTCTCGCGCTACGGCCTGCCCAGGCCGGAAGACCACCCCGGCATGGCCGACATGATCGTCGCCGCCCAAGACGGCTACGGCGTCGCCGGCGGCGTGGCCGGCGATTCGCTCGTCCAGGAGCACTCCCAGAAGGGGAGCCACGGCTTCCTCGCGACCGAGCCCAAGATGAACGCCCTGTTCGTCGCCTCGGGCTCGGGCGTCAAGCCAGGCGCGAAGCTCCCCTCCATCGAGAACGTCGACGTCGCCCCCACCATCGCGCGACTTCTGGGCGTCCCCCTGGAGAACCCGACCGGCCGCGTGCTGACCGAGTTCCTCGTCGAGCCGAGGTGACGCCGAAGCCCATCAAGAGCCCTCGGCCGACAACGCCAAGTCGGCCGGAGGCGGGGCGATCGAGATCCGCCGGCGCTGGTCGTCGGAGAGGTGCGGGTCGGGGCCGACGACGACGGCCTCGCCCGATGTCAGGCCCGAGCGGACCTCGGTCGTCTCGGCGTTCGAGAGGCCGGGGACGACCTCGCGCCATTCGACGTCGCCGGCGGCCCCTCGAACGCCGACGTGGAACGCGCCGTCGTACCAGAGCAGGGCCTTCGTCGGCACGCCGAGCGCCCTTTCCGGGGCGTCGACCGCGAAGACGGCCTCCACCCCCTGCCCCGACCGGAGCCGGACCGACGGGGGCGGGTCCGGCAACGTGATCTGAACGGCGAAGAGCGTCTCACCCGGCCCGTCCTGGCTCGACCGATCGGGCCACGAGGCGATCGACTCGATGGTACCGTCCAGCGTCGATCCTCCGGGGACGACGACTTTCGCGGGCTGACCGCGTTCGAGAAGGTCGATCCGCGACTCCGGGACCATCGCCTCCGCCATCAGCCGGCCGTTGGGAGCCTGGACGAGGGCGAGCATCTGCGCCTCCAGGACCTGGCTCCCCGCCTTCAAGCGACCGCCGCCCCTCGTCTGCGCCTCGACGACGACCCCGTTGATGGGCGAGCGGATCGAGCATTGGGCGATCTGTCGCTCAAGCCTCGTCGCCTTTTCCTTCTCCCAACTTAGTTTCCTCTTGCCCGCCTCCTCATCCGAACGGGCCTTCTCGACGCGGAATTGGTGTTCCTTCGTCACCTTGGGATGGGTGAATTTCTCCAGGAGTTCGAGCTCGGACCGGGCCAGTTCCAGGGCGAACCGGTCCTTCTTCAGGTTCAGATCGGAGTAAGTCAGGCGATCGCCCAGCTCCTGGTCGGCCAGCACGTCGAGAGGCGTTTTGGCCTCCCCTCGCTTCTCCAGCAACTGGGCCGACAGCTCGTGGAACCGCTTCATCCGCTCCGCCTGTTTCTCGGATCGGGCCAGATCGGCCTCGGCGAGCTGCACCTTCTGAAGGGCCCCCGCCTTCTCTTGGGCATAGACCGTCTGCTCGTACATCTGGACGTCGATCTCGGCGAGATTGCGGGCCAGCTTGGCCTGCTCATACGTAAGCTCGACCGCCTGGCTCGCGATCGTCTGTTTGAAGAGCGACTCCCGGAGGTCCGCCGCGTCCAGCTCGACGACGATGTCTCCTGTCTTGACCTTCGTCCCGGAGGGGAGGATGGAGACGATCCGGACGCGTCCCTCCACCGGAGAGTACAGGGCCGTCCTCCCCGACGCCGTGAGCCTGGCCTTCGCCCGGACCTCCACCCGGATCGGGACGGGCCGGGCCTCGACGGTCGCGATCGCCGCCGCGGCCCGGGCGGGAGGCTCCTCGACGACGTTGAAGGCGGACGTCGCCACGACGGCCGACGCCGTCGCGGCCAGGGTCGACAGGACGGCGAGGGCTTTGCTGATCATGGCTCGGAGGGCTCCCGGAACGAGCGAAAGACGACGCCCGAAGCAAGACATCTCGATCGCGCCGATTCGACGCCGCCGAATCCAGTAGAACACCCGCCTCGGCCGCCGCATCCAGGAATCCGGAATTCCGACCTGGGTTCCATCAGGCCCGCCCGCTCATCCAGGGCCGTCGCCCGGCGGAAAGGCCGGCAGGGCCCGTTCGGCCGGGGGCGGGGCGATCGAGATCCGCCGGCGCTGGTCGTCGGAGAGGTGCCGGCCGGGCTCGACGACCACGGCCTCGCCCGGCTTGAGGCCCGAGCGGATCTCGGTCGTCTCGCCGTTGGAGAGGCCGACGACCACCTCGCGCCACGCGATCGCGCCGTCGGCCCCCGGGATGCCGACGTGGTGCGCGCCGTCGTACCAGACCAGGGCCCCCGCCGGCACGCCGAGCGCGTCTTTCGGGGCGTCCACGGTGATGACGACGTCTGCCTTCTGCCCCGCCATCAGCCGGGCCGCGGGGGGCTCGGTGAGCTTGATCCAGACGCTGACGAGGGCCTCGTCTTCCCCCTCCAGCCGATTCAACGGGTCGGGCGACGCGGCGATCGACTCGACCGTCCCGGCCAGCGGGGCGTCGCTCACCAGGCCGTCGACCAGGGTCACCTGGGCCGGCTGCCCCTTCCGAATCACCCCGATTCGGGATTCGGGGACCCTGGCCTGCGGCGCCAGACGGCCGTCGGGCCCCTGGACGTAGGCGAGCGTGCAGCCCCGCCAGACCTCGGTCCCCGCACGCAGGCGACCGGCCGTCGATGGCTTCGCCTCGGCGACGACCCCGTCGACGGGGGAACGCAGCTTGTAGGCGCCCCGCTCTCGCTCGACGGACTCTTCGTGCTCCCGCTCGATCGCCAGTTCCTGCTCCTTCACCTTCTCCTCGACGAAGGCCTTTTCGAACCGAGACCGGCACTCCTTGATCTTGACGCCTCGCGTGAATTTCTCCAGGACTTCGAGCTTCGCCTGCGCCTGCTCCAGGGCGAGGCCCGCTTTCAGGGACGTGAGGTCGGCGGCAGTCAGGCGATTGGCCGCCTGCTCGTCGGCCTGGACATCGATGGGCGTTTTCGCCCCCCCTTGCTTCTCCAGCAAGCGAGCCGACTCCTCGCGCAGGGCCTTCAGCCGCTCCGCCTCCCGCCGGGATCGGGCGAGGTCGGCCTCGGCCAGCTTGATCTCCCCCTGGGCGGCCGCCCGGTCTTGCGGGTAGATGCCGTCCTCGTATTCCTTGACGCCGATCTCGGCGATCTCGCGGGCCAGCTTGGCTTCCTCATAGGCGGCCTCGGCCTTCTGCGTCGCGATCTTCCGCTCGATCAGCTTTTCCTGTAAGTCCTTCGAGTCGAGTTCGACGACGACGTCCCCCTTCCGGACCTTCGTCCCTGAAGGAAGGATGGAGACGATCCGTTCCAGTCCGGAGCCCGAGCATGTGAGCGGAAACCTCCTCGTCGGCGCGACGAGGCCCTTAACCCCGACTTTCGACCGGATCGTAGCGGGCCGGGCCTCCGCCGTGCGGACGTCCGCGGCGTCCTTCGGGGCTGCGGCCTGGACGGGAGGCTCTTCCACGACGCGGGCGAGCGTCGCGACGACCCCGGACGTCGACGCGGCGAGGGTCGTTGCGAGTGCGACGGCTTTCCAGGTCATGGCGCGGAGGGCTCCCGGAGCGAGCGGGCGGCGGCGTCTCGATCGATACGAGATATCTGGATCACGCCGACCCGACGCTTCCGCATCCAATTAGAACAACCGCGGCGGGCGATGGTTCCAGGAATCCGGGATTCGTGCGGGGTTTCTCCGGGGCCCCGGCGGCCGGCCGGGCGTCACCGCCGCGTGCCGGGGCCCCGACGGCGCAGGGGCGAGGCGGGTCGGCGCACGCGGGCGGGGGGCGGCGCCGGGGCGCGGACTTCGAGGTCGGCGGCGGCGATCGCGATGTTGGTGTTCGGGCCGGTATCGGCGAGGATCTTCTGCGCGAGCTTCGCGTTGATCGGCGCGAGGATGGAGAAGTGGTCGCCGCTCGCCGCGGGGTGGAAGCTGACGAGGGGGTTCTTCGACGCGGCCTGCATCGCCTGGAGGGAGGGCATATTGCCATCCTTGCCCTCGAAGACGAACGTCCGGCTCCGGATCGAGTCCAGCCAGTTGATGGGAGAGCGCAGCTGGATCTCGCGGGGGTTGGCGACGTCGAACGGGAGGAAGACGGGCGGGTAGCCGGCGACGTCGTCCACCGGGCCGAACGAGAAGACGCCGCGGTAGCGGTCGGTCGAGGCGGCGACCAGCATGACGAGCGTGCCGCCCGTGCTGTGGCCGCCGAGGTAGATCCGCGACGGGTCGACGTAGGGCTGTTTGGCCAGGAGGTCGGTCGCGGCGAGCACGTCGTCGACCTCGCCGAGGAAGCCCTCCTTCGTCCCCGGCCCGTCGTTCCCGCCCCGGAGCGCGGGGAACATCATGACGATCCCGGCCTGGCGATACGCGGCGGCCGTCTGGTCGTTCGCCGAATCGGCCGACGACCAGACGTCGCCCACCGAATTGCAATCGCCGCCGGTGATCCAGACGATCGCCGGGTGCTTCGCGCCGTCCTTCGGGTCCGGGGTCAGGTAGGCCGACAGGGCCCCGGCTTTGGCCGGATACGTCACCTTGAGGAACGTCCCCGACGGCGGGTCGGGCACGGGGTCGCGGTCCACGCCCCGCGCGACGAGCTTCGGCTTGAACCCCTTGCGCGCCTCCACCAGCGGCGTCGCCGCCGCCGATTGTCCGCGCGCGACGTCGACCGACCAGGCCGCGACCACCATCCCCGCGACGACCCAGGCACCCGCGATCCGATGACGCATCGTCGGTCCTCCCCCGCGCGACGTCGACCGACCCCCGGCCTTGCGACGCGACGCCCGGGATTATCGCCGTGCGGCATCCACGCCCGCAAGGACCTGCGTCGGATCGGGTCGGGGGTGTCGTCCCCGCGCGGGGAGGGCTATCGTCGTAAGATGGCCGCGCCGGCGCGTCGATCGCCCCCGACGGCCCCTCGCCCATTCCTCTTCAAGGAACAACCTCATGACGAGTCTACGGTCGCTGGCCTGCTGCGCGTTGATCGGCCTGGGGGCCGTCGCCGCGCCGGCCCGGGGGGCCGACGAGCCCCTCGCGAAGCTGAAGGGGGTGCCGTTCACCGACGTCGCGATCGCCGACGCCTTCTGGGCCCCCCGGCGCGAGACGAACCGCACGGCCTCGATCCCGCTCAGCCTGGCGAAGCTCGCGGAGTACGGCAACATCGCCAACCTGGACCTGGCCGCGAAGAAGGCCCGCGAGGGCTACCACGGCCCCGTCTTCATGGATTCCGACCTGTACAAGGCCCTCGAAGCCGCCTCGTACTCGCTGGCCACCCACCCCGACCCGGACCTCGACGCCCAGGTCGACGACGTCGTCGCCAGGATCGCCGCCGCGCAGCAGTCCGACGGCTATCTCGACACCTGGTTCACCGTCAACGCGCCCGAGCGCCGCTGGACCAACCTCCGCGACCAGCACGAACTCTACTGCGCCGGGCACATGTTCGAGGCGGCCGTCGCCCACTTCCAGGCGACCGGCAAGCGGAACTTCCTGGACGTCGCCGTCAAGCTGGCCGACCACATCGACGCCACCTTCGGGCCCGGCAAGCGGATGGGCTACTGCGGGCACCCCGAGGTCGAGCTGGCGCTCGTCAAGCTCGCGAAGGCGACCGGCGACGACCGCTACTTCCAGCTCGCCCGCTTCTTCATCGAGAGCCGGGGCCGCAAGTTCTTCGCCGAGGAGCATCACGAGGATCCGGCCCGCTACGACGGCGCGTACTGGCAGGACGACGTGCCGATCTGCGACCACAAGAACATCAAGGGCCACGCCGTCCGCGCCGCGTACCTGCTCAGCGGGGCCACCGACGTCGCCGCCCGGACCGGCGACCCCGCGCTCCTGAAGATGATCCGCCGGGTCTGGCGGAACACGACCGAGAAGAACATGTACATCACCGGCGGCATCGGCCCGAGCGCCGCCAACGAGGGCTTCACGCACGACTACGACCTGCCCAACCGCACGGCCTACCAGGAGACCTGCGCCTCGATCGCGCTGGCCCAGTGGAACCACCGCCTCGCCCTGCTCTACGGCGACGCGCGCTACGCCGACGTCGTCGAGCGCTCGCTGTACAACGGCGTGCTGGCGGGCGTCGCGCTCGACGGCAGGCGGTTCTTCTACGTCAACCCGCTGGAGAGCGACGGCGGCCACCACCGCGCCGACTGGTTCAGCTGCGCCTGCTGCCCGCCCAACGTCACCCGCACCCTGGCCGCGCTGGGCGGCTACGCCTACGCCGTCGACGCCGAGGCGCTCTGGGTCAACCTGTACATCCAGGGGTCGGTCAAGGCCTCGTTCAACGGCCATGCCGCCGTCGTGGACGTCGAGACCGACTACCCCTGGGACGGCAAGGTGACGCTCAAGCCCAAGGTCGACGGGCCGACGACCTTCGCGCTGCGGCTCCGCGTGCCCGGCTGGTGCCAGGGCGCCACGGTCGCCGTCGACGGCGAGCCGGTCTCGTCGCCGCCGGTCGAGCGCGGCTACCTCGTGGTGGCCCGGACGTGGAAGCCGGGCGACGTCGCGACGCTCGACCTGCCGATGCCCGTGCGGCGCGTCGCCGCCAACCCGAACGTCGAGGCCGACGCCGGCCGGCTGGCCCTCCAGCGCGGGCCGATCGTCTACTGCGTGGAGGCCGTCGACAACGAGGCCGACCTGGCGTCGCTCTACCTGCCGCGCGACGCCGCGGTGGTGGCGGAGAAGGCGCCCGACTTGCTCGGCGGCGTGGTCGTGCTGGAGGGGACGGCCCGGACCAGCCCCGACCTGCCCTGGGACCGCACGCTCTACCAGGCCGCCCCCGCCGGCGAGCCAGCCCCGATCCGGGCCGTCCCGTACTACGCGTGGGACAACCGCAAGCCCGGCCCGATGAAGGTCTGGCTGCCCGTCGAGCCCCAGGCGACGCTCGCCGGCCCCGGCGAGAAGGGGGCGCGGGTGTCGATGTCGCACGTCAACTCCAACTGCCAGCCCGAGGCCGTCCGCGACGGCGTCGAGCCCGCGAGCAGCGGCGACCAGCCCGTCGCCAACTGCCACTGGTGGCCCCGCAAGGGGACCGAGGAATGGGTGCAATACACCTGGCCCGCGGCCCGGACGATCCGGGGCGCGAAGGCCTACTGGTTCGACGACGCGGGCCGCGGCGAGTGCCGCATCCCCGCCTCGTGGCGCATCGAGTACCGCGACGGCGACGCCTGGAAGCCCGTCGCCGCGACGGCCCCCTACGGCGTCGCCAAGGACGCCTGGAACGCCGTCGACTTCGCCCCCGTCGCCACCGACGCCCTCCGCCTCGTCGTCCAGCTCCAGCCCGGCTGGGCCGCCGGCGTCCACGAGTGGAAGGTGGAAGAGGCCGACGACTGAGCGACGCTTCCTGAAGGTCGACGGCCGGGGCCTCCCCCGACGGCCTTCCCCCCTCGCGGGCTTGCAGGGGGAGGTATTTTGCTCGACTTATGGCAGAGGGGTATGAGACGGGGCACGGGCCCGGTTTACAGCGGACGGCTTACCACGGCTGTCCGCCCATCGACCGGGAGGATCCCTGCCCCGCCCCGAGCCACTCTGCCAGTGGGCCGACCGCGTCGCGAGCCGGTTCCCCGGGCTCTCGACCTGCCAGGCCCGTGTCCTGGCCTGGTACAGCTTCGGCATGGTCCTGGCCCGCTCCGGCGGCCTGGACCGCGTGTCGATCCACCTGGCGGCCCTGCTGGGCGTCGGGGCCGGCACGGTCCGCCAGCGGCTCCGCGAGTTCTACCGCCCGGCCGCCTCGAAGCGCGGGCGGTCCCGCCGCGATCTCGACCCGGAGGCCTGCTTCGGCCCGCTGCTGGAGTGGGCCCTCTCCGGCTGGGGGGGACGGGCCCCTGGCCCTGGCGGTCGACGCGACCTCGCCGGGCGACCGGATGACCGTCCTGTGCGTCTCGGCCGTCTATCGGGCCTGCGCCGTGCCGAACGCCCGCAGCGGGGCGTTGAAGCGGCGGGCCGAGAGGGCGGCCATGTACAGGGCGTCGCGGACCGGCTTGCGGCCCCCTGGATCCGCCGGCGGCCCCGCCACGCGCCGCTCTCGGCGGCCATCGGCGCCGCGCCGACCAGGGCCGCGATCCGGCCGCCGGTCAGCCGGCCCAGTTCGGGCAGGGCGGCCAGGAGCGTCCGGCTCAGGACCGGGCCGATCCCCGGCGCCTCGCGCAGCAGGTCGTCCTTCTCGCGCCAGGCCGGGCTCGATCGGATCTTCTCGTCCAGCTCGCGGTCGACGCCCTCGAGGTGCGACTCGAGCCGGCGGACGTGCGCCTCCAGGTCGCGGGCCACCCGCCGCGACGGCGTCGCGGCCGGCCGGTCGGCCTCCATCGTCCGCATGCCGGCCAGCTGGCGGCGGGCCAGCAGCGCCTCCAGCTCGCGGGCGGCGGCGCCGGGCCGCGGCCGGGGCCGCAGGGGCGAGAGCCGGGCGGCCAGCCCGGCGTGGCCCTCGGGCGTGTTGGGCAGGGTGAACGCCGGGCCGTCGTCGCCGACGGCGACGGCCGGCTCGGCCTTGGACACGTCGACACCGACGAACGTCTCCGGGATGGGAGCCTCCATCGTGCGATCCTCTCGGGCCCGGGCCCTCGGCCCGGGCGTGGGCCTCGGCTCGGGTGCGTCGCGCGGCCCCTCCCTGCCATGCGGCCTCGAAGGCCGCTCGACCGTCCGGGCTCGGCGACGCGGCGTTGAAGTGCGGGGCGGCGCCCCGTGCTCATCCACGGCCTCCGAGGGCCCAGGGGGTGTCGGTCTGCCGCCTCGCGTCCCCTTGCAATGTGAAGCCATCTCAAGGCGCCTTTCAACATACAAGGGGGAGGTCGAGCGAGGCCCCGTCGGGATTCGCGATTCCGAGACACGATGGGCCGACGGCTTGCGTGCTCGTCCCCCCCTCATCCGGCCGTTCCGGCCACCTTCCCCCGCGAGGGGGGGATCTTGTGGTTCACGACCGCCCTCCGAAGGCCTTCGTCGCACGACCGTCGATGGCTTGGGCGGTTCCCCGCGCGGGGCGTGGGCCGTATGATGGAACTCGCGGGCGAGGGCCCGCCCGTCTTCCCGCGTGGACGGTCCATCCCCGTCGACCCCAGCCGGCGCATTGCGACCATGAACGACACCTCCGCCCCGACCGCCGACCCCTCCCCGTACATCCTCGACGCGACGACGGCGACGTTCGCGGCCGACGTCGTCGAGCGTTCGAAGTCGGTGCCGGTCGTGGTCGACGTCTGGGCGACGTGGTGCGGCCCCTGCAAGTTGCTGGGCCCGGTGCTGGAGAAGCTGGCGCGGGAGTACGACGGCCGGTTCGTGCTAGCGAAGGTCGACTCCGACCGCTCGCCCGAGATCGCCGCGAACCTGCGCGTGCGGTCGATCCCCAGCGTCTTCGGCGTCCGCGACGGCCAGATCCTCGACAGCTTCGCCGGCGTCCAGTCGGAGGCGTTCCTCCGCCAGTGGATCGACCGCCTGCTCCCCTCGCAGGCCGAGACCCTCGTCGCCGAGGCCCGCGCGCTGGAGGCGTCCGACCCGGAGGCCGCCGGGGCCCGCTTCGCCGAGGCCCTGGCGCTCGACCCCGAGCTGGGCCCGGCCCGCGTCGGCCTGGGCCGCCTGGCCCTGGCGGCCGGCCGCATCGAGGAGGCGCAGGCCGCGGTCCTGGAGCTGGAGCGGCGGGGCTTCATGGAGCCCGAGGCCGAGAAGCTCAAGGCCGAGCTGGTCCTGAAGGCCCAGTCCGAGGGCGCCTCCGACGTCGACTCCGCCCGCGCCCGGGCCGACGCCGACCCGGCCGACAAGACGCTGCGGCTCCGCCTGGCCGAGTCCCTCGCCTCCGCCGGCCGGTACGACGAGGCGCTGGCGATCGCGTTGGACCTCGTCGAACGCGACCGCAAGGGGACCGGCGAGGCCGCCCGCAAGCTGATGGTCGCCGTCTTCCAGCTCCTCCCCGACGACTCCGAGCTGGCCTTCGAATACCGCCGCCGGCTCTCGTTCGCACTCTGACACGACACGACACGAACCGGCCCGATCGCATCGCACGGAGACCCCGCGATGATCCCCCGACCCGACGACGACAACCGGATCAAGATCGCCCCGTCGATCCTCTCGGCCGACCTGTCCCGGCTGGCGGAGCAGGTGCGCGAGGTCGAGGCGGCCGGCGCCGACCGGATCCACGTCGACGTGATGGACGGCCGGTTCGTGCCCAACATCACGTTCGGCCCGGTGCTGGTGAGATGGCTGCGGCCCGTCACCAAGCTGCCCCTCGAAGCCCACCTAATGATCCACGCGCCCGACGAATTCCTCGACGCCTTCGCCGCGGCCGGGATCAACACCCTGATCGTCCACGTCGAGGGCGCGATCCACCTGAACCGCACGATCCAGCGCATCAAGGAGCTGGGCCTCAAGGCGGGGGTCGCGATCAACCCGGCGACGCCCGCGGTGATGCTCGAAGAGGTCGTCGCCGACCTGGACCTCGTCCTGGCGATGACCGTCAACCCCGGCTTCGGCGGCCAGGCGTTCCTGCCCGGGACGCTCAAGAAGATCCAGACGATTCGACATATGATCGACGAGGCCCAGCCCGCCTGCGAGCTGGAGGTCGACGGCGGCGTCGACCCCGAGACCGCGCCGAGGCTCGTCGAGGCCGGCGCGCGGGTGCTGGTCGCCGGCTCGTCCGTCTACGGCGCCGCCGACGGCCCCACCGCGGGGCTGAAGCGGCTGGCGCGCTCCGTCGGCCTGTGAGCGAGGACGCCCTCATGACCGAGTTCGAGGCCGAGTTCGAGCCCGGCGACGTCGACGCCGAGATCGAGGAGCTGTGCGACCTGGGCGTGGACCTCGCCGAGGCGGGGAGCTTCGCCAAGGCCCTCGAGGCCTACGAGGCCGCCTGGGAGCTGCTCGACGACCCGGCCGAGGAGCAGGAGGGCTCGGCCTGGATCCTGGGGAACATCGGCTACACGAAGTTCCTCCAGGGCCACTACGCCGCCGGCCGCGTCGACCTCGCCCGCGCCCTGACCCTCCCCGGCGGCGCCGGCAACGCCTTCCTCCACCTCCGCCTCGGCCAGTGCCTCTTCGAACTCGACGACCTCCCCCGCGCCGCCGAGCAGCTCCGCCTCGCCTTCCTCATCGAGGACGAGGCCGTCTTCGTGGACGAGGACCCCAAGTACCGCGCCCTGATCGACGGACGGCCCTCCTGAAGACGGGCCTTCGTCGGCGCGACGCGCCGATCGCCGGCGGGAGGGTCGCGTCCGGATTTGCGAGGCGGCTCCTCGGCGGGCCGTCCATCAGGGTTTGCACCGCTCCCATTTCTCGTCGATCTCGTAGTCCTGGCCATTCACCTGGATCGTCCCGATCTTGGTGAGCGTGTCGCCCTCGATCTTGACGGTGAACTCGAACGACTTGCCCACGAACGAATCGACCGCCTCCCCGCCGTTCGCGTATTCGACGATCTCGGTGAACTTGTCCTTCTCGACCTTGTAGCGACCGCCGGCCAGGCTTACGGCCTTCCCGTCCCTGACGATGATCCAGACGAACCGACCGCCGACGATGTAGTCGGTCATCACCGTCCCGCTTGGAGGTCTCTCGTAGGACGGGGCCCCGCCGTTCTTCTGCTCGACCTGCCTCCAGGCCCCTTCGACCGTCGCCGCCTTCTCCTCGGCGTCGGTTGTGGGCGCGAGCGTGGATAAGGCCATCAGGAGGAGTCCGGCCGTTCGGATCGTGCGATACATGAGAGGCTCCGGGAGGGTGGGTGGCGATCGGACGAGATTGTACGAAACAAGTTCGGCGCTTTCCGTCAATTATGTCGACGACCCGACGGACGCGACGTTTCCCGATCCCCCGGGCGGGGTTGAAGAAGCCGGCGACGGCTGGGGTCCCTGGCGTCCGACCCGGCGGGCGGTTACCCTCATGCGCATCGACGATGAACGACGAGCGACGTCGCGGAATTTCGGATGCGAAGCCGGGAGGGCGGACATGAAGGGCGCGTGGTGGGTCGCGGTGGTGGTCCTGGGGGCGGCCTGGGCGGGCGACGCGATCGCGCAGCCGACGCCGCATGCGAAGCAGGTGGGCGTGGAGCTGGACGGCCTCGGCGACGGCGGCCGAGCGCGGCCGTTCGTGGACCTGGCGAAGACGCTTCGGGGTTGGATGAAGGCGCAGGGCGAGGGCGACGCGCCCGTCGACGCCAAGGGCTGGCCGACGACCGACGCCAGGACCGTCCTGTTCGACGTCCGCCCGGCGTTCGCCTGGGCCCCGCCGATCGACGACCCCGACGCCTACCAGCCCGACTGGGGCGGCTCGTATCCGTTCACGCTCCAGGGCCGGGCCGAGGTCGCCATCGCCGAGGGGCCCGGCTGCAGGGTCGAGGGCGTGCGGTACGACGCGAAGACGAACGCGACCACCGGCCGGATCGTCGTCCCCAAGGCGTGCGGCATCCTGGTCGTCTCGTTCACCAAGACCCGGCGTGACCCGAAGGCCTCCGAAGGCTCGGGGATCTCCGGCCTCCGCATCATCCGGCCCGGCTATCCGGCCGATACCAAGCAGGTCTTCACGAACGAGTTCCTCAACAGCCTCCGCCCGTTCGCCGCGCTCCGCTACATGGACTGGCTCGACACCAACCACAACCCCGGCTTCTACGGCGACACCGGCCACCACGCCCTCGAATGGGCCGACCGCCGGCCGGCCGACTACGCGACCCAGTCCGGGACGCCCCAGGGCAAGTACGGCGTCGCCTGGGAGTACGTCGCGGCCCTGGCGAACGAGACCGGCAAGGACCTCTGGATCAACGTCCCGGTCGCCGCCACCGACGGCTACGTCCGCGAACTGGCCCGGTTCCTCAAGGCCGAGCTGAAGCCGGGGCTGAAGCTCTACATCGAGCACTCGAACGAGGTCTGGAACTTCGGCTTCCCGCAGTACATCTACAACAAGCTCGCGGCGATCGACGAGGCCAAGCGCGGCGGCTCGCCGCTGAACGCCGACGGCTCGAAGGACGAGGAGATCTGGACCCACCGCCGGCACGCCAAGCGGCTCGTCGAGATCGGCAAGACGTTCCGCGAGGTCTTCGGCCAGGATCAGGCCGACCGCATCCGGCCGATCTACGCCTCGTGGGCGATCTCCGCGGAGCCCCACTTCGCCGACGTCCTCGCCTGGGTGAAGGCGACCTACGGCGAGCCCCGCGACCACTTCTTCGGCCTCGCCGACGCGTCGTACTACAACGTCGCTAAAGCGGCGAAAGACGCGACCCCGGAGCAGCTCGTCGCGGCCATGCGGGCCAACTCCGACGAGAACCTCGCCAACCGCGAGAAGATCCGCAAGATCGCCGACCGGTACCGCCTGCAGCATTGCCAGTACGAGATCGGCCCCGACGTCGGCGGCGGCGACCCCACGAACGTCGCCAACCGCATCCGCGCCAACCGACTCCCCGCGATGGAGCCGCTCCTGCTCCACGACGCCGTCGACAACTGGTTCGACCGCGGAGGCGGCCTCTACATGTACTTCGCCCACATCAGCACGGCCAGCCGCTACGGCTGCTGGGGCCTGAGCGAGGACGTCGACCAGCTCGACACCCCCAAGTGGCGCGCGATCTACAAGCTGACCGGGACGTCGAAGCCCGCGAAGTGACGAGGCCCGTGGAAACGACATGAGCGATCCCTTGCGGCACGTCGCGACCTCGACGAACGGCCTGAGCCTCCACGTCGTCGAGGCGGGGCCGGAGGACGGGCCGCCGGTGATCCTGCTGCACGGCTTCCCCGAGACCTGGCTGTGCTGGCGGCGGCAGATCGGGCCGCTGGCCGAGGCCGGGCTCCGCGTGCTGGCGCCCGACCAGCGCGGGTATGATGCGAGCGACAAGCCGGGGCCGGTCTCCGCCTACGCGCTCGACACCCTCGCCGACGATGTGATTGGGCTGATCGAATCGACGGGCCGCCCCCGCGCCGCGCTGGTGGGCCACGACTGGGGCGGGATCGTCGCCTGGTGGGTCGCGACCCGAAACCCCGAGCGGGTGGAACGGCTCGCCATCCTCAACGCCCCGCACCCGGCCGCCTCGCGGCGCTACCTGCTCGGCTCGCCTCGGCAACTGATGAAGAGCTGGTACGTCTTCTTCTTCCAGACTCCCTGGCTGCCTGAGGCCCTGTGCCGCCGGAAGAACTGGCGGATGCTGACCGAGAGCCTGCTCAGCACCAGCCGCCCGGGGACGTTCAGCGAAGCCGATCTCGACGCCTACCGCGCGGCCTGGTCGCGGCCGGGCGCGATCACGGCGATGATCCACTGGTACCGGGCCCTGCTGCGATACGGCCCCTCGTTCGGCCCCGACCGGCGCGTGACGGTACCGACCCTCGTCCTGTGGGGCGCCGGCGACCGATTCCTGGAGCGCGGAATCGCCGAGGCGAGCCTCGACCTGTGCGACCGGGGCGAGCTGGAGTTCTTCGAAGAGGCCACCCACTGGATCCAGCACGAGGAGCCCGACCGGGTGAACCGCCGGCTCGTCGAGTTCCTGCGCGGGGGCGAGGTCACGCCTCGGTGAGCCGAGTCCGCTCACGGGGTCGCCGGGGGGAAGCGGCTGTCGCGTCTGGCAGGGCGTGCGCCGCGCGGATAGCCTGGTCTTCTTGAAGCCGACGCAACGAGGATCGGGAAGCCGGGAGGCGACGGATGAAGTCGAGCCGCGCGGGGCGGAAGTTGGGGATCATCGGGGGCTTGCTCGCAGGGCTGCTGGCGGGCCGGGCCCGCGCGGTGGACACGTCAGACACGCGGATGCTGGCGGCGCCGGCGATCGCGCCGGGGCGGATCGCGTTCGTCTACGCGGACGACGTCTGGACGGCCGACGAGGACGGCGCGCACGCGCGGCGGCTGACGTCGCACCCGGGGGCGGAGACGAACCCCCGGATCTCGCCCGACGGCGAGACGATCGCGTTCTCGGCCTCGTACGACGGCAACGTCGACGTCTACGTCGTCCCGGCCGCCGGCGGCGAGCCCCGGCGGCTGACCTGGCACCCGGGAGACGACCTCGTCCGCGGCTTCACGCCCGACGGCAAGGTCCTCTTCGCGTCGCAGCGCGAGGTGTTCACGAACCGCCACGCCCAGCTCTTCGCCGTCGCCCCGGCCGGCGGCGCGCCCGAGCGGCTCCCCGCCCCTTCGGCCGACATGGGCGCGCTCTCGCCCGACGGCGCGTCGCTGGCCTACACGCCGATCGCCGAGCGGTTCCGGCAGTGGAAGAACTACCGCGGCGGCACGGCCTCGCGGATCTGGGTGCTCAAGCTCGCGGACCTCTCGCACGTCGAGATCCCCAAGCCGGCCGGCGGCTGCAACGACACCATGCCCATGTGGGTCGGCCCGCTCGTCTACTTCCTCTCCGACCGCGACGGCGAGTTCAACCTCTTCTCGTTCGACCCCGCGACGAAGGCCGTCGCGCGGCTGACCGACCACCAGGACTTCCCGATCGACTCCGCCTCCGCCGGCGCGGGGAAGGTGATCTACGAGCAGGCGGGCTACCTCCACGTCTACGACCCCGCGAAGAAGGCGTCGACCCGGCTGAAGGTGGCGGTGGCCGCCGACCTGGCCGAGGCCCGGCCCCGGCGGGCCTCGAACCCCAAGCTGGTGCGAGGGGCCGACGTCTCGCCCAGCGGCAAGCGGCTCGTGCTGGAGTATCGCGGCGAGATCGTGACCGTGCCGGCCAAGAAGGGGGATCCGCGCAACCTGACCGACACTCCCGGCGTCCACGAACGCTCGCCGATCTGGTCGCCCGACGGCAAGTCGATCGCCTACTTCAGCGACGCCTCCGGCGAGTACGCGCTGCACGTCCGGCCCCAGGACGGCAAGGGCGAGGTCGCCGTGTACCCCCTGCACGGGCCGGGCTACTACCAGGACCCCGTCTGGTCGCCCGACTCGAAGAAGATCGCCTACGTCGACAACGCCAAGGCCCTGTCCTACATCGACCTGTCCTCGTCCGCCGTCAAGAAGGTCGCGAACGAGCCCTTCTTCGGGCTCGACGACATCCCCGCCGGGCGCTGGTCGCCCGACTCGAAGTGGCTCGCCTACACCATCGACACCCGGGCGGGCATCCGGACGATCGGCCTCTATTCGCTCGACCAGGACAAGACCTTCCCGCTGACCGACGGCCTCGTCGAGGCCGGCGTCCCCGCCTTCGACGTCGGCGGGAAATACTTATACTTCGCGGCCTCGACCGACGCCGGCCCGGTCAAGAACTCGTTCGACCAGTCCTCGACCGACGCCCCCGTCTCGTCGACCCTCTACCTCGTCAGCCTCCAGAAGGCGACGCCGAACCCGCTCCTCAAGGAGAGCGACGAGGAGGGCGACGAGGAGAAGGGCAAGGATAAAGACAAGGACAAGCCGAAGGACGACAAGGAGAAGGCGAAGAAGGACGAGGCCGACAAGGACAAGAAGGACGCGCCCGACGCGGAGCCGCCGAAGCCTGTGAAGCCGGTGGTGATCGACCTGGACGGGATCTCGGGCCGGATCATCCCCCTGCCGGCGGCGGAGGGCCTGATCGCGAACGTGGCGGCGGGCGACGAGGGCCAGGTCTACTACCTCCACCGGCCGGTCGCGCGGCCGATCCAGGAGGGGGGCGGGGCCAAGACCTCGCTGCGGCGGTTCGACCTCAAGACCCGCGAGGAGCAGACGCTCGCCGAGGGGATCGCCGACTTCCGGATCTCGGCCGACCGCAAGAAGATCCTGTACCGGGCCGACGACGTCGTCGGGGTCGTCGACGCCGGCAAGTTCGCCAAGGGCGACGGCGCGATCGGCGCGGTCGCCGCCGTCTCGATCGCCATCGACCCCCGCGCCGAGTGGCCGCAGATGTTCCACGAGGCCTGGCGGATCAACCGCGACCACTTCTACGCCCCCAACATGCACGGGGCCGACTGGGACGCCGTCCGGGCCAAATACGAGGCCTTCCTGCCCCACCTGGCGACGCGGACCGACCTCAACCGGGTCATCCGCTGGATGCTCAGCGAGCTGTCCGTCGGCCACAGCTATCTCGGCGGCGGCGAGCGGCTGTACGAGCCCAAGAAGGTCCCCGTCGGCCTGCTCGGCGCCGACTATCAGGTCGCCGACGGCCGCTACAAGTTCAAGACGATCTACGGCGGCGCGTTCTGGGATCCGACCCTTCGCGCCCCCCTGGCCGCCCCCGGGGTCGACGTCAAGGTCGGCGACTACCTGCTGGCCGTCGACGGCCGCGACGTGAAGGCCGACGCCGAGGTCTACAAGCCCTTCGAGGGGACCGTCGGCCGCCGGACCGAGCTGAAGGTCGGCCCCAAGGCCGACGGCTCCGAGTCGCGCACGGTCGTCGTCGAGCCCATCGCCGACGAGTCGGCCCTGCGCAACCGGGCGTGGGTCGAGGGGAACCTGCGGAAGGTCCACGAGCGGACCCAGGGCCGGGCCGCGTACATCTACGTCCCCAACACGGCCGAGCCCGGCTTCTCGTACTTCAAGCGCTACTTCTTCCCGCAGGCCGACAAGGACGCGGTGATCGTCGACGAGCGGTTCAACGGCGGCGGCCAGATCGCCGACTATTACATCACCCTGCTGCGCCGCCCCCTGATCGCCTACTGGGCGGCCCGATTCGGCGAGGCCCAGCGCTCGCCCAACGCGACGATCCTGGGGCCCAAGGTCATGCTCATCGACGAGACGGCCGGCTCCGGCGGCGACGTCCTCCCCTGGATGTTCCGCAAGTTCGGCCTCGGCCCGCTCGTCGGCAAGCGGACCTGGGGCGGCGTCGTCGGCATCACCGACATGCCCGTCCTCATGGACGGCGGCGGCGTCACCGCGCCCAACCTCGCCAACTTCACCGAGGACGGCTGGATCATCGAGAACATCGGCGTCCCGCCCGACGTCGACGTCGAGCAGGACCCCGCCCTCGTCGCCGCCGGCAAGGACCCCCAGCTCGACAAGGCCATCGAGATGATCCTCGAAGCCCTGGAAAAATCCCCGCCCCCGAAACGCCCCGCGGCCCCCGCCCTCCCCATCCGCGTCCGCCGACCGGCCGAGGCCAAATGAGGTCGCCGGTCTCGGGCTCGTCCTTCTGCCGCCGGGAGAAGGCGCCCGGCGGCAGATCTGGGTCGTCGGAGTTCGGGGGGAATGACGACGATGAGGGGCGCGGGCCCTCGCGAAGCGCCGCGACCCTCATCCGGCCCTTCGGGGCGGCTCAGTGCAGGATCTGGTAGTACCGACCGAGGCCCGGCGAGGCGCCGGACATGGCCGACCACGTCCAGCGGTCGTAGGCGTGGCCGTACGCCTGGCCCTGGTACGTGAAGGTGTCGGACGGGCCGTACGGGACGTACGTCCGCGCGGGGTTGGGGAAGTCGATGTAATAGCTGTAAGGGTGGATCGGCCCCGACTGCGACGTCGACGGACCCCCGAGGTAGATCGGGCTCGGCGAGCCGATGATCGTCCCCTCGATCGCCCCGCCCATGGGCGAGCCCACGATCACGCCGTCGCCGATCACGGGGCTGGGCGTGCCGATGATCGTACCGTCGGCGATGGGCCCGGCGATCGGGTAGGGGGACGGCTGGCCGACGATCTCCTGAGCCGAGGCCTGCGCCGAGAGGCCGACAAGGCCCACGATCCCCAGCGCGATCCACGATGTCCTCAACATGGGTGCTTCCCTCTTCTGGTGCTCAAATCTCGAAGCAGACGACTCCGCTTGCCCATATAGTATAGGTCGCGCAAATTTCGCAAATAAACCAGGTTCCCCGGATTCCTCGGCCGGGCGCAAAGAAAACGGCGGACCTCCCCAGGGGGTGGCCCGCCGTTCGGTCCTCTTCCTTCCGGCTCGTTCTCGGGCGAGATCATCCGCCCGCTCAGTTAGGTCAGGGCTTGGGGGCGGCCTTGGCGGGGGGGCGGCCCCCCTTCTTGGTCAGGGCGAACTGCTCGTACGCCTTGGCCTGGCTCTCGGACTCCGCCTTGTTGATGGGCGACGCCTGTTCGCCGTCGCCGCCGCCGTCGCAGCCGGGGAGGGCGAACAGGGCCAGCGCGCCCGTGAGCGCGAGGATCGATGCGGAGAGGGAGACGATTCGGAACGCTCGCATGCACAACCTCGATTCGGTTCTCGCCGGACTGGGGACGGATCTCGCGTCGGCCGGCCCGCCTCAGGATCAGGATCAGTAGCTGTCCGAGCCTACGACCTCGCCGCTGTCGCGGGTGCCCAGCGACCACCAGGTCGGCCGGGCGACCGAGTCCTTGACGAACCGGACCGAGCCGTCGGCGAAGAGGACGTTCACGCCCCCCGAGTGGTTGCTCTGGGCCCCGACCGACCAGGACTGGTCGAGCCCGCAGTCGTCGCAGCCGAACTGGCACGAGCCGAACTTGAACTGGCTGTCGTTGGGGGCCTGGATCGTCTGGAAGAGCGAGTACGCCCGCGCCCCGAAGCCCCAGAGCTGGCCCTTGTTGGTGGCGATCTTCTGGTTGTTCTTGAACGCATCGGCGCAGTTCTGGAGGCCCTTGAGGATCAGGTCGGGACGGGTCGCGGCGTTGTACATCACGATCCCGGGGTCGGCGACGCCCCGCGTGCTGTTGCCGCGGTACTGGTTGCCGACGTTCTCCTTGCCGGTCAGCGACTCGGAATAGGCGACCGCGTTGGCCGTGCCGTCGGTGATGTCGGCGATCCCGTACGTCATGAAGTAGGTGAAGACGCCGGTGCTGCCGGTCGGCTTGCAGTTGGGGTTGATGTTCCCCCAGCAGTCGTTGGTCATGAAGTCGGTCGTCGTGCCCACCGAGGCGTAATAGTTGTTGATGTTCGGCCGACCGGCGTTGGCGTCCGACGGGCAGAGGAAGGCGTTGAGCCGGGTGTTGGCGACCGTGCTGTTGATGTAGTAGCACGGGTCGCCGTAGGGGTTGATCCCCCACGCGAAGTTGGCCGCGCTGTAGAGGGCCGACTGCTCCAGGTAGGGGAGCAAGAGCGCGTTGGCGCCCCACGAAGCCCAGATCAGGTCGCTGTCCCCCGCCCAGTTCTTGGCGTTCTTCGACGCCCCCTGGGGGAAGCTGTTGGTGGTGCTGTGGTAGTTGTGCATGCCCAGGCCGATCTGCTTCAGGTTGTTGACGCACTGCGACCGCCGGGCGGCCTCGCGCGCCGCCTGCACGGCGGGGAGCAAGAGGGCTATCAGAACCGCGATGATCGCGATGACGACGAGCAGCTCGATGAGCGTGAATCCGCTCATGCGTCGGGGGCGCATGGCATAATCTCCATGACGATTCCGCACGATTGCGGAGATGGGATCGGGGCACGACGGGACGCGGACGGACGTGGACCGCAGGTTCCGGCATACCCCGCCCGCGCGCCGGTCGTCAAGCATGTTGATCTTTGATTGTCATGGATATACGACGACGTTATTAGGACTCTCGCCGCAGCGATCCGCCTCCGCGGGCCCCCTGGCGGATCACGAGGCGGAGCGTGCGAGCCACTCGTCGAAACGCGTCGCACCGAGGATGGGGCCGTCGCCGGGAGTGAGGCTCCGGTCGTCCAGCTCGGCGCCGAAGTAGCGGGCGTGCGCGTCCGTGGCCACCTCCCGGGGGTCGCGCCTCGCCTCCAGGTAGCGTCGGATCAGGTCGTCGAGCGGGATCGGCTCGGGGCCCGCCAGCTCGACGACGCCGTTCCGCGGCGCCGCGACGGCGACCTCGGCGAGCGCGGCGGCGACGTCGTCCGAGGCGATGGGCTGGACGTGGGCGTGCGGCAGGCGGATCGTCCCGCCGTCGTCGGCCGATTGGGCGATCCCCCCCGCGAACTCGAAGAACTGGGTCGCGCGAAGGATCGTATAGGGGATCGCGGAGGCCCTGATCAGGTCCTCCTGCGCCACCTTCGCGCGGAGGTATCCGCTGGCTGGGAGGCGGTCGGCGCCGACGACCGACAGCGCGACGTGGTGGCCCACCCCGGCGACGGCCTCCGCGGCGAGCAGGTTCCGCCCCGTCGTCTCGAAGAACTCCAGGACGGCCCGGTCCTCGAACGACGGCGAGTTCGCCACGTCGACGACGACCGCGGCGCCCGCGAGCGCCCCGGCCAGCCCCTCGCCGGTGCGGGCGTCGACGCCCGAGGAGGGGGACGCCGCCACGACCTCGTGGCCTCCCTGCCGCAGGATCTTCACGAGCTTCGATCCGATGAGTCCGCTGCCGCCGATGACCACGATCTTCAAGTTTCACCTCCCAGTAGTTCGAAATTCCGACCTCGACGACCGGCCCCTCCGGCACCGCCCGCCACTCACTTCTTCGGTTCCGGGACGGCGATCGGCCCGGAGTCCCTCGGCTGCAAGACCACGGCGAGGACGCGGGTCTTCCCCTTCGCGGCCGGGTTTCGGGATACGCGGTGCAGGCACCCGGTCGGCTCGTAGAACGTCTCGCCGACCTTGAGCACCCTGGCCGGCTGGTCGTCGACGGCCCACTCATACTCGCCCTCCAAGACGTACCCGAACCCGGGGCCGGGGTGGCGATGGGGGGCGCCCTCCTCGCCCGGCCCGATCGTCACCTCGACGAACGTCGCCTTCGCCGCCTTGCCGTCCAGCTTCTCGGCGATCTCCCCCTCGAAGACGACGGCCACCTTCTCGCCCTCGTCGTGAGCCGCGGCCATGCCGACGACCCCGACGCCGATGCCCACCACGAGAGCCAATGCCGTCCGGACCATGACTGTTCCTCCAACAGGTGCGCTTCAAGCGTTGTACGCGGGCGATCTCCCGCCGTTCCACCTGCCAAGGACGCACGGTCGGGGTGGTTTTGTGACGATCCGCGGCGATTTCCGGGAGTCCGGCTTGCGGGCGCTCGCCCCTCGGTCCGCCCCGGCGGGTTCCCCGAAGCCGCCGGAAGCCTTAGAATCGCGGGGGCCGGGGCGTCCGCGGCCGCCAGGGAGACGACCGGAACGAGAGCGAGGTTGGTATGTCCTGGAAGATCCGGCGGCCTTCGCCGTCGACCCTGTTACTCTGGTGCTTCATGACGACGCTCACCGCCTCGGAGGCCCTCGGGGCCGAACCGATCCGCTATTTCCTGCGGTTCCCCGCGCCCCAGACGCATTACGTGGAGGTCGAGGCCCGCATCCCGGCCGCCGGCAAGGCCGAGGTCGAGCTGATGATGCCGGTCTGGACGCCGGGCTCGTACCTGGTCCGCGAGTACGCCAAGGGGGTCGAGAACCTCGTCGCCCGCAAGGCCGACGGCTCGGCCCTGGAGGCCGTCAAGAGCCGCAAGAACCGCTGGAAGGTCGCGACCGGCGGGGCCGACGAGGTGGTCCTGAGCTATCGCGTCTACGGCCGGACGATGGCCGTGCAGGCGAACTGGATCGACTCCGCCTTCGCGATGCTCCAGGGGGCGGCGACCTTCCTGACCCTCGCCGACGGCGTCGCCCGCCCCCACGAGGTCGTCGTCGACCCGGCGCAGGGCTGGAAGCAGAGCGTCACGAGCCTCCGCGCCGCGCCCGGGGGCAAGCCGCACCACTACGTCGCCGCCGACTACGACGACCTGGTCGACAGCCCCCTCTACGCCGGCAGCCCGGCGATCTACGAGTTCACCGTCGACGGCGTCCCCCACGTCCTCTTGAACGAGGGCGAGGGGGGCCTGTGGGACGGCCCGCGGTCGGCCCGCGACGTCGAGGCGATCGTCCGCGCCGAGAAGGCCTTCTGGGGCTCGCTCCCCTACGAGCGCTACGTCTTCTTCAACATCCTGGGCGAGGCCGGCGGCGGCCTGGAGCACAAGAACTCGACGGTCTTGATGGGCAGCCGCTGGGCCACCCGCACGCGGGCCAGCTACCTCGCCTGGCTGAACCTCGTCGCCCACGAGTTCTTCCACACCTGGAACGTCAAGCGGCTGCGGCCCCGGGAGCTGGGCCCGTTCGACTACGAGAACGAGGTCCACACGCCGAGCCTCTGGGTCGCCGAGGGGATCACCAGCTATTACGACCGTCTCATCGTCCGCCGGGCCGGCCTGTGCAGCCTCGCCGAGTACCTCGCGGGCGACCCGCCCTCGGCCGGCGAGGACCGGACGATCAACGATATCGAGCGGCTCCAGACCACGCCGGGGCGGCTGGTGCAGCCGCTGGAGGAGTCGTCGTACGACGCCTGGATCAAGTTCTACCGCCGCGACGAGAACACCCCGAACACCCAGGTCAGCTACTACGTCAAGGGCGCCGTCGTCGCCTTCCTGCTCGACGCCCGGATCCGGAAGGCCACCGACGGCGCCAAGAGCCTCGACGACGTGATGCGCCTGGCCTATTCGCGCTACTCGGGCGACCGGGGCTTCACCGCCGAGGAATTCCAGAAGACGGCCGCCGAGGTCGCCGGCGCGGACCTCGGCGACTTCTTCCGGCGGGCGCTGCGGACCACCGACGAGCTCGACTACGCCGAGGCCTGCGGCTGGTACGGCCTCCGCTTCGGCCGGGACAAGCCCGACAAGAAGGCCGAAGCCGACAAGGACAAGCCGGCCAAGGCCTGGCTGGGCCTGACGACCAAGGTCGAGGACGGCCGCCTGATGGTGAGCCAGGTGAAGCGCGAGACCCCCGGGTTCGACGCCGGGTTCAACGTCGGCGACGAGATCCTGGGCGTCGGCGAGGACCGCATCCCGCCCGGCCAGTGGTCGAAGCGGCTGGAGGCCTTCCGCCCCGGCGACAAGGTCTCCGTCCTCATCGCCCGCCGCGACCGCTTCCAGCGCCTGGAAATCGCCTTCGGCCTGGAGCCCCCGCGCGACTGGACGCTCGAGGTCCTCCCCGACGCGAGCGACGCCCAGAAGGCCCACCGCAAGGCCTGGCTCGGCGAGTGAGCCGTCGCCGCCGCCTTCACGGGTCGTTGCGGAGCACCGCGAGCGCGGGCTCCGCGACGACCTGGTACGCGGCCTGGACCGTCCGCGTCGCCTTCTTCCTGTCCGTGATCGTCAGCTCGACCGGATAGTCGACGACGTGGTCGACCGTCGTCGGGTCGTCCCCGGGCTTGTAGCCGTCGAGCCTCGCGCCGGCCGCCTGGTCGGGGTCGACGAACCGGATCGGCGGCGACGCCGAGGCCAGCCCCTTCACCTTCCCCGCCCTCCAGGCGTCGAGCGCCGTCACCAGATGCCTCCGCGCCTCGTCGACCGGCGGCGCCTTCGCCGTCGTCCCCGGGCCCCCGCAGCCCGCCGCGGCCGTCGACGCGATGATCATCAGCACGTTCGCAGTCCGACGCATGAACGAACCCTTCTCCTGTCGAACGCGGACGTCGGTCAGTACGCGTCCGCCGAGACCACCTCGCCGCCGGCGACGCTGCCCAGGGCGCGCCAGGTCCAGCCGTTGATGGAGTCCTTGACGAAGCGGACGGAACCGTCGGCCATCAGGGCGTTAACGCCGCCGGCGTGGTAGCTGCGGGCGGTCACGGCGGCGAACGACGGCCGGCCGAGCTTCTCGCGGCTGCAGTTGACGTCGACGTCGGCGTAGATCCTGTTGGGCCCGCCCGGGGTCTTCTTGTTGGGCGGCCAGGCGGTGGTGAATCCGTTGTGGTGGACGCCCGACTCGAACCACTGCGTCCGCCCCTCCTCGACCCGCAGGGCGCAGCCGCCGAGGTATTCGGGCACGACCGCGTACGGGTCGGCGTCCGGGCCCGGCACGTTGTTCGGGTCGTTGACGATGCTGAAGGTCGGGCAGTCGCGGTAGTACGTCAGGTAGGCTTTCCCCTCGGACATGAACAGGGTGTTGCTCGTGCCGTCGGTGAACTCCGCGAGGCTCCGGCTCTGGTTCACTCCGAAGGCGGTCCGGTTCCGGGTCGCGCCGCCGAAGCCGCCCCAGACGAACCAGTCGCCGCCGCAATAGGCGTAGTTGGCGATGCCGTACGGGGCCCCGGTCGTCGTCGCCCGCGTCGACGGCTTGATCTCGCTCGGGCAGATCAGGAACGGGGTCACGACGGCGGTCGCCGTGGTGTTCATCGGCGTCTGCATGTCGACGGCGAAGTTGCAGGCGTCGAACAGGTTCGACCGCTCCGCGAACGACAGCACCCGCGCGTGCGCGCCCCACGAGTTCGTCCAGGTTACGGTCGTCCCGGTCCCGGAGATCGACAGCGTCATCGGCAGCGCCCCGACGGCCGACACGTAGTTGTGCAGCGCCAGCCCCATCTGCTTGAGGTTGTTCGTGCACTGGATCCGCCGGGCCGCCTCGCGCGCCGCCTGCACGGCCGGCAGCAGCAGGGCGATCAGCACGGCGATGATCGCGATGACGACGAGAAGCTCGATGAGCGTGAAACCGCGGGGGCGTCTCATGGACGGGCCTCGAAAGGTGAGGGCGTGGCTGCGACCTCGGTCCCCTCGACGCAATCGCCGCGCCCCCGCGGACCAATCGCCCAACGACTTGCGGTTTCACGAATTATGGAATCATTTGCATTATTTAATGCATTGTCGGCGGCGGGGTTTTGTCCGCGCGCGGCGGAAAATCAGCCGCCGGCCGGCTCGCGGGGGGACAGCTCCGGGAGCTGTTCGGCGGGCGTGGCCAGCATCTCCTGGGTCCGCTTGGCGAGGAGCAGGAAGTTGAAGGCGATGATCGCGGACATGAAGACGATCAGGCCCGACCGCACGGGGTCGGCGACGTAGAGCGCGACGGCGACCAGGCCGATCGCCTGCACGCCGAAGATCATGGCCTGGACGAGCCAGAAGACGGGCCAGTTGACGACGGCCTTGCCGCCGCGACGGCCGACGAGCGTGATCCCGCGTCTGGACATGAGTCGGCGTCTCCGAGATCGGGCGGGTCGGTGGGTTCAGGGGGTCGCGACGACGGTCGCGGTCAGGTCGTCGAAGGAGGAGCGGGCGTCGGACTTCGACCACAGGCCGATGCGGCCGGCGTCGGGGAAGGTGGAATCCTCGGCGACGAGGAGCTTGACGCCGTCGAGCCAGCCGGTGATCTCGCGGCCCGTCATGACGATCCGCAGGGTGTGCCAGTTCTTGTCGCCGGGGGCGTCGGCGTGGTCGAGCTGGGTCCGCCGCCCCGACTCGACCTTGTACACCCGGAGGTTGTCCTCCATGGGATTGTAGCGGGCGACGTAGTAATTGTCCCGGTCTTTCGCCCGCCAGACGATCCCGCCCCCCTGGTCGATCGCCCCGGCGTCGGCCCGCACGCGCACCGAGAGGTCGACGTCCCGATAGCTCGTCCCGTCGACGAGGGCGACGTTGAACGTCGGCTTCGGGCTCTCGGCCCGCTGGGCCAGGACGTGCGAGCCGCCGGCCTCGGCGACCTCCCAACGGCCGACCTCGGCGCGGATTCCCCTCGCCGCCGCGCCGACGGCGTCGCGCTCGAAATCCCAACGCTCGGGCGCCGCCGAGGCCGCCAGGGCCGCGACCGCCGCCAGTCCCGCCGCGGCCCGCCGTCGCAGGCCGGTTCCGATTCGATCGCCCATCGTCCACCTTCCTCGGCCGTCGCGTTTGGACATGTGTCGTTTCCGCACTCTATCCGGACGACCGTCGCGAGTCGAGAAGCTTGGGGCCTGCCGCTCCGTCCGGCGTCTCGTCGTCCGGTCTCGCCTGCATGATCCGGGAGCCGCTCGCGTTACAATATCGCCGACCGCCCCCGCGGGGGCGGTCGGCCAAGCCCGGCCGAGCCGCAGGGGGTCGCAAGCGAGCGGCAGGTCGTGGCCGCGCCTTGCGAAGCCGAGCGGCTCGCGAAACTCAGGAGACATGCGATGAGCGTCGTGCATCGACTCGGGCGTCCCCTGTCCGCCCTGATCGCGTGGGCCTTGGCGGCGACGTCGGCCGCCGCGGCCGAGCCCCCGGCCGCGCGGCTCGCGCACGTCCCCCTCGCCCGCGTGAAGATCGACGACGCCTTCTGGGCCCCGAAGCTCAAGACCTGGCGGACGGTGACGGTCGCCGACGGCTTCGACAAGTTCGAGAAGGACGGCGCCCTCCGGAACTTCGACCACGTCGCCCGCGGCGAGCTGGACGCCCCCCACGGCGGGCCGCCGTGGTACGACGGGCTGATCTACGAGATGATCCGGGGCGCGGCCGACCTGATGGCGCAGGAGCCCGCCCCCGACCTGGAGGCGAAGATCGACGGCTACATCGACCGGATCGCCGCGGCCGCGGCGCGCGACCCCGACGGATACATCAACACGTACACGCAGATGCGCGAGCCCTCGCACCGCTGGGGCCAGGACGGCGGCGACGACCGCCAGCAGCACGACCTGTATAACATCGGCTGCCTCGTGGAGGCCGGCGTCCACTACGAACGCGCCACGGGCAAGACGAAGCTGCTCGCCACGGCCGTGCGGGCGGCGAACGGCATGATCGCGCTGATGGGACCTCCGCCGCGGAAGAACATCATCCCCGGCCACGCGCTGGGCGAGGAGTCGTTCGTCCGCCTGTACGAGCTGTTCCGGGACCGCCCCGGGCTCAAGAAGGACCTGGGCGTCCCGGTCGACGAGAAGGGCTATCTCGACCTCGCCCGCTTCTGGATCGACGCCCGCGGCCATCACGAGGGCCGGCGAGACTTCGCCGAGTACGGCCAGGACCATCTCCCGGTGCTGCAGCAGGCGACGATCGAAGGTCACGCCGTGCGGGCCGTGCTTCTCGCCTCGGGCGTCGCCGCGTTCGGCGTCGCGGCCGATCAGCCTCCTTACATCCAGGCGGCCGACCGCCTCTGGAGCAACATGGTCACCCGCCGCCTGTACATCACCGGCGGCGTCGGAGCGATCGCCAAGGACGAGAAGTTCGGCGGCGACTTCGTGCTGCCGAACGACGGCTACCTGGAGACCTGCGCCGCGGTCGGGTGCGCCTTTCTCGACGACAATCTATTCCTCGCCACGGGCGACGCCCCGAAGGTCGACGAGCTGGAACGCTCGCTCTACAACGGAGCCCTCGCCGGCGTCTCGCTGCACGGGGACGCCTACTTCTACGAGAACCCCCTGGAGGCCGGCCGGGATCGCGCCCGGTGGTCCTGGCACGGCTGCCCATGCTGCCCGCCGATGTTCCTGAAGCTCATGGGGGCGCTACCCGGCGCCATCTACGCCCAGGACGGCGAAGGGGTCTACGTCAACCTCTTCATCGGTTCGCTCGCCCGGATCGACCTCGGCGGCGAGCCGGGGACGCGGCTCGGCCTCGTCCAGACGACGAACTACCCGTGGGAGGGGGACGTCCGGCTGGCCGTCGATCCCGAGCGGCCGGCGACGTTCGACGTCCGCATCCGCGTCCCCGCCTGGTGTCGCGGCGGCGCGATGAACGGCGGCCTCTACACCACGCCGGCGGCCGGGCCGGACGCCTTCCGCGTCGCCGTCAACGGCCGACCCGTCGCCGCGCCGCCGATCGTCCGCGGCTACGCGGTCATCCATCGCGAGTGGCGCGCGGGCGACGCGATCGACGTCCACATGGACATGCCGACGCGTCGCGTCGCCGCCGACCCGCGCGTCGAGAGCGATCGCGGCCGGGTCGCCCTCATGCGCGGGCCGATCGTCTACTGCCTGGAGTCCCCCGACAACCAGGGCCGGGTCCGGGACCTGTTCCTCCCGGAGGGCAAGCCCATCGCCGCCGAACGGCGTCCCGACCTGCTCGGCGGCGTGACGATCCTCCGCGCCGGGGCCGGCCGCCTGCCGGTCGACGGCGGAGCGCCCGTCGACGTCGAGGCGGTCGCCGTCCCCTACCACGCGAACGCGAATCGCGGCCCCGCCGAGATGATCGTCTGGGCGCCGACCGCCCCGTCCGGTGCGCAGCCCGCGACGATCGCGTCGCTCGCCACCCCGACGGCCTCGCACTGCTTCGTCGGCGACACGGTGGACGCGATGAACGACGGCGTCGCGCCGAAGGGCTCGTCGGACGAGAAGCGGAAGCGGTTCACCTGGTGGGACCGCAGGGGGACGGACGAGTGGGCCCAGTACGACTTCGGCCGGCCGCGGGCCGTCGGCTCCGCGAGCGTCTACTGGTGGGACGACCACCGGCTCGGCCGCCACTGCGCCCCGCCGGCGAGTTGGCGGATGGTCTTCCGCAAGCCCGACGGCTCCTGGGAGCCCGTCCGGGTTCGCGGCGAATACGGCACGAAGCTGGACGCGCCCAACACGGTCGAGTTCGAGCCCGTCGAGACGACGGCGCTCCGCATCGAGGCGAAGCTCCAGCCGGGCCTGTCGGCCGGGATCCTCCAGTGGCAGGTGTCCCCGGCCCCGACCGAGCGATGACCCTCGCCCCGGCGAACGGCCCCCGGGCTAGAAGTCGGCGTCGAGGACGATCCGATAGCGCGCCTTGCCCGCTTGCAGCCGCTCGAGCGCCTCGTTGATCCGGCTCATCGGGAAGTGCTCGGTGGTCGGGGCGACGCCGTGCCGGGCCGCGAACTCGAGCATCGTCGCGATCGCGACCGGCGGGCCGGTGGGGGACGCCGACACGCTCGCCTGCTTGAACAGGATCGGGAACACCGCCACGGGGATCGGCTCCAGCACCGCGCCCACGACGTGCATCCGGCCCTTCGGGGCGAGGGTCGACAGCATGGCGTCCCAGTCGAGCGGGACGTTCGTGGTGACGAGCAGCAGGTCCAGGCTCCGGCCCAGCTTGCGGACCTCCTCGGAATCGCGGGTCGCGACGACGTGGTGGGCCCCGAAGCCGCGGGCCTCCTCGAACTTGCCCGGGTTGGAGGTGAACGCGGTCACGTCGCAGCCGTAAGCCGCCGCGAACTTCAGCGCCATGTGCCCGAGACCGCCGATCCCCACCACCCCGACCCGGCTCGTCGGTAGGGCGTACAGGGCCAGCGGGTTGAAGACGGTGATCCCGCCGCAGAGGAGCGGCCCGGCCTCGCCGGCCGGCAGCCCTTCGGGGATCGGGATCGTCCAGGCCCAGTGCGAACGGACGCGGCTGGCGAACCCGCCCCGGCGGCCGACGATCGTCGCCTGGACCTCGGCGCAGAGGTGCTGGTCGCCCGAGAGGCACGGGCGGCAGTGCATGCAGCTCCCGGCGTTCCAGCCGACGCCCACGCGCTGGCCGACCTGGATCCCCTTGGCGGCCCGCCCGACATCGACCACCCGGCCGACCGCCTCGTGGCCCAGTACGGCGGGGTACTGGGTGACCCCCCAGTCGTCGGCCCACACCGAAAGGTCGGAATGGCACAGGCCGCAGGACTCGACCTGGATCTCGACGTCCTCGTCCCCGAGCGGGCCGAGGTCGACCTGCTGACGGGTCAGCGCCTGCCTGGCCGCCGGGGCGACCCACGCGTCGATCACGGACATCCGCATCCTCCCGAAAGTGATGCCTCGCCCCGGGAAGCCGGCGACGAGGATTCGCTCTCCTGGGCCGTCTCCGGCCCGCCTCGATCTCCCCGGGGCTCCTCTGTACCACAGAGGACGATTGGAAGGAAAGGGTGAGGATGAGGAGATAAGTCGAGGGGTCGATCGGTCGGAGCGGCGCCACGCCGGCGGTTCGGGCGCGGCGGTTCGACGCGAGGGGGGCGTGCTCGCATCGGAATCAAGGCGCAGGCGCCCTCGACGCCGGCGTGCGGCCGGCGTCGAGGGCGGCGAACAGGTCGAGGAGGGTGGCGACGATCTTGGGGGAGGCCTCGGGCTCGACGAAGTTGGTCCCCATCCAGGTCTCGTAGCCGCCGATCGCGAAGTGGCGAGGGCTGGGCAGGTAGCCGTAGAGGCCGTTGGCCAGCTCGATGGTGAACGTCGGCTTGAAGGGGCTCTTCGCCTTGATCTCCAGGCCGATCTCGGTGAAGACCTCGAACGGGATGGCGGCGATGCCCAGGTCGCCGACGCGGAAGGCCTGGAGCATGATCGAGACCTCGTCGGGGGCGTCGGCGAGCGCGAGCGTCCGCTCGGCGTAGATGCGCTCCAGGCCGTGGGCCCGGGGGGCGTCCTCGGGTTTGGCCAGGATCTTGCGGGCGTAGTCGAGCTGCTCGGGCGTCGGCCTGCGGGCCTTCAGGACCAGCTCGCGATGCGCCGCGGCCAGCGGGACCCAGTCGCGGAAGGCGACGCCGCGGTACGTCCCGGCGACGCGGTTCGCCAGGTCGTCGGCGACGCGGTCCATCTGCTCGTACGGGCCCGGGGGCGTCGCGGGCGGGGGCCCCTGGACGTCGATGTTGTTGACGTCGCCGCTCGTGCCGTTCGACAGGACGCCGACGAACGGGGGGTCGCGGAGCGGGTCGACGCCCAGCCGCTCGCCGACCTTGCGAGCGAAGACCGCGAAGTAGTCGGCCGAGACGTGCCCGGCCGGGACCCCGCCGACGTAGTGCAGTGAGTAGTTCGCCAGGAGCGCGATCGGCCGCCCGTCCGGGGCCTGCACGGCCAGGAACGCGACCTGCGGGTCGGTCGGCCCGGCCGGCTCGTGGATCTTGGGATGCCGCCCGGGGTTCATCACCGCGCGGTCCAGGCCGCCGAACGGGTTCGGAACGGTCTCGCCGGCCTTGAGGAGCCAACGGCGGTTGAACAGGTGTTCGGGGGCGTCGACGGTCCCCCAGCCCACCTTCGCCGGCGCCAGGTTGCCGGCGGCGAGGCGGATCGCGTCGGCGATGCGGCGGGACAGGATCCGCGCGTACTCCGAGGGTACCGCGTCCGGCTTGAGGAACTCCTTCGAGCCTCCACGGGTGGCCGAATGCGTGTGCGTCGCCGCGGCCAGGATATTCCCCGGCGGCAACCCCGCCTTCTCGGCCGCGAGCTTGCGCGCGGCGTCGAGCACCTCGCGGGTGATCCCCACGCTGTCGACGAGCACGAACGCGAGCCGGGTGGAGCCGTCGTCGAGCACGAGCGCCCGCGCGTGCAGCGGGTCGTGGACGTGGGCCGCCGGCGGCGCCACGTAGTTGCCGACGATCGGGTCGTCGAGGAAGGGCGTCACGTCGACGGCCGCCGCCCCCGCGCGGAAGGCCCGGTCCGCAGCCTGAGCCTCGGGGAAGGTCGCCCAGGCGAGCGTCGCCAGGGCCGCCGTCATCCAGGAACGTCGATGTGTCCGCATGGTGGCACCGGGTCGGGTTGGGGTGTCGAGGATCGGGGACGCGATTGACGGAGGCGGGCGGGGCCGTATCATCCTGACCGGGGATTACGTTTGGAAGCTTGGAATGCGACGCCCCCTTCGTCAGCTTCGCCTGCCCATCGGTGCGGACGAGCCAAGACCTTAGCGTACGATTTCGTCCGTTCCGAGGAGTGACCCCAGGTACAGCTGGCCGGGCCCAAGCGACTGGCAGGCCTCAGGGCCGCGGGCCGCCCGACCAGACCAAGACCCCGGTAACGAGGAAGACGACGAAATAGAAAACGATGAAGACGCGAAGGAAGCAGATGACCCGGAACGCCTCACCGTCGGGAAGTTCGCGAGGGCCCGAGGAATAGAGAAATCTGAGGAACGAAAGCCCTGAGCGGGGGGAATTGTCCCAGAAGAGGCTGGGAGTGCCGATCTTCCCATAGACCGAAGCATGTCGGGTGCGGAGGCGATGGAACAGCCAAACGAGTGAGGCGAGCCAGACGCCCGTCATGGCCATGAGTAGTACGATCCCGACCCCCGCGGGATAGGTGAGCCGGAATCCCCCCGGCCCAAAGGCTGCGATGCACGTTAAATCCTTAGGTATCATGCGGGATGCCCTCTAACGGGTGAGGGCGCGACAATACCCCGAAGGCCGGACGCCGGCAAGCGGGTCGCCCCGCGGCGGTCGATCACCCCTCGCGTCGGGTCGTAACGTCGGCTCGCCGGGTGGGTTCGGGGTCGGCGGCGATCGCCGGGGGCGAGACGACCCGGGGCCGGCCCGCCGCGACGTCGCGATCGTGAAGGACCGCGGAAAGATCGAGGTGCTTGCTGAGAAGCCCTCCAGGTCCTAGGATGAACTTTAGGACCCTGGACGGCGCGGCGACGCTCGACCCGATCTGGTCCCCGTCCCCGCCCCTTCGCTCCGGGACGCCCCGAGGGGCCTTGTCGATTTCGCCTCTCTCCTCGCCGACCGAAGCCGCCGGCGCGCGGCTCGCCTGAGACCCAAACGAGGTGGACGTGATCGGTCAGACACCGGATCGGCTGAAGACGCGGAGGCCCCGGCCGTTCGACCTGGGCGTTTCGGCCCGCTGGCTCGAGGCCCACGTGCGGCCGGTGATCCGCCGGGGGCCGCTGTCGCCCCGCGAGTCGGCCCTCGCCGACCGGATCAAGCACCTCAAGAAGGAGGCCGGGTCGCACTCCCCGAGCGCGCCGACCATCCTCAAGCTGATCCCCGAGCTGCGGATGCGGGTCGACGCCTGCTTCCTGTCGAACCCCTACGCCACCGAGCTGTTCCTCGACAACCTCTACCGCGAGGTGATCCGGCCCGGCAAGCTCCGCAAGCTCCTGGAGTTCTACCCGTCGCAGAACCGGGTCATCGCCGACAAGCTGGCGAACGGCCTGGGGCTGGCGACCGACCGCCTGTTCATCGGCAACGGCGCCATCGAGATCATCCAGGCGATCCTCCACCGCTTCACCGGCGGCAAGATCCTGGTCAACTTGCCGACGTTCTCCCCCTACCACGAGTTCGTCCGCCCCGACACCGAGGTCGTCTACAACGTCCTGCGCAAGGAGGACGACTTCCGCCTCGACCTCGGCGAGTACATCCAGACGGTGCGTCGGGAGCGGCCCGACACGATCGTGCTCATCAACCCCAACAACCCCGACGGCGGCTACATCCCGTACGCCAAGCTCGTGGCCCTGCTGGAAGAGCTGGCCGACGTCCCCAACATCCTGGTCGACGAGAGCTTCATCCACTTCGCCTGCGAGGGCGACGGCTTCGCCTTCCGCAGCCTGACCCGCGAGATCGACCGGTTCCCGAACGTGATGGTCGTGAAGAGCATGTCCAAGGACTTCGGCGTCGCCGGCATCCGCGCCGGCTACGCCGTGATGGCCCCGGACCGCGTCAAGGCGCTGCTCGACAACGGCTACCTGTGGAACTCGTCGGGCCTGGCCGAGTACTTCTTCGACCTCTACTCGCGGCCCGAGTTCCAGGCCGATTATGAGCGCAAACGGGTCCACTACGTCCGCCACTCGCGGCGGTTCTTCAAGGCGCTGACGACCCTGCCGGGCGTCCACGTCTACCCGACCCACGCCAACTTCGCGCTGGTCGAGCTGCGCCGCGACGACATGACCGCCGAGGACCTGGTCTGCCGCCTGCTAGTCCGCCGCGGCATCTACACCCGCGCCTGCGACGACAAGAAGGGCCTCGAGCCCGGCCGGTTCATCCGCGTCGCCTCGCGCACCCGCTCCGAGAACCGCTACATCCTCCGCGGCCTCAAGGAAGCCCTGCGCTGAGCAGGGCCCGCCCCCGGCTCATCCTATCAAGGCCCTCCCCCCCTCGCGGGGATCGCGATCCTTCAGTGCCGGATGAGGGCTCTCGCATTTCGACTCGCTCCGGATCGATCATGAGTTCCGCGCCCCGACGACCTTCATCGTCTCCGATGGGAGACGATGAAGGTCGCGTCTTCTCGAGCGTCAGGGGCGGCCGAAAGCCGACGAGATGACCGGGCCGGCCTTGGGCTGGTAGGCGTTGTAGTCCTCGCCGAGCAGGGCGGCGAGGGTCGCGGCGAGCTGGTTCTGGTCGGCGGTGGTGAGCGTGGCGTCGCCCTTCGGGGGGGTGTCGGGGCCGAGGACGCCGACCCAGATCCGCTCGGAGCCCTTGATCTTCTCGCCGTGGCTCTTCCACTCGGAGGGGGCGTCGCCGCGGCCGTGGTCGGCGGTGAGGATCAGGGTCGTCGAGTCCTTGTACTCGGGCATGGCCTGCAAGGTCTCCCACAGGAGCTTCATGGAGGCGTCGAACTTGTGGGCCGAGGTCAGGTAGTGGTCGTAGCGGCCGGCGTGGGCGAACTCGTCGGTCTCGCCCAGGCCGATGAAGGTGACGCGGGGCTTCTCGCGCTTGAGGTTCTCGAGCGCGGCGTAGAAGCTGAAGGCGTCGTAGCCGCAGTCGGACCAGAGCCGGTGGACGTTGGCGTTGATCTCGCCCAGCAGCTTCTCCTGGGGCGTGAGCCCCTCGCCCGTGGGGGGCTCCCAGCAGGCGACGATCTTCATCCCGCTGCGCTCGCGGTTGAGGATGTAGGGGAAGACGTCCCAGGTGCCGTAAGCGGCGACCTTGCCCCGGAAGTCGGGCTTGGCGTCGAGCCACTCGAAGACGGTGACGTTGGGGTTGTTGAACTTGTCGTTGCTGTCGATGCGGGGGTCGCCGAAGCCGGTGAAGACCTCATTGTAGCCGGGGTACGAGAAGTTCTTGCCGTTGGTCACGCGGCATTCGTTGCCGACGTCGCCGTACAGCCGCCCCTGTTTGGCGACGACCTTCGAGAGGAACGGGAGGAGGGCCTCGCGGCGGGCCTCGGGCGTCTCCTGGCCGTAGGCGGCCTGGACCGCCTCGACCTCGGCCACGCCGCCGTCCTTCTTGTTGATCAGGGCCGGGTCGGCGCCGCCGAAGACCTCCTGCCAGCGGAGGCCGTCGGACATCACCAGGACGACGTTCTTCGTCTTCGTCGCGGGCTTCGGGGCGTCTTGGGCGCGGGCGACGACGCCGGCGGCCGCCGCGGCGAAGGCCAGGGCCGCGATCGCGATGCGGGACGGATTCATGAGCAGCTTCCGGGAAGGTGGGGCGGGGTGGGAGAGGCGCGTCGCCGCGCGGCGACGCTCGCCGCGTCCCCCGGCTTCCGCTTCGAGCCGGAGGGGGCGGGGAGGTCCATTGGAACCGATCGCCGACCCCGGTTCAACGCGCGGGTCGATCGCCGTCGGGCCGAAATTCGGTGGCGGGGGGGCGGTCGGATCGGATAGGATCGGGATCGATGAGTCCGCGGCCGCCCCGGCCCGGCCGGTCGTGCGAAGACCCCGCGCCTGCTCCCGGACGATCGGCGCCGGCCTCCCGAGCCCGGGAGCCCCGCCCCAACCCCCGCGCCCCGGCCCGCCGGCCCCGCCGAGAACCTCCGCCACGAGGGAGACCCGATATGAGTCGACCGCAAGGTTCCTCCGTCGCCGCCCGCGTCGTCGCGCCCTGGGCGCTCGGCCTGGCCGCGGCCCTCGCCGGCCCCGCGGCTGCGCAGGCCGACGACGGCCTCGTCTACAACCGGGACGTCCGGCCGATCCTGGCGGAGAACTGCTTCGCCTGCCACGGCCCCGACTCCGCCGCCCGCAAGGCCGACCTCCGGCTCGACAAGCGCGAGGCCGCCGTCGAGGCGGGCGCCGTCGAGCCCGGCAAGCCCGACGAGAGCACCCTGGTCGAGCGCATCGACTCGGCCGACAAGCACGAGGTGATGCCCCCGCCGACCTCGCACAAGACCCTGACCGCCGCGCAGAAGGACGTCCTCAAGCGCTGGATCGCCGGCGGGGCCGAGTACCAGCCCCACTGGTCGCTGATCGCGCCCGTGCGTCCCGCCCCGCCCCAGGTCGCCGACGGCTCGTGGGGCCGCACGCCGATCGACGCCTTCGTCCTGGCGGCGCTCGAAACCAAAGGCCTGAAGCCGGCCCCCGAGGCCGACCGCCGGACTCTCGCCCGCCGCCTGAGCCTGGACCTGACGGGCCTGCCCCCGAAGCCGGCCGAGGTCGAGGCGTTCGTCGCCGACGCCGCGCCCGACGCCTACGAGAAGTACGTCGACGTGCTGCTGCAGTCGCCGGCCTGGGGCGAGCACCGGGGCCGCTATTGGCTCGACGCCGCCCGCTACGCCGACACCCACGGCTTCCACTTCGACAACTACCGCGAGATGTGGTCGTACCGCGACTGGGTCATCGAGGCCTTCAACGCCAACATGCCGTTCGACCGCTTCACGATCGAGCAGCTCGCCGGCGATTTGCTCCCCGACCGCACGCTCGCCCAGCAGGTGGCCTCGGGCTTCAGCCGCTGCGCCATGTCGACCAACGAGGGGGGGACGATCGCCGAGGAGAACCTGGTCGGCTACACCCGCGACCGGACCGAGACCGTGGGGCAGGTCTTCCTGGGGCTGACCGTCGGCTGCGCGGTCTGCCACGACCACAAGTTCGACCCGATCCCCCAGAAGGAGTTCTACGAGCTGTCGGCCTTCTTCAACAACATCACGCAGCCCGCCTACGACGGCAACGTGAAGGACTCGGCCCCGATCCTCCCCGTGCCCCGCGCCGAGGACGCCCCCCGCTGGCAGGCGCTGCCGGGCCTGATCGCCGCGGCCAAGTCCGAGGTCGACGCCCGCGCCCAGGCCGCCCGGGCCGGGTTCGACGCCTGGCTCGGCCCCCAGACGCCCGACGCCCTGGCCGCGATGCTCCCCGCGGCCGACCTCAAGCTGAGCGTCGGCCTGCCGGCCCGCGGCGACGACGCCCCCCGGGTCGTCTTCGAGTCGGCCGAGGCCGGCGACTTCGAGAGGGACCAGGGCTTCTCGTTCGGCGCCTGGATCAAGCTCCCCAAGGAAGGCGCGACCGGCGCGGTGCTCGCCCGGATGGACGACCCGAACCGCCACCGCGGCTGGGACCTGTGGGTCGCCGGCCGCAAGGTGGGGACGCACATCGTCAGCGACTGGCCCTCCGACGCGCTGCGGGTCATGACCGCGGAGGACGTCCCGGTCGAGGCCTGGACCCACGTGTTCGTCACCTACGACGGCAAGGGGAAGGGGGCCGGCGTGAAGATCTACGTCGACGGCTCCCCCCGGACGGCGACGGTCACGAACGACGACCTCAAGGGGACGATCCGCACGGGCGTCGCGCTCCGGGTCGGCCGCCGGCAGACCTCGGACAGGCTCATGACCGTCGGTATCGCCGACGTCCGCGTCCACGCCCGGACCCTCCCCGACTCCGAGGTCGCCGACCTGGCCGGCCTGGGCCGGGCCTGGGCCCTGATCGCGAAGCCCGCCGACAAGCGGCCCGCCGCCGAGGCCGACGCGGTCTACGCCTGGTGGCTCGCCGCCCGCGACCCGGCCGCCCGCGACCTGCGGGCGAAGCTCGCCGCCCTGGAGAAGGAGAAGGCCGACATCTCGGCCCGCGGCACGATCGCCTACGTCATGCAGGAGAAGACCGAGGAGGCCGCCGCCTTCCTGCTCTTCCGGGGCCAGTACGACCAGCGCCGGGATCCCCTCAAGCCCCACACGCCGGCCGCCCTCCCCCCTATGCCCGAGGAGCTGCCCCGCAACCGGCTGGGGTTCGCCCAGTGGCTGCTGCGGCCCGAACACCCGCTGACCGCCCGCGTGACGGTCAACCGCTTCTGGCAGGAGGTCTTCGGCCAGGGCCTCGTGCGCACGACCGGCGACCTGGGCGTCAGCGGCGAGCTCCCCAGCCACCCCGAGCTGCTCGACTGGATGGCGGTCGAGTTCCGCGAGTCGGGCTGGGACGTCAAGCGGTTCTACAAGCTGCTGGTGACGTCGTCGGCCTACCGCCAGTCGGCCGCGGCGAGCCCGGAGAAGCTGGAGAAGGACCCGTCGAACCGCCTGCTCTCGCGGGGGCCGCGGTTCCGCATGGACGCCGAAGTCGTCCGCGACTACGCCCTGGCCGCGTCCGGCCTGCTCGTCGGCAAGGTCGGCGGCCCGAGCGTCCGGCCCTACCAGCCCGAGGGCGTGTGGGAGGCCGTCGCCATGCCCGAGAGCAACACCAAGAAGTACGTGCCCGACCGGGGCGACGGCCTGTACCGCCGCAGCCTCTACACGTTCTGGAAGCGGGCCGCGCCCCCGGCCTCGCTGGAGGTCTTCAACGCCCCCAGCCGCGAGGTCTGCACCGTCCGCCGCGAGCGCACCGACACGCCGCTCCAGGCCCTCGTCGCGCTCAACGACCCCCAGTTCGTCGAGGCCGCCCGGGCGCTCGCCCAGCGCGTCCTGGCCGAGACGCCCGCCTTCGAGGCCCGCGCCGACTCCCTGGCCCGCCGCGTCCTCGCGCGGCCCCTGCGGGAAGAGGAGGCGTCGGTCGTCCGCGAGTCGCTCGGCCGCCTCGCCGCCTACTACCAGGCCCACCCCGACGACGCCGAGAAGCTGCTGGCCGTCGGCGCGTCGCCCCGCGACCCCAACCTCGTCCCGGCCGAGGCCGCCGCCTGGACCATGCTCGCCAACGAGCTGCTCAACCTGGACGAAGTGCTGAACAAGTAAGAGCCGGCCGTCCGCGGATCAACCCCTCCCAGGCGCAAGCGAGGCCCGATATGAACCCGATCGACGATTACGTCCGGTCCGAGACGCGCCGGCGGTTCTTCCGGCGCGGCGGCAACGCCGTCGGCTCCGCGGGCCTGATGTCGCTCCTGGCCCGCGACGGCCTGATCCCGCAGGCCCGGGCCGGCGACGCGGGCAAGGGCGCCGCGCACGTCCCGCCGATCCCGACCCACTTCGCCCCCAAGGCCAAGCGGGTCGTCTACCTGCACATGGTCGGCGGGCCCTCGCAGATGGACCTGTACGACTACAAGCCGGCCATGGCCGACTGGTACGACAAGGACCTGCCGCAGTCGATCCGCCAGGGCCAGCGCCTGACGACGATGACCAGCGGCCAGGCCCGGTTCCCGATCGCGCCGTCGAAGTACAAGTTCGCCCAGCACGGCCGGTCGGGGATGTGGGTCAGCGAGATGCTCCCCTACACGGCCAAGATGGTCGACGACCTCTGCTTCATCCGGAGCATGCACACCGAGGCCATCAACCACGAGCCGGCCATCTCGTACATCCAGACCGGCAACCAGATCACCGGACGGCCCTGCCTGGGGAGCTGGGTCTCGTACGGCCTGGGCTCGCTGAACGACGACCTGCCGACGTTCGTCGTGCTGGTCGCGCGGCCGTCGAACACCGAGCAGATCCAGGCCATCTCGGGCCGGCTCTGGTCGTCGGGCTACCTGCCGGGCGAGCACGCCGGGGTCTCGTTCCGCAGCGCGGGCGACCCGATCCTGTTCATCAACAACCCGCCGGGCGTCCCCCCCGAGATCCGCCGCAACACGCTCGACGGCCTCCGCGCCCTCAACGAGATGAACTACCGCCAGGTGGGCGACCCCGAGACCCACACCCGGATTGAGCAGTACGAGCTGGCCTTCCGGATGCAGGCGAGCGTCCCCGAGCTGACCAACACGGCCGGCGAGCCCGAGTCCACCTACCGGCTCTACGGCGAGGACGCCCGCAAGCCCGGCAGCTTCGCCAACTCGATCCTGCTGACCCGCCGCATGCTCGAACGGGGCGTCCGGTTCGTGCAGATCTACCACAACAACTGGGACCACCACGGCAACCTCGGCGGCCGCATGCCCAGCCAGTGCAAGGACGTCGACCAGCCCTGCTGGGGCTTCATCCAGGACCTCAAGCAGCGCGGGATGCTCGACGACACCCTGGTCATCTGGGGCGGCGAGTTCGGCCGGACCATCTACAGCCAGGGCGGCCTCTCGAAGGACAACTACGGCCGCGACCACCACCCCCGCTGCTTCACCATGTGGATGGCCGGCGGCGGATCCAAGCCGGGCGCGATCTACGGCGAGACCGACGAGTTCAGCTACAACATCATCAAGGACCCGGTCCACATCCGCGACTTCCACGCCACGGTCCTGCAACTCCTCGGCTACGACCACGAGCGCTTCACCCACCGCTACCAGGGCCTCGACCAGAAGCTCACCGGCGTCGAGCCCGCCCGCGTCATCAAGGAACTGCTGGCCTGAGCGATCGGCTTCGCTCGCGACGGAGCGAAGCCGATTTTTATGACGTAAGTTCTAGTTTTATAAAGCTTTGCGTTATAAAAAATCGGCTTCGTTCGTGTGATTTCGACATGCTTTTTCGGCTTTCGTGGTTCGCGTCGGCGGGTCGTCGAGGAGGCCGCGGACGCAGCATCCCTTACTTCCAAGGATGCACCGATTCGCCGAATTGGGGCGCGGATCCGTCGATCGGCTAGTAGAAGTAGGGAAGATCGCGGACGACCAACACGACGCCCGGACCCGTCGCGATCAGGGCGACGGCGAGCAGGCGGCCCAGGCGATCGATCCAGCTCGGCTCGGGTCGCCAGCGGCCGCCCAGCGCGAGCGTCGTCCATGACGAGAGGATCGCCAGGCTGACGGCCGCGGGGATGCCCAGGATTCGCGCCTCGATCAGGTCGGCCCTCAGCCCCATCCACGCGCTCGACATCATGAGGGGCACGACCAACGCGACGACGGCCGCGAAAGCCATGACGAGGGACGTGGAGCAGGCCGCCGCCATGCCGGGCTGAGCCGCCAGGCGTCGCCGGGGCGGCCGGGGCGCGATCAGGCGGATCGGGATCAAGGCCGCCATCCAGGCCGTCATCACCGGCCAGGCGAACATCGCGGGCGCGAGCAGGATGCCGGCCGGGACGAGAGAAAACTCCTGAAACAGGATCTCCTCATAGACCCACCGCGCCCCGGCGAGCCCCACGCCCGTCGCCGCCGTCAGGATCAGGACGTCGACCAGCCGGAAGGGCCGCCCGGCCGGGCGAGCCCGCGTCGTCGATCGCGCCGTCGCCGGATCCATGTCGCCCCTCCCCCCTCCAGACGTAACGCCCGAATCATGAAATCATCATGCGGTCGCCGCGTGCGTCCGGCAAGGAGTTTCCGACCGACGCCTCAGCCGTGATCGGGCAGCCGACTCTCCAGGTAGAGGCGGGTCATGGCCCGCATCTCGGCCGCGGCGGGGGCGTCGTCGGCGGTCAGGGCCTTCACGGCCTTCATGTTCTGCAGCACGACGACGGCGAGGCTCCGGGCCGCCTCGGGGTCCAGGCCGGGCGAGCGGATCGTGAGCGTCGCGGCGATGCGCCGCAGCATCCTGTCGAGCAGGTCGCGGCCCTTCGCCGACCATTCCTCGCGGGCCTCCAGCAGGGGGACGAGCGCCTTCGACTCGCCGCGGATGTCGAGCATCAGGTCGAGCAGGGCGTCCGCCAGGTCCCCGCTCGACATCGAGCCGGCGCGGGCGTCGATCGCGTCGAAGGCCTCGTCGAGGATCCCCTCGAACCGCCGGATCAGCGCCTCGCCGACCGCCTCCTTGTTCGGGAAGAAGTGGTAGAGCGAACCGACCAGGGCCCCGGCCCGCGCGGCGATCTCGGTCATCGTCGCCGCCTCGTAGCCCCGCTCGGCGATCACCGCGGCCGCCGCCGCCAGCAAGGCCGCCACCCGCTCCTTGCCCGGCCGCCGACGCGGCTCCACGGCGCTCCGCTCGCGCTTGACCCTTGACTTATTTGAGTCCATCCTCAATTATCCTGTTGGTTGAGTCGCCCCTCAAGTAGTGTAGCGGTCGGCGGGACGAAAGCACGGAAAAAAGGAGTCGACGCGATGACGAGCGAGCAGAAGCCCATCGGTTCGGGATTCGGGGCCACGACGACGGCCGAGGAGGCGCTCGGCGGGCGCGACCTGTCGGGCAAGGTGGCCGTCGTGACCGGCGGCTATTCGGGGATCGGCGTGGAGACGACGCGGGTGCTGAGCGAGGCGGGCGCGACGGTGGTCGTGCCGGCGCGGACGCCCGACAAGGCCCGCGCCAACGTGGGCCGCATGCCCCGGGTCGAGCTGGCCGCGCTCGACCTCGCCGACCCGGGCTCGATCGACGCCTTCGCCCGCGACTTCCTGGCGAGCGGCCGGCCGATCCATTTCCTGATCAACAGCGCCGGCGTGATGGCGTGCCCGCTGACGCGCGACGCCCGCGGAAACGAGCTGCAATTCTCGGCCAACCACCTCGGCCACTTCCAGCTCACCGCCCGGCTCTGGCCCGCGCTCGTCAAGGCGGGCGGGGCCCGTGTGGTCGCGCTGACGTCGCGCGGCCATCGCTTCGCCGGGGTCGACTTCGACGACCCGAACTTCGAGCGCAGGCCCTACGACAAGTGGCAGGCGTATGGCCAGTCCAAGTCCGCGAACGCGCTCTTCGCGCTGGGCCTCGACCGGCGCGGCGAGCCGCACGGCGTGCGGGCGTTCTCGGTGCATCCGGGCGGCATCCTCACCGACCTGGCGCGCCACCTCACCGACGAGGACCTTGCGAGGTACGGCCTGAGCCGCCTGCCCGACGGCCGCATCGACGTCGGCCGGACGACCGAGCCATTGAAGACCGTCCCCCAGGGGGCCGCGACGTCGATCTGGTGCGCGACCAGCCCTCGGCTCGACGGCGAGGGGGGCGTGTATTGCGAGGACTGCGACGTCTCGGAAGCCACCCCCGGCGACATGGCCCTGCGGACCGGCGTCGCCCCCTGGGCCTGCGACCCCGAACTCGCCGAGCGGCTGTGGACGCTCAGCGAGGCGTTCACCGGCGTGCGGTTCTGATCGAGCGATCCGCCGTCGCCCCACCTGAGCCGTCGCGGTCGGTATGCTGGACGCGTCGGGTCGAACGATCAGCAGAGGCAAGGCGGAGCCGAAATGGGCCGGCGCGGGCAGACCGTCTGGGTGGTGATGCACTACGAGATCATGGGCCTGCCGGCCGCCCCCCGGGTGGACTCGGTCCAGTTCCATGTGTCCTCGTCCCTGGAGAAGGCCGAGGAATACGTCCGCGGCGTGTGCGTGGACGCCCACTCCTGGTGGCAAGTCCACCCGCACGTCGTCGACGCCGCCGACCTGCCCGAGGGGGCGGAGGTGCATTTCTACAGCCACCGCGGAAGCCGGTTGAAGGCGGCCCCGATGCGCCGGGCCATTGCGGCCTTCGGCCGGCACGCCGCCCGCCACCCCGAGTCTTACCCGGCGCCTCCACAGGACGAGCCGTAACGGCCTATGGGATGCGCCGGGCCGTCGCGTCGCCGCGTCCCGCGCGGATCAGGCCGAGGCCGAGGAGCAGGAACGCGACGCCCGAGCCCAGGAAGGCGAGGTCCCATTTCAGGTGGCCGGGGCCCTCGACGACGTGGTGCAGGCCCAGCACCTGGTGGTCGATCAGGCCCTCGACGAGGTTGAACAGGCCCCAGCCCGCCGCGAGGGCGCCGACGAAGGTGCGGGTCGACCAGGCGACGTCCGATCGCAGGCCGGCGCGCCAGAGCAGGGCCAGGCCGAGGGCGGTCGTCATCCACGTAAAGGCGTGGAAGAGGCCGTCCCAGAACATGGTGATCTCGACGTTCACCAGCGTCGTGGGCGGGCGGACCGCCGAGAGCATGTTGTGGAGCTGCAGGATCTGGTGGAAGGCGATGCCGTCGACGAAGCCCCCCATCCCGACCCCCAGCAGGAGGCCCGACGAGAGGATCGGCCGACGGTCGAGCGCAATGGGCTCGCTCATCGTTCCCGCCCCCCGTCCGGCGCGAAATGCACGGCCGCCGCGACGCCCAGGCAGACGCCGAACGGCAGCGCCGCGGCCAGCAGGTTGAGGCCGAAGCCGCCGTCGAAGATCCCCGCCCGCACCGCGCGGCCCGCCGGCCGGGAGCAGACCGGGCACGCCTCCGCCGTCGCGGCGAGGCCCGTCGAGAACATCGCCGCGAGGGAGATCCGCCGTAGTCGCGTCATGTCGTCAGGTCTCGATGGCGATGATTGAGGTAGTCGTCGGCCTCGGGCTTCGCCGGCCCGTCCCGCGAAGCCTGGACGGGAGGATCGCTGCGAATCGCATGCCGCGCCCCTCAGCCGCGACGGCGTCGGAGCACGGCGATCCCTCCGCCGGCCGCGGCGAGGAAGACCAGCGCCGAGCCGGGCTCGGGGACGGGCGTCGCGGTGAAGGTCAGGACGTACTGGCTATCGTCGGGGAGCGACGCCCCAGGCCTCCGCCCGACGGTGATCACCGCCGTCAGCCCGCGGAACCAGTCCGGGATGGTGGCGGGGTCGACCCCCGGCCAGACCGAGAACTCGCTCACGGTGGCTTCGCCTTGGCCCGATATCGTCGTCATGACCTCACCGGGCGAGCGGCGTGCGATGAAGCCTTCGATCGTCCCCGTCAGCGTGACATCGGCGAGTGGTCGGCCCCCCGCCTCGTACAGGCTCGCCCGGAACCACATCGCCTCGCTGAAGGGCTTGCGGCTCACCTCGCTCGGCCACTCGCGGGCGGAGGGCGAGATCGAGTCGCGCTCGACCCGGATCTCCGGGAGGCCGTTGCCGGCGTCGAAGGCCCCGCCGATGCCGGGGCTCCCCCCTCCATAGATGCTGAGCCGCAGCGGCGCCGCTTCCGTCCGCTCAGCGCCTGCGAGCAGGAACATCGCCGTCACGCCCGCGAACCATCCGAATCGACGCATGGGGTCCTCCCGGCCTCGAATTCCATCCCTGTCGCTCGCCGCCCGGCGGCCGAGCCCCGAAACGATCCCAAAGATGTCAAATCCGACGTGATCGGTCAAGGTCGGTTGATGCATGGTCGGGTGAAGCGCGAGCGGTCGGGAAGGCGGGGAGGGGCGATCTCGGGCGTCGTCCCGCGCGGGCCGCGGGCTCGGCCTCGCAGCGAGGAAATCGAAGACGGCCTGGGTGGGCTCGTCGCCGGGCTGGCCCATCTCGCGGGGGTCTTGGACGGGAATGCGGCCAGGGTCGCCGCGACGAATCGCCCGCCGCGCCGCGTCTATTCGGCGTGGGTCGCTCCCGCGCCGTACCATCGGACCGCGATCCGCTCCAGCTCCATCAGGACCGGCCCGATCTCGGCCATCTTCTCGGTCAGCGCGTAGGTGACCTGCGGCGGGACCGTCGGCTCGTAGTGTCGCGACACGAGCCCTTCCGACTCCAGCGACCTGAGGCGCTCGGTGAGCGTCTTGGTCGACACGCCCCCCAGGCGCGTGCGGAGCGCGCCGAAGCGGATCGGCCCCTTGTGCAGGACGCACAGGATGTGGAGCGTCCACGCCCCGGAGAGGAGGCCCAAAAGCCTCGGCAACCCTTCCAACGTCTCGGGTGCTCGTTCTTCGGCCTGCATGTGGGCTTTCCCAAAGTGAAGCGGCTTCCCTTTTTGAGCCTACTTTACGAAGGGAAGCGTTGGGAATACCCTTCCCACATGTCGGGGCGAGTCCGTCCCGGCCGCCCGGGTTCGAGGGGGTTCACCAGAAGGTGGTTTCATGAAGCTGTTGCATGTCGATTCGAGCGTCCTCGGGGCGAATTCCGTCTCGCGGCGGCTCTCGGCCGCCGTCGTCGCCGAGTTCGGCCGGCGGTCGCCGGGCCTCGAGGTGACGTATCGGGACCTGGCCGTCGAGCCGCTGGGCGACGTGTCGCCGGCGCTCGTCGCGGCCCAACGCGGGGCCGAGCCGGCCGAGCGAAGCCCCGAGCTGGAGCGGGAGCTGGCGACCGCGGCGGCGGTCGTCGACGAGTTCCTGGGCGCCGACGTCGTGGTGGTCGGGGCCCCGATGTACAACTTCAACATCCCCAGCTCGCTCAAGGCGTGGGTCGACCGCCTCTGCGTCGCCGGCCGGACGTTCCGCTACTCGTCGGCGGGCGTCGAGGGCCTGGCCGGCGGCCGGAAGCTCGTCGTCGCCTCGTCGCGCGGCGCGGTCTACGCCGCGAACTCTCCCTGGGCCGCGCTCGACCACCAGGAGCCGTACCTGAGGAGCGTCTTCACCTTCCTCGGCGTGACCGACCTCGAATTCGTGACGGCCGAGGGGGTCGCCATGGGCGAGGAGCAGCGGGCCCTGGCGCTGGCGGACGCCGAGAGTCGCATCGCCGCCCTCAAGATCGCCTGAGCCGCCGAGGCCCGCCGAGCGACCGTCGCGTCATTCGCGCCGGGCCTTGCTGCGGGCGTCGAGGAAGTCGAAGACGGCCTGGGTGGGCTTGTCGCCGGCCTGGCCCATCTCGCGGTTGATGGTCATGTGGGTCTTGGACGGGAACGGGGCCAGGGTCGCCGCGACGCCCGCCTCGCGGAGCCTCGCCGCGAGGGCCCCCGACTGCGCCCGGGAGTCGGCCCGGCCGACGTGCAGGAGGAGGAACGGCGGGACGCCCTTGCCCCCGGCGACGTGGGCGATCGGCGAGGCGTCTTGCTGGATCTTGAGATCCTCGCCGAAGACGCCCGTGTACATCGCCCGGATGCGCGGCATCACCGATTCGCGGACCTGCCGGGGCACGTCGTAGCCCGCGCCGTCGACGAGGATCGCCCCCGAGAGGGCGCCAAGGTCCAGGCCCGCGTCCTTCAGGTAGCGTTCGTCGGTCGCCGTCAGGGCGGCGAGGTGGGCCCCGGCGCTGTGGCCCATCAGGAAGATCCGCTCGGGGTCGCCGCCGAACTCCTTCGCGTGGTCGCGCGCCCAGCGCACCGCCCGCGCGACGTCGCCGGCCTGCTCCTTGTATGTGACCTGGGGGACGAACCGATACTCGACGCCGACCCAGACGTAGCCCCGCTTCGTGAACGCCGCCGGCTGGCCCTGGATGAAGTCCTTGTCGCCGAACCGCCAGGCCCCGCCGTGGATCCAGACGACGATCGGATGCCCGTCGCCCTCCGCCGGCGCGTCGACGTTCAATTTGGTCGTGGGGCCGGCGTCGGAATAGGCGACGTCCCGCCGCACCCGCGCGCCGCCGTCCCCGGCCCTCGCGAGCCCGCCCGTGACGACGACCAGCCAGAGCGCGGCGCATACGATCGATCGGAACCGGGTCATGACGGCGTCTCCAAACTCGGGATGTCTCGCCGAGACATGAAACACCCGCGAGGCCGAATGGTTCCGCGGGACCGCGGATGGGTAGGACTTGACGGCCGTCGGTCGATCTATGACAATTGAAAGACGACAACTGTCGTAGTTTCGGCCAGGGGAACTCGCGACTCGCGAAGGGGGCCGCTCATGACGGATCCGGAGGTGCGGGGACGCTCGGGGATGACCCTGATCGAGCTGCTGGTGGTGATCGCGATCGCGGGGCTGCTGGCGGCCCTGTTGATCCCCGCGGTGCAGTCGAGTCGCGAGGCCGCGCGGGCGACGACGTGCCGGAACAACCTCCGCCAGGTGATGCTCGGCGTGCTGAACCACGAGTCGGCCGCGCGGGCGCTGCCGGACCTGTACAACGGCGGGTTCCTGCCCCGGCCGCGGTCGGCCATCGACGAGTTCCACTTCCACCCGTGGCGGACGGCGATCCTGCCCGGCCTGGAGCGGTCGGACGTCTTGGCGAGCCTGAACCTCGACCTGCCGGCGACGACCCACGCCAACCAGACGGGGATCAACGCGGCGATCGCGACGTTCGTCTGCCCGTCGTCGTCCAACCCGACGCCGAACCTGCCCGACGTCCACGAATGGCAAGCGTCGTGGACCCCCGGGATCGCCGGCCCCTTGATCGGCGCGGCGGCCCGCGCGGATTACGAGGTCGTCGGCGGCGTCCGGACGCGGCCGCCGGGCACGGCCGTCAACGGCGGCGTCGTGCTGACGATGATCCTCGACGGGATCGAGTTCGGCGCCTGGGGCGAGCCGACGTACCAGGCGCCGACCGTCGCACCGGTGGGCTACCGCAAGGCGAGGCTCGCGGACGTCCGCGACGGGCTCTCGAACACCGTCTTCGTGGGCGAGCGAGCCGGCCGGCCCGACTGCTACGATCAGAGATCGTCGGTCGACCCCTATCCGTACCCGAATCATCCCAACGGGTGCGGGGACAGCCACCAGGCGGCGTGGGCGATCAGCACCCATTTCCCGTGGCTCGTCTTCGCCGCCCAGCAGCCCGTGAACCAGACCAACGTGACCGGGTTCTACGCGTTCCACCCCGCCGGGGCGTACGCCGCGATGGGCGACGGCTCCGTGCGGCTGCTCCGGGCGACCGCCGCCCCCGCCGTCACGAAGGCCCTCGCCACCCGCGCCGGGGGCGAGGCCGGCGCCTCGGATTTCTGATCGGCCGGGCGACGGATCCGGCCCGGCTTCGGGAACCGACATTGCCCGAGGGGGGCGGCCGGGTACCATGACGCGGGTGGGAACGTGGTAGGGCGGGCTTGTCCCGACATCGCGATGCGCTTTCGGAGGTCAGGGATGACGCTTTACGACGGGGTGATGATCGGCCTGATCGTCGCGGGCATGACCTGGGGCGCGGTCCGGGGGTTCTCCTGGGGGATCGCCAGCATCGCGGCGGTCATTGTGGGCTATTCGTGCGCGCACCTGGCCTCGGCGTCCATGATGCCCTTCCTGGCGCGCAGCCTGCGCTGCGAGCCGGCGGTCCAGCGCGCCGGGGCGATGCTCCTGTCGTTCGGGGTCGTCTCCGGCGGCAGCCTGCTCGCCGCCTGGAAGTCGAAGGCGACGCTGAGGAAGATGAAGTTCGAACTCCACGACCGCAATCTGGGAGTCCTCCTCGGCGGGATCGAGGCGGTGCTCCTGCTGCTGATCGGCGCCATGTTCGTCGCGGGCCTGGCCCCGCAGTCGCGGGGGCCGATCTTCTCCAGCCACGCGGGGCGACTCGTCGCCCGGGCGATGGCCGCCGCCGGGCCCGTCGTCCCTCCCGAGATTCGCAAGGTCGTCGCCCCCTCCTGGGGCGATGCGGCCGCGCCGACGCCGGAGACCCCGCAGCCGGCCCTCGCGAGTCGGCCGGACGAGGCCGAGGTCCAGCACGTAGCCGAGGTCCAGCACGTAGCCGAGGTCGAGCCAGAGCCCGAGCCCGAGGCTGAGGTCAAGATCGAGCGAGTCGGCAAGAGCGAGGCCTGGAAGCCGAGCCGACGGCGATGAGCGTGGGGTCGCACGGCCCGAGGAATCGGGCTCGGCGAAGACGCCCGCGCGAGGCCCTGGGGCGGTCGCGCGGGCGTCTCGGCGCCGGGTCGTCGGCGTGAGCGAGGGCTCAGGAGCCCTTCTTGGGGGCGGCCTTGGCGGTGTCGGCGGAGGTGGGGCCGGTGGGCTTGGGGGCGGCCTGGAATTCCTCGGCGGACATCGTCTTGGTGGTCATGTCCTTGAGCAAGACGTATCCCCCCTTGGTGGGGACGTCCGCCTTGTAGGCGAGGATCTCGGTCGAAGGCTCTTCGGGCGTGGGGGCGACCCCCCAGTAGACGATGATCTCACCCTTCCGGAGGGCGTTGGCGCCGCCCACGAAGAGGTCGGCCTTGTTGAGGTCCTTCATCGAAACCGGCGGCTTCTTCTTGGTGTTGTACGAGGAGAGGTAGAGGTCGCCGACCTCGTCGAGCGAGCCGATGTCGTAGTGCTCGGGCGAGTTGGAGACGGACTGCGCCGGGCCGCAGCCGGGCGCGGAGGCCGAGGCGAGCGCCGCGGCGACGATCAGGGCGGCGGGGACGCGGGCGAAGGATGCCATGGAAGGACCCGTTGTCGAAGGAAGCGAGCCGCCCGGGGGGTCGGGCGGCTCGCGAGGATGAGGGTCGGCCCGAGAGCGGCGAGGGCCGCTCAGAACGCGTCGGCGCTGACGATCTCGCCGCCGGCCCGGGTGCCGAGCGCCTGCCACGTCGGCAGGCTGATCGAGTCCTTGATGAACTTGACCGAGCCGTCGCAGAAGGCGGTGTTCACGCCGCCGGCATGGTAGCTCCGCGCGGCCATGTGCGCGTTCGTGAAGGCCCCGTCGCCGCAGTCCATGTTGCGGGTGTTGGGCGTCTGGGTGTGGTTGTAGTAGGCCAGCTCGGGGATGTTGCCCCGGTAATACTGCTGCCCCTTGTAGGTGATCCGCGTGTTGTACGGGACGCCGTTGCAGGCCGCGTTCGGGAGGTAGTTGTCGGTCGCGGCGTTCCACGCGGAGGTGATGTAGACCGTCTGGGCGTCCATCGGCTTGTTGGCCGTGACCGGGAACGGGATGGAGGAGATCCGGATCTCCGAGAACATGGCGGTGTTGCTGGTGCCGTCGGTGATCGAGCTGATCGTCGTCTTGCTGGTCACCTTGCGGTAGTCGGGGCTGGGGACGGTGGCCGTCGGCCTCAGCGCCGTGACGTTGATCGACACGTTGAACACGCCCACGCTGGACGTGTTCGACTCGTTGTTGGGGAAGGGGACGGTGGGGCTGCCGCCGGCCGAGTTGTAGGCCTGGGCGGCCGTCGCGCCATTGCTGCCGTAGTAGTTGCTCTGGCCCCAGCTCCCGGTGCTCTGGGCGTAGGTCCGCGTGCCCGGCGAGCGGAAGCCCTTGCCGTCGGAGGGGCAGAGGAAGGCGCCGATCTGCTGGCAGCGGGCCGTGTCGTTCTCGCCCGTCGAGTTGATCTCGAGCTGGAGGTTGAACGTGCCGTACAGGCTGGCCTGCTCCAGATAGGGCAGGATCAACGCCTGCACGCCCACCCGAGTGCCCTCGCCCAGGCTGGGGGCGGCGAGCGGCGCGGGGCCGACGCCCGGCGGGAACTCGCCGTTGGTGCTCTCGAAGTTGTGGACTCCCAGGCCGATCTGCTTGAGGTTGTTCGTGCACTGGGCGCGGCGGGCGGCCTCGCGGGCCGACTGCACGGCGGGGAGCAGCAGGGCGATCAGGACCGCGATGATCGCGATCACCACCAGCAGCTCGATCAGCGTGAAACCACGACGGGTCTTCATGCGAGGCAATCTCCATGGCTTGATGCGGAAGATCGGATGAGGACGCACGGACGGATGCCCGCGGGCGCGAAGCGCCGACCGGGGATGGCGATGGTTCGGGACGTCTCCAGGACGTCGCGACCGCGAGGCGGCGGCTAGGGGGCGTGGTCGGGTCGCGGGCGAGGTTCGGATCCCGATCGGAACGTGCCGAGGCGTCCCGCCGCGACCCGCCTCATGGGCGAGCGGCGACGGATCCCTTCAAGGGGCGAGCGCTTATGACTGACTGCATCATATAGTGCGATGGGAGAGTGATAAGAACATACCTCGGACCGCGACGAGATTCCAGAGCGTAACGAGAAATAATGCAGCAACTTACAACGAATTCTTTAAACCTACAAATGTCTTACTGGGGATGATCTTAGGACGACGCTCAGGCCGGCCCGCCTCGCCCTCGGGCGGGGCCGGGGGCGATGGTCGGGCCGGCCGGCGCGGGGCCGTCTCCCAAGGGTCGTCTGCGCCTTCTGCCATCGCGGGCCCGCCGTGCATGACCACGCGCGAGGCGTCGGCCCGCACCAGGAACAGCCGGCCGACGGCCGGCCAGCCGCGGTCGTGGCCGACCGAGTCGGCCTCGCGGTCGACGACGTGGACCGCGAGGCCGCGGCCGCCGCCCGGCCTCGGCGGCGGCCGTGGGGTCTCCCAGCTCGTCGACGCGGCCCGGCGGCAGGTCGGCCCCGCCGAGGCGCGTCGTGGGCATCCGGGCGGCGGTGCGGAGCCGGAACTCAATCGGACCCAGCGGCCGGCCGGCGGCCGCGCCGACGGCCAGGGCCGGGCCCGATGCCGACGATCCAGGAGGCCGAGGTGGTGGCCATGCCGGCCCACCTTACGCCGACGGCCGTCGACCCACCCGTCAAAAGTTGCGACCATGCCTATGCCGCGAGGGGCAAGGCCGCATCATCGACGCCTTCCGTCAGCCGGCCGGCCAGCGATAGCTCTTGGCGCCGTTGGGCTTGATGCGCATCCAGCGGCCGTCGAAGGTGGGCGTGACCCAGGGCGATTCGCCGCCGTCGGCGCGGATCTCGGCGGGCTTGCCGAAACGCGTCGCGTCGAGCTGGAGCGAGAACGACCGGTCGCGCGGGAAGACGTGGGCGACCCACTCGCCCCCCACCTTCCGGATCGAGACGCCGCCGTCGGTCTTGATCGCGCCGAAGTCGACGACCTTGCCGTCCTTGTTCAGGTCGGCCAGGCTGACGGCCGCGCGATCGGCCTCCGGCTTCTGGGGCGTGAAGCGGAGCGACTTGCCCCCCTCGGCGACGCGGATCACGCCCAGGATGTTGCGGCCGGAGCGGTCGGTCGGGCCTTCCAGGGTCACCCGGCCCGCGCCCGGCGTGTGGAAGCCGATCGTCCACGCGTATTCGCCGTCGGGGAGGTCGTCCGGGACGTGGATCGTGTACGGGCCGTCGTCGACGGTCGTCCCGGCCTTCCACTTCGAGGTCGGCGTCGCCAGGCCGTGATCCTGCTGGAAGCGGATGTCCTCCTCCTTCGCGCCCGCCTTGCCGAAGTGGACGAAGGCGTGGAAGTCGGTTTTCATAGGCTCGCGGACCTTCCACGCGTAGGCGGCGGTGAAGGTCCGGGGTCCGGTCTGGCGAAAGGCGGCGACCGTCGGCAGCACGCGCCGGACGCCCGAGAAGTCCCAGTCGACGGCCGAGCGGGCGTTGGCGAACGACGCGTCGGGCGTCTCGACCGAATCGGTCACGATCCCGTTGCGAAGGGTGGTGCCGGCCGTCAGGCCCTCGCCGCGGGCGATCCAGCCGAACTGAGGCAGCTCGACCCCCTCGACCTTCAGCGGCTCGGCCGACTGGTTGGCGACGACGGTCAGGCCGCCGTCGTAGCGGACGCGGACGCGGTTCCAGGCGTCGGGCGTCGAGACGCCGGACCGGACAACGGCCGACGCGTCGACCCAGTGGCCTTCCAGCTCGTACTGGATCTGGGTCACGGCCGACGCGGCGTACCTCGGCACCACCGGCGCCATCAGGTTGTATTCGAGCCAGGCGAGCGGCGGCGAGGCCCAGGCCGAGCCGCTCAGGAACCCGGCGTGGCCGAAGGCGATTTCCTGCATCCGGTACTGGTCGAGCACCGCGACCGGCGGCAGCGAGCCGCGGGGCACCCGCGAGCCGTCCCACCAGCGCTCGTAATAGCCCATGCCGTGGTTGAGCTGGAGGGGGTGGATCTTCAGCAGGTCGAAGTCGACGAACAGGGGGGCGTCGAGCCCCGCCTCGCCGGCCCAGCCCGAGCCGAACTGGGCCTCGGCCCCGTCGAGCAGGCCGCTCCAGTACCAGTGGTGGTTCCCCTCGCCGAAGACCGGCCCGCCGTGGGTCTCGCGGAGGAACTGCCAGGTCTCGCGGTGGGCCTTGCGGACCCGCTGGAACGTCCCCGCGCCGTCGACGCCGGCCTGCTGGTCGACGTGGAACCAGGGGGGGACCGACGAGTTCACGTCCAGGAACGAGCCGGTCGTGTCGTACCGGCGATGGATCTCGGGCGACTGCGTCTTCGCCAGGTCGAGCATCGCCGTCGGCTTGATCGCGAACGACTGGATCTTGTTGCCGGGGTGGAACCAGGCGTTCTGGCGCTTGCCCTCGGAATCGACGGCGATATCCTTCTCGGCGAACCCCTCGAAGTTCGGGTAATAGTCGACGTAGTTCTCGTGCAGGGCGACGAGATACCCCAGCCGCTTTCCGGTCGCTTCGAGGGTCCTCATGCCGGCCTCGCCCCCCTTGTCCTCGGCGGCCGGGAAGTGGGCCGGCAGGCCGTTGTCGTACCCGCTGCGCTGCCAGTCGTGGATGATGACGGCCAGGCGTCGCAGGCCGAGGTCGTGGAGCGTCTCCAGCTTGCGGGCGATGTCGGCGTAGCGTCCCCCCCAGATGTCGAGGACGACGCGGTCGGAGAGGTCCTTGATGTACGGCGACGGCGGGTTGGGGATGTTCGGCAGCACCTCGTCGATGTTCCAGGCGGCCGAGTAGAGGAACCGCTCGACCGGGACGTTGCGGGTCTTGTCGGTCAGGGCCAGGTAATCGACCCGCGTCGCCTCGTCGTGCCGCGAGGCGGCCGAGACGGTCCAGTCGACCTGGCTGGAGACGAACAGGTCTTCGGCCGGCAGGTAGGAGACCTTGTTGTTGTAATAGGGCGTCGGCACGTCGCGACGGCCGGCGACCGGGCCCCACGAGCCGCCGTCGATCTGCTCGACGGCCGGCCGGTCGAGGCTCACGTCGAGGGCCAGGCTGCGGCCGGCGATCGAGCCCTTGACGCGGAGCGTGACGGCCTTGCCGTCGACGTCGAAGACGCGGACCAGGGTCGGCCCCTCGGCGGATTCCTCCCAGCGGATCTCCTTCGACGCCGCCCGCCCGCCCCAGCGGATCCGGGCCGTGGTGGCGAGCGGGACGCGGACGGGCGAGTCGCCCGTGCGGTCGGCCTCCAGGACGATAGCGCCGAAGACGCCGTTCTCGCTCAGGATCGTGGGGGCGGCGGTCGGCTGCGGCGGGGGCGTCCAGCGGTAGCTGAACGAGCCGTAGTCGTCGGTCGAGCGGAGGACGAAGCCGTCCCCCTCGCGGCGGACGTCGAGCTTGACCGACGTGGTCGCCGGCGGGGCCAGGCCCTTGCCCGGCTTCGAGGCCAGGCCGCGGAACGACGTCGGCGGGGCCGCGGCGTGCGCGACCGGGGCCGCCCGGAAGCCGTCGAGGACGAGCGCGCGGTCGGCCCACAGGCCGAAGTCGAAGCTGGAGTCGCCCTTGGGGCCGGGGTCGGTCTCGAACCGGAGGACGACCGCCCGGCCGGCCTTCTTCGTCAGGTCGAATTCGAAAGGCTTCCAGGCGGCGTCGAGGCGGACCTCGTCGAGCAGGGCCTCGCCGTCGGCCAGGAGTCGGAACCGGACGCCGTCGGACTTGCCCACGCCGTCCTCGCGCAGCGCCGTGGCGCCCTTGACGACGATCCGCCCGGACGTCGGCAGCTGGACGTGGAACTCCTGGAAGGTGGTCCCGGTGCCGCCCCGCCAGGGGCAATGCTGCAAGACCGCCGCGCGGCCGTTGCGCAGGCCGTCGGACGCCAGGGTCACGCCCGTGCGCTCGTCGAACCGGCCCGTCCAGCCGACGGGGAATTCCTCCTCGGGCTGGCCTCGGTAGGCGAATCCGACGCGGTAGAGGCCCACCTCGTCCAGGTTCCACGTCGCCTTGTCGGGGCGGACCAGCAGGGGGTCGGCCGGCGGCGCCGCCGCGCCGAGGACCGCCAGGCCCATGATGAGAATCGAACCGCGCATCGCGAATCCCTCCACGGCGGGCTCACGGCTCCGCGGGGGGATGCCCGCCGCGGACGCGCGTCATCGCGGTCCCTGGATCGACGTCGACCATCGACCGCCTCGCACGCGGAAGTCGACCCGCCTCATCCCCCGTTATAGAGCATCCCCGAGGACCGCGAAACCACCCGGCGGCCGATCCGTCGAAGGAATTCGGACCGCCCACTCCCCGAAGAAGTCCTGACGCGGCACGTCGTTTCGGCGGCCCCTCAAGCGGCCCGGAAGGGAGACGAACCCGGGGGGAGCCGCCGGTGTCGGGATCTGGACTCCGCGGAAATGTGGTCGTCTCGGGGAATTGGATCGGCTTTTGCATTTTGGGCCGGCCGTCCTCAGGTATCTCAGAACACGCCCCACTCGGTCGCCATCCAGGACGCCCGCCGAACGAGGCCAGGACGGAAATCCGAATTATTTCGCGGGACGGGTGACGCGCCGGGCGGATCGGCCCGTACCGTCCTCGGCGAAAATTCTCGGCCGACGGCTTCCGGATGCGTGACCTAATGTTGCGTAGGGTCGACGGACGTGGCGTCCGGGAAGCGCGACGACGCGGATTGCACGACGTCCGGATTCGGGGTAAAGAACGATCGCTCGGATGGGACGCGCCGCGACGCCTAGATGAAGGATCGGTGTTCAAGAGATACAGGCCGCGCGACAACGAGCCTCGCCGCGCGGCCTGGGGACGATTTCGGGGGAATTCCAGCCTTGCTCTAGGGACCTTGCCAACAGACGGAACGGGAGGGCAGCCAGCATGCGTCAGCTCGGTGATCTGCTGATCTGGGTGGGCATGATCGTGCTCACGGTGGGCGTCGTCTACTTCACGCCGGTCGTGGCCGAATACGTGACGGCCGAGCCCAAGCCCGCAAGCGTCTCGGTCCCGCAAAGCGGGCCCAGGATCCATCAGACGATGTTGCAGCGGCACCGCGATTTCGGCGAGGGCCGCCCGAGCCACTGAAGGCCGGGCTCCCGGACCTTCTCGAAATCTTCACGGCGTCCTCGCCGCCCCATCTTGGAGATTTGATGTGATGATGCTCGCGTCACGGGAATCGCCCTTTCCACCCGCCCGAGCATCGTCATCTTATGAACGTCCTCGATCGTCCCCGAGGCCCCCGGGCCGCCTTCACCCTGATCGAGCTGCTGGTGGTGATCGCGATCATCGCCGTCCTGATCGCCCTGCTGCTGCCGGCCGTGCAGTCGGCGCGCGAGGCCGCCCGCCGGATCCAGTGCACCAACAACATGAAGCAGCTCGGCCTGGCGTTCCACAACTATGAGAGCACCGTGGGCTCGTTCCCGCCGACGACGATCCTGACCCCGGCCCCCACCGGCAAGGCCGGGACGTGGCAGTTCGAGTCCTCGTGGAGCGCCTTCGCCCGCTCGGCCCCGTTCCTCGAGCAGGGGGCCTTCTACAACGCGATCAACTTCAGCCTGACCTACAGCGACAAGCCGAACACGACCGTCTCGAACACGCCCCTGACCGCGCTCGCCTGCCCGAGCGACCCCGGCGCTCACATCGACGACGCCTCGATGGGGAGCACCTTCTACGCCACCACCAGCTACGGCACCTGCGACGGCGACTGGTACGTCTTCTCGGTGAACTGGGGCGCGACCAACACCCTCGGCCCCAAGAACAGTTCGCTGTTCGGCCCCAACACCTCCCGCTCGATCGCCTCGGTGACCGACGGCCTGAGCAACACCCTGATGGCCTCCGAGGGGCTCGTCGGCCACGCCCAGATGCGGAGCTGCATCCCGTCGCCCACCGCCCCTTCGGACGCGACCACCGGGGCCTGGACGCCGACCAACGTCCCCGCGCCCGGCGCGGCCTCGGCCCAGGCGCTGGCCGAGGTGATCGGGTCGTGCGGGACGGCGACGGGCAAGGTCAAGGCGGGGGGCCCGATCGGCCACACCCGCTGGTGCAACGGCGGCGTGTACTACTCGGGCTTCACGACGGCCATGACGCCGAACCCGAACGTCAAGGCGGTCAGCCGGGCGACCGGCTTCTCCAACGCCGGCCAGAACGTCCAGATGGACTGGGATTCGACCGACGAGAACGACGGCGGGCCGACGTACATGTCGCTGGCCGCCACCAGCCGGCACTCGGGCGGCGTCAACGCGCTGATGGCCGACGGTTCCGTCCGGTTCGTCAAGGACTCCATCTCCGGGGTCACGTGGCGGGCCCTCGGCAGCATCGCCGGCGGCGAGGTGATCTCGTCCGACTCGTACTGATCGACGGAGCCCGAACGTCATGCGTCCACGCCCGTCCGCCGCGGCGGCCCTCGCATCCGGGCTCGCCGCGGCCCTGCTCGCCGCCGGCTGCGGGGGCTCGTCGTCCCAACCCCCGGCGGGGATCACCGTCCCCGCCAAGGGGGTGGTCACCTACAAGGGGAAGCCGCTCGCGCAGGGGACCGTCGTCTTCGAGCCCGACGCCGGCCGCGAGGCCCACGGCGCGATCCAGGCCGACGGCTCCTTCGTCCTGACGACCTTCGCCAAGGACGACGGCGCCGTCCCGGGCCTGCACCGGGTCGCCGTGACCGGCGTGCCGAAGAACATCCTCCCGCTGAAGTTCCAGAGCGCGGCCGCCTCCAAGGTCGAGATCGAGGTCGCCGACGGCAAGGCGGACTATCCCATCGACCTGAAGTGACCCCTCGGGCACTCGCCGAGATCGACCCGCCTTTCACCAGGGAATCGCCCCGATGATCCTGCCCCGAACCCGCTCGCTGCGACGACGGATCCTGGCGACGGCGCTCGCGTTCCTGGCCGCCGCCGCCACGGCCGACGAGTTCACGGCGACCCCGTCCGGCGCGCCGACGCCCTTCCTGGAGCCCGTCGAGGGCTCTACGGGGGCCTTCCAGGTCGACCGGACGATCGAGGCTTCGGCCCTGGCGACGGCCGGCGACGGCCGATACCTCGTGGTCGCCCACGACAAGCAGGCCCCCCTGCGGCTGGTGGAGACGGCGACGGCCCGCCGGGTCGGGACCCTGTCCAGCCCCCGGTTCCCCGGCGAGACCCCGAACTCGACCAAGTGGGAGGCGATGGCCGAGGACGCCGACGGCGCCTTTTACGTCGTCGGCTCGCACTCGGGCAAGACCGAGGACGAGCGGATCCAGCATCGAAAGCTGATCCGCTTCCGCCTGGCCCCCGCGAGCGGGCCCGGAGGCCTCCCCGCGATCGACGACGCGTCGGTCGTCTCCTGGGGGCTCGACGCCGGCCTCGAGCGGGCGCTCCGGGGCCTGGGGCTGCCGGACGAGGCCGTGGGCCGGCGCAAGGTCGAGGGCCTGGCGATCCGCGAGACGGCGACGGCCCCGACGCGAAGGGAGCTGGTGATCGGCCTCCGCGAGCCCGACGACCTCGTCCGCACGTTCGTGGTCGACGTGACCGCCCGCCCCGCCGACGGGGCCGAGCTGGCCCCGACGCCCTTCTTCGCCTTCGCCCCGGGCGCGATCGAAGGGGTTCGCAGCCAGCTCACGTCGCTGGAGTACGTGCCGGCGTGGAAGGGCTTCGCGATCGTCACGGCGACCGAGGACGACCGCAACGGCTTCCACGGCAACACGCTCTGGTTCGCCGCCGACGACCGGATCGCCCGCGCCGGCGGGACGCCGATCGAGCCCGAGAAGGCCTGGGCGTTCGAACCGACCATGAAGGCCGAGGGGCTCTGCATCCTCCCCGGCGCGGCCTCGTCCGGCCCCGGGTCGGTGCGGTTCGCGATCGCCTTCGACAACGACGCCCGCGTCACCGGCGCCCCCGGCCGCCTCTGGATCATCGACCTCGCCCGCCGTGCGAAGGCGGAGTGAGGAATCCGCTCCCGGCCTCGGCCCCGGCGGAAGACCTGCTGCCGTCGAAGCTCCGGGACCAGGCCGCCCCCCCGGGCCGACTATCTTCTCGACCCGGGGGCGACGGCCGTCGCGGCGACGAAGCGGCGGACGGCGTCGGCGAACCGGGCGTGGTATTCGAAGAGGCCCGCGTGCTTGGCCCCCTCGAGCTCGAGGAGCGTCGCGCCCGGGATCGCCTCGGCCATCTTCGCGCTCGCCGACGGCAGCAGCACCGGGTCGCGGCCCCCGGGCACGATCAGGGCGGGGACGGGGATCGAGGCCAGGGTGTCCGTCGCGTCGTAGCGGAGCATCCCGAACATGCCCCGCGCCAGCACGGCGGGCGGGCCCTTCGGCATGTAGCGGGCCATGAAGTCGAGCTGGCCGCGGGTCTCATTGCCTGAGAACGAGTCCTTGTGCGTCGACCGGTGCGCCGAGCCGTTCAGGTAGCTCAGCACGTTCATCGCCCGGACCAGCGGCGCCAGGGCGATCGTCAGGTGCAGGAGCGGCTCGATCAGCGGCTTCTGGACCGCTGTGTAGAAGGCCGCGTGCGACGTCGTCTTGACGGGGTTGGTGTAGGTCGTCTGGGCGAGGACCAGGCCCGAGACCCGCGTCCCGAGCGCCTCGGGGAAGAGGCGGCAGTACGTCAGGATGATCATGCCGCCGATGCTGTGCCCCAGGAGGGTGACGGGCGCGTCGCCGGCCAGGCCGACGACGGCGTCGAGGTCGCGGGCCATCTTCTCCAGGCTGTAGTCGCGGCCCGTCGGCTGCGACGAGCGGCCGAGGCCGGGGAGGTCCCAGAGGATGAGCCGGTGAGCGTCCCCCAGCTCCCGCTTGGCGTAGCACCACTCGGCGGCGTCGGCGCCCCAGCCGTGCGTCAGGACGATCGGCGGGCCGTCCTCGGGGCCGTACAGCTCGACGTAGAGGTCGGTCCCGTCCGGCCGGCGGAGGCGGCGCATCTGGCCGCGCAGCGAGTCGTCCGGCTCGTCCTCTCGCCTCCCCCTCTTCAGCAGGAGAGGATAGGCGAACGAGCCGCCGCCGATCGACAGGCCGATCAACGCCAGGCCGCCCAGGAGGGCCGCCGTCTCCCGATTGAGCCCGAAACGCCAGTCCTCGCGCCGCACGACGACCGGGGCCTCCACGTCGCGATCGAGCCGCCGCGTCTCGTCGTCGACGGGGGCGAGGACCTGCGTCCTGACCTCGACGTGGCGATGGTCATACCAGTATTTGAGGAGCAGCGGACCGGCGACGAGCATCGCCGCGGCGAGCAGCCCCCTGAGCCAGAAGCCCAGGATCTGGAAGGGCATGAACGGCATTTCCCGCTTCCTCCGCGGCGCAGCGCGCGCCGATCCTTGATGGCTCGGCGTCTCCCTCCGTATCCGTCGGGAACGACGCCGGGCCCCGGCGTCCCCGAAGGGCTCGCCGGCGGGCTAGGCAACATCGCAAGTGGCGAGCCAATCCCGCCCTTCGGGCCGGGATCCTCGCGGGAGCGGTCGCCCGGAGCGGCGACGGCGCGGCCTCACCGCAGGGCGAGGCGGCCGCAGACGAAGATCCCGGCGGAGGCCAGCATCGAGCAGGGGAAGGTCAGCAGCCAGGCGAGCGCGATGTTGCGCGCGGTGGCGAGCTGCACGCCCGAGCGGTTGGCCCACATGGTCCCGGCGACGCCCGAGGAGAGCACCTGGGTGGTGCTGACCGGCAGGCCGACCAGGTCAGCCGCGCCGATGGTGGCCATCGCGACGACCTCGGCGCTGGCGCCCTGGGCGTAGGTCAGGTGCGTCTTGCCGATCTTCTCGGCGATCGTGTGGACGATCCGCTTGTAGCCGACCGTCGTGCCGACGCCCAGGCAGAGGGCCACGCCGACGATGACCCAGCCCGGGACGTACTCGATCGCCCCGCGGAGTTGCCGCCGGGGGGCGGCGATCGCGGCGAAGCGGCCCTCGGGGACGACGTCGCGGTCGCGCTCCAGGCCGCGGTCGACCTGGTAGATCAGGTTGCGCAGGGCGATCCGGTCGTCGTGCGGGACCTCGCGGAGCGACGTCTTGGAGCCCAACCTGTCCAGGACCTCGTCGATCCGGGCGATCTCGGCCCGGTGGATCGGCGAAGGGTCGGCGAGCAGGGCGGCGCGCAGCTCGGTCGCGGCGTCGCGGGCGTGGACCGCCCCCGAGGCGCCGTCGAGGTTGAGCGCGAAGCCCGTGGGCAGCAGGCCGATCAGGACGAGCATGATCAGGCCCATGCCCTTCTGGCCGTCGTTCGAGCCGTGCGCCAGGCTCACGCCGCCGCAGGTCGCCAGCAGGGTGGCGCGGATCCAGCGCGGGGGGCGGACCGAGGGGTCCTCGGGGGGCGGCACGTAGAGTTCCGGGTCGGGGACGGCCCGCTTGGCCGCCAGCAGCAGCGCGGCCGCCGCGAGGAAGCCGATCGCCGGCGAGATCAGGAGCGCCAGGCCGACCTCGCCGGCCTTCTCCCAGTTGACCCCCGCGCCCAGGCCCCGGCCGCTCATGACGCCGTTGGCCAGGCCCACCCCGAGGATCGCGCCGATCAGCGTGTGCGAGCTGGAGACCGGGATCCCGAACCACCAGGTCAGGAGGTTCCACGAGATCCCGGCGACCAGGAGGGCCAGGACCATCACGACGGCCGACCGCGAGGCGGCGTCGATCAGGAGGTCGACGGGGAGCAGGTGGACGATGCTGAACGCGATCGTCGTCCCGCCGAGGAGCACGCCCAGGAAGTTGCAGACGCCCGAGAAGAGCACGGCGGGCGTCGCCTTGAGGGTCCGGGTGTAGATGACGGTGGTCACGGCGTTCGCCGTGTCATGGAAGCCGTTGACCACCTCGAAGCCGAACGCGATCGCCAGGGCGAAGGCGAGGACCACGGCGGACTGCGCGTCGAGGCGTCCGAAAGCGTCGAGAAAATCGGTCATGATCACCCTTCAACGCGAACTCCGGTCGCCTTGAGGGCCTCCAGTTGTGGGGAGCGGGCCGCCTCCGGCAGCGGATTGCCGTCGAGGCGGAGCCGCAGGTAGGGGGCGAACAGCTTGGCGCCGGCGGCGTCGGCCTTCGCCGCGTCGATCAGGGGCGTCAGGTCCTTGATCTGGTTGCGTTCGATCAGCAGGAGCTTGAGGTCCGGCTGCTTGGTCAGGGGCCGGACGTCCTCGATCTGGTTGTCGCGCAGGTCGAGCGTCGACAGCTTCGTCAGCTTCTCCAGCACGCCCACGTCCTTGACCTTGTTGCCGCCCAGGGCCAGCGACGCCAGCTTGATCAGCGGGGCCAGCGGGTTGACGTCCTCGACCTTGTTGCCCCCCAGGTAGAGGGCGCTCAGCTCGACCAGGCCGGCCAGGGGGGCGACGTCGCCGACCTGGTTCTTCGACAGCTCGAGATACTGCAAGCCCTTCAACCCGGCCAGCGGGGCGAGGTCGGCCACCTGGTTCTCGGCCAGGTCCAGGGACTGCAGGTTCTTGAGGTCCTTGAGCGGCTTGAGGTCCGCGACCTGGTTCTTCGAGAGCCGCAGGAGGGCCAGGTTCTTGCACTTCTCCAGGCCCGTCAGGTCCTTGATCTCCTTGCCGACCGCCTCCAGGATGTAGACGTTCTGCAACTTCTCGTCGGTCAGCTCGACGTTCGGCTCGTGCTTCAACACCGCCCGGACCGCCGTCTCCAGGTTCTTGTCCGGGAACGGCCCGTCCGCCCGCGCCGGCGTCGTCGCCAGCAATCCGACCGCGAGAATCACGCCGCGCCGCAAGATCCCCTTCGTCGTCATCGTCGATCATCCTCCGTCGGGTGGTTGGGGGGTGGGAAGGCCGTCCGCGAATCTCCAACGTAGCGGCCCGTGCGAGGATACGCGACGGATCGGGCCGGCGACAGCCCTGCGAGTCCGGCGCGGCGCGAAATTCGCACCCCGACCCGGGGCCGCGCGGGGCGGTCGCCGGGCGACGACCGCCGTTGACAAGGGGAGGTCTGCGACCGATCATGCAGGGGTCGCGACGGGGCGCGTCGGCGGGGATCGCCGAAAAGGACGGCCCGGCGAAATCTTCCAACGCGCCCCCCGTGCGGGGCGTACCATGGTTTGTGGGGAGATGACGCGATGCGGAAACGGGTCGAGATCGTCCTCCCCCCATCGCCCGACGACCCCCCGGGCGGACGAGGCGCGAGCCCGCCCGCCGGGAAGGAAACGTCGGACGCCATGAACCCCTCGCAGGCCCCCACGCCGGTCGCGGCGACGCCGGCCGACGACGAGGGGAAGCTCAACGACGCCTGGCTGGTCGAGCGGACGCGGCGCGGCGACCAGGCGGCCTTCGGCGTCCTCGTGCGGCGTTACGAGCGGAAGCTGATCCGGGTGCTGGCGCGATTGGTGCGCGATCCCGAGATCGCCCGCGACCTGGCGCAAGAGACGTTCTGGCGGGTCTTCAACCGGCTCGACCGTTTCGACACGGGGAGGCGGTTCGGACCCTGGCTGTTCCGGGTGGGCGTGAACCTGGGGCTCGACCACCTCCGTCGCGGGCGGGGCGAGCCGCCGCCGAGCTCGCTCGACCGCGGCCACGGCGACGACGGGGCCCCTTACGACCCGCCCGACCCCGACCCCCGGGTCCAGGCCGAGCTGTCGCAGGAGGTCCATTTCATCCTGGCCCAGCTCCCGGTCTCGTACCGGACGATCCTGGTCCTGCGGGACCTGGAAGGGTTCTCCTCGTCGGAGGTGGCCGCGATCGTGGGGCGACGCGAGGCGACGATCCGTTGGCGCCTTTCCAAGGCGCGCGAGAAATTCCGCCAAATCTGGGAGCGCCGTCAGGATGCGGCGCGGGAGGCAGCCACGGAAGGCTGACGACCGATCATGAAAAGAACGCCCGACGAGACAGCCTGCGCCTGGGTCCGCGACCGACTCCCGCTCTTCGCGGCGGACGAGGACGACCCCGCGCCGACCGCGGACGCGGGCCCGGCCCGCGACGAGCGGATCGCCGTCGAGGCCCACCTGGAGCGGTGCGCGGCCTGCCGCGGCCGTCGCGACGGCCTGGCCCTGGCCTTCGACGCCCTCGCGGCCGCGGCCGCCGAGTCCCCCGCCGAGCCCCACGCCCCTTCCCTCTGGCCCGCCCTGCAGGCGCGGATCGAGGCCCAGGCCGGCAGGCCGCGGACGCGTCGGGCCGGCGAGGCCGCTCCCGGAGCTCGATCGCGAGGCCCCCTGGAGCGGGCGGCGTCCCGGCTGGCGGGCGTCCGCGACGACCTGCCCCTGCAACGGGCCCGGATCGGCGACTCGGCCCGCGAGCAATCCCCCGCCCGGCTCCGCGCCTGGCTCGCCCCCGACCGCCTGCTCCGCCCCCTGGCGGGCCCCGTCGGGGCCCTCGCCGCGGCCGCCCTCGCGGCGATCGCCGTCGGCCTCCCCCTGGCCCAGCGTCTCCGGGACGATTCGCAGGGCCGGATCGACGCCGCCGCGACCCCGCTCCCGGCCCTCGAACGGGCGATCCCGCTCGTCGTGACCCCGCCCCGGGCCGACGTGATCGAGGCCCCCGTCGCCGAGCCGGGCGACCTGGCCCTCGTCAACGAGCGGAGCCTGGCGCAGAACACCGAGCCGCCGCTCCGCGACCCCGACAACCGGGGCCTCGACGTCGCCAGGCCGGCGCCCCCTCCCCCCGCGACCGCGCCCGCCGTCCGCTTCGACCTGGAACGCGGGACCCCCATGCCTCCCGACACGCTGGCCGGGAAGCCGGCCTACTGATTTTCGATCCGACGCCGCCGTCGGGAGGCCGAGGGACGACGAGGTCCCGGGTGCGTGCGGACGCAGGTGGATGAAGGCTCCCTTGAGGCGTCGAACGCCTCGATCCTCCTTCTCGGAGATCCCCCTTCTCGGCCCGGAGGAGGAAGGGGTCGGCCCCCGATTCGCCCGGAAGCTCCATCAAGGAAATCGTCGCCCGGGACGGCGCCCCGCTCCACCGCAGAGACGACAACTTCATGGACACTCGGGACGCCTCGGTCCGGAACCGCCTGATCCTCTGGTTCGCCAGCGGGCTGTTCTTCACCGCGCTCGCCCTGGCCGTGACCTCGCGACGCCCGCCCGCGCCGGCGACGACGGGGGAGTCGAAGGAGCACGCGCTGTTCGCCCGCTGGCTGAAGTCGTCGGGCGCGCTGGCGGACGGCCCCAAGATCGCCCCGGCGACCGGGGGGAAGTCGACCTCGACGGACGCGAGCGGCCCGCCCGCGTCCTCCTCGCCGCCGACCGATCCCGCCGCGGCGTCGGGATCGTCGACGCGCTCGCTCTCGTCGGCGGAGGCCTCGGCCAAGAGCGGCGTCGCGTTCGCGGGCGGCCGTCGCGAGCGCGAGGAGGAGGACGACGAGGCCCTGTTCGCGGCCATGGAGCGGCTCGAGCGGCGGATGGCCGCCGGCATGAGCCGGGCCCGGGAATCGGTGCTGGCCCTGGAGTACACGGCGGCCGGCGGCCCCGCCGACGCGCGCCGGGCGGCGGTGGGGGTCGTGGTCGACGGCCGCCGCGGCGACGTGCTCTCGGTGCGGATCGACCGCCCCCCCACGCCCCCGGGCGAGCCCGGCGGCGGCCCGTCGCCGATCGTGGCCCGCGACGCCTTCGGCCGCCGCCACCTCGCCCGCTGGGTCGCCGCCGACCCCGAGACCGGCCTGACGCTGCTGGAGATCCCCGCGGGCGTCCTGCGGTCGATCCGCACCGCCGTCGAGGGGCCCGCCCTGGGGGGCCAGGTCTTCGTCGTCGGCAACCCGTTCGGCCTGGGGCACTCGGTCAGCCGGGGCCAGGTCTCGGGCCTCAACCGCTCGCTGAAGCTTCAAGACCTCCAGCTCAACGGCCTGATCCAGGTGCAGACCCCGCTCTTCCCCGGCGACAGCGGCGCGGCGGTCGTGAACTACCGCGGCCAGTGGCTGGGCCTGATCCGCAGCGGCCTCGCCCCCCCCTCGCAGTCCGAAGACAAGGCCCCCGAGCGCGGCAACGACCTGGGCTTCGCGATCCCCGCCGACGACGCCCTCTGGATCGCCTCGCAGCTCCGCGAGCAGGGCCGGGTCGACCGCGCCTACATGGGCGTCCGCCTCGAGCCCGATCCGGGCGACGCCGCCGGGCCCGAGGGCGCCGCCCTCAGCGACGTCCTCCCCGACACGCCCGCCGCCCGGGGGGGCCTCCAGGCCGGCGAGCGCATCGTCTCGTTCGACGGCCGCCCGACCCGCTCCGCCCTCGACTTCACCGAACGCCTCAACCGCACCCCGGCCGAGAAGTTCGTCCGCCTCGAAGTCGTCCGCGGCGACGGCCCCCAGCGCCAGCAGCGCAGCGTCTGGATCCAGACCTCCCGCCGGCCCGAGGTCCCCCGCCCCGCGACGCCCCCCGCCCTGGCGACGAAGGCCGAGAAGCCGGCGACGTCCCCGTCCCCCGTCGTGATCCCGACGTCCGCCGTGGTCGCCGTGCCGACGCCGCCGGCCGCGCAGCCGGCGCCCGCCGGCCGACCCGAGCCCAAGCCCGTGGGCGACGTCGTCCCGCCCCCCCGCGCCGAGGAGCTGCAGATCACGCTCCCCCGCGCGGTCTTCGATCGCATCGACCAGCTCGAACGCCGCCTCGAACGCCTGGAACACGCCCCGGCCTCCGCCTCCCCTCCGCAACCCCCCGCGGAGCCGACGCCGGACGCCCCCTGAACGGAGCCTCTCCGGGTTCATCCGGGTCGGGCCCGGCCTCGACCGAGCCCCCGCCTCGGCGAACTACGCGTCCCCGACGGCCTCGGGGCGAGGCCTAATCGACCTCCCCTTTCGCCTCCGGCCTGAACGTCTTGCCGAGCGACTTCCAGGGCAGGTCGACGTTGAAATAGTACTTCACGGGCCCGCCCCCGCCCTTCGCCTCGATCTCGAAGACGTCGAACCGGCGGCCCTCGTGCACCGCCAGCCCCTGGCGCTCCGCCTTCAGCTCCAGCGAGCCCAGGAACAGGTATTCCTCCTCGATGAAGAGCACCTCGATCGGCTTCTCGAAACTCTTCCCGGTCCCCGGGACGAAGAGCGTGCCCGCGATGCCTTCGACGCAACGGGTGTGGAAGGCGTTCTTCTCCTCCTGGCCGGTCTTCGCGTAGTGGGAGGCCGCCAGGGCGTGGGCGTCGATCCGCATGCACCCCTCGCGCTCCATCAGCTTGTCGAGGGCCGCCTCGGCCGCCTTCGGGTCCTCGCCGTCGAGGGCGACGCCGATCTTGACGAGTTCCTCCTTCCACTCGCGGTGGTAGGGTCGGTAGCGCTTCGTCTCGGCGAAGGAGCGTCGCAGTCGCACCCAGTCCGCCTTCTCGGGATCCCGCTTCGCCGCCGCGAGCAACCCGTCGAACCGTTGTTCCACGTCCTCGTCCGGGGGGGCCTGGGCGGCGGCCGGCCAGGGGGCGAGGCCGCCGAGCAGGAGGACGTACGCGACCGAGACGAGACTTCGCGGAATCATGGCGGGAGTCCCTCATGAAGGTGCGGGATCGGCCGGAAGGTGGATTCTGAGCCATCGGTCGCCGTGATACCACCGGAATCCCGGGCCCGCGGCGGGGAAGTCTCGGGGCCGGGGGTCGACGGAATTGGGGTTCCGACCTCCGGAGGGGGCGGCTAAGATACGGCCCTCTCGTCACCCCATGCGGAGCGCGACCGGATTGTCTTCGCCGCCGCCCAGGAAGGACCCCGTGAGCACGGCATCCACGATCCCCGCGCCGGCCCAGCGCGCCCTGCCCCCCGTCCTGGGCCGCCTCTTCAACGGCACGCTCTGGCTCGCGCTGCGGGTGCCGCTCCAGATCGTCTTCTCGCTCTGGACGACCCGGCTGATCCTGGAGACCATCGGCAAGGACCAGCTCGGGGCCTACAGCTTCGCCTGGAACTTCGGCTTCCTCCAGATGCTCTTCGAGTTCGGCGTCAGCTCGGCCCTCCAGCGCCAGATCTCGCAATACTGGACGAAGGGGGACAAGGCGGGCGTCGACCGGACCGTCGCCTGCGGCCTGACCTTCTACACGGCGACGGCCTTCGTGCAGATCGTCGCCCTGCTGGCGATCGCCTACCTGGCCCTGCCGTTCTCGGAATACCGCGGCCACCCGTCGTACGACCTCATCGTCAAGCTGCTCTGGATCCAGGTCGTCACCTCGCCGTGCTACGGGTTCTCGGTCGTGGTGTCGAGCGTCCTGCAGGCCGCGAGGCGGTACGAGTTCATCCCCCGCATCGAGTTCGCGATCACGATCCTCCGCTTCCTGGCGCTGCTGATCGGGCTCAAGAGCGGCGTGCCGTTCTTCTGGGTCGTCGTGATGCAGACCGCGATCCAGGTCGGGCTCTCGCTGGGGCCGGCCGTCTGGGTGATGACCCGCGAGCTGGGCCAGTCGCTGAGCTTCCGCGGCGCGCGCTGGGAGGACTACAAGGCGCTCGGCCACGTCAGCTTCTACATGGCGCTCATGCAGGTGAGCGTGATCCTGGCCGACAAGATCGACGCCACGATCCTCGGCTTCGTGATCCCCGACCCCGGCCAGGCGAACGCGGTGTATGACGTGGTGAGCAAGCCGTTCCTGCAGCTCCGCCAGACGGGCTGGATGCTGGCCTACATGGTGATGCCCGCCGTCGCCAGCCTGGTCGCCGCCCGCGACGAGCGCAGCCTGGAGCGGGTGAAGTACGACGGCACCCGCATGCACGCCGCGTCGATCCTGCCCATCGGCCTGCTGGGCTTCCTCTACGCCTCGCCCTTCCTGACGCTCTGGGTCGGCGACCGCCTGGGCCGCCCCGCGGCCGAGGTCGCGCCCCTGATGCGGCTCTTCCTGACCGCCGCGATCCCGCTGATCCTGTCGGTGCCGGTGCAGATGGCGATCGGCTTCAACAAGATCCCGGTCATCGCCCTGGCGGCGCTCGGCGGCGCGATCGTGAACCTGCCGATCAGCTATTACCTCACGAAGCAGATCGGCGTGGCGGGCGTGATCTGGGGGACGGTCGTGACGACCTTCTTCTCGAACCTGATCATCCCCGGCGTCTACGTCTCGCGGGTCCTGGCGATCGACCCCCGCGTGTTCCTCCGCCGCACCCTGGGCCCGCCCCTCGCCGGCGCCGCGGCCCTGATCGCCGCCGTCGGCCTGCTGAACCTGGCCTTCCCCGTCACCTTCCCGGGGACGTCCCTCGCCACCCGCGCCGCCCCCCTGCTCCTGCACCTCTCCGTCGGCGCGCTCGCCTACCTCGTCGGCTACGCCCTCACCCCCACCGGCCGCGACGACCTCGCCCAGCTCCGGGCGAAGCTGAGCAGGCGGTGAGAGCCCGAAAGCCCTTCCGCTGCTGTAATCCTGGTCGAGGGGAGGTGAGGCATGGCGACCGAACGCTTCAACGACCTGAAGGCCTTCAAGGGATTCATCGACGAGAAGCTATCGTCCGAATCGGACGAGCTAACTCTCGCCGAGGCCCTCACGCACTGGGAGATCGAGAACCAGGGCGCGGAGGAGCGGAAAGAGACCCTCGAAGCGATCCAGGAAGGCTTCGCCGATATCGAAGCCGGCCGGCTCACGCCCGTGCGGGCGGCCCTGGACGAGCTTCGCAAGAAGTACGGCCTGCCGCCGCTGCCATGAACGATGAGATCGAATTGACGCGGAGGGCCGTGGCCGACCTCGATCGGCTCGCCGCATCGCTCGACGAACGACGGCCCGACGGCGTCGGCAGGCTCACGGAGCGATTTTTCGAGGCCCTCTCGCGCCTCGAATCGTTCCCGCTCTCCTGCGGCCTCGCCTACGAGGATCGCCATTTCCCCGGCGAGGTGCGACATCTCCTCTTCAGGGTCTTCAAAGGTCGCCCGTACCGCGCCCTGTTCACCATACAGGGCGACAAGGTGAGGGGCCTCGCCGTCCGCGCTCCGGGCGAAAGACCCGTCGGGCCGGAGGAACTCGAATCCTAGAAGGGGGGCCTTCCGTAGAGCCGGCTCGACGTCCCCTTGCCACTTGAAACGGCGGCGTCGCCCCGGCCTCCACGCCGACCTTCTCATCACGAAATCTTGGCCACCACCAACGTCTGGTCGTCGTGGGGGTCGAGGTGCTCGGTGAAGCCGTCGATGCCTTCCAAAATGGCGTCGACCATCTGCTTGGCGGAGAGCGAGCAGAGGCCGAGGATGGCGTCGAGGCGGTCGGGGGTGAACTGCTCGCTGCGGGCGTTCATGGCCTCGGTGATGCCGTCGGTGTAGAGGACGAGGAAGTCGCCGGGGACGAGCGTCACGGACGACTCGTCGTAGTCGAGGTCCTCGAACAGGCCCAGGGGCGGGCCCCCCACGTCTTCAAGCGAGATCACCGTCCCCTGCGAGCAGCGGCGGATGCGCGGGGGGTTGTGCCCGGCGCAGGCGTACGAGAACGTCCGGTTCGACGGGTCGTAGATGCCGTAGAAGGCGGTGACGAACACCTCGTTCTCGGCGGTGTAGGTCGAGGCCAGCCGCTGATTGACGTGCTTCAGCAGGGCCGAGGGCGGGTCGGGATGGCCCGGGTGGCCGTGCGAGAGGCTGTGGAGGATGGCCATCATGACCGCGGCAGGGGTGCCGTGGCCGCTGACGTCGGCGATCAGGAAGCCCCAGCGGCCGTCGGGCAGCTCGAAGAAGTCGTAGTAGTCGCCGCCGGCCCATTGCGAGGTCCGGTAGTACGTCGCCAGCTCGACGCCGGGGATCTCGGGAAGCTTCTTGGGCAGCAGCGAGCGCTGGATGTCGGCGACGACGCGCAGCTCGCGGTCGACCACCTCGTACGCCTGCTTGAGCCGCTCGGTCAGGACGAGGTTCTGGGTGGCGCGGCCGAAGAGGCTGCTGATCCAGTACCGCTCGGGGAACTGCTCGGGCTCCCACGCGGCGGGCTCGTCGCGGAGCGCGACGACCATGTTGAGGCCGACGCCGCGGTCGTAGTGCGGCATCGCCATGAGCGACCGCTGGCCGTCCAGGTGCTCGGCGGCCGGCTCGTCGGGCTTCACGAGGTCGCGGATGTCGTCGATGATCCGCGGCTGGTCGGCGTAGATCAGCTCGGCGAGCAGCCCCCCCTCGAAGACGGGGAGCTTCTCGGGCTGCTTCCAGGGGTTGATCTCCTCGCTCCAGAGGCTCGACCGGGTGATGCGGTACTTGGGGTACTCCAGGCCGCGGCGGCTGATGGAGATCCAGCGGTCCGAGGGCATGATCTGGCGGACCCGCCGGCCGTAGCTGCGCACCATCTCCTGGGGGTCGTCGTGCGTGCTCATCTCCCGCATCAGCTCGGCGACCTCGGCCAGCCGCGTCTGCCAGTCGCTCGACCCCCAGGGGGCGGGGGCCGGTTCGGCGGCCGGCGGGTCGATGGGGAGCGATCCCGCCGCGGAGGCCGGACTCTCGATGGAAGACATTGTGGGACCCTCGCTTCGTTCGGTCGATCCTCGAATTCGACACCATTCTACGGGGCCGGTCGAGGGGGGAAGGGCGCCGGAGCCGGCCCGCCCCGAGGCGGTCGACGCATCATCCGCCTCCCACGCGACTTCGGCGGTCCCCGGATCGGGGTGAACCGCGCCGGCGAGGTCGGATAGAATCCAGGGGAGCGGATGCGAGGTCCCGAAGACGAGGCGGGGGGTTCGGCGTGACTGCGACCATCGGCGGATCGATCCGGGCGGCGCTCCTCGCGATCCTCGCGGCCTGGCCCTGCAACGCCTGGGCCGAGGCCCCGCGGCGGCCCGAGGCGATGCTGCTCGTCGACGGCGGGGCGCGGCTGCTGGCGGCGAACCGGGGGACCGGCACGATCTCGGTGGTGGACGTCAAGGGGCGTCGCGTCGAGGGCGAATTCGCCGTCGGCCGCGGCCTCGCCGACCTCCGCGCGACGGCCGACCCGAACGCCTGGCTGGCCGTCGACCCGGAGGCGGGCGAGGTCGTGCTGGTGGAGCGTCGCGAAGGCGAGATCCGCCGCGCCGGCTCCGTCGCGGTCGCGGCCGACCCGGTCCGCGCGGCGGTCTTCGGCGATGGCCGCCGCGCCCTGGTCCTCTCGCGGTGGTCGCGGGCGGCGACGTTCGTGGCGTGGGACGGCCCCGAGGGCCTGCGCGTCGTCGCGACGCTCGACCTGCCGTTCAGCCCGCGCGAGGCGGCCGTGCTGCCGGGCGGCGGGCCGGTCTCGGCGGTCGTCGCCGACGCGTTCGGCGGCCGGCTCGCGCTCGTCGATCTGGATGCGAAAGCATGTCGACGCGTCTGGACGTTGCCCGACCACAACCTCCGCGGGCTGACGATCGCCCCCGACGGCCGCAGCCTGGCGATCCTGGCGCAGAACGCCTCGTCGACCGCCCGCACCTCGCGCCAGGACGTCGAGTGGGGACTCGTCGTGCGGAGCTGGATCCGGCTCGTCCGGATCGAGGACCTGAAATCGCCCGCGACGACCGACGAGGCGTTGTTGAAGAACGCGAAGACGGTCGGACTGAGCTTCGTCGGCCGGGGCTCGGCCGATCCCTCGGCGCTGGCGTTCGGCCCGCGGGGCGAGGCCGTCGTCGCGATGGCGGGGGCCGACGAGATCGTCTCGGCCCTGGCCCTGGGCGAGCCCTACGAGCGGTTCCACGTCGGCCGGGGGCCGTCGGCGATCGCGATCGACGCGGACGCGACGACGGCCTGGACGGCCGACGCGTTCGACGACGCGATCACGGTCGTCGACCTGGGCGCGGGGAAGGTCGCCGCGACGATCGCCCTCTCCGCCGACGCCGGGATCGACGGCCGCCGCAGGCCGGCCTCGCTCGTCGAGGAGGGCGCGGCCCTGTTTCGCGACGCGAGCCTCTCCGAGGACGGCTGGATGAGCTGCCAGACCTGCCACACCGACGGCCACGCCGCGGGCGTGACGGCCGACACCCAGGGCGACGGCTCCTACGGCGCGGCCAAGCGGACGCCCTCGCTGCTGGGGGCCGCCGAGACCGGCCCCTGGGGCTGGCTCGGGAACGTCCGCCGGCTCGAAGACCAGCTGCACAGGTCCCTGACGACCACCATGCGCGGGCCCGAGCCGACGCCCCGGCAGGTCGAGGCCCTCGTCGCCTACCTCCGCACCCTCGGTCCCCCCGCCCCCGACGAGCCGGCCGACGCCGCCGCCGTCGCGCGGGGCCGCGCGACCTTCGAGAGCCGGCGCTGCGACGCCTGCCACGCGCCCCCGCTCTACACGACCCCCATGAGCTATGACGTCGGCCTGGCCGACGCCGTCGGCAACCACGACTTCAACCCGCCCTCGCTGCGCGGCGTCGGCCGCCTCCCCGCCCTGCTCCACGACGGCTCCGTCCGCTCCCTCCCCGACCTCTTCCGTCGCGTCCGGCACCCCGACGACGCGGACCTCGACGACGACGAGATCGCCGACCTGACGGCGTTCCTGAAGTCGTTGTGACCCCGCCGCCGTGACCGGAAGCCGAATCGAGGGCTTGGCTCGTTCAGGCGTGGTGCAGCCACGCCCGGGCGGCCGAGATCCGCTCGGCCCGGCGCAGGCGGAGGGCGGCGAGCTGGGCGAGCCTCGCGGTGCGGAAGCGCAGGGCGGGCGAGTCGCCCGGGGTCGACGCGCGCCCGGCGTCGCTCGTGCGGAGCCTCGTCCCGAACCGCGTCGCGAGACCGAGGCCGACGTTTTGTGCAGGGGCCGGCGAGTCGGCCGCGGGGGCGGGGGCCGTCGGCTCCACGACGACCGGCGCGGCCGGCGGCGTCTCGACGATCGGCGCGGGGACGGCCGGCGGCGAGGCGGGCGGCGCGGGCTCGACGGCCACGGGCTCGGCGGGGGGCGGCTCGACCGTCGTCGACTCCGGCGGCGGGGCCACGACGACGGGCCGGGGATCCGCCGTGGTCTCGACGGCGAAAGCGGCCCCGGGGGGGGTCGCCGTCGTCGCCACCGCGTCGTTCGGGCTGGTGACGATCGTCAGCGACGCCAGGCCGAGGACGGGGTCGCCGGCCGCGTAGTCGACGAGGGTCGCGTGGTCGTCCTGCGTCCCGTTCGTGTCGACCGTGACGTTCGTCTTGTTCGCGACGGTCGTCGCGGCGAACGCCGGCGGCGTGGACCGCGAGGCGATCGTCAGCGTCCCGGGCGACGCCCCGGCCGAGATCGCCACGCCCGGGTCGGGCCCGCCCCGGTAGGCGAGGACGTAGTCGACCGCGGGGATCAGGTCGACGACGCCGCCCCCCGCGACGCCGCGGTAGGCGACCCGCTGAACGACCGTCGGCAGTTGGGTCCACGTCGGGGTGTATTCATAGGTCATCTCGCCGGCGTCCGGGCCCGCGGTCGCGTGGACCTCGCGGTCGTAGATGAGGGTCGAGGACGGGGCGCCGACGAGCGTGAGCCGGCTCGACGAGCCGGACCCCTCGTACGACCCGCCGTCATAGACCAGGGAGTTGGTCGCCAACCCGCCGCGTTCGCCGCCGACCGTCAGCGAATTGTCCAGGCCGCGGGGCGCCCGGTAGTCGATCCCCGCCCCGATCCAGAAAAAGAGGACGGCGCCCTCGCCGCCGAAACCTTCCAGGGCCAGGCTGTCGGCCCATAGGCCGTTCGTCGCGACGCGGAAGGTCGCATCCCGCGGGACGTCGCCCGCCGAGTCGTCCACGACGAGGTCCATGGTCCCGCCGCCGAGCTCGCGGAAGAGGATCGGGTGGCGGATCCCGGCCGTCGAGCCGTGGTCCGACAGGGTCACGGTCGAATGCCCGCCGCCGCTGGCGATGAGCATTCGCGACGGGGTGCGCCCGACCAGGATCTCGTCGGTCCCCTTGCTGCCGATGAGGCCGACTCCCCCGGTGTCCGACGAGGTCTCCGGGTCGACCGTGAAGACGCTGCGGCTGCCGGCCTGGCCGTGGGAGTGGACGTCGACCGTGCTCATCCCGGGGACGTAAGGGACGTAATAGTTCGACGTCCCCCCGGCCTCGGTGCTCGCCCCCTCGACGGTCAGCATGAAGACCCTGGAAAACGTCAGGCCGCCGAATCCGCCCGTCGCGGCGATCGAATCGCTCGCCACGACGTAGTCCGCGGCGCGGGTCGACCCGCTGTCGACGAGGCCGATGCGGCCGATGTCCGTGTCGGACGTGTAAGTGATGGGCGCGGTCAGCGCGGTGAGGCCCTCGGGGCTCGCCCCGTCCCCGAGCTGCACGTCCGTCATCGCCAGGAGGGCGTGGATCGACGTCGGGACGTTCGTGGACGCCAGCAGGACCCGGCCCGTGGAGTCGCGGGCGTCGATCGCCAGGCGGCTGATCCCCTTCACCGAGACCGTGAACGTCCCGTCGTCGACCTCCAGCCCCGCCGCGTTCTCGACCAGCTCGATGACCTGGTCGGACGCGAACGTGTAGACGTCGCCCGCGACCGAGATCCGGACCCGATCGTGGGCCCCATCTTCCTCCGTGCGATACGTGAGCCCGCCGTCGGCGTCGATGGCGATCGATGCGTTCAGGACCTCCCGGGCTTCCAGCCGTTCCAGCGTGAGGACGCGTCGCCGCCGGCGCGCGGACGCCCGGCCCCCCCCTCGCCCTTCGGTCACGGTCCGCAAACGCACCAGCGTCGTCATGATGCATGTCCTCGGCGTGTCGCGCGATCGAGGTGATCCGACAGGGAAGATCGGCCTGGGCTCGGTCGCTTCGTCGGGCGCACGACAACCATCATGATATCATCGTTGGGCCTTGCGGCAACGGTCGTGGACCCGGCCTTTCGCGGCCGACGGCGGCGGCGCGGCCCGGGGGGGGTAGAATGAAGGAGCCCGCGCTGGGGGCGCCGTCGTCCGGCGCCGTCGCGGTGGGTGCGGGGGGCGTCGATGGCCGCGTCGAACCTGCAGATTCTGCGATGCCCGGCGGGGGACCGCGGGCCGGCGCTCGAGGTGTTGTATCAGGGCCTGGAGCGGCGGGTCCGCTCGGCGCTGGTCGCCCAGGCGCTGGAGGACGACCGGACGGGGCGGGTGGACCTCTCGGGGCTCTGGATCGCCCGCAAGGCCGGCTGGGGGTCGTCGCCGCGGCTCGTGGGGGCCCTGCTGACCCAGGTCTTGCCGGGGCGGGCGGCGGCGGTCTGGGCGCCGCAGACGACGGCGGTCTGGAACCGGCCCGAGGTCGCCGCCGCCCTGGTCCGGGGCGCGCTCGACGCCCTGCGCGGGGACGGCGTCGCGATCGCCCAGGCCGTCCTCGACGAATCGGCCGACCCTCGAGGCGGGCCGGACCTGGCGCGGGGGGGCATGCCCCGGGTGACGGAGCTGGTCTACCTGCGGCGCGAGACGGCCACGCCCCTGGCGGCCCCCCGCCGGCCGGCGGCGGCCCGGCTCGCCTGGCGGGGGCTGGACGAGGTCGGCGAGCCCGCGCTGCGGGACGCGCTGGAGGCCACCTACGCCGGCAGCCTCGACATGCCCGAGATCGAGGGCGCGCGGTCGATCGACGAGGTGCTGGAGGGCCACCGCGGGGCGGCCGGCCACCACCCCGACCGCTGGCGGCTGGGGTTCGCGCCCGACGACCCCGAGGCCGTCGCCGTGCTGCTGCTGGCGGCCTCGCCCGACCGCGACGCCTGGGAGGTCGTGTACCTCGGCCTGAGGCCCCGGGCGCGGGGGCGCGGCTTCGGCGCCCAGGCGGTCGCGCACGCCCTGGAGGCGGCCCGGCCGCACGCCGAGGCGATCGAGCTGGCGGTCGACGCGCGGAACGATCCGGCCGTCCGGCTCTACCGCGCGACCGGCTTCGTCCCCTTCGACCGCCGCGCCGTACATCTCGCGGTGCTCTCGCGAGGCGGGCTCAGGGCCGACGGTCCGGGGCCGGGGCCGCCCCTTCCTTGAGGTAGAGGACGACCTCGGCGATCCGCGCGGCGTGGTCGGCGATCCGTTCGAGGTTCCGCGCCGTGCTGACGAACCGGAGCCAGGCGTCGGCGCGGGCCGGGTCGGCGACGATGTCGCGCTTCAGGCTGGCGACCACCGAGCGATAGGCGTGGTCGACGCCCCGGTCGGCGGCGATGACCTGCTGGGCGAGGACGACGTCGGCGCGGGTCAGGGCGTCGAGGCCGCGGCGGACCTGGCCGAGGGCCGCGGTCGCCAGGTTCTCCAGGGGCTGGGGGACCGGGAAGGCGCGGGGATCGGCGGCGAGCTTGCCCACCCGCTTGGCGATGTGGCGGGCGAGGTCGGCGAGGCGTTCCAGGTCGCCGTTGATCTTGAGCACGGCCGCCACCCGCCGCAGGTCGGAGGCCACCGGCTGGTGCAGCGCCAGGACGCGCACGCACTCGCGCTCCAGGGTCACCTCCCAGAGGTCGACGTCCGGCTTGTGGCTGCGGATCTCGGCGGCCAGGCCGACCGAGCCGTCGCAGAGCGCCCGGATGCTCCGCTCCAGGTCCTCCTCGACGACCGCCGCCAGCCGCAGCACGTCGGCCCACAGCCCTTCGAGGTCGCGCAGGAAGTGCCGCCCGACCGACGTCCGGGGCTCGTCCCAGGTCCACGGCGAGGGTGCGGCGGCCACCTTCGGATCGTCGTACATCCTCACCGTCCCCCCGCTGAAAGCCGCGCTGCGCATCGCCTCAATGGAAAGGGTACGGGATGACGCCACCGTCGACAACGGACGTTCCTGAAGCTTTATCAGGAATTCACAATCGAGATGATGAGCCCATGTTCCCACGGCCAAATGTGGGCCCTTTCCGGCCGCGGTTTCGAACGCGAAAGGCCCCCGAGAGCCTGGGGACTCTCGGGGGCCTGCGTTCCGTCTCCAGCCCGGGTCGACTCCCGGGGTCGGCTCAGTACCTCATGCCCTTGAGCGGCGGTCCGGTGCCGTGGAGCGGGAGGTAGTACATGTCGGTCGGGATCTTGTCGCCGGGCCGCCAGTAGCCCAGGTCGTACTGGGCCTCCCACGGGGGATCGACGATCAGGGCGTAGGGCAGCGTGAGGATCTGGAAGGCGAACATGCCGGCCGACGCGAACGGCTGGGCGATCTGGTTCCGCTGCGTGCTCTGCTTGTGGTTGTCGACCGGGTAGGCGAGGAACCGGCCGTGGGGGCCGAGGTAGTTCTCGACGCTGTGGCCGTAGCGTTCCAGCATGGGGTCCTGGAAGTACAGCGGCAGGTGGCAGGTCGCCGCGGCGGACCAGTACTTGCGCTGGGGGCTCCAGGTCCGGGCGCCGAGCGGGACCCAGTCCTCGGGGACGGGCACGGCGCTGATGGGCCGGGCCTCGGCCGGGCTGGGGGCGCGGCTGATGTCGATCTGGGTCTGGGTCCGGGTGTCGGACGACAGGTCGCGGGCGGCGTCGGGGTCGCGGTCGGGCCCGGCCGGCGACGCGGCCTGGCGGGCGATCCGGGCCTCGTCCTCCTGCTTGCGGGCGACCTCCTCGACCCGGCGTTCCAGCTCGGGGGAGAGGGTCGAGCGGGGGGCGCCGCGGCTGGGGACGAACCCCGAGCCCGACGACGAGGCCGCCGGGGCCGGCGCGAAGTCGGGGACGGGGGTCGGCGCGGCGGCCGGCTCGGGGGCGGCGGCCGGCTCGGACGCCGGGGCGGGCAGGCTCTCCTCGACCGCGGCGGCCGGGGTGGGCTCCTGGGTCGGGACGGGCTCGGCGGCCGGCGGCGGGGTCGGCGCGGCGGCCGGCGGGGCCTGGGCCTCGACGTCGGCGGGCCGCGTCGGCGCGGCGGCCGGCTCAGGCATGGCTTCGGGGACGGACGCGGCGCTGGGGGCGTCGCCGGGGAGCGGCGGCAGGTCGTCGGCGGCCTCGGCCGGCGGCGGCGCGATCGCCGCGGCGTCGTCGCGGTCGCGAAGGTCGGCCGGCAGCGCCGGGAGGTCCAGCGCCGGGTCGTCGAGCCGGCCCGCCGGGAGTTCAGGCTCGGCCGCGGGGGCGACCGGCTCGGCGGCCGGGGCGGCGGGCTGGGCCGCGGGCGTCGGCATGGCCGGCGCTTCGGTCTTCAGCGCCGGGGCCTCGGGCTCGGGCGTCGGGACCGGCACGGCGGCGGGAGCCGGCGCCGGCGCCGACGCGGGCTCGGGCTCCAGGGCGGGCAGGACCGTGGCGCTTCCGCGAGGCGCGGGGGCCATCGGGACGGCCTCGGGCGGCTTCTGGGCCGGCACGTCCTCGGGCCGTTCCAGTTGGATGGGCGCCGGGGCCGCGGCGGGCTCCTCGATCGGGGCCGGGGCGGACGCAGGGGCCGGAGCGGGCTCGTCGGCCGGGGCCGGGGCCGCGGCGGGTTCGGGCGTCGGTTCCGGGGCGGCGGGCCGGGCGTTGCGGGAGCGGGTGACGGCCGGGTCGACGCTCGGCGCGGCGTCGAGGGTCGGGAACGGCGAGGCGAGGTCGGCCTGGGCCTGGAGGGCGGCGGCCCGATCCTCGGGCGCGGGGGCCGGCGACTCGGAAACGGCCGGGGCGCTCGTCGTCGCGATCGGCTGAGGGCCGGGCGCGGCGGGCTCGATGCGGGTCACGGCCGGGGCCGCCGACGGCATCGCCGGCGGCGCGTCGTCCGCCTCCTCCGGCTTCGCCGCGGAGGCCAGGCGTGGGGCCTCGGGCCCCAGGGGGATCTCGGGCAGCGGCGCCGGGGCCGACGCGACGCGGGACCGCGTCCGTCCGCTCGGCGCCGGGACCTCGGCGCCGGCGAGCTGGATCGGCTCGGCCCGGTCGTCCCCCTCGCGGGAGGCGGCGGGGCGGCCCTTGGACCTGGACTTCGACTTCGAAGCCGACGCCATCACGGGCTCGGCGGCCTCGGCCGGGGCGAAGCCGCCGGAGCGGAGCGAGCGCCGGCTGAGCGCGTACGGCCGCTCCGAGCCGATCGCCTCGCGGGTGCCGCGCTGGGCCCGCTCGATGGCCTGCTTGAGCTTGACGCGCTCGGGCTCGTTGAGCTCGGCCTGGCGCTTCTCCGCCTCGCGGAGGTACTTCAGCGCCCGGTCGAACTCCTGGTAATCGATGTAGTCCAGGCCGTTGCGCAGGAGGTGCCGGGCGCCTCGCGCGGCGGCCATGCCGAAGCCGGAATCGGCGTCCGCGGCCGCGCCGGGGCCGGCCCCGGACGCGTTGCCCGCCGGCGGCGGGGACTGCTGAGCCGAGACCGCCGAGGCCGAGAGCACGGCCCCGAAGATCGTCGTGGTCAATGCCGAGGTTGTGCGACGCAAGCCACGCCTCCTTGCTTTCCTGGAACGCGCGGCGCACCCGAGACGGGGGGTCGCCCCCCGGCCCCGACGCGCCGGCTCGTCAACGGACCCCGGCCGACGGCGCGTCTGCCGCGCGCCGGCCCGGATCGGACACCGTCGATGCTGCTTCCCACGATTCCCTTCGGGGGAACCGGCGCCGCGGGCCGGATCGATTCCGGTCCCCGACGCCTCGCGATTCACTCGAGACCGGACCTGGACTGCGACGAACCTTGAGATCTCAAACGGACGACGTGGGCGGACGCCTTCCCGACGCCCGCGGCGGCTTTTCCGGAGGCTCGCGGCCTCAGGCCGAGACCCGGCCCCCTTCGGATTCGCCGCTGTAGCTCGAATAGTTGGGGGCTTCCTGGGTGATGGCGATGTCGTGCGGGTGGCCCTCCTGCACCGAGGCCGCGGTCACCTGGATGAACCGGCTCTTGGTGCGGAGGTCGTCGATCGTCTTCGTCCCGCAGTATCCCATCCCGGCCCGCAGGCCCCCCACCAGCTGGAACACGTAATCGGAGAGCGGCCCCTTGTACGGCACCCGGCCCTCGACCCCCTCGGGGACGAGCTTCTGGGGGGGGGCGGCCTTGGCCCCGTCGGCCGGCTTGGCCGCCTCCTGGCGGTAGCGCTCGTGCGAGCCCTTGGCCATGGCGCCCAGCGAGCCCATGCCGCGGTAGGTCTTGAAGCTCCGGCCGCGGTAGATGATGGTGTCGCCGGGGCTCTCGGCCAGGCCGGCGAACAGGCCGCCGATCATGACGCAGTGGGCGCCCGCGGCGATCGCCTTGGTGATGTCGCCCGAGTAGCGGATCCCGCCGTCGGCGATGATCGGCGTCGAGCCGCCCAGGGCCTTGGCCGCCGCGGCGATCGCCGTGAGCTGGGGGACCCCCACGCCCGAGACCACCCGCGTCGTGCAGATCGAGCCCGGGCCGATCCCCACCTTGACGGCGTCGGTCCCGGCGTCGGCCAGGGCCTTCGCCCCCTCGGCGGTGGCGACGTTCCCCGCCACGACCTGGATCTCGAACTCGCGCTTGATCCTCCGCACCGTCTCCACCACGTTCTTGCTGTGCCCGTGGGCCGAGTCCACGATCAGGACGTCGACGTCGGCCTCCAGGAGCGAGGCGATCCGCTCGTAGTCGTGGACCCCGACCGCCGCCCCGGCCCTCAGCCGCCCGCGGGCGTCCTTGCAGGCGTTGGGGTAGCGGTGCAGCTTGTCGATGTCCTTGATCGTGATGAGGCCCTTCAGTCGATACTCATCGTCAACCAGCAGCAGTTTCTCGACCTTATTCTTCGTTAAAATCCGATCGGCCTCCACCAGGCTGGTGTCGGCCGGGGCGGTGACGAGGTTCTCCTTGGTCATGACCTCTTCGATGCGGAGGTCGTTCGACTCCAGGAACCGCAGGTCGCGACGCGTCAAAATCCCCTTGAGCCGGCCGTTGACCGTGATCGGCACGCCCGAGATGTTGTGCCCGCCCATGATCTGGCGGGCCTCGCCGACCGTGGCGTCGGGCGGCAGCGTGATCGGGTCGACGATGATGCCGTTCTCCGACCGCTTCACCTTGTCGACCTCGCGCGTCTGCTGCTCGATCGACATGTTCTTGTGGATGACCCCCAGGCCCCCCTCCTGCGCCAGCGCGATCGCCAGCTCGGCCTCGGTCACCGTGTCCATGGGCGACGACAGGACCGGGATGTTGAGGGCGATCCGCGTCGTCAGGTTGGTGCGGACGTCGACCTCGCGGGGGAGGTATTCGGAGTATCCCGGCTCGAGCAGGACGTCGTCGAAGGTGATGCCTTGATAGGCGATGCGGTCGTGCATCGGGAAAAGCTCCGCTTCAAGCCCGACCCGCAGGCCGAACACGCCGCACGACGCGGCGCGCTCTTGAACGATCGACGAATGCGAACGGACGAGACGTGGATTCTGGTCGGGCCCGGGTCGTCGATCGAGGTCGGGAGGTTCTGGTGCCTTTCCTTCGACATTAAACCCGACCCGGCCCGGATCGACAAGGCCAACCGATCCGGTCGGCCCCCGCCGGCCGCCGTGGCCGGCCATCGGCGGCACCCCTTCGTTTCCATCCATAACCCTCATTTCGCCCAAACCTCTTGGACCTGGGAATCGCCAGGGTCGACGGGCGGCCAGGCGTCCCATCAAGGCGTCGGAGACGCCCCCGAACCATTCGGGCGAGATGATTTGATTTTATTTTTCTCCGTGACGCCTGTACCCTGTGATGAATCATGGTCTCATGAATTTCCGCGGAGTCGCCCGCCCGCATTTTCGGACGCGAGGCGTGTCGGGACGGTGCTCGCGAGGCCCCCGTCCCCGTGGCCGGTCCGATCGCGGAGAAGGTCGGCTTTTCCCATGAACGCACCCGCTCGACGGTGATCGATATGGAAGCGTGGACCTCGGCCCAGGGCGAGACTCAAGGACAGGGGACGCCCCGCGAGCGGCGGTCGTCCCGGGACGGGGAGCCGACGGTCGACGGCGGCCCCGCCGAGGCGCCGCTCGAAGGGACCCTCGGCCGCCCCCCCGAGGACGATCCGGCGGCGACCCTCGGCGACGACGCGACCCTGGATTCGTCCTGGTCGGCTCCGCCGTCGGGACCGACCCTGGACGCGCCCCAGGGCGGGGGGATCGGGACCTGGGTCGGCGGCGGGGGCGGAGAGGGCGACTTCACGCCCGTCGACCCGCCGGGGTATCGGATCGAGCGCGAGCTGGGGCGCGGGGGGATGGGGGTCGTCTACCTCGCACGCCAGACGCACGCCAACCGCATGGTCGCGCTCAAGATGGTCCTCGGCGGCCGGGGCCGGCCCGAGGACGTCCTGCGGTTCCGCAACGAGGGCGAGAGCCTGGCGCGGCTGCACCACCCCAACATCGTCCAGATCTACGAGGTCGGCGTCGTCGACGGCCGCCCGTTCTTCTCGATGGAGTACGTCGAGGGGGGCACCCTGGCCGAGTCGATCGCCGCGGCCCCGCGCAGCCCCGAGGACGCCGCCGACCTGGCCGAGACGCTGGCCCGGGCGGTCCACGCGGCTCACCAGTGCGGCGTGGTCCACCGCGACCTCAAGCCGGCCAACGTCCTGATCGCCGGCCCGGCGAGCGGAAGCTCCCGGCCGGCCGGGCCCAAGATCACCGACTTCGGCCTGGCCAAGCAGGTCGGGACCGACAGCGGCCTGACCCAGACCGGGCAGGTGCTGGGCACCCCCAGCTACATGGCCCCCGAGCAGGCCAAGGGGGGCGCCAGCGTCGGCGTCCCGGCCGACGTCCACGCGCTGGGGGCGATCCTCTACGAACTCCTGGCGGGCCGGCCCCCGTTCCGGGGCGCCACGGCGTGGGAGACGGTGCTCCAGGTGGTCCACGGCGAGGCCCCGCCGCCGTCGCGATGGCGGCGGGGCGTCCCCCGCGACCTGGAGGTGATCTGCCTGAAGTGCCTGGCCAAGGACCCCGCCGGCCGCTACGCCAGCGCCGACGCCCTGGCCGAGGACCTGCGGCGGTACCGGGCGGGCGAGTCGATCCTGGCCCGGCCCTCGAGCCCGGCGCGGCGGGCCTGGCTCTGGTGCCGCCGCCGGCCGGCGGTCGCGGCGCTGCTGCTGGCCCTGGCCGCGACGGCCGTCCTGGGCGGCGTCGGCGTCGTCGTCCAGTGGCGGCGGGCCGAGCGGCACCTGCTCGACGCCGACGCCCGGCTCGGGCTGGCGATGGAGGCGATCGAGCGCTACTACGTCGGGGCCGGCGGCGACGTGCTGCTCAAGCGGCCCGAGCTGGCCGAGCTGCGCAAGTCGCTCCTGCGGGCCCCGCTCGACTTCTACCGGCGGCTCGCCGACGACCTGCAGTCGGGCCGGGGCGACGACCCCGGGGCCCGCGCCGCGCTCGGCCGCTCGCTGCTGGCCCTGGCCGACGTCACCACCCAGGTCGGCACGACCGACGAGGCCGTCGCGGCCTACCGCCGCGCCTTCGACGTCGGCGACCGCCTGGCCGCCGAGCATCCCGACGACCCCGAGGGCCTGCGCATCGTCGTCGCCGGCCGGATCAAGCTCGCCCCGGTGCTCATCGAGGCCGGCCGGACCGCCGACGCCCGCGCGTCGCTCGCGGCGGCCCTCGACGCGGCGAACCGCCTGGCGCGCGACTTCCCCGCCGAGCCCCGCGACGTCGACGACCGCGCCAGCGTCTTGCACTTCCTCGGCGACATGGACTGCGACGCCGGCGACTTCGAGAAGTCCGAGGCCGACTACCGGCTCGCCATCGACGTGCGCGAGAAGGTCCTCGCCGACCACCCCGACAGCCCCGAGATCCTCGACAACCTGGCCGGCACCCGCAACAACCTGGGGTACATGTACGCCGCGTACGGCCGCCGCGACCGCGCCCTGGAGGCGTACCGGGCCTCGCTGGCCGACCGCCGCAGGCTCTGCTCGCAGCACCCCGAGGACGTCGGCTACCGCCGCAGGCTCACCTCCTCGCTCCACAACGTGGGCGGCTCGCTCTTCGACACCGGGCGGACCCGAGACGCCCTCCCCCGCTTCGAAGAGGCGTTGGCCATCCAGGAACGGCTCACCCGCGACCACGGCGCGGTCCCGCTCTACCAGCACGACCTGGCCGCGACGCTCATGAGCCTCGCCCGCTGCCGGGCCGCCCTGGGCGAGGACGCCCCGGCCGAGGCGGCGACCGCCCGGGCGATCGCGATCCTCGACCGGATCGTCGCCGAGCATCCCGAGGTCCTCTTCTATCGGGCCAGCCGCTACGACGCGGCCTCGCAGGCGGCGACGCAGGCGTACCAGGCCCGCCGCATGGGCCAGGCCCTGGCGCGCCAGGAGGAGGTCGTCGCCCTGGGGAGGGACCTGCTGGCCCGCGACGACGCCCCCTTGCGGCGGGTCCGCGTCGCGGCCGACGAGGGGCTCCTCGGCCGGATCCTCGCCGAGGCCGGCGCGACCGACCGCGCCCGCGTCTTGCTGAGGGCGGCCGTCGCGACGCTCGACCGGCTCGCCGCGGCCCAGCCCGACAACCTGGCCGCCGCCCTCGAACGCGCCAACGTGCGGCTGGCCCTCGGCGACGTCGAGGCCGAGGCCGGCCGCTGCGACGCCGCCGAGCCCCTGATCCGCGCCGCCGCCGCCGAGTTCGAGCGGCTCTCCGCCGCCCAGCCCGACGACCGCCAGGTCCCCCGAGGCGTCGCCGACGCCCGCCGACGGCTGGGCGACCTGCTCGTGCGACGGTCGTGGGCCGACCCCGAAGGCGACCGGGCGCGGGCCGGCCTCGCCGAGCTGGACCGGGCCCTGGCGACGGCCGGGCGCACGCTGGAGGCCCGCCGCGACGCGACGTCCGAGGAGGACGTGGCCGACGTCCTGGCCTCGCACGCCCGCGCCCTGGCGGCGCAGGAGCCCGCCGACCTCGCCGCCGCCCTGGCCGACTGGGATCGCGCGATCGGCCTCGCCCCCGCGCGTTCGCGCGAGGCCCTGGCGCTCGGCCGCGCCGAGGCCCTCGCCCGCGGCGGACGCGTCGCCGAGGCCCTCCAAATCGCCGACGCCGCGCGGCCGACGACCCCCGAGGACCTCGCCGCCCTGGCCCGCGTGTACGCCCGGTCCGACGCCGGCCGGGCCGACCGCGCGATCGCGGCGCTTCGCGAAGCCGCCGCCCGGCCCGAGTCCGCCGACGGCGTCCGCCTGGCGGCCGCCCTCGACGACCCCGCCTTCGCCCCCCTCCGCCATCGCCCCGATTTCCGCGCCCTCCGCGCCGAACTCGCGGCCCGCACCCTCCCGGACGACCTGTTCGCCGCGCCCTGAACCTGGGCGGATCCATCATCCTGGAATCGGCGAGGGTGCCTTGACGACGATTCCAGCATATTGGAAACTCGCCGACATGGAAGACGTCGCGTCCCACCTGAACCGGAGGATCGCCGACCGCGTGCGCGAGCTGCGCGCCGCGAGCGGCCTCTCGCTCGACGGGCTGGCCGCCAAGAGCGGCGTGAGCCGGTCGACGATCTCGCTCGTCGAGCGCGGCGAGACCAGCCCCACGGCGGTCGTGCTGGAGAAGCTGGCCGGGGGCCTGGGCGTGATGCTGGCCTCGTTGTTCGACGCACCGGCCGCCGCGGCCCGATCCTCGGGCGGGCCGCTGGCCCGGCGGGAGGACCAGCCGCAGTGGCGCGACCCGGCCTCGGGCTACCTCCGGCGCAACGTCTCGCCGCCGGGCGCGCCGCAGCCGATGCAGATCGTCGAGGTGCACTTCCCGCCCGGGGGCCGCGTGGCCTTCGAGAACGGCGGCCGCGACGCGATCGTGCACCAGCAGGTCTGGCTGCTCGAAGGCGCGATGGACGTCTCGGTCGGCGACGAGCGCTACCGCCTGCGCGAGGGCGACTGCCTGGCCATGCAGCTCGACCGCCCCACCATGTTCCACAACCCCACGCGAGAGCCCGCGCGCTACGCCGTGGTGATCGCGTCCCAGCCCCCGGCGAAGCCATGAGCACCACCGAGCCGCCCCCCCGACGCCTGCTCACGCTCGACGACGCGATGGTCGACGGGCTCGCCGACCTGCTGATCGACTGCGTCGAAGGCGACGCGTCGGTGAGCTTCATGCACCCGCTGACGCGCGACCGGGCCCTGGCGTTCTGGCGCCGCGTGGCGCGGGGCGTGGCCGCGGGCGAGCGGGCGCTGCTGGTGGCCCAGGACGAGCACGGCCCGTGCGGCACGGTGCAACTGGTGCTCGACCTGCCCGAGAACCAGCCCCACCGCGCCGACCTGGCGAAGATGCTGGTCCACCGCCGGGCGCGTCGCCGGGGCCTGGGGACGGCGCTGATGCGGGCCGCCGAGGCCGTCGCGCGCGACTGCGGCAGGACGCTCCTGGTGCTCGACGCCGTCACGGGCGGCGACGCGGCCCGGCTGTACGAACGCCTGGGCTGGGTGCGCGTGGGCGACGTCCCCGGCTACGCCCTGATGCCCCGGGGCGGGCCCTGCAGCACGACCTTCTACTACCGCGACCTCGGGGAAATTGTGGGGCCCGCGGCGCCGTGCTAGGATGCCGGTTCGTGCCGAGGCCGCGCCGGGGAGCGGCGGGCCTCCTCCCCGCCGCGTCCCGATCGGAGCCCTCGCCGTGCCCCTCTCCACGCTGGCCCTGGGTCTGTCGTTGCTGTCGGCCTGCGCCCAGCCGCCGGCCTCCGCCCCCGACGTCGTCATCGGCGAGTTCGAGGCCGCCGCGCACGCCCCGTGGGAGGCGTCGGGCACGGCCTTCGGGTCCGGCCCCGCGCTCGGGGCGAAGGCGGCGGACCTGGAGATCGCGGGCGTCCGCGGCGACGGCGTCGCCAGCAGCGAGTTCGCGGGCGACGGCCCCGTCGGGACGCTCACGTCGCCGCCCTTCCAGGTCGAGCGCCGCTTCATCGCGTTCGTGATCGGCGGCGGCTCGTTCGAGAGGGACACCTGCCTGGACCTCGTCGTCGACGGCAAGGTCGTCCGCAGCGCCACCGGCGCGAACAGCGACCTGCTCCGCCCCTGCAGCTGGGACGTGACCCCGTTCCTCGGGCGAGAGGCGAGGGTGCGGGTCGTGGACCGGGCGAGCGGGGACTGGGGCCACGTCAACGTCGACCACGTCGTCCAGACGGACCGGCCCGAGCGGCCGCCGGTCGTCGCGCAGCCCCTGTACCGCGAGAACCACCGGCCCCGATTCCACTTCACCGCGCGGCAGTGGACCGTCGATCGGCTCAACCCCGGGATGCGCGAGGAAGGCTGGCTCAACGACCTCAACGGCCTCGTCTATTACGACGGCGAATACCACCTCTTCGCCCAGCGCTGGAACAAGTGCTGGATCCACGCGGTCAGCCGCGACCTCGTCCGCTGGACCGAGCTGGAGCCGGCCTTCTGGGAGGAGGCGCTCGACGTCGGCGTGCAGTCCGGCACCTGCGTCGTCGACTACGCGAACAGCTCGGGCCTGTCGCCCGACCCGGCGACGCCGCCGATGGTGGCGTTCTGGACCCGCAACGACAACCGCAGCCACGGGATCGCGTTCAGCCTCGACCACGGCCGCACCTGGAAGTACGGCCCGCGCAACCCGGTCCTCGTGAAGCCCGAGCGCGACCCCATGGTCTTCCGCCACAAGCCCACTCAGAAATGGGTCATGATCATGTATGGCGAGGACAAGTACCACGTCCTCACGTCCGACAACCTGCTGGACTGGAAGGACGAGAAGCGGCCGATCGCGAACAGCTTCGAATGCCCCGACTTCTTCGAGCTGGCCGTCGCCGGCGACCCCGCGACGAGGAAATGGGCCCTGATCCGCGGCGACGGCCGTTACTCGCTGGGGAGCTTCGACGGCTCGGAGTTCCGCGAGGAGACGGCGCAGTTCGAGTCCGACGGCGGCCCGAACTTCTACGCGACGCAGACCTGGGGGAACGTCGAGACGGGCGACGGCCGCCGCATCCAGGCCGCCTGGATGCGGGGCGGGGCCTATCCCGACATGCCGTTCAACCAGCAGGTGACGTTCCCCCGCGAGCTGACGCTGCGGCCCACGCCGGCCGGCCTCCGCCTGTTCCGCGAGCCGGTGCGCGAGATCGCCACGCTCCATCGCGACGAGCGCAAGTTCGAGGCCCGTATCCTCCAGGCCGGCGAGCGGCTCGCGCTCGACGAGCCGGGCGACGCGCTGCATATCAAGATGGACGTCGCCGTCCCCGAGGGGGCGACCCTCACGCTGCGGATCCGCGGCGTCCCCCTGGTCCTCGGCCGTCGCTCGATCGCCTGCAAGTCCGGCCCCCAGGCCGTCGCGGGCGACCTGGAGGCCGTCGAGGTCCTGATCGACCGCACCTCGATCGAGGCCTTCGCGAACCACGGCGAGGCGTCGACGTCGACGTGCTTCCTCCCCGCCGGCGACGAGGTCGCCTTCGAGGCCGCCGGCGGCCCCGCGACGATCCGCGCCCTCTCGGTGTTCCGGCTCGAGGGCATCTGGGACGGCCGGGCTGCGAAGTAGCCCGGGTGCCGCTCACCCGATCGGGGGGCGGGGAGGCTCCGGCCTGCGGGAAATCCATGCGGCGTCGGATTCCCGGGACGCCGCCGGGATGATCGCGAGGCCGGCCAGGATCCAGGTCATGACGACCGTGCGGCCGATCCACCCGCCGCGCGGGGCGCCGAAGTCCTGCATCAGGCTCAGCACGAAGAATCCCGCCAAGACCAGCGTCGCCCCGGCGAGCGCCCGCGCCAGCATCCGCAGGGCGTCGCCGAACGACCGCGGGAGACGGAATCGCGGTCGGGGCGCCAGGTCGAAGTGGGGCGCGAGCCGCGCCTCGACCCGCGCATGCAGTTCGCGCCGCCGGGGATGCTCGATCATCGCGGGGATCGCGATACGGCCGCCACGTCCGCGCAACACGATCGCGGGGCCCCGCAGTCGGACCTGCTCCACGTCCTCCCAGCCGAGGAAGATCGGCTCTCCCTTCGGCGGCGTGTGGCCGACGCCTGCCGCTTCGATCCGCCAGGTCCCGCTCCCCCAGGAGACCGTCCGGGCCATCCAGACCAGCAACCCCGCGATGGGGAGCAGGCTCGAGAGATAGGCGGGGCCTTTCCACGGAGGCACGCCCGAGCCCCCCGGCGCGGGGAACGCCCGATCGAGCAAGCCCAGGCCGTCGACGACCGCGATCAGGGCCGTCGGCGCGAACGCCAGGCCGAGCGCCCGCCAGCTCGGGACGAACGCCCCCCAGAAGCCGGGGAACGGCCCGATCACCATCGTCTCGGGCTCGGGGACGCCCCCGGTCGTCGCCATGCCTTCGGGTCGCCCCGTCATTCCGCCTTGCCGACGAGCGGGGCCCCGCGGGTCGCGCCGAAGGCGACGTTGACCTCGGGGTCGACGGTGACGCGGTCGCCCTCGAACTTGATCCGGTAGGTGACGTTGAACGGGGACTCGACGAGGACGACCTTGGCGGTCAGGACGTCGTCGGCCGTCCAGGCGGCCGCGGCGGCGGCGGGCTGCTCGGGGAAGCCGGCGACGGCGGCGCGCGACTTCGTCCACTCGCCCCGGCCGCAGGGGATGCGGCGCTCGGCGCCGTCGACCCGGAGGACCAGGGTGATCGAGCCCTCGTTCGCCCCCCCCTGCTCCACGCGCAGGGCTTCGAGCTTCCGGGGGTTGGGCTCGAACGCGAACGTCCGGCCGACCGCCTTCACCGACGACCCGGGCGCGGCGGCCCCTTCGGGGGGCTTCATCTTGAGGTTCCTGAGCGCCTGCGCCAGGGCCTCGCGGGCGGCCGGGTCGGGGGGCAGCGCGTCCTTCTTGAGGCCGGGCAAGAGGCGGTCCCAGGCGAGGTCGAGGACCGACTGCATGTCCTTCACGGCGCTGGTGACGGCCAGCACGGCGTCCTGCTCGGGCATGACGACGCAGTACTGGCCGAAGGCGCCGTCGCCCCGGTACGCGCCGTGGCGGGCCCGCCAGAACTGGTAGCCGTAGCCCTGCTCCCAGTCGCTCTTGGGGTTGCTGCCGTTGGAGGTCTGGAGCTTCGTCGCCGCGGCGACCCAGGCCTCGGGGACGAGCTGCTTGCCGTTCCATCGACCCTTCTGCAGATAAAGCTGCCCGAATTTGGCGATGTCCTCTGTCCGCACGCTCAGGCCGTAGCCGCCCAGCGAGACGCCCTGCGGGCTCGCGCCCCATTCGGGGTCGTCGATCCCCAGGGGGTCGAACAGGCGGGGGCGGAGGTAGTCGAGCACGGTCTGGCCGGTCGCCTTCTGGACGATGGCCGAGGCCATGTACGTGCCCGACGTGTTGTAAAGGAAGTGGGTGCCGGGCTTGTTGGGCACGGGGTGGCCGAGGAAGACCTTGGTCCAGACCTGGTCGTCGGGCCGCTTGGGCTCGTCCTGGTGGCCCGTCGACATCCGCAAGAGGTCGCTGACCCGCATCGCCTTGAGGTTGGCGCTCGGCTCGGCCGGGGCGTCCTCGGGGAAGAACTTGAGCACCGGGTCGTCGACGCTCAGCTTGCCCTCGGCGGCGGCCAGGCCGACGGCCGTGGAGGTGAAGCTCTTGCTCAGCGAGAAGAGCGCGTGCCGGGTCTCGGCGTCGAAGGGCGCCCACCAGCCCTCGGCCACGACCTTGCCGTGGCGGACGAGCATCACGCTGTGGAACGAGTCGATCGCGTCCGCCCCCAGGACGAACTCCCGGATCGCCGCCGACGACACCCCCTGCGCCTCGGGCTCGCCCCGCGACAGGGGCTCCGAAGCCGAGGCCGACGCCCCCACGAACGCGCACAGGACCGCCGCCCGCCATGACCGCTTCATCTCGCCAGCCCTCCTTCGACCTCGCCCGCCTCCGCCCGTCGACGCCGCGAACCATTGGACGCGTCGACGCGAGGCCGATCAAGGGGCGGCCCGGCCCCCGGTCGCGAATCGAGGTGCCCTCGCGGGACGAGGCGGCCGCTCAGGGCTTGGCGGTCGCGGCCAGGTCGGTGGTGGCCGGGACGCCGTCGAACGGCCGCGCCACCGGCTCGACGAAGCCGTTGTCGTGGGCGATCAGGCCGATCGACCCGACGCAGAAGTTGTCGCCGCCCGAGAGCAGCAGGTTGAACACCGGCTGGACCGGCTCCTTCTCCACCGAGACGACCTCGACCGTCCCGCCGACGGTCCGCAGCCGGTCGCCGGCCTTGACCTCGCGAGCCATGATCCAGCCGCGGCCGGCCTTCCAGAAGCGGTGGATGCCCGTGGGGTGGACCGTCTCCCTGCCCAGGTCGATCTTGTAGGTCGTGTTGGGCGGGTTGTGCATCACCTGGACGACCGGCTGATAGGCCAGCTTACCCGTGGTGGTGTCCTGGCTGAGCACCAGGTCGCCCGCCCGGATCGCCTCGATCGGCCGGTCGCCCCGCAGCGTGCGGACGGGCGTCCCCCCCGCGAAGCACGACGGGCCGGCCTTCGTGAAGCCCAGGATGGCCCCGGTTTCCACGGGGAAAAAGATGGTGGGGTTGTAAGCCAGGGGGACCTCCTCGATGAAGGTCGGGACTTCCGGCTCCGGGGACCGCCAAGGCACGCCGTAGCCGTTGACGTCGAAGACCCAGTCCCGCCATTTTCGAGGATCGTACCCGTAATCCTGGCCGCTGACCGTCTTCAAGATCGTCGTGGCCCGCTCGTTGAGCGTGCGCACCGGCTCGTTGGCCGCCTCGATCCAGGCGACGTCGTCGGCCATCTGCTGCCGGGAGACGTAGACGGAATTCCTGGCATGCTCGATCATCAAGTCCACGGGGATGGTGAGGCCCGAATCGAGGATGGGCCGGAAGTTCGGGCCGCCGAGCTTCTGGATGTTCGCCGGGCTCGGGTCCCGGGTCAGCTCCTTGGTCAGGTCCGCGATCGAGATCGTCTCGGCGAAGCCGACGGCCGTGGGGATCATCCGGCCGGACTCGACCAGGGCCTGGCCGGGGGTGAGGCCCGCGGGGGCGAGGGTCGGCGCGTCTTGCCCGTACACCGGCAAGGGGGACGACTGGGGCAGAAGAGCCACCCTCCCGGGCGAGAAGTTGGTCGAACCGGGCATGGCCGCCTCGGCGACCATCTGGCTCAGCTCGGTCGACAGGCCGGCGGCATGGAGGGTCCTGGACACGGGAGGCGTCCCATCCACCTTGGAGCGCTCCGCCTCGGCCAACTGCGCGGCGAGCGACGCGCCGTTGTAGGACGCGAGGGTCGTCGTCGGGCCCAAGGGCACGCGGATCGATCGGTAGCCGCCGTGGTCGAGCGAGACGGTGATGGGGGGCGGGGGGGCCTCGAGCGAAGAGTAGATGCGCCGGACGTTCGACTCCGGGCCCATGATGAGCAGCTCGCCCTGCGAGCCGGGGCCGTCGATGGTCTTGACCTTGTACTTGATCTCGTCGCTCACGAGGCTCGCCAGGAACCCGCCGAAGTCGCGCGGGTCGCGGCCGACGAGGCGTCGCGACGCCTCCTGCCGGATCCCGGCGTGGGGGCTGAACACGGCCAGCGTCGCCAGGCCCAGGGACGCCCCCGGCCCCTCGATCCGGGCGAACGCCTCGACGGCCGTCGCCTGGCCGCGCTCGTCGCCCGCCTCGGCGAAGGCGACCCAGAGCGTCCGGACGGCGCGGGGGTCGTCGATCGCCTGCAGGGCCGCCAGGGCCTCGGCCCGCTTCGCCCCGTCCCTGCTCGCGAGGCCGGCCTTGATCGCCGCGAGCCTCGCCCGCCAGGCCTGGTCGGCCCGGGCCTGGGTCTCGCGCTCGGCCTTCGCGGCCGCCTGGATCTCCGGCTTGATCCAGCGGCCCGAGACCTTCTTGTACCCCAGCCGCCGCCAGGCGCCCTCGCGGCCGGGGTCGAGCTGGACCACCCGGTGCAGGTGCGCGACCATCGCCTGCGTCAGGCCCCGGTCCTCGCACCAGAGGGCCAGGCGATACAGGTCGTCGGCTTTGTCCCGGGTCTTCGCCCGGCGGTCCAGGTACTCGCGCAGCAGCGCCTGCCGCTCGGGCGACTCCTCGACGGCCTTCGCCACGTCGGCGGGCCGCAGCCACCGTCCCTCATGCTTCACCTGGCCGAGCAGCCCGCGGGCGCGGGCGTTCTCGGGGTCGACCAGCACGGCGCGCATCAGGTGGGTGGTGCGCTCGGCGGCCATGCCGCGGGCCTCGCACCAGAGGGCCAGCCTCACCTGCGCCTCGGCGTCGCGGCCGGCCGAGGCCCTCGCCGATTCGTACGCCGCGAGGTCGGGCCCGGCCGACCCGTCGGCCGGGCCCCCGACCATCCCCAGGACCGCGCCCAGAGCCCACGTCGTGATCATGTGCGAATCCTCCTGGGACGTCGTGCCTGCGGGCGGTTCGGTCGGCGGTCTGGGCTCAGGGCTTGCTGGTCGCGATCAGCTCGGCGGTGGCGGGGACGCCGTCGAAGGGCCGCGTGACGGGGTCGACGTAGCTGTTGTCGTGGGCGACGACGCCCGGGCCGCCGACGCAGAAGTTGTCGCCGCCGGCGAGCTGCAGGTTGAACACCGGCTGCACCCGGTCCGGCTCGACGGCCGCCACCTCGACCACGCCGCCCACGGTCCGCAGCCGGTCGCCGGCCTTCAGCTCGCGGGCCATCACCCAGCCCTTCCCCGCCTTCCAGAAGCGGTGGATGCCCGTGGCGACGACCGACTCGCCCCGGCCCAGGTCGACCTTGAACGTCTCGTTGGGCGGGTTGTGGAACGCCCGGACCACGGCCCGATACCGGAAGGCTCCGGTCGTCGTGTCCTCGGCCAGCACCTGGTCTCCCGGACGGATCGTCTCGATGGCCCGCGGCCCCTGCAGGGTGCGCACCGGCGTCCCGGCCGCGAAGCAGGAGTGGCCGGCGACGATCCGCGTCCCCACCTGCTGGGTCACGACGGCCGGCCCGGCCTGGGGTGCGAAGGCCAGGGGGACGTCCTCGACGTAGGTCGGCGGCTCGGGCCGGGGCGACGCGGAGTAGGCGTAGCCCTCGAGGTCGATCGTCCACGCGGCCCACTTCTCGCCGTCGTCGCCGAAGTCGCGGCCGCTGATCGCCTTGAGGATGTTCCCGGACCGCTCGTTGACGTCGCGGACCGGGGCGTTGCGGGCCTCGATCGCGCGGACGTCGTCCAGGAGCTGCTGCTGGGCGACCTGGGCGGAATACCGCGTCTCGGCCACCATCCAGCCGATGGGGACCTGGAGGAAGTCCTCCATCACGGGGGCCTCCTGGAACGATCGCGAATCGGGATCGGCCTGCTTCGCGGTCTGGGACATCCCGGGGGCCGGCGAGGCCGCCGCGGCCGCCAGCTGGCCCTGCACCGCTTGCAGGACGGGGGCCGCCTTGACCAGCGTCGCCACCGTCTGGGCCTGCCGCTGGGCGCGGGCGGCTTCCAGCTCCGCCAGGGTGTAGCGGGGGCCGTCGACGCCGACCTCCGGGGCCTGCCCGCCCAGCGGGATCATGATCACCTCGTTCGGGTCGACGGCCGTGCCCGGCGGCACCATGGCGGCCAGCGGCGTGTAGAGCCGGCGGACGTTGGCGTCTTCGCCCGCGACGAGCAACTCGCCCTGCGAGCCCGGGCCCTCCACCGGCTTCACCCAGTACTTGACCTCCTTGCGGATGAGCCCCGCCAGGAACCCCGCGAACTCGCGCGGGTCGCGGCGCTGGAGCAACGCCGCGGCGTTCGCGCGGATCGCCGCGTGGGGGCCGAACACGGCCAGCGTCGCCAGGGCGGTCGACGCCGCCGGGCCGTCGGTCCGGCCGAACAGGGCCACCGCCACGCGCTGGTCGGCCTCGTTCCCGCCCTGGGCGAACACCTTCCACGCGGCCGGCACGGCGCGGGGGTCGTCGATCGCCGCGAGGGCCGCCCGCGCCTCGTCGCGTTTCGCCCGGTCCCGGCCCGCCAGCGCCGCCCTCAACTTCAGCAGCCGGGGCCGCCATTCCTTGTCGGCCGCCGCCTGGGCCTCGCGCGCCGCCTTGTCGGCCGCCTCGGCCTGCGGGTCGACCCAGCGGCCCTTGACCTTCTCGAAGCCGAGGCGGCGCCAGGCGCCCACGCGGCCGGGGTCGAGCTGGACGACCCGCCGCAGGTGCGCGACCATCGGCTGCGACAGCCCCTTCTCCTCGCACCACAGGGCCAGCCTGTACTGGCCGTCGGCCGTGTCGCGGGCCTTCGTCCGGCGGTCGAGATACTCCTGGAGCAGCGCCTGCTCCGCCGGCGAGTCCTCGACGGCCCGGGCCACGTCGTCGGCGCGCAGCCACCTGCCGTCGCGCTTCACCTGGCCGAGCAGGCCGCGGGCCGCGGCGTTCTCGGGGTCGATCAGGACGGCGCGCATCAGGTGGGTCGTGCGCTCGGCGGCCATGCCGCGGGATTCGCACCAGAGGGCGAGCCTCACCTGCGCCTCGGCGTCGCGGCCGGCCGAGGCCTTCGCGGCCTCGTACGCCGCCAGGTCGGGCTTCGCCGACTCGTCGGCCGCGGCGACCACGCCGATCGCCAGGATCCAGGACCATGCCGCCATGTCGCGTCACTCCTTCGAAGTTCGGTTGCAGGCTCGAGGCCGGGACGCCCTCAGGGCTTGCTGGTCGCGACCAGCTCGGCCGTGGCCGGCACGCCGTCGAAGGGGGCCGCCACCGGGTCGACGAAGCCGTTGTCGTGCGCGATCACGCCCAGCGTCCCGACGCAGTAGTTGTCGCCGCCGGAGAGGAGCAGGTTGAACACCGGCTGGACCTCCTCCCCCTTGATGGTCGAAACGACCTCCACCGTGCCACCGATCGTCCGCAGCCGGTCGCCGGCCTTGACGTCGCGGGCCATCACCCAGCCGTGCCCCGCCTTCCAGAAGCGATGGATGCCCGTGGGGTGCACCGTCTCCTTGCCCAGGTCGATCGCGTACGTCCAGTTCGGCGGGTTGTGCATCACCTCGACCACGGGCCTGTAGGCGAGCCGGCCGGTGGTCGTGTCCTGGGTCAGCACCTGGTCGCCGGGCCGGACCTGCTCGATCGGCCGGTCGCCCTGCAGGGTGCGGACGGGCGTCCCCCCGGCGAAGCACGACGGGCCGATGCGGTAGCCGACGACGGCCGCCGAGGGGACCGGGAACGCCTGGGGCTGGAAGCCCAGCGGAACCTGCTCGACGATCTCGGCCGGGGGCGAAGTCCGCGCCTTCAACGGCTGGCCGTAGCCCTGCAGGTCGAGCACCCAGCCCATCCACTTCTCGCGGTCGTCCCCCCGGTCCTCGCCGCTGACGGCCTTGAGGATCGTCACGGCCCGCTCGTTCACCTGGCGGATGGGGGCGTTGTAGGCCTCGATGGTCGCCACGTCCCGCGCCAGCCGCTCGCGGGCGATGACGGCGGACTCCCGGGCCTCGGCCGCCATCCGCTCGACGGGCATCTGCACGGACTGCCGGAAGATCGGCCGCAGCGTGTCGCCTTGCAGGGAGTCGAGGGCGACGCCGCCCCCGTACAGGGCCAGCGCCGCCTGCCCCGCCGCGAAGGCCCGGGGATCCGAGGCCTGGCCGGCCACCGTCCGGCTCAGCCCGGACGGGACTCCCGCCTTCTCGAGGGTGGCCGCGACCGCGCCTCGGTCGATCGGGGCGTACGTCGGCACGTACACGTCGGCGTCGATCGCGCCGCCCCACCCATACGGCATCAGCAGGCCGGTCGCGGGGTCGACGGTCTCCTCGGAGCCGGCCGCGTCCGGGTCGGGCCTGCGGACCTCCACGGGGAGTCCCAGCATCCTCGCCGCGATCGCCCGGGGCGTCACGACGGGGGCCAACATGGCCGGCCCGAAGGGGCGATTCGCGACGAGCTTGCCGTCCTCATCCCTCCAGACCTCGTCGCCGGGCTGGACGGCCGCCCGATCCAGCGGCGTGTAGAGCCGGCGGACGTTCGCGGCCTCGCCCTCGACGAGCAGCTCGCCGCGCGAGCCGGGGCCCTCGACCGGCTTGACCTTGTACTTCACCTCGTCGCGGATCGAGGCGGCGAGCATCGCGGCGAACTCCCGCGGGTCGCGGCGCTGGAGCAGGACCGCGGCGTCCGAGCGGATCGCCGCGTGCGGGCTGGACAGGGCGAGCATCGCCAGCGCCGTCGCCGCTCCGGGCCCCTCGATCCGTCCGAACGCCTCCACGACGGCGGACTGACGGCGTTCGTCGCCGCCCCGGGCGAAGACCCGCCAGAGCATCGGCACGGCGCGGGGGTCGGCGACCGCCGCCACGGCCGCCCGGACCTCGTCCCGCTTCTCCCGGTTCTTGCCCCCCAGGGCGGTCCGAAGCGTCTCCAGCCTCGGCTTCCAGGCGCGGTCGGCCTTCGCCTGCACCTCGCGCTCGGCCTTGAGGGCGGCCTCGGCCTCCGGGTCGACCCAGCGGTCGCCGGCCTTCCTGAACCCCAGCCGCCGCCAGGCGCCCTCGCGGCCCGGGTCGAGCTGAACCACCCGCCGCAGGTGGGCGACCATCGGCTGGGTCAGCCCCTTCTCCTCGCACCAGAGGGCCAGCTTGTACTGGGTGTCGGCGTCGTCGCCGGCCGTCGCCCGGCGGTCCAGGTACTCGCGGAGCAAGGCCTGCTGCGCCGGCGACTCCTCGATCGCCCGGGCCACGTCGGCCGGCCGCAGCCACCTGCCGTCGTGCTTGACCTGGCCGAGCAGGCCGCGGGCGCGGGCGTTCTCGGGGTCGATCAGGACGGCGCGCATCAGGTGGGTGGTGCGCTCGGCGGCCATGCCGCGGGACTCGCACCAGAGGGCGAGCCTCACCTGCGCCTCGGCGTCGCGGCCGGCCGAGGCCTTCGCCGATTCGTACGCCGCCAGGTCGGGCTTCGCCGACTCGTCGGCCGCCCCCGCCAGACCGACCACCACGCTCAAGGCCCACGCGGACATCATGGACGGATTCTCCCGGGGACGCGTCGGAACTCGGTCGGTCGGTCGATCGTTCTCAGGGCCTGGAGGCCGTCGCCAGCTCGGCGGTGGTCGGGACGCCGTCGAACGGCTTCGACACGGGCTCGACCAGGCCGTGGTCGTGGGCGATCACGCCGACCGTCCCCACGCAGTAGTTGTCGCCGCCGGCCAGCAAGAGGTTGAAGACGGGCTGGAGCTTCTCGCGCCCGGCCGAGACCACCTCCACCACGCCGCCCGCCGTCCGCAGCCGGTCGCCCGGCTGGACGTCGCGGGCCATCACCCAGCCTTTCCCGGCCTTCCAGAAGCGGTGGATGCCGGTGGGGTGGACCGTCTCCTTGCCCAGGTCGATCGCGTACGTCCAGTCGGGCGGGTTGTGGACGGCCTCGAGGACCGGCTTGAAGGCGAGCCGGCCGCTGGTCGTGTCCTGGCTGAGGACCTGGTCGCCGGGCTGGACCTCCTCGATCGGCCGCTCCCCCTGCAGGGTGCGGACGCGCGTCCCCGCGGCGAAGCACGAGGTGAAGAAGCGGAAGCCCACCACGTCCGACGTCGGGATCGGGGCCGCCTGGGGCTGGAAGCCGATCGGCACGTCCTCGACGACCAGGTCCGTGGGCGCGGTCCGGCCCTTGAAGGGCTGGCCGTAGCCCTGCAGGTCGAGCACCCAGTTCATCCACTTGCGACGGTCGTCGCCACGGTCCTCGCCGCTCACCGCCTTGAGGATCGCCACGGCCCGCTCGTTGACCTCGCGGATCGGCGCGTTGTACGCCTCGATGCCGGCCACGTCGCTCGCCAGCTGCTGGCGCGCCACCAGCGCCGACGCCTGGGCCTCGGCCCTCATCTGCTGGATCGGGATCTGCATCGACTCCTGGATGATCGGACGGACGAAGGGCGTGGGGCGGCCGCCCATGATCGCCCCGGCCGCCGCCCATTGCGCCGACGACCAGAGGGCGTTCGACTCCGCGATCCGGCCCACGGCCGTCCGGCTCAGCGACGCGGGCACGCCCGCACGCTCCAGGGTCGCGGCCGCCGCCCCGAGGTCGTCCGGGGGGTTCCAGAGGAATCCGGGCCCCCCGAGCGAATTCACCATGGGGAGCCCGGTCAGGCCGTCCATGCCGGCCATGCCGTCCGTCGGCGGCAGGTAGCCCACCACGGGCCTGCCGGACCACAGGGCCGCCGCGGACGCGGCCGTCAACAACGGCCCCTCATACGTCGCGATCGGGCGGTTGGCGACGACGTTGCCGTTCGCGTCCGTCCCGAGCTGGTCGCCGGGCTGGATGGTCGGGCTCTGCAGCGGCCGATAGATCCGCCGCACGTTGGCGTCCTCGCCCTCGACGAGCAGCTCGCCCTGCGAGCCGGGGCCGTCGATCGGCTTGACCTTGTACTTCACCTCGTCGCGGATCGCGGCCGCCAGCATCGCGGCGAACTCCCGCGGGTCGCGACGCTGCAGCAACGCCGCCGCATCGCTCCGCACCGCCGCGTGCGGGCTGAACAGGGCCAGCGACGCCAGCGCCGTCGAGGCCGCGGGCGCGTCGAGCCGGCTGAGGACGTCGGCGGCCGCCCATTGCCGCTCCTCGACGCCCCCCTTGACGAAGACCTGCCACAGCATCGGCACTGCGCGAGGGTCCTCGATCGCCGCCAGGGCCTTCAACGCCTCGGCCCGCTTCGCCCGGTTCTTGCCCCCCAGGGCGGTCCGAAAGGTCTCCAGCTTCGGCTTCCAGGCGCGGTCGGCCTTCGCCTGCGCCTCGCGCTCCGCCTTGAAGGCGGCCTCGATCTCGGGGTTCACCCAGCGGCCCTTGACCCTGGTGAAGCCCAGCCGCCGCCAGGCCCCCTCGCGGCCGGGGTCGAGCTGGAGCGTCCGGTGCAGGTGGGCCACCATCGGCTGGGTCAGCCCCTTCTCCTCGCACCACAAGGCGAGCTTGTACTGGTCGTCGGCGTCGTCGCCGGCCTTCGCCCGGCGGTCCAGGTACTCGCGCTGCAGCGCCTGCCGCTCGGGCGACTGCTCGACCGCCTTCGCCACGTCCTCGGCGCGCAGCCACTTGCCGTCGTGCTTCACCTGGCCGAGCAGTCCGCGGGCCCGCGCGTTCTCGGGGTCGATCAGGACGGCTCGCATCAAATGCGTGGTGCGCTCGGCGGCCATGCCCCGGGCCTCGCACCAGAGCGCCAGCCTCACCTGCGCCTCGGCGTCGCGGCCGGCCGAGGCCTTCGCCGATTCGTACGCCGCGCGGTCGGGTTCGGGGGGCTTCGAACCGTCTTCCCAGGCCCCGACGGCGCACAAGGCCCCAGCCAACAGCCACGCGGCGATCATGTTCGGCGTCTCCCGGAAGCGGAGGGGGAGCCGGAACCGGCGGAGGACCCCCCAAGCCTATTTAGATCCTATACGAACCGGACCGCCGCGTCGTCAATGGATTCGACCAATTCTTTCAGAGTATTCAACCTTTCTGAGATCCAGCGGTGTCGATCGGAATTCATGATCCCGCGCCGGCGGCCGCGCCCTTCGCCGGCGGGCGGATCGGCATGGTGCGGAGGCGGACGCCCAGGGCGGCGGCGACCGCGTTGGCGACGGCCGGCGCGACGGCGATGATCGGGGTCTCGCCCGCGCCCGACGACGGCAGGTCGGGGCGGTCGAGCAGGTGGACGTCGAGCTTCGGCAGGTCGGCGAAGCGGGGGACGCGGTAGTCGCGGAACGACCCGTTCGTCACCATGCCGTCCGAGAACGCGATCGCCTCCCGGAGCGCGGGGCCGAGGCCCATCACGATCGCCCCTTCGACCTGGGTGCGGAGGTTCTCGGGGTTGAGGATCTTGCCGCACTCGTACGCCTGGCAGACGTGGTCGACCGTGACGGAGCCGTCCTCGCGGTCGACCGAGACCGCGACGCAGGCGGCGACGAAGCCCCCCTTGTCCTGCCCGCAGGCGAGGCCCACGCCCTTGCCGGGCTCCCCGGCCTTGGAGCGCGCCTCCCAGCCGAACCGCGCGGCGGCCTCGGCCAGCACGTCGCGGAGGCGGGGCTCCTGGATGTGGGCCAGGCGGAACTCCAGCGGGCCCCGGCCGGCGAGGGCGGCCAGTTCGTCCATGAAAGCCTCGCGGGCGAAGGTGTTGGCCGTGCTGGCGAGCGCGCGGTACGACCCGTGCCGCAGGGGGGCGTCGGACGGGAGGAACCGGCAGTCGGACTGGCCCACGCGGTAGGGCGTCTGCACCGAGCCGCCGCCCGAGTTCACGTTGATCTGCCGCCAGGTCGCGATCGCGCCGTCGGCGTCGAGCGAGGCCTCGACCTCGATCGCGGCGGCCGGCCGGAACTGCGCCCAGGCGAACTCCTCGGCGCGGGTCCAGACGACCCGCACGGGCTTGCCCGCCGCCTTCGAAAGCCGCGCGGCCTCGACCGCGTACTCGCCCGAGTGCTTGCCGCCGAAGCCGCCGCCGAAGTCGGGGACGATCACCCGCGCGCGGTCCTCGGGCAGTCCGAAGGCCCGCGCCAGCTCGCCGCGGACGTTGAACGGCACCTGGGTGCCGACCCAGGCCGTCACCTTGCCGTCCTCCCATTCGGCGACCGCCGCGCGGGGCTCCATCGGGCAATGCTGGATGTACGCCACGTCGTACGACGCCTTGAGCGCCTTCGCCCCCTCCTCGTACAGCGGCCGGGTCGGCAGGCCTCCTTGCGCGTGCTCGCGCAGGTGCTTCGGCAGGTCCGCGCTCGACGAGTGGGGGGGCGGCGAGGCCCACTCGACCGTCTTCGCGAGGGCGTCGAGCGCCGCCTGCGCGCGGGCCGTCGTGGGCGCGGCGACGCCCACGAACTCGCCGTCGCGCACCGCGACCACGCCCGGCAGGGCCTGCGCCGGCGCCAGGTCGACCTTCTGGATCGTCGCCCCGTAGCGCGGGCCGCGGAGCACCTTGCCGTGGAGCATGCCGGGGCGGACGACGTCGGACGGGTATTCATGCGATCCCGCGACGATCCCTCGGCCCGACGGCTTGGGGATCGACGTCCCCAGCGTCTTCCACTCGGCGACCGGCGTGAGGGCGACGTCGGGCGGCAGGGCCCCGGCCATGGCGCGGGCGGCCTCGGGGTCGCGCGCCAGGTCGGCGTAGCCCAGCGACTCGCCGGCCTTCGCCGCGCAACGCGCCGCGCCGTCGGCGAGGGCGACCGTCGCGGCGTCGACGCCCCAGCGGCGGGCGGCGGTGGCGATCAACAGCGTGCGGGCCGAGGCGCAGGCGATCCGGATCGCCGGGACGGTCGCGGGTGTCGACAGGCTGCCGTAGGTGCCGCCGTCGTCCGGGACGGCCCCGGTGTCGCCCATGACGAGGCGGACGCGGTCGAACGGCACGCGCAGCTCCTCGGCCGCGGCCTGGGCCAGCTCGGCCCGCGCGCCCTGGCCGCACTCGACCTTGCCGGTCATCACGGTGATCGCGCCGTCCTCGCCGATGTGCAGCCGCGCCGCCATCGTCGCGGCCCCGCGGCCCATGGGCCCGCCCCGGCCGCCCCCCGCCCCGCGGCGTCGCGGCGGCGGCTCCTCGCCTTTCGCCGGGGCCGCGTCGGCCGCCACGGCGATCAGGAGCCCCGCGCCCAGGGCCTTCAGCACGTCGCGGCGGCCGGGTTCGACGGCCGCGACGTCGTCGAAGCGATAGGCGACCAGGTCGACCGGCTCGTCGTAGTCGGCGGCGACGCCGGCGGCCTTCAGCGCCTCGGCCTTCCAGTCCTCGCGGGCCTTCATCGCGCGCCTCCCCCCGTCAGCTCGACGGCCCGCCGCACGGCCCGGACGATCTTGGGATAGCTGCAGCAGCGGCAGAGGTTCCGGTCCATCCCGGCGACGATCTCGACGTCGCTGGGAGCCGGGTTGGCGTCCAGCAGCGCGACGGCCGCGACGATCATGCCGGCCGTGCAGAACCCGCACTGATAGGCGCCGACTTCCAGGAAGGCCTGCTGCACCGGGTGCAGCGCCTCGCCCTTCGCGAGGCCCTCGATCGTGACGACCGAGCGCCCCGAGACCTTCGAGACGGCCGTCCGGCAGGCGTTCATCCGCCGGCCGTCGACCAGCACCGAGCACGCGCCGCACTGGCCCTCGCCGCAGCCGTACTTGGTCCCGAGCAGCCCCAGGTCCTCGCGCAGGAACTCCAGCAAGGTCCGGTCGGGGTCCGTCTCGACCGACTTCTCACGGCCGTTCACCGTGAACCGAATCGCCGCCTCCGCGCCCATCGGCCGCCCTCCCCTGGTCCCCTCGATCCGATCCCGGACCCGTCCACTCTGCACCCGCGGCGCGCGGCGGTCAAGGCGACGGCCGACCGCCCGCCCGCCCGTGGATCGATGCATTGCCCGGGCCCGCGTCTTGCGATAGAGTGCCGGGACGGCCTCGACATCGCGAGCGCGGCCGGAGCGGATCGGGAATCCTCCTCGCCGATCCTCGTGTCGTTTTCTCCCGGGTCGTCGCCCTTCGTGGACGAATGGGCGTGGGGATCCGGCTTTTCCTGGACGAGTTCCGATGGCCATCACGTTCTCGTGCGCCAGTTGCGGCAAGCGGTATTCGGTGGACGACGCCCTGGCGGGCCGGCGGGTGCGCTGCAAGGCCTGTGCTCAGACGACGACCGTCCCCCAGGCGCCGCTCGCGACGGCCCGCGACGCGGACGCGCCGCCGCCCGCGGGGTGGTATGACGACGACGACATCTCGTCTCGCCTGAAGTCGCGGCCGCACGCCGGGCCTCCGGCCCCCAGCGAGGTGGATGACGCGCCGCGGGCGCCCCGCCGGGCGGGCGTTCGGCCCACGCGGAGCCGGCCCGCGGGGCCCTCGACGAGCGAACTGCCGATCCTGGTGAAGGTCGGGCTGGGCCTGATCGGGGTCCTGGTGGCCTTCTCCTGTCTGTCGGTCATGTACTACGGGCTGAAGCAGGGCCATCCGGAGATCGTGCCGCTCGCCGGGGGCATGCTGCTGCTCGTCGCCTTCGCGGGCCTGGCCGTGGTGTGCAATTTGAAGCTGCTGTTCAGGGGATACCGCGAGGGATACGGCGGGATCCCCTGGTACATCCCGTTCCGCAGGCTCATCTGGATATCGAGGAACCTGAAGGAGACCGGCCCGCTGGTCGCGGGAAACCTCGCGGGGCTCGCGGGCGCGGCGGCGAGCGTCGTGTTCATCATCCCCGCCGGCGGGCCGAACCAGGCTCGGAGAGCGGGGCCCCCGGGCTTCGCGGCCGCGGTGGCTCCGGCCCCCGGCCCGGCCTTCGAAGCGGACTTTCCCGCCCCCGCGGCGACACCGGGCGACTTCGCCGTCGCGGATCCGGGGCCGGCACCCGCGCCCGGCGGCGACGAGGGTCCCAAGGACCCCACTTCGAAGGCCCTGGCCGGCCTGACCTCTTCCGACGCCGGGGCGCGGAAGCGGGCGGCGGGCGAGCTGGTTCGGCTGGCTCCGGAGGACGGCCGCCGCGACGAGGTCCAGCGGGCGCTCCGGCCCCTGCTCGACGACCCGGACGGATTCTTCGTGCTGGACGTGGCGCGGGCGATGGCCGCTTGGGCCACGCCCGAGACGGTCCCCGCGCTGATCGCCAAGACGAGGGACGAGCGATTCGGAGTGCGGTGGGAGGTGATCAAGATCCTGGGCGAACTCGGCGACCCGCGGGCGGCCGAGGCCGTCGCCGCACGCCTCAAGGAGGATGGGATCGCGGCCGCTCCCGCCTTGCGCAAACTGGGCGCGGGCGCCGAAGGCGCCCTGGTCGAGCTTCTGAAGAGCCCCGACCCGGACCTTCGCCGCGAGGCGTGCAATGTGCTGAAGGACGTCGGCGGATCGGACACGCTCGACTTCATGAAGACCGCCCGCCCGGACCCCGACCCGCTCGTCCGCATGACCGCTCAACAAGCGATGCAAGCCGTCGCCGCGCGCGTGGGGACGAGCGCGACCCCGTCCCGCGGGCCCGGCGCCGGCCCCCGCCCATGACGTGAGGCTCGGAAGGATCGCCCGATTACGACGCGAGGTCGTTCCGGGCGGCCGGGGCTTTCCCGCACCCTCCGGCCGAAGCCGACAAGAATGCGGGCTTCCCGACGAAAGGCTCTCGTCCGCACCGGACGGCCCTCGAAGGCGAGGGGCGCGGCGCGATCGGACCGGGAAGGGGAGCGAACCACGTGAAGAGCCTCATGACGTCGACGATGGTCGTGGCCGGCCTGCTCTGGCCGGTGCTCTGGGCGAAAGCGGCGGACGACCCGGCCGAGAAGAAGGCGACGCGCGTCGCGGTCGCCTTCTCGGGCGGGCATGAGACCGACCCCCGAGACCGCGGGCGGCCGGTGGTGCTGGTGGCGGCGGGCCTGGGGGTCTCGCCCGAGGTCTTCCGCGACGCCTTCAAGGACGTCCGCCCCGCCCCGGCGGGGGCCCGGCCGAGCCGCCGCCAGGAGCAGCGCAACAAGTCGGTGCTGCTCAAGGCGCTCGGCAAGCACGGCGTGACGAACGACCGGCTCGACGAGGTCTCCGACCGCTACCGCTACAACCCCGGTCGCGGCGAGCTTTGGCTCACGAGGCCGGCCGTCGCCTTCGCCCTGGTCCGCGAAGGCAAGGTCGTCGGCTACGAGGTCGTCGACGGCGGCTCGGGCTACAGCTCTCCGCCGACCGTGACCGTGCCGGACGTGAAAGACGCCCCCGCCCGGGTCGACCTGACGTTCGGCGAAGACCTGGAACGCAACGGCTCGATCGCCGCCATCGCGATCCCCGAGCCTCGCAAGGACTGACGCACCGCCCCGGTCCGGCACGCGATTCGCGACGGTTCTCGTCGACGCCCGCAGCGCAGTTTCGACCGTCGCGGTCGACGGCGGGTGCGACGAGGACCACGAAGGAGGAGCGTCCGAGATGAACATCATCCACGCGAAGGCCCTGGGGATCGGGGCGGCCGTGATGCTGGCCCTTGCGACGGCGGGGGCCTCGTCGGCCCAGGCGCAGGGGGTCCTTTCGAGGGGCGGCCTGTTCCGGGGCGGCGCCTATTCCAACGCCGGGGCGGCCTATCCCGGCTACGCGACGCCGCCCGGCACGTATTACACGCGCGGGTATTCGGGATACGCGGTCCAGCCGCAGGCGTACAACGGCTATGCGCCCGCCTACCCCGGGACCGTCGCGCAGCCCATGTACAACGGCTACGCCCAGCCCGGCACGACCTATTACCCGACGCAGTATCAGTATGCGCAGCCGACGGCCTCGCGGAACCCCGTCGTCAACGCGGTCCGGTCCGTCGTCCAGCCCCAGTACTCGTACGGCGTCGCGCCCGGCTACGCGCCGCAGGCCGCGCCGATGTACGTGATGCCGCGCTGACCGAGGGCGGGCGGTCCTCGCGCGGCCTCGGCCCGGCCGTCGCCGCGCGATCCGTCCCGCCGCGACGCCTTCGTCGCATCGAATCGCGAGAATCTTTTTCACGACGCCCCGAAACGGACGTAGGATGAAGGAGAGCACGCCGACGCCGCCCGATCGACCGTCGTGGTCGTCGGGTGATCTCGCGGTCGGCCCCCACGAAGGACCTACGATGCACGGGATACGAACGGCGACCCTGGGGACGGCGGCCTTCCTGCTGACGGCGATGGCCGCGACCACGCCCGCGGCCCACGCCCAGGCCGTGTTCTTCGACGGCGCCTTCGCCTCTTCCACCTTCCAGGGCTATGGCTACGGCGTGAACTCCGGGGCCTACGGCGTCACCTCCGGCGGCTACGGATACGGCCCGGGGTTCTATAATCCCGGCTACTACGCCCCCGGCGTCTACCAGCAGCAGTCGTATTACAACAACGGCTACTACCCGCAGAACGGCGGCTACTACGGCCAGTCGTATTACGGCGGGCAGGGGTATTACGGCGGACAGGCGTTTTCGCCGTACAACGGCCAGACGACGCGCGCCGGCGCCGTCGGGGGCGTGATCCCGTACATCCCCCGCCTCAACCCGGCCGTGCCGACCTTGCGCATGAGATGAGTCGGGGTCCGGGTCGGCCCCAAGCCTACCGTCGCCCGCGTCTTCAGGGCGCGGGCGGCGGAAACTTCTCGCGCACGGCGGCGAACGGACCGTCGCGGAGGAGCGGCCCGAGGTCCTCGTCGGCGTAGGCCCCGTCCGTGCTGCGGGTATCGGCGTATTCCGCCATCAAGAGGCCCAGCGCGGCCTCGTCGCCGGCCTTGGCCGCGACGATCATCCCCCACAGGGCCTGCTCCGGCCAGCGGCGGACGGCGGCCGGGGCCACCATCGCCCGGGCCTCGTCGAGCCGGCCGAGGTGGACCAGCGAGCGGAACTTGCGGTCCATCGCCGCCCTCGCGCGTTCCCGCGGCGGCTCGGCCCGGCGCAGATAATCGTCCAGCAGCGGGAGCGCCTCGGCGTATTCGCCGCGAGACCAGCGGACGGCGGCCTCCCAGAAGGCCAGCGCCGGGTCGTCCGGCGCGCGTCGCCGATGCCGGGCGGCCAGCTTCTCCACGTCATCGACGCGCCCGGCCTCTTCCAAGAGCTGGCAGAGCCGGTCGAAGGTGGCCTTCGTCGGCTCGCATTCGTCGTAGGCCTGCTCCCAGCGACCCAGCCGGAACAGGCAGTTTATGCGACGGTTCCGGATCCGGTCCCAATCCGCGTCGACGGCGGGGCCGGGGCCGCAGCCCGCGGCGACCAGGGCTCGCATCGCCTCCCCGTAGAGGCCCTGGGCGGCCTCGTCGCGGCCTTCGCCTTCGTCGGCCCGCCCGAGGTGATAGACGACCGACGGCGAGCGTCCGATCCGGGCCTCGTGCGCCGCGACCAGCGCGCGGAGCGTCGACGCCTCCTCCGGCTTGAGCCGCTCGGGCCCATAGCCCGCGCCCGGTTCGAGCCGGCCGGCGAGCAGCCGGAACACGTATTCGGCGTCGCGCGTCTCGACCGCGGCGTACGCCTCGGGAGCCCGGCCGGCGTCGGCCATCTGCCGGGTGAACTGGTCCAGCAGCCCGCGCCGGACAACCTCGTCGCTCACCTTCGCGGCGGCCTCGCGATGGATCTGCACGGCCTCGTCGACCCTCCCCTGCTTCAGCCGCGCCTCGATGGTCCAGGTGCTCAGGAAGGGCGAGTCCGGGAAGAGCCCGCGATACGCCTCCAGCATCGCGTCCGCGCCCGCCGGGTCGAGGTCGATCGTCGCGAGCAGCAGCTCCGTCGCCAGGCCCTCGCCCCCGTCCAGCTCGGCGAACCGGCGCAGCAGCTCCGGCCGCCCCGCGGGCGGGCCTTCCCGCACCAGCCGACGGATCACCGGGAGCCGCTGCTGGGGGTCGGCGTCGGCCACCTCGGCGACGCCGTCCGCCGCCCCGACCAGGCCGGCGACGCGCAACGCGAACCCTGCGGCGGCCAGCCCGACCGCCGTCAGGCCGACATTCCTCCAGCTCCGCGACCGATCCATGACGCCCCGCCTTCCTGATGCCCCCGGACCCGACTCAAGGTTCACCGCCGACGACATGCTGGTCGGCGGTCCGATCGACGTCGATCACACCACCCTGCAAGGCCCGAGCCGCTCGTTCGGACCCTTCGCGACCTCGCGAAAGTCCTGGGCCTCGCGACGACTCCCGCCGACGCCGAACGGGAGGGAGCCCGCACGGCTCGATGATCCAGATATCAACACTCATCGACCATCCTCGGTCATCCGCAAGCCGCTTGAGCATGGGCAGACATGATCGTCTGGTAGTCGGGGATCGCCACGGGTCGGCCTCGCCTCGCAGCCCAGGAGCGTTCCCCGAGGGCGAGAACGGCCGGCCCGGGATGCGTTTGGTCTGATTTTCGCTTGCGACGGCTTTACTTATATCATTTTCGATCATCCGGATCATGATCCGTGGGGATCGGCCATGAGGGGGAGCGCAAAAGGGACGGGATGAGACGTCCTGACTTGATGGTGCGTCCTCCCCCTCACCCGACCCCCCGCCATCTCCCCTCGCGAGGGGGGAAGGTCCTATTCGGCCGTCCCCAATGCGACATTCGATGGCATCTTATCCTTGGTGAGATGTGGTGGCAGATCCCTGGGCGAGGCGTGCGACGGACGTTTGAACGACTGGGAAAGGTCGAGAAAATCATCGTGCGAATCCAACGCCGCGACGACAAAATCGCTATCTAAACCAATCTATCAAAAAGACTTGCGTCCGATGGCTTCCTTGGTCGCGGCGACGAAGGAAGCCGAATCGAAGCCAGCGGCGTCGCCGGCGGGGAAGCCCCCTTGCCCGCCCGGCCGATCCGGGGTAGGTTTCATCGTCATGGTCAAATGAACAGGAGGACGTGATGATGGCGACGCGGATCTGCGGGGAGTTCGAGGTCAAGATGGCGCCCCAGCAACCGGGCGATCTCGCCCGGGAGGCGGGGGTGCACCGGATGGCGCTGGACAAGCGATATCGCGGCGACCTGGAGGCGGTCGGCAAGGGCGAGATGCTGGCGGCCCACGGCGCGGTCGAGGGCTCGGCCGGGTACGTGGCGATCGAGCGGGTGACGGGGACCTTGCAGGGGCGGTCGGGGAGCTTCGTGATCCAGCACCACGGGATCATGGACCGCGGCGCGCCCGGCCTGTCGATCACCGTCGTGCCCGACACCGGCACGGACGGGCTCGAAGGGCTGGCCGGCAAGATGGGGATCACCGTCGGCGAGGGGAAGCATTACTACGACTTCGAGTACACCCTGCCCGACGTCCCCTGACGCGGAGCGGGGGCCGGCGAACATCAAGGGACGTCGATGGATCCTGCCCGTTCGATCGATGAGCTGACCAGCAAGAACATCGCGACCGTCGCCAAGATGGAGGAGGACTCGCGGAGCGTCCGGACGACCGGCGAGCGCATGGCCGACTCGTTCGCCTCGGTGATGGGGAGCTGGACGTTCATCCTGCTGCAGACGACCCTGCTGGCGATCTGGGTGCTGCTGAACCTGATGGCCTGGGCCCGGCACTGGGATCCGTACCCGTTCATCCTGCTGAACCTGGCCCTGTCGTTCCAGTCGGCGTACGCGGCCCCGATCCTGATGATGAGCCAGAACCGCCAGTCCCGGCTCAGCGAGCGCCGGCACCACCTGGACCTGCAGATCAACATGCTCGCCGAGCAGGAGACCACCGAGATCCTCCGCCTGCTGCGGACCCTCTGCGAGCAGAACGGCGTCTCCCTCCCCGACGACCGCGAGCCCCTGTTCGAGGAGGAGACCCGCCACGAGGAGATCATCCGCCGGATCGAGGACGAGCTGGAGACCCGGATCGACCCCGACAGCAACCCCGCCGCCTCCACCGGGGCCCCGGCCTCCTGACGTCCGCCCGCCCGATCCACCCGCGATCCCGCGACGCCCCCCGCGCGCCTCGTCATGCGAAGACGATGCGCGCGGGGGGCGTGGCATGTTTGACGATGGTTCACTTGAACGTAAGTTCAAGACCGCGAATCAGGCCGCCGCCATGCGGAACGCGGTCTTCCCGGACCGACGCTCCCCAGCCCAGTGCCTGGGGGTCGATCCGCGACCCTTCGCGGACCGGCCCGGGCCTGCCGGCTTGCGCTAAAATGTGCGAATTCCACTTGACCTGGGTCTCCGGCCGCGACACACTCGCGAGGTCCGGCGACCCCGGGCCTCTGCTCGGCGAGCCCCTGCTCGATGGGCCTTCGCTGATCGCGTTCCGGGCCGGCTCATCTCCCCGGCGAGGGGGCCGCGGCCTTGATCGAGCCCGGGCCAGGGGACGTCGACGTCGCCGGGGATCCACGGCCGTCGGCCCGATCCGGGGGAGGTGAGGCATGGTCGAACGAACGGCCGACGAGGCCGGGGACGTCCCGCCGACCACCGTGGCGGACCGGGTCGTCGAGGGCCGCCGGGGCGCGGAATCGAGGGAAACGCAGACCACCTCGGCCCGGCCCCCGGACCTCGACGCGACGACCGATCCGGGGGTCGAGTCGGCGTCGGCCGTCGAGCCGCCAGGCCCGCCCGAGGGCCTCCTCGTCCGCTACTTCGGCGACTACGAGTTGGCCGGCGTCCTCGGCCGCGGGGGCATGGGCGTCGTCTATCAGGCCCGCCAGATCAGCCTCAACCGCCGGGTGGCCTTGAAGATGATCAGGGCGGACGAATTCGCCTCGGACGACGAGCGCCGGCGGTTCCAGAACGAGGCGGAGGCGGTCGCCCTGCTCGACCACCCGAACATCGTGCCGATCTACGAGGTCGGCGAGCACCAGGGGCGGCGCTACTTCAGCATGAAACTGATCGAGGGCGAGGGGCTTGATCGCCGCCTCGCCGCCTTCCGCCGCGATCCGTCGGCCGCGGCCCGGCTGGCGGCGACGGCGGCCGAGGCCGTGCATCACGCGCACCAGCGGGGCGTCCTGCACCGCGACCTGAAGCCGGCCAACATCCTGCTGGACGAACGCGGCGCCCCCTACGTCACCGACTTCGGCCTGGCCCGGCGGCTCGGGGCCGGCCCCGACCTGACGCAGTCGGGGGCGATCCTGGGCACTCCCGGCTACATGGCCCCGGAACAGGCCGGCGGCCGTCGCGCGGCGGTCACCACGGCGAGCGACGTCTACGGCCTGGGGACGGTGATCTACGCGATGCTCGCCGGGCGGGCGCCGTTCATCGGGTCGACGGCCATGGAGACGATCGAGCAGGTGCGGAATCGCCCGCCCGAGCCGCCGTCGCGGCACAACCCGGACACGCCCCGCGACCTGGAGGTCATCTGCCTGAAGTGCCTGGAGAAGGACCCGAGGCGGCGGTACGGCTCGGCGCAGGCCCTCGCGGACGACCTCCGTCGCTGGATCGCCGGCGAGCCGATCTCGGCCCGGCCGGTGGCCGCCCCCGCGCGGTTCGGGCTGTGGTGCCGACGCCAGCCGGCCCTGGCGGGACTGTCGGCGGCGTTGGCGACGGCCGTCGTCGCCGGGGTCGCGGGCGTGGCCTGGAAGTGGCGCGAGGCCGAGCGGGCCGGGGCCGAGTCGAGGCGCGCCGCCGACATCGCCCAGGCCATCAACCGCTTCCTGGTCGACGACATCCTGGCCCAGGCGGCCCCGGAGAACAACCCGCGCGACCGGAAGGTCACCGTCGAGGAGGCGCTCGACCGCTCGTCCGCGAAGATCCGGGGGGCTTTCGCCGGCAAGCTCGAGATTGAGGCGGCGGTCCGGGGGGCGATCGGCCGGACGTACCGCTCGCTCGGCGAGTACGACAAGGCCGAGCCCCACCTCCGCGAGGCCCTCGCGCTCGGCGCCCGCGCGAAGGGGGACGACGACCCCGCGACCCTGGCGGCGGTCGACGCCCTGGCCTCGCTGATGCAGGACCGGAACGACTGGGCCGGGGCCGAGCGGCTCTTCCGGTCCAACCTGGAAGCCCGGCGTCGCGTCCTGGGGGCGCGCCACCCGGACGTGCTGGAGTCGATGAACAACCTGGCCCTCTTGCTCTACTACGAGGGGAAGCCGGCCGAGGCCGCGTCGATCCTCTCCCTGGCCGTGCCGCTGAGCGAAGCGATCAAGGGGCCGGATCACGGCGACACCGCGGAGGCGATGAACAACCTCGGCGGCGTGCTCCTCTTCCAGGACCGCCTCCCCGAGGCCGAGCCGATCCTGAAACGGGGCGTCGAGCTGAGTCTCCGCGTCAAGGGCGAGGACCACCCTCACACGCTGGGCGCGATGAACTCGCTGGCGACGCTCCGCCAGAAGCGGGGCGATCTCGCCGGGGCCGAGGCCATGTTCCGGAGGATCATCGACGTCCGCACCCGCGTCCAGGGCGAGGACCACGCCGACGTCCTGGTCGCGAAGAACAACCTCGCCGTCTTGCTCCGCGACCGAAAGGACCTGGCCGGCGCGGAGGTCGTCGCCCGCCAGGTGGCGGAGGGTTTCGATCGAACGCTCGGCCCGGACGTCCCGAACACGCTCTTCGCGAAGCACAACCTGGCCGCCATCCTGCGGGCCGAAGGCCGCCGACCGGAGGCCGAGAAGCTGTTCCGAGAGGTGCTCGAAGGCCGTCGCAGACGCCTGACGAGCCGCGACCCCAACCTCGCCGACACCGTCGCCGCTCTCGGCGGGCTCCTCGCCGAAGACGGCCGGGCCGCGGAAGGCGAGCCGCTCCTGAAGGAAGCCCTGGCCATCTACCGCGAAGCCTTGCCCGCGGGGCACGCCAAGACGAAGGCCGTCGAGGAGCGACTGGAACGACCGCCCCCACCCCCGACGCCGGCCCCATGAGCCGGCGGGCCCTCCCCCCGTCCCCGGACGTCACGCGCCCAGGGTCGATTCCAGGTCGGCGAGGATGTCGACGACGCTGTCGAAGCCGGGGAGGAGCGGGCTGCGGACGTCGTCCTTGAGCCAGGCGACGACCTTCTTCTCGGCCGACATCACGGTCGAGTGGTTGCGGCCGCCGAAATAGCGGCCGATCTCGCTGTAGCTGGCCCCGGCGTGCTTGCGGGCCAGGTACATGGCGAGCATCCGGGGGTAGGCCAGGGTGCGGACGCGGCTGCCCGACTTGAGGTCGTCGGCCTCGACCTGGAAGTGGCCGCAGACCGACTTCTCGACGTCGCGGAGGGCGATCGACTGGCTCGTGCAGCGGATCGTCTCGCCGAGCGCGGCCTTGGCGACGGCCATGCCGATCGGCCGGTTCGACAGCGAGGCGTGGGCCAGCACGCTCTGCAGCGCCCCCTCCAGCTCGCGGACGCTCGCCTTGACGTTCTCGGCGATGAAGTCGACCACCGCGGCCGGGACCTCGACGCCCCGGGCCTTCGCCTTGGCCCGGACGATCGCCTTGCGGGTCTCGACGTCGGGCGCGTCGAGCTTCACGACCATCCCGCCCAGGAACCGCGTCGCCAGCTCGTCGGTCAGCTTGGCGATCCGCCGCGGGTGCTGGTCCGACGACAGGATGATCGGCACGCCCCGCTCGATCAGGGCGTTGAACGTGTGCAGGAACTCCTCCTGCGTGGCCCGCTTCGAGGCCAGGAAGTGGACGTCGTCGACGACCAAAACGTTCACGCCCCGGTGCCGGCTCCGGAACCCCGACAGCGAGGCGGTCCGCATGGCCTCCAGGAAGCCGTTGGTGAAGCCCTCGGCCGTGACGTGCACCACGTTCAGCCCCGGGTGCGCCTGCCGCATCCCCAGGACGATCCCCTCCAGCATGTGGGTCTTGCCCAGGCCCACGCCGCCGTGGAGGAACAGGGGGTTGAACGAACGGCCCGCCGAGCGGACCATCTCGCGGGCCGCCGCGTAGGCCATCTGCGTCGCGGGCCCGACCACGAAGTCGTCGAGCTTGCGCAGGACCCGGGCCGAGCCCGGCGGGGCCGAGAACCGATGCGGCTGCGCCGCCGGGTCGGCCGCCGGCCGCTCGGCGGGCGCCGTCGACGGCCGCGGAGCGCCCGGGATCGGCACCGTCACCTTGGGCCGGCGGTCGTCGCTCGTCGCCGGCCGCTCGGGGATCGCCTCGGTCTCGTGGCGGGGCTCGGCCTCGTCCTGCACCGAGTACGACACGGGCAGGGCCCGGCCGATCACCTGCTCGACCGCCGCGGCCACGCTCGCCGCGAAGCCGCCCCGGATCCGGTCGCGGAAGTAGGCGTTCGGGACCAGCACCTCGACCGCGTCGCCGTCGTCGACGACCCCCAGCCGGACCCCTTCCCCGAACCAGAGCCCGAACCGGTTCTCGCCGATCCGCTCGGCCACCGCCGTCCGCAAGGCCTCTTCCTGCGCGTGGGAGACCGCCGTCCGAACCGCCCCGGGCGCCGTCGCCGGCCGCTCGCGTCCCTTCGTCTTCCCGGTCGTCCCGACCATGATCCCGCCCCCGCCGCTAGACGTCCCTTCGGCCGCCGGGTCCCGAGTGGGCCCGGCGATTTCCCCTGTCCCTCAGCGACCGCCCAGGCACCCTCGACCCCTCAGGCGGATCAGGTTCCCACGTCGGCCACGAAGATATGCGCCCTGCGCGGGACCCTGTCAAAGACGGGGACGGGGCAATTCGGGGAAGAGGCGCGGCGATGCGCCAGGTGTGCGGGATGCGCCAGGCTGGGCCCTGCGGAGGGGGCAAGCTCGACCGGCGCGCCGACGTCAAACGGGGCGAAGTCTGACGTCGGCGACGGCCGCGCCCGGCGCGACGGGCGGGATTTGCGAGATCGGCTCAAGAAGCGCGGAATCAGTTCGCCGCGCAGCCGCCGGGGCCGCAGCCGGGCTTGCCGCAGCCGCCGCCGCCCATCGAGAGGCCGGGGGCCGAGACGGGGCTGTAGCCGAGCGTCCCGGTCGGCGAGGAGGCGGGCACGCTGAACTGCTTGGCGACCTCGACGTTGCCGCACCGGGGGCACTTGGCGACGTCGGAGCCGCCCCGGATGAGGGTCTCGAAGGTGTGCTCGCAGGGCTCGCAGCGGTATTCGTAGATCGGCATGGAGGGGCTCCTCGGGATCGTTCCGGCTTACACATCGAGGACGACTCATGTATTATTCGAAATCCGCCGCCGGCTTGTCAACGGAGAGCGCCATCATGTCCCCATCGCCGATCGAGATCCGCCCCCTGTCGCGCGAGGAGGTCCGCAGCCTGGACGCCCTCGCGGCCGACGAATTCGGCCTGTCGACCCTGGTCCTGATGGAGAACGCCGGCCGGGGGGCCGCGGCCTACTGGGCCGAGACGGCGGGCGACGCCGGGCCGCCGAAGGTGCTGGTCGTCTGCGGACCGGGGAACAACGGCGGCGACGGCGGCGTCATGGCCCGGCACCTCGACGCCTGGGGCTTCCCCGTGTCGCTCGCCTGGTTCGCCCCCCCGGAGTCGATCCGCGGCGACGCCCGCGTGCAGTGGGAGATCCTGGACCGCTCGGGGATCCCCCAGCAGGCCCGGCCCGACGCCGAGCCCGACCCGGCGGCCCTCGACGCCCTCTTCGCCGACGCCGACTGGCTCGTCGACGGCCTGCTGGGCACGGGCCTGGCGCGGCCCGTCGCCGGGGCCTTCCGCGCGGTGGTCGAGGCCATGAACCGCTCGGGCAAGCCGATCCTGGCGCTCGACGTCCCCTCCGGCCTCGACGCCGATTCGGGCGAGCCCCTGGGCGTCGCCGTCCGCGCCCGGGCCACCGTCACCTTCGCCGCCCGCAAGTTCGGCTTCGACGCCCCCGGGGCCTCCGCCTACACCGGCGAGATCGCCGTCGTCGACATCGGCCTGCCGGGGAAGCTGTTGAGGAGGTTCGCGAGATGAACACGCCCCGGAAGCGGTTCGGCGCACGATGTCCAGGGGCCGTCGCCAATCGTCCTTCTCCCCTCGTGGGAGAAGGTGGCCGGAGGCCGGATGAGGGGGAATCCGCCAGGCTCTCGGTCCCGCCCCCCTCATCCGGCCCTTCGGGCCACCTTCTCCCACGAGGGGAGAAGGACGCTCGCCACGGCCCATCCCCGAGGCTCGGAATGGCCATGGCCGTCTTTGCGGTCGCCCTGCTCGCCGCCCCCCCGCTCCGCGCCGGCGACGACGGCCCGCCGGCCGCGTTCGCCGGGGACCTGGGGACGTATCGATCCCCCTTGATGTTCGAGGACGGCCGCGTCGCCCGGACGAAGGCCGAGTGGGGCGAGCGTCGCCGCGAGATCCTCCGGGGCTGGCGGGCGCGGATCGGCGAGGAGCCGCCGCGGATCGAACGGCCGAGGCTGGAGCTGCTGGGCGAGGAGCGCCGGGGGGCGTTCCTCCAGCGCCGGGTGCGGGTGCAGGTCGCCGCCGACCGCACGGCGCCGGGATACGTGCTGATCCCGGACGGTCCGGGCCCGCATCCGGCCGTGCTGACGGTCTTCTACGAGCCCGAGACGGCCGTCGGCCTGGGCGAGAAGCCGCACCGCGACTTCGCCCGCCGGCTGGCCGAGCGGGGCTTCGTCGCGCTGTCGATCGGCTTCGATCCCCGCGTACTGGACCCGTCGAAATGGGAGCCGCCGATCCAGCCCCTGGCCTACCTGGCCCACGTCGCCTCGAACGCGCTGACCGCCTTGCAGGGGCTTCCCGAGGTCGACCCCGCGCGGGTCGGGGTCGTGGGCCATTCCTACGGCGGCAAGTGGGCCCTGTTCGCCGCCTGCCTCGACGAGCGGTTCGCCTGCGGCGTCTGGTCCGACCCGGGGATCGTCTTCGACGAGTCGCGGTCGAACGTCAACTACTGGGAGCCCTGGTACCTCGGCTGGGAGCCCGGCCGCCGCCGCGAGCCGGGGCTGGTCACGCCCGCCGACCCCCGCACCGGCGCGTACGCCCGCCTGGTCGCCGACGGCCGCGACCTCCACGAGCTGCTGGCCCTGATGCCGCCGCGGCCGTTCCTGGTCTCCGGCGGCGCGGAGGACCCTCCCGAACGCTGGCGGGCGCTCAACCACGTCCTCGCCGTCGACGCCCTGCTGGGCGTCCGCCCGGGCGTCGCCATGACCAACCGCCCGGCCCACGAGCCGACCGACGAGTCCAACGGGCGGATCGACGCCTTCCTGGAAAACGTCCTCGGGCCCGCCCGGCGGCGCTGATCGACGCGGGGCTTAGGATGGCACTTGCTTTTGCGAAATGCTTCGATAAGCTTCATCCACGACACCTCGCGCCCGCTCTTCCGCCGGGAGAAACGCCATGAAGCATCGCAAGCGTCCCCTCGTCCTGGGCTCGTGCGCGGCGGCGACGGCGGCCGCGCTCGTGGCGTCGGGCCTGACGACCGCGCCGGGCGCGGGGCTGGCCCAGGAGCCCCCGCCGCCCCCCGCCCCGCAGGCGGCCGGGGCGCTGGCGCCGATGCTGGGGGGCCGGCTGCCGACCCCGAGCCTCCCCGTGACGATCACGTGGGACGCGCGCTTCCGGCCCGTCGAGGCCAAGGCGGCGGTGGTCGGGCCGTACGTCGTCATCGAGGGCGACATGATCGTCGGGACGACCGACGACGTCGGCAACGCCCTCATGAACGGGGCGATCGCCGCCGCGCAGGACTTCGAGAAGAGCCCGAACAAGCAGGACGTCCGCCTCCCCGCCGGGCTTCGCGAGTCGGCCGACCGCCTGACGCGGCAGCTCGCCGCGCAGCCCAAGCGGAAGACCCGGCTGACCGCGCCGGCGGCGGGTCAGGCCGAATTCCAGCGCCTCTTGCAGGCGGTCCGGCGGTACGAGGCCGCCCGGCGCGTGCTCCGATCCGCCGGGCCGGCCGACGGCGGCGAGATGCCCAAGGAGTCGAGCGACGCCCTGGAGCATTTCGCGACCGCGGCCCACGCGCTCGAGCCCCAGGAAGGGGCTTCGCCGCCGCCCCCGGGCGACCCCGGGCCGTCGGTGGCCGCGGCCCTGGCGATCCTCGACACGCGGTTCTACTGGCCGGGCGGCGTGGTCCCCTACTTCATCGACCCGAGCTACGAGCCGTTCCGCCCCCGCTTCGAGGCGGCCTGCCGGCTCTGGATGGACCAGACGTCGGCCGTCGCCTTCCGCCCCTACCGGCCGGGCGACCCCAACTACCTGTACGTCCACCTGGTCACCGGCGACGCCGGCTCGTCGAGCGTCGGGATGTACTCGGGCGGCCAGTGGCTGAACCTCCTGCACCCGGACCGGTTCCCGGAATCGCACATCGCGCACGAGCTGGGCCACGCCCTGGGGCTGTTCCACGAGCAGTCCCGGCCCGACCGGCCCTCGCACCTCTCGCTCATCGAGAACAACATCCAGCAGGGCTGGATCTCGCAGTTCACCACGCCCGTGCAGGACTTCACGACGCAGGGGACCGGGTTCGACTTCTTCTCGATCATGCTGTACGACTCGCGGGCGGGGAGCGTGAATCCGAACGCGGTCGACGCCTCCTTCCGGCCGGTCTACCCGGTCTACTCGATCCCCGCGACCTGGCGGGACTACTACCGGACCAAGTACAACTTCGCCCTCACGACGGACGTGATCGGCCTGGGGAACGTCAAGAAGCCGAGCCTCTACGACGTCGTCGCGGTCAACAAGATGTACGGCCCGGCGGCGGCCGGCGCGGCGGCCGCGGCCCCCGCCCTGCCGCTCCCGCCCGCCCCGCCGGCGGGCCCCGGGGGGGCCCCGCCCCGCCCCGAGCCGCCCTTCCCGTCGCTGCCGTCGTCGCTCGGGTTCGCCCCGATGGCGGAGGTCGCGTCGGCCCCGGCCGCCGCCGCCGCGCCGGAGGCGTCCGCCGGTCCGGCCGCCGTCTCGGTCTCCCCGCGGGGCGGCCCCGCGAACGGCGTGATCACCGTCACCGTCACCATCCCCTACCCGGAAGCCGGGGCGACGACGGCCGGCGGCGGCGCGGCCGTCGCCGGCCGGGCCGACGTCGCGACGGGCGGCGGCGACGCCGTCCCCCCGGACGACGCCGCCGGGGCCGACCCGTTCGGCGGGCCGTCGCCCCCGCCCGGATACATGCCGCCTCCGGCCGCCGCGCGCCCCGCCCCGGCGGCCCCGACGAACGCCCCCGCCGCCGGCCGAGGCCCCGAAGGCGGCGGCGCCCCCCGGGTCCTGAAGCGATCTCCCGGGGCGCGCGACGAGGCGTCGGAGGACGGCGCCCATCCCCCGACGCCCACAGCCCTTCCCCCCCGGGCTTACTTGTGGGTTTCGCTCGGCGCCGGATTCGGCTTCGGAGCCTCGGGCGTCGCCGCGGCGGGGGCGGCGGTCGGCGGCGGCGGAGGCTCGCCCACTCCGCCGTCGTCGACCGGCGGCCTCTGCCCCGGACCGCCGCCGGCGGGCGGGGTCTCCTGCTGAACGCCCAGCACTTTCGCCCCGGGCGGCAGCTCGATCGTCACCACGAGCCGGACGACGTTGGGGGCCCCGCTCGTCCCGGCCGGGGGGGACGTCCCGCCGCCCGGCTGGGCGCCCGGCCGGCCGGCGATCGTGCCGAGGAACTGGCTGACGATCCGCTCGATGACCTCGCGCTCGGCGGTGGTCGGCCCGATGCCGCTGGCGTTGACGAACGCCTGGATCGCCAGCTTGATCAGGTCGTCCCGGGTCTGGCTCGGGCGCGCGAACTGGCGCAGGACCTGGAGGATGTGCGAGCCGAAGATCTGGCCGTTCCACAACGGAGCCCCCGCGGGCACGTTGTAGACGGGGGCCGCCTCGCTGTAGCCTTCCAGCAACGAGGGCCGAGGGGCGACCGCGGCCGAGGCCGAGGCCGAGGCCGCATGCCCGCCGGACCACCCGAAGTAGGGCGAATAGGACGCCGGCGCGTACATGCCCGGGTAATACAGGCCCGGGGCCATCGCGCCCGGGGGCGGCGGCGGCCCGCCGTCGGGGCCGACCGGCGCGGGCGTCCCGACCGGAGTCGGCAGCGGCACGGCCATGGGCGTCGAGTAGCCGTATCCGTAGCCGTTGCCGCCGCAGCTCGCGCACCGCACGTACCCGTGGATGCAGTTCGCCGCGGCGTCGCCCGCCAGGGCGAAGACCAGTCCCACGACGGCCGGGACCAGCCGAGGGGCCGACATACTTGTCATTGGTTCATCTCCGATGGTGATCGTCGCCGCGCCGGCCTCGGCAGCTCCGCACGCCACAGCCCGCAAGATGGTCCCAAATTCAATAAATTAACCAGACGGTCTATATTAACACGCCCGGCAATCGGCGATAGATCTCGCGGCGCAAAAAAACGCGCGCGGCGGAGTCCCGTCGCACGCGTTGGATAGTCGGCTCGACGATCGGCCTCAGCGCTGGCCCGACGCCTGGGGCGCGGGGGCCGCCGGGGCGTAGTTGGGTGCGATCGGCATGCTCACCGGGGCCGCCGGGGCCTGGAAGGCCGGGGGGGCGTAGTATGCCGGGGCCGCGGGCGCGTAATACGCGGGGGCCATCGGGGCGTACATGGGGACCGCGGGCGCGAAGTAGGCCGGGGCGTAGTACGCCGGGGCCGCGGGCGCGTAATACGCGGGGGCGTAGGCCGGCGCGGCGGGTGCGGCGACCGCGGCCGGAGGGTGGCCGTGGGTGACCGTCTTCGTCGTGGTCTTGCTGTAATACGTGTGGAAGATGCCGAGGGCGAAGCAGGGCGTCGGGGCGAACGCCGGCGCGAGCAGGGCCGCGGCGAGCAGCGCGACGGCCGGGCGGGCGAGGCGAGATCGACTCAGCATAGCGAACCTCCGTTTCGGGCCGCGAAGAGCGACGGTCCCTCTCCCCTCCCTGGGGAGGCCCTTCCTGCGGCATGGACTCCGCCGAAGTGTATCCCACGCCCCGCCCGAGGCGCGAAAGTAAGCAGGCGGCCGACCGCGCGAGGCGCGGGTTTTCGGGGTCTCTCCGAAAGCGCCTGTCTTCCCAATCGTCCGGTTCGCCGCAAGTTTGCGGGCGAGTCGGACGATTTCTTAGTTTGGGCTTTGATAACGACGGCCGTGATCGACGTCGGTCGCGTGCGAGCGGACTCGTTCGAGGGGATCGCCATGAGCTTGCGGGGCCGAACTCCGGGCCTGACGGCCCGAGCCGCCGGGGAGTCCTTGGGCCTCTCGGCGCTCCTGCTGCTGCTGGGCATGGGGGCCGCCGCCGCCGGCGACGATCGCCCCGCGGCCACGCCGGTCGCCCCCGCCCCCGCCCCCGCGGGCGTCCTGCGCTATCGCGGCACGCCCGTCCCCGGCGCCCGAGTCGCCGTCGAGCTGGAGGGCGCCCCCGACCCGGAGGCCCACTATCGCTGGATCCAGTTCGAGGGCCCGTCGATCGCGCTCGACGACCAGGCCGGCTCGAAGATCCAGTTCACCGTCCCCCCGGGCGCCCGCAGCCTGGGCTTCTTGCTCCTCTTCCGGGACGCCGCGGGCGTCGAGCGGACGGCCCGGGTCGTCGTGCCGATCGGCGAGGCGGAGACGCCCGAGGTCGCGGCGGCCCCCGCCTCCCGCGCCGCGCGGGGGACGATCCCGGCCCCGAAGGCCCCGCTGCGGGCCGACGCCGGCGACGACCAGATCGGCCTCGTGGGCCGGCGGATCACCCTGAACGGGGGTCGGTCCACGCCCCGGGGCGAGATCGCCTACCGCTGGGTCGCGATGGGCGGCCCGAAGGTCGTGCAGGCCGACCAGGAGGAAGGGTACTACTCGTTCGTCCCGGCCGCTGGGGGGATCTATCGCTTCGGCCTGATCGTGGCCTCGGTGGACGCCGACGGCGAGGTGCGGATCTCCGAGCCCGACGAGATCGCCGTGACCGTCGGCGAGGTCCCCGCCGCCGTGGGCCTGGGGTCGCCACCGGGGCCGGGATCAGGGGCGGGGGAGCCGGGGATCGCGACGGCCGCCATCGATCAGATGCTGCGCGGGCCGGGAGCCGCCGCCGGACGGGCCACGCTGGACCAGGCCGCCGGCGTGTTCGACGCCATCGCCGCCCGCGCCTCGCTGTACACGAGCTTCGGCGAGCTGAGCGCCGAGATGATGCGGCGTCTGGACGAGATCGTGCCGACCGACCCCAACTGGCGGCAGTTCTGGTCGCAGGGCATCTTCGCCCCGCTCACCCAGCATCTCGTCTCGGAGATGCTCGCCGCCGGCCTGGACCTCCGCAGCCCGCAAGGCCAGGGCCAGGCCCTCGCGCCGGCCCAGCAGGAACGACTGGAGCGGCTCTTCGCCTCGTACGCCCGCGAATTCCGATCGCGATCTCAAGCCCGTTGACCGGGACCGGGAGCGCCCGCGCGGGAGCCTCGGCGCAGGGCCGCCCCTCGCCCGGAAACAGGATGCCATAAGGAGTGATGGTTCATGGACGGACATAAGCGAGCGATTTTCGGGTGGACCCTCCCCGCGGGCGTCTGGATCGCGGCGCAGCTCGCCGCGCCCGGCTCGTGCCCGGGACAGGACGCGACGGCTCCGGTCCGCCCTTCGGCCTCGTCGATCCCGGCCCCGGCGCGTCCCAAGCGGGTCGACGCGGACGTCCAGCGGTCGCACTTCCACGAGGGCCAGGCCTCGCCGCAGCAGGCGCCGCCGGTCCCCTCGAAGTCGTACGCGCCGCCGGCCTCGCCCCCGAGCCCGCCGGCCACCCAGACGCCGAGCTACGCCCCCCCGTATCCGGGCTATCCCCCGCAGTATCCGGGCTACGCGCCGCCGCAGTATGCGCCCCAGTACATGATGGTGCCGATGATGGCCCCGCCCGCGGCCGGCCCCCCGGCCGGGAACTTCTTCCTGCCCGGCGGCCCCCCCGCGGGACCGGGCTACGCCCCCCCGGCCCCGGGCTACCCGATGATGCCGATGGCCCCCGCCGCGCCGGCGTACGGGATGATGCCGATGATGGCCCCCGCCGCGCCGGCCCTCGCGGGGGCGGTGGCCGGGTCGTCGGTGTCGGTGCCGACGTCCAGCTCCACGACCTCGGTCGAGATCCGGGGCCCGGGGATGCTCTCGGCCGCCCTCGCCCGGGTCGGCGAGCGCATGGTCCAGATGGGCCGGACCCGGGTCCGCACCGTGCACGAGACGGTCTTGCAGACCCCGGCGGCGGCCCCGGTGGGGGGGACCGCCACGATCGCGACCTCCGGCCTGGTGCCCGTCCCGCCCCCGGCGCCGCCGCAGGCCCCCCCGGAGAACGCGCCTCCGGAGTCGCCCGTCCCCTCGCCCCAGGGGTCGCACTCGCACGAGAAGTCGCACCGCTGGTTCGGCCACGACTGACCGCGAACGGATGAGCGGGGGCCCGCCGCGGTTCGAGCGGCCCCCGCGAGTCGATCGATCGGATCGTCGATTACGCGCCCAGGGTCGACGCGTTCGGGCGCCCGGCGGCCGGGTGACGCCCCAGGGGGACGCCGTTCTTGGGCATCCGCTTCAATTTCGAGGCCGGCTTCATCTCGCCCGGGGAGGGCGGGGCGACGTAGGGGGCGTCGGCCGGCATGGCCTGGAGCCCGCTCTCGCCGCAGCCGGACAGGGCCAGGGCGAACGCCGAGGCCGCCGCCAGAGTCGTCAACTGCTTGGCCGTAAGCCGTCTCATCGCTATCGTCTCCTTCGCAGGCCGTGTCGCCGAGAAGTCCATGGATCGGGGTCGCCGATCCCGCCGCCGTGAGTCGCCCCGCCGATCGATCGGCCGGAGGCGCGGCGACGAGGCGACCCGGTGAGACGAGACGGCCCCGGAGTCCCTTCGGATCCGGGGCCGATCCGCCGGTCAGTAGCTGTCGGAGGAGATGACCTCGCCGCTGTTCCGGGTGCCGAGGGCCCACCAGGTCGGGACGGAGATCGAATCCTTGATGAACTTCACCGAGCCGTCGGCCATGCCCACGTTGACGCCGCCGGAATGGTTGCTGGTGGCCGTGACGATGCCGTTCACGCCGCCGTTGTCCGGGCCGTCGCCGTTGCCCTGATTGTCGACGCACGACATCCCGTTGGGCGTGTTGAAGTGGGTGTAGGCGTTGTTGCCCACGTTCCAGGGATAGCCGAAGGTCCAGTACTGGCCGGTCGGGGCCGAGCTGAACGAGTTCGTCGTCGCCGGCGCGCTCTTGCAGGCGTTGAGGAACGTCATGGCGTCGTTCGTCGCCACGGCCGGGGGCTCGTTGAAGCTCGCGTGGGCGACCTTGAAGTAGCCCCGCCTGCCGTTGTTGCCGCCCGGGTTGACGATGGGGTTGCCGGCGAGGCCGAGCAGCTTCTCGCTGATCAGGGCCGTGTTGGACGTGCCGTCGCTGATGGACTGCAGGCCGAAGTAGGCCTGATTCTGCCCCGGCCAGCCCCAGCCGTTGGGGATCGGGAAGTTGGAGTAGTTCGGCACGATGGTCCCGGTCCAGGCCTCGATCACGCCGGGGCCGCCCATGTTGCCGTGATAGCTGAGCGGCGCCCAGGGCGCGCCGGGCCGCTGCGCCAGGTTCTCCGAGGGGCAGAGCAGGCTGGCGACGGCCGTGTAGCCGATCGTGGAGTTCGAGGCGTCGTCGGCCTGCATGTTGAAGTTGAACGCGCTGGAGAGCGTCTGCAGCTCCAGGTTGGGGGCGATGGCGATCGGCCAGCCGGCGCACCAGCCCCAGCCGGGGCCGTTCGGCTGGGGCAGATACGAGGGGCCGAGGAACGTGACCATGGCCGGCAGCACGTTGTTCGACGAGACGTAATTGTGCATCGCCAGCCCGAGCTGCTTCAGGTTGTTGACGCATTGGGCGCGGCGGGCCGCCTCGCGCGCCGCCTGGACGGCGGGGAGCAGCAGGGCGATCAGCACCGCGATGATGGCGATGACGACGAGCAGCTCGATGAGCGTGAAGCCTCGGCTTCGCTTCATGACATGAATCTCCAGCACAAGGGGGACGTCAACCCTGGGAGAAGTTGGCGCAGAGATGATGGGGCCTTGATGAAGATCCTAGGTCCTTCGGAGTCGCCCCCGCCATGCGGTTTTGGGGCTATCTCCTAATAATTTGGGTCTTTCGCGGTCCGGCCTTTTTATGGAAGACGCCTCTGTCTATCATGGGCCCACCGGCGGGCCCCTCCATGGTGACGGGACGGCCGCCGGCGGACGAAATCGTGCGCGTCCTCCTCCCGATCCCGCCTCGCCTTTCGCGACGTCGAATTCCGAAAGGGGCGCCCTCCCATGACCTCATCCAGGCGATGCGCGAGGCCGCCCCACGTGGCGGTCCTCGTCGAGACGTCGATGGCCTACGGCCGCGAGATGATCCACGGCGTCGCCCAGTACCTCCAGGAGAACGAGCCCTGGACGATCTTCTTCGAGCACCGCTCGCTGCAGGATCCGGCCCCGCCGTGGCTGGCCGACTGGCGAGGCGACGGGATCATCACCCGGATGGCCCCCCAGCTCTCCGAGGTCGTCCTGAAGTCCGGCATCCCCACGGTGGACGTCGACGACCAGGGGCCCAAGTCGCCCATGCCGAACATCCAGAGCGACCATGAGGCCATCGGCGCGCTGGCCCTGGCGCACCTCCGGCAGCAGGGTTGCGAGCGGTTCGCGTTCGTCGGCCATCCCCACTTCGGCTGGTCCGTCCGCCGCCGCGACGGCTTCGTCGCCGCGGCCCGCGCGGCGGGCCGCCGGTGCGACGAATACTATTCCGAGAACCCCGTCTCCTGGGGGCACCAGCAGGCGTCGTGGGAGGCGGAGACCGAGAAGCTGGCGAGCTGGCTCGGGGGCCTGCCGAAGCCGCTGGGCGTGATGGCCTGCAACGACTTCGTGGGCGTCCAGGCGCTCGACGCGTGCCGCCGGGCGGGCCTCGCCGTGCCCGACGACGTGGCGATCATCGGCGTCGACAACGACGTCCTCGCCTGCGAGCTGGCCTATCCGCCGCTCACCAGCATCATCCCCGCCTGCCGGCGGATCGGCTACGAGGCCGCCGCCCTGCTCGACGTGCTGATGAAGCGCGGGCGGCCGTGTCGCGAGCGGCTGGACGTCCCGCCCCTGGGCGTCGCCGTCCGGCACTCGACCGACATCACCAAGAAGGTCGGCGACCCGCTCGTGGCCAAGGCCCTGCGGCTCATCCGCGAGCGCGCCTGCGACAACCTCTGCGTCGAGGACGTGCTGGCCCACGTCGGGGTGTCGCGAAGCGCCCTGCAGAGGCGGTTCCGGGCGACCCTGAACCGGACCGTCCACGACGCGATCGCCGAGGCCCGCCTTCGGCTCGCCAAGCAACTGCTGGTCGAGACCGACCTCCCCCTGCCCGACGTCGCGCACCGTTCCGGGTTCGCGCACGCCGAATACATGAGCGCCGCGTTCCGCCTGGCCACCGGCTCGGCCCCGGGGGCCTTCCGCCGCGAGAACCGCAAGCCGCACGCCCAGGCCTGACGCGACGGCCCGCACCCCGCCGAGGCCGGCCTTGCATCGCCGACCGGCCTCCCCGACGATGGGACCCTTCCATCACCCACCGGGAGACGACCGCGCGATGCCCCTACAGGATTCGACCTTGCCGACCGGACCGGCCGCCGCTCGCCGGTTCCTGCCCTTGCTCCTGATCTTGTTCGTCGGCAGCGGCTGCGCCGCGATGATCTACGAGGTCGTCTGGCTCCAGCTTTTGCAACTGGTGATCGGCTCGACGGCCGTCTCGCTGGGCGTGCTGCTGGGGACGTTCATGGGCGGCATGGGGGCGGGCGGCCTGCTCCTGCCGCGGCTGGTCTCGGCCCGTCGGAACCCCCTGCGGGTCTACGCCCTGCTCGAGCTGGGGATCGGCGTCATCGGGTTGGCGGTGCTGTTCGGCATGCCGTACGTCGAGCGGGTGTATGTGCTCTACGCCGGCCGCGGGACGCCCGACGTGCTGCTGCGCGGGATCGTCGCCGCGATCTGCCTGCTGCCCCCCACGCTGCTGATGGGGGCGACCCTGCCGGCGATCGCGCGGCGGGTCGAGACCGACCCCGAGGGGGTGTCGTGGCTGGGCTTCTTCTACGGCGGCAACATCGCCGGGGCCGTCTTCGGCTGCCTGCTGGCCGGCTTCTACCTGCTGCGCGTCCACGACATGGCCACGGCCACCTACGTCGCCGTCGCCCTCAACGCGACCGTGGCCGTCGTCGCCCTGGCGCTCTCGACCCGCCCGGGGGCCTCCGAGGCGGCCGCCGAGCCGGGTCCCTACGAGGGCGCGGCGCGGGGCGACCGGGCCGTGTACCTGGCGATCGGCCTTTCGGGGGCGTCGGCGCTGGGGGCCGAGGTGGTCTGGACCCGCCTGCTCTCGCTGATGCTGGGCGGGACCGTGTACACGTTCTCGCTGATCCTGGCCGTCTTCCTGATCGGCCTGGGGATCGGCAGCAGCCTGGGGGCGGCCCTGGCGCGGCGGGCGGCGTCGGCCCGGACGGCGCTGGGGGTCTGCCAGTGGCTGCTCACCGCGGCGATCGCCTGGACGGCGGTCATGATCTCGCAGTCGCTCCCCTACTGGCCGATCCTGCCCGAGCTGGCGCCCAGCCCCTGGTTCACCTTCCAGCTCGACCTGGCGCGCTGCCTGTGGGCCGTCCTGCCGCCGGCCTGCCTGTGGGGGGCGAGCTTCCCGCTGGCGCTGGCGGCGGTCGCCGCGCGCGGCGAGGACCCCGGCCGGCTGGTCGGGCGGGTCTACGCGGCCAACACGCTCGGCGCCCTCGCCGGGGCCCTGATTTTCAGCCTCTTGCTGGTCCCCGCCCTCGGGACGGCCGGCGCGGAGCGGGTGCTGATCGGCCTCGCCGCGGCGGCCGCGCTGGCGGCCCTGGCCCCCCTGATCCGGCCGGCGCCCGGGACGCTGCATCGCGGCGGCGCGGTCGCGCTGGCCGCCGCGATGGGGGTCGCCGGCTGGCTGGCCTGGAGCCTGACGCCCGTCCCCTGGACGGTCGTGGCGTTCGGCCGGCAGACGGTGAACCTGCTGCCGCAGGCGTACCCCGACGTCGTCAAGGAGGTCCCCGCCGATCGCGGCGAGAAGGACTTCTTCTGCACCTACGTCGGCGAGGGCGAGAACGTCTCGGTGGCCGTGACCGAGTCGCCCGACGGCGTGCGCAGCTTCCACGGCGCGGGCAAGGTGCAGGCGTCGACCCGGACGGCCGACATGCGGCTCCAGCGGATGCTGGGGCACATCCCGGCGCTCGTCCATCCCAAGCCCGCGTCGGTGCTGGTCGTGGCCTGCGGCGCGGGCGTCACCGCCGGCTCGTTCGTCCCCCACCCCGACGTCGAGCGCATCGTCATCTGCGACATCGAGCCCCTGGTGCCGACCGTCGTCACGCCCATGTTCGGCGAGGCCAACTACCACGTGGTCGACGGCATCGCCGAGGAGAACCCCCACACGGTCGACGGCAAGCAGGTCGAGGTGGTCTACGACGACGGCCGGCACTTCCTCCGCACCACGCGCGAGAAGTTCGACGTCATCACCTCCGACCCGATCGACCCCTGGGTCAAGGGCTGCGCCGCGCTCAACACGGTGGAGTACTACCGGATGTGCCGCGACCACCTGAACCCGGGCGGGATCGTCTGCCTCTGGATCCCCCTCTACGAGAGCAACCTGGAGACGGCCAAGAGCGTCATCGCCACCTTCTTCGAGGTCTTCCCGAACGGGATCCTGTGGAGCAACGACCGCGAGGGCGTCACCTACGACGCCGTGCTGTTCGGCCAGGTCGACCCCACGGTGATCGACGTCGACGCGCTGCAACGGAAGCTCGACCGTCCCGACCACGCCCGCGTGAAGCTGTCGCTGCGCGAGGTGGGCTTCGGCGAGGGCCGCGAGCCGGGCCTCGAAGAAGGCGTCGACCTGCTCAACACCTACGCCGGCCAGGCGTCCCTGCTGAAGGAGTGGACGCAGGGCGCCCAGATCAACACCGATCGCAACCTGCGGCTCCAGTACCTGGCCGGCATGTGGCTGAACTCCAGCCTGGACGAGCGGATCCTCGCCGGCATCCGCGCCCAGTACCGCTTCCCCGACCGGACGTTCGTCGGCTCGCCGGAACGCATCGGCGTCCTGAAGAAGCTCCGCCATCGGCCGACCCGGTGGCAATGACGCCGTGGCCGCGGCCGGACGGGAGGCGCCGACTCACGCCGAGGCGGCGGGCGGGGCGTGCGGCCTGACGACGGCGGCCCCGTCGAGGGGGGCCGCCGCGGTCCCCAGCAGGCGGTCGACGGCCGTGGCCAGCTCGCTCGCGAGGAAACCCCGGGGGGCGGACCCCGCCCGTCCGTGCTCGCGGCCCCATCCGTCGATCTCGTCTCGGGGGCCGTCAAGGCCTCGAGGGCCGTCGAGGCTTGATACGTGCACGCGCCCCTCCCCCCCAGGCCGCAACCTCTCGGAGACTCGATGGCGGCGGAGCAGCTTGGACCAATCCTCTCGATCCGCGGAGATCCCCGGGGAACCGCGGGCCCCTCGGGGCTGAAAACGGGCGGAATCCCACGATTTACGAGGTCGACGACGGCGTCGCATGAGCCCGGACGCAGACCGGCTACCTCTTGATCGCATCGACCTCCCGCAGGAGTTGGTCGATGTTCATGTACGGTGCGTCCGACACTTCGCGCCATCGGACCTGCCCCGTCTTGTCGAGGAGGAACATCCCGTGGAGCGCCGCCTTGTGGCGCGGCACATAGCAGCCGTAAGCCTTGAATTGCCCCAGGTCCTTATCATACACCGCCGTGTACGGGAAGGCGGGGTCCGGCTGGAACGCGGCCTTCTCGCCGGGCGCGACGAAGACGACGTCGACCTTCTTCAAGTCGGGGAACTTCGATACAGCGTCGCGGAACGCCCTGATCTGGGCGTTGCAGGCGGGGCAGTCCTGCCGCTGGAGGAAGACCAGCACGGTGGCGTCCGAACCCAGCAAGTCGTCGAGCTTCCTGGCCGCGTCCGCGGCGTCGGGCAGCGACCAGCGCGGCGCGGGGTGAGGATTGGCCAGCTTGGCGCCGACTTCGTATGTCGTATTCTTGATCGATACGCCCATCATCATCCCCTGATCCTCGTGATCGAGGATGTGGCAGTGCAGGACGAAGTCTCCGATGTAGCGCTTGTAGTGGGTCCGTATCGTCTGGGTCCGGCCCGCCGTGACCAGGAGCGTGTCCTTCCAGACCCCGATCGGCGTGACGACGCCGTCTTGAGAGGTCTCGGAGACGACGTAGAACGGGTTCACATGGATGTGGAAGGGGTGGGCGGCGGCATTCGTCGTCAGCCTCCATTCGTCGGTCCGCCCGAGCTTGACGGCGAGCGGGGCCGCGTCGGGGTCGTATGATCGGCCGTTGACGGACGGATGGGCGGGGGCCGGGTTGAGTTCCAGATTGATCGTCTGGAGCCCCACCACGTCCTGGGGCGCGATCGGGATCGGACGCCTGACCTTGGAGAAATCGTGGAGGGTGGGCCAGGCCTCTTCGTCGCCGGGCTCGCCGGGCAGGACCTCGACGATCGCCAAGATCCCGGCCTCCTTGGTGGAATCCTGGGCCGCGGGATCCAGGCTCACGGTGCTCGGGCCGTCCCACATCAGGTAGTGCTGGACCCGTCCCGTGGTGTTCGTGAGCCGCACCAAGGCCTCGCTGCGGTAGCCGGGCTGGAGTTCGATCGCCTTCGTCCTGCGGATCTCCGGGAGCGGGATGCCGTCGAGTGCGAACTCGCGCATGCCCTCGTCGTTGATCGCGTCGACGTCGTAGCGGATCTCGTCCGCCCGTCCGGCCTGGAGCAGATCCTCGGGGATCGGGGCGAACTGCACGACGATCGGGTCTCGGATGCCGCCGTGAATGAACCGGAATCGCTGGAGCTTGCCCGACGCGACGCGGATCACGGGCTGGAGCTGGCCGTTGACGGTGGTCCGCCATCCCTGGGACTTCTTGCCGTCGATCCACCTGCGGGGCCCGAAGGCCCGGTTGAAGTCCTCGAGCACATACGTGACGAGGCCGGCGAGGGACCGGACGGCGGCGACCAATTCGACGCGCTGCTCCGGGGTGGGCGAAGGGGGCCAGTCCATCGCCTCAAGCCGCTCTCTGAAACGGGTCAGCTCGCTCTCCTTGCCGATGAGCTTGGTCTCGTCGGTATCCACGGTCCGGACGCCCTTCGCGTCGAAGATGCGGAAGTGCAGCGTCGCGCCGACGCGACCGACGACGATCTCGTCCTGGCCCGACTGGGGAAGTCCGCCGACCTCGGTGAGCATCGGCAGGAGCTTCAGCCCCGGGGCCGACTGGGCTTCGGGGTGGTAGGCGATCTGCTGGAACAGGCAAATCCGCTCCTCGGCCGTCGCGATGCCGGGCACGTTGTCGACCGCGCCGGCGTGGTCCTCGGGCGCGTCGATGATCAGGGCCCCGGCCATGCCGCTGGAGACCTGCATCGCGGTCGAGCCGTGGAGGTGGGCGTGATACCAGAACGTGCCGGCGACGTGGTCCTCGGGCACGGGGATCTCGTTGATGAATTCCTCTCCCGGATTGATGGTCAGCAGGACGTTGTCGCCGTTGCCCACGGGGGTGACGTGGAGGCCGTGGGTGTGGAGATTCGTACGGTTGAAGCCGTGCGGGACGTTGACGTCCGGCTGGTGATCGTCGGGATTCTCAGGCGGCAGCTGGTTCTTCATCTTCACCCGGAGGATCTCGCCGGGCTTGACGCGGAGCGTGGGCCCCACGGCGAGGCCCTCATACGAACGCAGGCGCACGCCGATCACGCCCTGGTCGACGAGCACGACGGGCTCCTCGCCTTCGGGGAGCGGCTGACCCGCGGCGTTGAGAAGTCCACCCCGACCGTCCGTCTTCAGCGTGTCGGGACGCCAGAGCTTGCGTTCGCCGTAGACGATCGACAGCGAGGTGTCGAGCACGCCGTCGCTGGACCTTCGCTCCTCGCCGGACCGGAAGTACGGGTTTCGATATCGGGCCCGTTCGAGTTCCGCCGCGGCGGCCGCCGCCGAGGGGGCGGCCTGGAACCGCTCCTTCTCGTCGACGCTCCGGATGAAACTCCTGAGATCCCGGCGAAACTGCTGAGCCGCCGGCGGGATGGCTTCTTGAATCTTCTGCGCCGAGGCCTCCCGCGCCGTCCTCGATTTGTCGTCCTGAGCCCGGGCCGGGCCGCAAACGATCGGCAGGACCAGCGGGATCAACCACAGGCTGCGTCTTCGAGGTGACGTCGACATGCTCGGTGCCTCGGTGAGACCGACGATTTGATTTGGCCGCCGCGGGCAGCATGCCAGGACGCCGAACGAAATGCAAAAAATAATTCGTTATGATTACAAAAAATACACGACCAGCCGTCGCAAGATTCTCGTCTCGCTGTTCGTGGCCAGTATGAGTAACGGACGAGGCGACGCCCGCCCTCCCCGTCCCGTGGATCCGCCGCCCATGAACAGGGGTCGGCAGGCGGCGGGAAGACGCTCGGAAGCCGCGGCGCCGAGCGTCTCCGCGACCTCGGCGGCGAGGCTCGGGAGTTTCTCCGGCCGCCGCCTCCAGGTCGTCGACGGCCGAAGATAAGCCCGATGATCTCCATCCGATTCCTCGCGAGCGCCGAGAGCCGCCGAGCCCGGACGAGGCTCGCGGAGTGAACGAGCGGCGGACGGGTGGAGGGGGTGCCTCTGCCCTCAGGGGTCGCCTCGGAGTCGAGCGGGCACCCCGGACGGGTCCGTCAATACTTCGGCACGTACTGGCTGCGCTCGCCGTACTTGGGGCTGTGCTCCCACTGGTTGAGGACGACGCTGAAGCCGCGGCCGAGCGTGTCCTTGGCGAGGTCGGACCAGGGGGTGTCGGGGTATTCGGCGACGACGTCGTCGAGCAGGCGGCGGGCGTCGGCGTACTTCTTGGCGGTCACGGACTCGGGGGCCAGGGGCTTGGACGAGTGGTCGACGACGAAGACGATCGTCACGTCGGGCGTCGACTGCTTGGTCGGCGGCTGGGGCTTCGCGGCCAGGTTCTCCATCAGGGCGCGATACTCGAACGTCTTGACCTGGAAGGCGACCGTCTGGGCGAGCATCAGGTCGTAGTGGGCGCGCCAGCGCCGCTCGGGCTCGCGCTCGCGGTGCTTCTTGAGGGACTCCAGCCGCTTCTGGATGTCGAGCAGCCGGGTGAGCCGCTCGGAGGCGATGGGGATCTGCTCGAGGGCCGCCTCGCGCAGGCCGTCGGGGTCGATGGGGAACTCGCGGCGGTAGGAGACGTCGCGGGTCTCGGCGACCAGCCCGAACAGGTTGCGGCGCAGGTCCGACTCGTCCCGGCGCAGGAGGTACGTGGCGCGGGGGACGTACTCGGGCATGTACTCCTTGAGCACCTCGATGGTGTACGTCTTCTCGCGCTGGCGGATCCGCATGAACTCCTCGGAGGGGAGGAGGAAGTAGATCCCGCCCGACTCCTTGGTGAGCCGCGCCAGCTCCCAGGGGCCGAAGCCGGAGGGCTGCTCGTCCCAGCGGCCGTAGAGGCCGTCCCACTGGTAGCACTCGACGTCGGCCGACTCGGGCCCGCGGCGGATCGTCGGGTAGTAGACGTCCTTGGTCACCGGGTCGACGTACTTGTGGTGGGCGTAGGCGTGCCCGAAGACCGCCTGGCGGCCGATGACGTAGAGGGCCGTCTTCGTCTTCTTGAGCGCCTCGAGCGCCGGCTCCACGTCGTCGCCGTCGTCGCCCGACTCGTCGGTGACCAGCACGAGGATCAGCTTGCGGTCCTTGGCGACGAGGCCCGAATAGTGGTTGACGGAGTTGAGGATCGCCGCCATCGTCGCCTCCTCGCCCGAGGAGTCGACGGGGAGCCGCTTGATGGCCCGGCGGACCTCCTCGACGTCGAGGGTGGGCTTGTCCAGGATGAGGTCGAGCTTCTTGCCGAAGCCGACGATGGCGTGGTTGAGCGCGCCGCCGGCCTTCTTGTCCGGGTCGACGACCTTGGCCAGCTCGGAGGAGACGCGGTCGAACTTCTCGAGGATGACGCGCTGGTCGTCGCGCATGCTGGCCGACTCGTCGAACAGCCAGACGACGGTGAGCTTGTGGTCGTTGAGGTGGCGGAGGATCTCGCGGGTGAGTTGGTTCAGGGCCTCGCCGATCTCGGTGACCCCGAAGGTCGGGTCGCCGCCGACCTGGCCGGAGACGGAGACGTCGAGCCCGAGGGCGGGGGGGACGTTGCTGAACGACGAGATGTTCCGGCCCTTCAGCCCCTCGACGGCCAGGAACCGGCCCTCCGCGCCGCCCTTCGCGGCCGAGGCCCGGACGGAGGGCGTGGCCGAGGGGGCCGCCCCGCCGCCCATGACGACGCTGCCGATGTCGGGCCGCTCGTCGGCGGCGAGGGTCTCGGCCGCCGGGGCGGTGGCGGCGACCTGCAGCCGATCCTCCAGGCGGTCGGGCCGCGCGTCGGTCGGGTCGTCGAGGATCGGCAGCTCCTCGACCGCGCGGTCGGCGCCCCCGAGCGCCGAGTCGAAGTCGATCGGCCTGGCCTCGGGCGGCCCGCCGCTGAACGTCGCCGCGCCGAGGGCCGTGAAGATCACCAGGTGGACGACCAGCGAGACGCTCCAGGCCGGCAGGATGTGCTTCAGGCGGACCCGCCGGCGGCGCCTGGGCTGCAACTTCCGGACCCGGGGCGCGGCCTCGGCGGGGGCGGAAGTCGAGCCCGGGTCGGCAGGGGGCGGGGCGTCGAGCAGGGGCTCCTCGACGACGAGCGTCTTCTGCATGTCCGACGGGACGAGCGTGGGCCCGTCCGCTTCGCCGGGCCCATGCTCGGGCCGCGGGCCCGGCGGCGCCAGGTCGTCCGAGGAGGGTGCCGAGAAGCGACGTTCCATGATGCGAGAATCCCCCGCAAGCCAGGTCCCTTCGGTCGACCGCCCCGCGCCGCCCCTATCACCTTACTATTGTGCGCCGAAGCCCGGATCGGAACTACCGGCAGCCTGGGCCCGGATCGCGATTTCGACGTGGATCCGCACCCTTTGCGAACACGACCGCCCGCCGGCCTCGGGGGGCCGCCGTCGCCGAGGTCCCCACCTATAAAGACGATACGAACGCCGGGGCGATTTTGTCGAGCGGTTCCGCCGACTTCGGGCCGCAACCGCCTTGGATCGGCGTCCGGAAACGGCCATGATCGGGGGATGGACCTGGATCGTCGCCGATTCCTGCAGACCGTCGCGATCGCCGCGACGGCCCGCCCGCCGGACCTGGACGGGCTTCCCGAGCTGGCGCCCGGCCTCCGCGCCCGGCTCGACGCCTGCCGGCCCTCGCGGCTCGAAAAACTGCCGGCGGGCTTCCGCGACCGCGTCGGCGCATCGCACGTCAAGGGGCTCTACCACCTGACCGACAGGCCCTTCCTGGTCGAGGGGGCCGAGCGGCTGATCGCCCTGGGGACCCGGCTGGGGAAGTTCTGGTTCTCGCCCGGCATCATCGCCGAGTCCTACCCCTGGAACTCGCGCTGGCCGGCCTGCGGGGATTACGTCGAGCTGGCCCGCAGCGACGACTTCCGGGCGGCCTTCGACCTCCCCTTCCGCACGATCATCCTGGAGGCGCTCATGCCCCACGACGAGGCCTGGCGGAGCGTCGACCCGGCCGCGCCCGAGCGGCTGGAGGAGTCGGAACGGGCGATCCACGACCTCACGGCGCACCTCTACCGGACCTACCGCGACCGCGACCTGACGTTCATCCTCCAGAACTGGGAGGGGGACTGGCGGCTCCGCGGCGGCTATTCCGAGGACTTCCGCCCGCCCCCCGCCGAGCTGGAGACCCTGGCCTCGCGGATGGCGCGCTGGCTGGCCGCGCGGCAGCGGGGCGTCGAGCGGGCGCGGGCGGCGTTCGCCGCGGGGGCGCGCTGCCGGGTGGCCCACGCCGCCGAGGTCAACCGGGTGCTCGACGCCTTCCGGGGCGTGCCGACCGTCGTCCGCGACGTCCTGCCCCGGGTGACGGTCGACCTGGCTTCTTATTCCAGCTACGACGCCCTGGGCTCGCCCGAGGAGCTGGCGCGGGCCATCCTGGAGATCCGCCGCTGCGCGCGCACCGGCCCCATGTTCGGCCCCGGCGCGGTGATGCTCGGCGAGATCGGCGTGCCCGAGAACGATCGGCCCGACCGGGTCGCCGAACATTGGGACGGCTGGTTGGGGGCGACGATCGCGCTCGACGTGACCCACGTCGTCCAGTGGGAACTCTACTGCAACGAGCCGAAGCCCGGCGCGGCGGCGGGCGGCGGCCCCCTGAAGGCCGTCGACGGCTGCCGGGGCTTCTTCCTCGTCCGCCCCGACGGCGAGCTCAGCGCGACCGGTCGCGTCTTCGCCGACCTCTGGCGCCGCGCGGGGGCCTGAAGGTCGAGGCCGGAGGCCCGCGGAAATCATCCTACTCCCCTCGGGAGAAGGTGCCGCGCAGCGGCGGATGAGGGTCGTCGGAGTTCGGAGGGCGTGACGGTTTCATGAGGGCGTCGGCGAAGCGCCATGACCCTCATCCGGCCCTCCGGGCCACCTTCTCCCGGCGGGAGAAGGAGAGACGCCGCCGGCCTTCGTCCCGGCCCTTCGGCTCAGAGCTTGGGGGGCTCGGGGGGCTTCATCTCCTCGGCCTTCTTCATCTTGCGGCGGGGGTTGGCCGGGTCGTCGTCGCGCGGGCGGGGGGGCGGGACGTAGGCCTCGACCCACCTGAAGCCGAGGGGGTTCTTCAGCTCGCGTTCGGCCAGGAGGGCCCAGGGGGTCTCGGGGTGGTCCGCGACGACCTTCCGCAGGAGCGCCTCGGCCTCCTTCGCGGCGAGGGCGGCCTTCTCGCTGAAGCGGATCTCCGCATCGGGGACCAGCCGCCAGGCGTTGGACTTGGGGTCCTGGAACCGGGGCGGATCCTTGACGAGCAGGGCGCAGGCCCAGTTGTACTCGACGCAGCGGACCTTCATGGCCAGCAGGCGGCCGCGGATCAGGTCGTAGTGGGCCTGCCAGCGGCGGGAGGTCTCGCGGTCGCGGCGCTTGGCGGCGGCCGTGATGGGGGGCAGCGCCTCGTCGATCGTGTAGGTGGTCCGCTCGGCGATGACCTGGTTGTTCTGGAGGACGTCCTTGAACTCGGGGGCGTCCATCGAGGGGAACTGGAGCGTCGGCATCCCGGGCAGGTTCTGCTGGGTGACGAGCGCGGCGTTGACGACGGCCTGCCGCAGCGGCGACCGGGCGACGTCGGCCTCGTACTCGCGGCGGGTGCCCCAGTCGGGCCGGTACTCCTTCATCCGCGAGGCGTCGAAGCCCATCTTCGCGCCGTCGAGCCGGGCGACGAAGTAGACGCCGCCGGTGGCGCTGGCGAGCCGGCTGAGGGCGTAGGGTCCGAAGCCCGACTCCAGCTCGTCGTACTGGGGGCCGCCGTACCAGAAGGGGAGGCGGATCTGCTCGATCATCGCGCTCTCGGGCCCGGCGTCGACCTTCAGGTTCTTGTGCAGGAACTTGGTCTTGGGGTCGTAATAGTCCATGAGCCGCTCGGCGCGGCCGAAGAGGGCCTGCGAGCCCAGCACGTAGATCGGCGCGTCCCGCTTCTTGGCGGCGTCGATGGTGGACTCCAGCCGGTCCTGGTCGTCGCCGACCTCGTCGGTCACGACGATCACCATCAGGTTGTAGGGGTCGCCGCCGGGGCCCTTGAACTTGCCGTACTTGTTGACGATCTCGGCGACGGTCGAGAAGGTGGCCTCGACGCCCGACTCGTCGGCCGGGATCGAGGCGATGGCGTCGCGGACCGCGGCGACGTCGGCGGTCGGCTTGGGGGTCATCGCCTTGCGGAACTCGCCGAAGGCGACGACCATCGTCAGCAGGCCGCCGTCGGTCGAGAGCCGGTTCTCGTCGATCTGGCCGATGTGGGCGTAGATCGTCTCGATGTGCTTGCTGAGCCGCTTGCGCTCGGCCTCCAGGCTGCGGGAGGCGTCGAACGCCCAGACGACGAGCGTCCGGCCCCGTTCCAGCCGCCGGACGATCTCGACCGCCACCCGGTCGACGGCCCCTTCCACCCCCTGCACGTGCTCGGCCCCGTTCCCCTCGATGGCGAACGTCTTGCCCAGCGTCGACGCCGTCGGGGCGACCGCGTCGACCACCCGCTGGACGTCGCGACGGCCGAAGTCCATCGCCGCCAGGGCGTCGTCCACCGTCGCGGGCGAAGGCCCGGCCGAGGGGGGCGCGGCCGTGTTGGTCGCCGCCAAGATCGGCGCGAACGAGCCCGACGCCTCCATGACCGGCTCGTCGTCCTTCTGGTCGAGGTCCTGGAGCGTCGAGTCGGTCGCGAGCGGCTCGAGCGCCCGCGGGGGGGCCTCGGCGACCTCCGACGAGAACTCGCTCTGGACGACCTCCTGGACGTGATGCCCCGCGAAGGCCAGGCTGACGAGGACCAGGGCGTGGATCGACAAGCTGATCAGGCCGGCCGCCAGCGACGCCGTCGGCCTCCCCGTCGCGGGGACGCCGACCCGGTCCGCCCAGGCCCCCAGGATCTTCCCGGCCTTGTCGAGCATGCCCGCGAACTCCGCCGATCGGGGGGATTCCCAAGGTCCGGAACGCCGGCCGGCGCGATCTCGGCCGGGGCGCACGACCTCACTACATTATTCGGCGCAACGGCCCCTTCGTGACGATCGGACCGGGATTTCGCCTTACTGCATCATTCCTCCCAATCATAAGCCCGTTTTCGTCGCGAGACAATGCGGCGAGCCGGCGTGTTTCGCAGCCGCGACGTCCGGGGGGATCGTCCAGGGTGCCAGGCGCCGGGAAGGTCCGACGCCCGGGTGCCCGGGCCGGATCATTCCTCGACGGGGACGTCCTCGGGATCGAGCTTGGCATGCTGTTGATAGGTGTCGCCGGGCGCGTCGTTCTGCACCAGGGTCGGCTTGCGGCCCGGCTGCGGAGTCTCGCTGGCGTCCGGGACGGCCTCCTCGCCGTGCCGCTTCTTCTCTTCCTGGACCTTCTTGTCGTGCGCCACGTTTCGGGGATCCGACATCGCCGTCACCTGTTTCTTCGAAGCCGCCGGCCCGGACCTCGAAGTTGAGGAGGGGCCGACGTTTGAACTCGAGAGGGCAAGCATCTTATGTGCCGCCCCGGATTCGCCGATGCGCCGGGAGGGCGTGGGTGCCCGGCCGTCCGTCGTTGCGACCCCTCGCCGGATGGGGGTAGATTGATGTCGTGAGCATCCCAAGCCCGATTAGCGCCGCCGAGGCAGGTCCATCATGCCCGAAGACCCTTTCCTCAAGATCCCGAGCATCGGCCGCTGCCGGCTGATCTCCCGGCTCGGCGAGGGGGGGATGGGGGTGGTCTATCGGGGCTGGCACGACGACCTGGACCTGCCGGTCGCGGTCAAGTTCCTGCACCCCGACCGGGTCGCGGACGGCCGGGGCGCCGAGCGGTTCCTGCGCGAGGCCCGCCTGGCGGCGCGGCTGAACCACCCCGGGATCGTGCGGGTCTTCGACTGCGGCGAGGCCGACGGCCGCTTCTACATCATCATGGAGTTCGTCGACGGCCAGAGCCTGGAGGCCCACGTCGCCGAGCGCCAGGCGATGGGGGTCGACCGCTCGCTGCAGGTCGTCGAGGAGGTCGCCCGCGCCCTCGGCGAGGCCTGGAGCCAGGTCGGGGTGATCCACCGCGACGTCAAGCCGGCGAACATCCTGCTGACCTCCAGCGGCCAGGTGAAGCTCGCCGACCTGGGGCTGGCGAAGGTCGCCGCGGCCGATCCGGCGTCGACCGACGCGACGGTCGACTTCGCGGGCCGCACCGAGGCCGGCACGTCGCTGGGGACGCCCGCCTACATGCCGCCGGAGCAGTTCCTCGACGCCTCCACGGTCGACCTCCGGGCCGACGTCTACTCGCTGGGGGCGACCCTCTACCACATGCTCGCCGGCCGCGCCCCGTTCCAGGCCGACTCCGTCTTCAGCCTGCTCCGGCTCATCGAGCGCGAGGACCCGGCCCCCCTGCCCCCGCACGTCCCGCTGGCCGTCGAGCAGCTCATCGCGAAGATGATGGCGAAGAAGCCCGGCGACCGCTTCCAGGCCCACGCCGAGCTGATCGAGGCCGTCCGCGCCGCCCAGCAGCCGAGCGGCGGGTCCGCCTCGTTGGTGGCCTCGATGCTGCGGTCGTCGTCGCGGATCACGACCTCGGGCGTCATCCCCGCGGCGAGGACGGCCGGCCGGGCCGTGCACTCGGCCTCCCCGCGCGAGAACCGGGTGCTGCTGGTGGTGGACGTGCAGAACGACTTCTGCCCCGAGGGCGCGCTGGCGGTCCCCGGCGGCCACGAGCTGCCGGCGATCATCAACAAGCTCTCCCGCCGCTTCGCCCACGTCGTCCTGACCCAGGACTGGCACCCCGAGGACCACCTCTCGTTCGCCTCGTCGCACCCCGGCGAGAAGCCGTTTTCGGCGATCGAGCTCCCCTACGGCCCGCAGATCCTCTGGCCCGACCACTGCGTCCAGGACACGCGCGGGGCCGAGTTCCACCCCGACCTCCGGCTGGAGCACTGCGAGCTGATCATCCGCAAGGGCTACCTCCGCGAGATCGACAGCTACTCGGCCTTCTTCGAGAACGACCGCACGACCCCCACGGGCCTCGCCGGCTACCTCCGCGAGCGCGGCCTCAACCGCCTCTTCCTCGTGGGCCTGGCCACCGACTTCTGCGTCGCCTACTCGGCGCTCGACGCCCGCCGCCTGGGCTTCGAGGTCACCGTCATCGAGTCCGCGTGCCGCGGCATCGACCTCGAAGGCTCGCTCGAAGCCGCCTGGAAGCAGATGGAGGAGGCCGGCGTCGTCCGGGCGTGATATGATGGCCCGGACCGAGGAGGATGTCCCCATGTCGCGGAAAGACGTCGCGGGCCTGCGAGAGCAGGTCGAGAAACTCGAACGGCGGACCAGGAGGCGGGCGACGCCCCCCGTCGCGGTCCCCATCTCGACCTTCGCGCCGCGCCCTTTCGAACCGCGACGTCCGATCGGCGTCGTGATCGGCCCCTGCCGCGGCGGCTTCACTGCCTCGTTCCTCGACGCCAACCTGAGCACCTCCGGCGAAACGGAGGCGGAGGCCCTCGACAACCTCAAGGACCTGCTGCTCATGGCGTACGAGGACTTCGAGCAATCCGACGACTCCGCCCTCGGCCCGGCCATGCTCAAGCAGAAGAGCGTGCTCTTCGACGTGATCCAGAGGAAGCCGTAGGCGCGATGGCCAGGATCACGAAGGCGGAAGCCCTGAAGATCGCCAAGAAGCTCGAAGCCGTGATCAAGCCGGGAGGGGCGCACGACCTCGCCCAGATCCACCACGAGGGCAAGCGGATCGCGCAGTTCGGCATCCGCCGCGGCTCGAACCAGGACGCCCCCCACGAGTACATCGCCGGCCAGATCAACCTTTCGAAGCCCGAATGCGACAAGATGGCCCGCTGCCTGGTCAGTCGCGACGACTGGATCGCGCAGATGAAGGCGAAAGGCCATATCGCGGACGACCCGCCCGCCGCCGAGCCGCCGCCTTCGCAACCGGAGCCTCCGCAAAAGTCGCCGAGACGGCGCCGGAAGCCTCGTTGAGAGTCGTGCGGTCTCCCCGCCCGCCCGCGGCGACGAGTCCAATCCGCCTGAAGCTCCCCTGCGGAGACCCCGCGGTCGCCGTCGGCGTCCTAGAGTGGCCTTCAGGGGGGCGAATCCCGGCGACCCCGGCCGTCCGGTCGCGGGTGCCCGGGGCCGGAAGTCGAGGTTCGGCCCCCGAACGGACTTAAGGCTCGCCGCCGGCATTGCTTGTGCGAGGGCGAGGACGGCGGCATAATCGGTCCATCAATCGGCCCGACGGACTCGTCTCTCCGTCAACCGGGCGTCGGCGCCGGCTCCTCACTCTTTCCAGACGGTCGAAAAGGCATCATGGCGAACACACGACGTTGGATCGTCCCGACGGCCCTCTCGGCCGCCGCCGGGCTGGCGCTGGGGCTGCCGACCCCCGCCTCTGCGAGCGAGGCCGACCTGATCCTGCCCGACCTGAGCTCCCGGACCTACTTCGGCGGGGCCGTCGACGGCTGGACGCTGCTGCTGGGGGGCCTGGTCGTCTGCGCGATGGGCCTGGCCTTCGGCCTGATCTTCTACCGGCAGCTCGAGCGGCTCCCGGTCCACCGCACGATGCGCGAGGTCAGCGAGCTGATCTACGCCACCTGCAAGACGTACCTGCTGAGCCAGGGCCGGTTCATCCTGGTCCTCTGGGCGTTCATCGCGGCGGTGATCGTCGCCTATTTCGGCTTCCTGTCGGAAGGCCACGCCGCCGCGGCCGCCGCGGGGGTGCGCGACTTCCCGCGGATCGTCAAGGTGCCCGTGATCCTGGCGTTCAGCCTGGTGGGCATCGCCGGCAGCTACCTGGTCGCCTGGTTCGGCATCCGGATCAACACGTTCGCCAACAGCCGCACGAGCATGGCCAGCCTGCGGGGCCGGCCCTTCCTCTGCTATTCGATCCCGCTGAAGGCGGGGATGTCGATCGGCATGGTGCTGATCAGCGTCGAGCTGCTGATCATGCTGTGCATCCTGCTGTTCGTCCCCCGCGAGCTGGCCGGGCCCTGCTTCATCGGCTTCGCCATCGGCGAGTCGCTGGGCGCGGCGGCCTTGCGGGTGGCGGGCGGCATCTTCACCAAGATCGCCGACATCGGCGCCGACCTGATGAAGATCGTCTTCGGCGTCAAGGAGGACGACGCCCGCAATCCCGGCGTCATCGCCGACTGCACGGGCGACAACGCCGGCGACTCGGTCGGCCCCACGGCCGACGGCTTCGAGACCTACGGCGTCACCGGCGTGGCCCTGATCACCTTCATCCTGCTGGCGGTGGCCCGGCCCGAGGTGCAGGTCGACCTGCTGGTCTGGATCTTCGCGATGCGGGTGATGATGGTGGCGGTCAGCGGCGTCTCCTACTTCGTCAACGAGGCGATCGCCCGCCGCCGATTCGTCCACGTCCGCCACTTCGACTTCGAGGTGCCGCTCACCGGCCTGATCTGGGTCGCCAGCGTGCTGTCGATCCTCGCCACCTACGCGGCCAGCTACGCCCTGATCCCGAACATCGGCGGCGACCCCTCGCTCTGGTGGAAGCTGGCGTCGATCATCACCTGCGGCACGCTGGCCGGGGCCCTCGTGCCCGAGGTCACCAAGGTCTTCACGTCGACCGGCTCGGCGCACGTCCAGGAGGTCGTGACGGCCAGCCGCGAGGGGGGGGCCTCGCTGAACGTGCTCTCGGGCCTGACGGCCGGCAACTTCTCGGCCTTCTGGGTCGGCGGCGTCGTGATCACCGGGCTGATGGCCGCGGCCTACGGCGTCAGCCTGCTCTTCCCCGAGGGCCTCATGCTGGCGCCGGCGGTCTTCGCCTTCGGCCTGGTCGCCTTCGGCTTCCTCGGCATGGGCCCGGTGACGATCGCCGTCGACAGCTACGGCCCGGTCACCGACAACGCCCAGAGCGTGTATGAACTCTCGCTGATCGAGCAGGAGCCGGGTATCGCCGACGAGATCCGCCGCGAATACGGCTTCGAGCCCGACTTCGAGCACGCCAAGCTGCTCCTGGAGGAGAACGACGGCGCGGGCAACACGTTCAAGGCCACGGCCAAGCCCGTTTTGATCGGCACGGCCGTGGTGGGCGCCACCACGATGATCTTCTCGATCGTCGTGCAGCTCGCCGGCGGGATCGACCCGGCCACGGGCCTGCAGATCCTGCGGCCCGAGCAGGTCGAGAAGCTCTCGATCCTGCACCCGCCCTTCCTGCTGGGCATGATCTTCGGCATGTCGGTGATCTACTGGTTCACCGGCGCGAGCATCCAGGCGGTGATCACCGGCGCCTACCGCGCCGTGGCGTTCATCAAGCGGCACATGAAGCTCGACGGCTCGTCGCGGGCCAGCATGGAAGACTCCAAGCGGGTCGTGGCGATCTGCACCCGCTACGCCCAGCTCGGCATGTTCAACATCTTCCTGACGATCTTCTTCGTCACCCTGGCGGCTTCGTTCGTCGAGCCCTTCTTCTTCGTCGGCTTCCTGATCGGCCTGGCGCTCAGCGGGCTCTTCCAGGCGATCTTCATGGCCAACGCCGGCGGCGCCTGGGACAACGCCAAGAAGATCGTCGAGACCGACCTCCGCGAGAAGGGGACCGCGCTGCACGAGGCCACGGTGGTCGGCGACACGGTCGGCGACCCGTTCAAGGACACGAGCAGCGTGGCCATGAACCCGATCATCAAGTTCGCCACCCTGTTCGGCCTCCTGGCCGTCGAGCTGGCCCAGAGCATCCCGACCACGATGCGGCTGGTGCTGGCCGCCCTCTTCTTCGCGGTCGCCCTGGCGTTCATCCACCGCAGCTTCTACGGCATGCGGATCGACGTGAACGAGACCGGCGACCCTTCCAACGACGAGGCCGGCAAGCTCGTCGAGGCGACCCCCGGCTGAGCCGAGCGGCCTCCCGCTTTTCATCCCCCCACCACGACGCCCGCGGCCCCGGCCTGCGGGCGTCGTGCGTTTGCGGGGCGACGGCTCCCGGTCGCCTCGAAGCGAAGCGAAACGCGACCGCGTCCGCCGGGGGTTCCTTGCCGGCCCGTGGGGACGCCGGATAAGCTTCAGGGCGCCTGCCGGAGCCGCGGCTCCGGCCCTCTCGCGGGACGATCCGACTCCATTTCCTCGCGAATCGAAGGGTGCAGGTCGCACATGAAACCATGTTCCCGGCATGGCCGTCCGGCGTTCGTCGTCCTGCTGGCCGCGGCCTTTCTGCAGCCGGCGGCGGCCGACATCCTCTTCCGGGGCGACTTCGAGACCGGCGACTTCCGGCAGTTCTCCGGCAGGAGCCGGAACGCCAGGCCGGGGGACGTCGAGGTCGCCGCCGACGTCGTCCACTCCGGGAAGTACGCCGGCCGCTTCACGATCCACGAGGACGACGTCTTCAACGCGAGGCAGTTGCGCGCCCAGGCGAACGGCCCCAAGGTCACGGTGCAGGAAGGGACCGACACCTTCGTCTCGTTTTACATGTACATGAAAGAGCCCCCCCAGGACCGCGACAACTTCTTCTACTGGGAAGGGAGCCCGCCGCCGGGCTGGAACAACGTGATGACCTGGTGGGTCGAGCCCAAAAAGGACCGCGCCGGCGCGGTCGTCAAGTTCGGCACCGGCAACCTGGGCCGGAAGGGCGTCCACTGGGAGGCGGATTTCGAGGTCGGCCGATGGCACCAGCTCGGCATGCACATCCACTGGTCGGAAGACCCCGCCAAGGGCCGCGTCAAGCTCTGGTGGGACGGCGAGCCGGTGCTCGACAAGCCGGTTCAGACGAAGGGTCCGCAGACCGCCTACTTCTCGCAGCCGGGGATCCATCGCGACCCCCACTCCAGGTCGGTCGACACCATCTACTTCGACGACATCCTCTGCGCCACGACGCTCGAAGAGATCGAGATCCGCAAGCCGGGGCCGGCGAAGCCGGAATGACGGCCGGCGATCGCGCGGCGTCGGGCTTGCGGCCCCGCGCGGGGGCGTTTAGCATTCGATGCACCTCCTCTCCACGACGATCGAACCGGCCTACGACGACGGGCGGGGGCGCACGTGATCACCCAGAAGGATCTCGCGGTCAAATCGCTCGGGGAGTGCCGGGTCGATTCGCCGCTGCTGCCGCTCCTGGAGCGGCGCGAGCGGAGCTATTACAACGTCGACGAGTCCGACCGGGTGCTGTTCGACGACACGGCCTCGGCGCTGGTCGCGCGGGGGGCGCCGATCGACGAGATCCCCGGGTTCGAGCCGGCGGGGCCGCGGCGCAAGATCTACTTCGACCCGTCCAAGGCCCGCGCGGGGATCGTGACGTGCGGCGGGCTCTGCCCGGGGTTCAACGACGTCATCCGGGCGCTGGTGATGGAGCTGCACTTCGCCTACGGGGTGCGGCGGATCCACGGGTTCTGCAACGGCTACCAGGGGTTCATCCCCAAGTACAAGAGGCCCGTGCTGGAGCTGACGCCGCAGTCGGTGAGCCGGATCAACGAGCTGGGTGGGACGATCCTGGGGACCTCGCGGGGCCAGCAGGACCCGGCCGAGATCGTCGACTGCCTGGAGCGGATGGGGATCAACCTGCTGTTCGTGATCGGCGGCGACGGCACGCTCCGCGGGGCCCAGACGATCAGCCGCGAGGTCGAGTCGCGGGGGTCGAGGATCGCGGTCGTCGGGATCCCCAAGACGATCGACAACGACATCATGTTCATCGACCAGAGCTTCGGCTTCCAGACGGCCTTCTCGGTCGCCGCCGACGTGATCCGGACGGCCCACGCCGAGGCCAAGGCGTCGCCCAACGGGGTCGGCCTGGTCAAGGTGATGGGCCGGCACTCGGGGTTCATCGCCTGCTACGCCTCGCTCGCCCACAACGACGCCAACTTCGTCCTCATCCCCGAGGTCCCCTTCGCCCTCGCCGGCGCGGGGGGCTTCCTGGAGGCCATCAAGGACCGGGTGCGGTCGACGGGGCACTCGGTCGTCGTGATCGCCGAGGGCGCGGGCCAGGACCTGATGGGGGCGCACGCCGGGGCCGACGCCTCGGGCAACGCCAAGCTCGGCGACGTGGGCGTCTTCCTGAAGGACCGCATCACCGAGTCGTTCGCCGCCGACGGCCTGGAGCTGAACCTCAAGTACTTCGACCCCAGCTACCTCGTCCGCAGCGTGAAGGCCAACCCGTTCGACGCCGTCTACTGCCTGCGCCTGGCCCACAACGCCGTCCACGCGGCGATGGCCGGCCGCACCGAGGTCGTCGTCAGCCGCTGGCACGGCCGGTTCGTCCTGCTCCCCATCCCCCTCGCCGTCCGCGACCGCCACACCGTCGACCCCAACGGCGACCTCTGGATGTCCGTCCTGGAATCCACCGGCCAGCCCCAGGTCTTCGGCTGACCGCCGGCGGTCGACCTCGGATTTTCATCCCCTTGCGCGCATCCGGGCGCATCGTCGTATTGGGGGCCTTCGCGCCCGGCGGCCGCGGGAGGGACGGTGGGGGAGTTGCGGCGCAAAAAAATATCGACGACCGAACCCAAAATCAAATCACGCAAGTCCCATAAAACAAAGAAGATACAGCGAAACCGCCGAAAACCCCTAGGGCGAACGGACCCGATTCGAAGCCGAACGGCGAGGGTTCGAAAAGGCGGACGGGGCGCACCGGTTCCTTGGCGCCCCGCCCGCCCGGGGGAGTGTTTCGAGATGGGGACCGCGAGGGCCGGGACGGCGTCGAGGGATGAAGACTTGTGGGGGTGTGGCGGGAGGCTTCCCGTCCGGCCGTCCTCTGCGATCGGCTGTATTATGCCACCCCGGGCGGGGAACGCAAATCGGCCCGGGGGATTCGCGGCGGATTCGGCGCGGGGGCCGCGGGGGCGTCGGGGCGGGCCGTTGATTCGAGCGGCCGGATGGGCGAAACTGCGACCTGGACGGGCCCCTCGGCCGACCTCTCCCCCCTCCCCCGGATGGATGAAGACATCGCCATGAGACGCACGCGCACCACGTTCGCGGGAATCGTCGCGATCGCCGCAATCGCCCTCGCCGGCACGCCCTCCCGGGGCGACGACGGCCCCTGGCCGGTCGCCCGGGCCAAAGCCTGGGGCGAGGCCCACCCCTGGCTCGTCGGCTGCAACTACTGCACCAGTTCGGCCATCAACCAGCTCGAGATGTGGCAGGCCGAGACCTTCGACCTCCCCGCCGTCGACCGCGAGCTGGGCTGGGCCCATGAGCTGGGCTTCAACAGCATGCGCGTCTTCCTGCACGACATCCCCTACAAGCAGGATCCCGAGGGCTTCTTGAAGCGGATCGACGCGTTCCTCGCGGTCGCCGACCGCCACGAGATCGGCGTCATGCTCGTCCTCTTCGACGGGGTCTGGGACACCGACCCGAAGCCCGGCAAGCAGCGCGAGCCGAAGCCCGGCCTGCACAACTCGGGGTGGGTCCAGAGCCCCGGCCGGGCGATCCTCGGCGACCCCGCGCGGCACGACGAGCTTAGGCCCTACGTCGTCGGCGTCGTCGGCCGCTTCAAGGACGACCCCCGCGTCCACGCCTGGGACCTCTTCAACGAGCTGGACAACCCCAACGCCAACAGCTACGGCTCGACCGAGCTGAAGGACAAGGCCGACCGGGCGCTCGACCTCCTCAAGAAGGAACTCGCCTGGATCCGCCCGCTGAACCCCAGCCAGCCCCTGACCATGGGCGTCTGGAAGAACGACCTGACCGACCCGGCGAAGCTGACGCCCATCAACAAGTTCCAGATCGACCAGTCCGACGTGATCAGCTTCCACAACTACAACCCGCCCGACCGGATGAAGGCCGACGTCGACGCCCTCAAGAAGTACGGCCGCCCCGTCCTCTGCACCGAGTACATGGCCCGGCCCAACGGCAGCCGGTTCGACCCGATCCTCGGCTACCTCAAGAAGGAGGGCGTGGGGGCGTATAACTGGGGCTTCATCGACGGCAAGAGCCAGACCATCTACCCCTGGGACTCGTGGAAGAAGCCCTACGCCGCCGAGCCCCCCGTCTGGTTCCACGACGTCCTCCGCCGCGACGGCAAGCCCTACGACCCGGCCGAGGTCGGCTACATCAAGTCGGTCACCGGCGCCGCGAAGTGAACGCCCGATGGAAGCCCGAGGCCCCGCATGACCGTCTCGATCCGTCCCCTGGCCGCCGGCGACCTGGAGGCCCTGGGGCGGTTCCTGACCTCGGGGTTCCAGACGCCGGCCGACGCCGAGTTCGCGGCGGTCGACGTCCTGCGCTGGAAGTACCTGGAGTCGCAGGGGGACGTCGCCGAGCCGGCCCCGCGGAGCCTGGTGGCGGTCGACGAGGCGGGCGCGATCGTGGGGCACGTGGGGTTCGTGCCGACGGCCTTCGCGGGCCCGGGGCTTCCCGCCCCCGTCCCGGCGCTGCACATGATCGACTGGCTGGGCTCGCGCGAGCACCGCTCGCTCGGCGCCAGCCTGATGCGGCGGGCGCACGAGGCGGCCCCGGTCCAGTTCGGCCTGGGGGGGAGCGACGCCGGCCGCTCGGTCATCCGCCGCGGGGGGTATGACTCGATGCCGTCGGTGACGGTCCACGAGCGCATCCTCAACCCGCTCCGCTGGCTCCGCGCCGGCGGCCGATCGCCGGGGAAGGCCGCGCGGGCCTCGCGCGACCTCGCCCGCCGCCTCATCCACCAGCCTCGCACGGCGGACGCCCGCCTGGAGCTGGAGCCGGTCTCGTCGTTCGGGCCCGAGGTCGTCGAGGTCGTCCGGGCCGCCTCGCGATTCGCCGTCGTCGCCGCCCGCACGCCCGAGCGGCTGAATTACGCATTGCGGTACCCCCGGCAGGCGCCCGCGGGCCTCCTCGTCCGCGACGCGGATCGACGCGTGCGCGGGTTCGCCCTGGTGAATTCGATCCCACGCGACGGCGGCCGGATCGTCCTCGGCCGGGTGGTCGACCTGCTCCTCGACGACGACGACCCCGACGCCTGGCACGCCGCCCTGCTCCTCCTCTCCCGCGAGCTGGCCCGCCGCGGCGCCGACGTGGCCCAGGCGTTCGCCGCCCCGCCCTGGACCGTCGAGGCCCTCCGCCGCGCCGGGTTCATCTCCCGCCATCCGCTCGACTTCCGCCTCCGCGACCGCCAGGCCCTCCTGCCCCGCGACCGGCCGTTCTACCTGACGCCGATCGAGGCGGATTACGCCTACACCTGATCGCCTCCTGGAATCGCCCCCTGGCGTGGAGGATACTCGAAAGGGTCGACCGCCCCCGGCCGGGATCCGCCCGGATCCGCGGGCGACCTCAGAGATCGACCTCTCCGAACCGAAGGAACCCTGCCATCATGAACGCCCATACGACGGCCCTGGCCCTGCTGGCCGCGGCCTTGCTCGCCCCCGCGTTGAGCTTCGCCCAGGACGCGAACCTCCAGAAGCCCGCCCTGGCGAAGGACGACGGCGAGAAGCGGATTTTGGAGACGATCGTCGAGGCCCGCAAGGGGCAGCGGTATGCGAACGTCTCGGAGGCCGACGGCCGGCTGATGCGGCAGCTCGTCGAGGCGGTGAACGCCAAGCGGGTCGTCGAACTGGGCACGTCGACGGGCGAGTCGGGGCTGTACTTCTCGCTGGCCCTGCGCAAGACCGGCGGCAAGCTCTACACCCACGACATCGACCCCGGCCGGGTCGAGGTCGCCAAGGCGAACTTCAAGAAGGCGGGCGTCGAGGACCTGATCGTCATCACCATGGGCGACGCCCACGAGACGGCCCCCAAGAACACCGAGCCCATCGACGTCCTGTTCATCGACGCCGAGAAGCCGGGCTACGACGCCTACCTCCGCGAGCTGCTCCCGCTCGTCCGCCCCGGCGGCCTGATCCTCGCCCACAACATGCACACCCCGGCCCCCAACCCGAAGTACGTCGAGGCCATCACCACCAACCCCGACCTGGACACCTCGTTCCTCCTCATGGACGGCGCCGGGCTCGGCGTCACCCTCAAGAAGCGCTGAGACGCTCCGCCGGGGACGCCCCCAAACCGGGCGTCCCCGCCCATTCCGCCGGGTCCGCCTTCCCCGATCCCCGATTCGTCGTATAATCCAGTGAGACGCCCCCGATCCGTTTCGAAGGAACAGGCCAGGCCATGACCACCCGCCGGACCAGCCCGCTCGCGATGATCGCCCTCACGGCGGTCGCGGCGATGCTGTCGACCGCGGGAGCCGCCTCGGCCTGCTCGACCGCCGCCCAGGCCCCGGCCGCAGCCCGCGGTTGCTGCGCGACTCGCGTCCAGACGGCCTGCGGCTGCTGCAGCCCCTCGCGGTCGATCGCCCCGAACACGTCAACCGCCTCCATCGGCGTCGAAGTCCGCACCGCGGTCCTGACGCCCGCCGTCCCCACCTCGTCCTGCGAGTGCCGGGCCGACGAGCCGGCCGCCCCTTCGGACCGCCCCCAGGCCCCGAAGCCCGTCGAATCCACCGACGCCCCCTTCGCCACGTCGTCGTCCCGGACCTCGGCCGTCACGGCCGTCGCCGTTTCGACGCGGTCCTCGGATCCCGACCCCAGCCCTCGCCCTCTCTACATGCGCACCTCGCGACTGCTGATCTGACGACTTCCCGCGCCGTCCTTCTCGCCGCGCGAGACGGACGAACCGCCCCCATCCAAGTCGACGGAACTCCGCATCGTATCCCGCGCAGGTAGGGAGATTTTCGACATGTCCGCCCCCGCCCCCGATCCCGTCGAGCCCCCGCTCGGCGGGTGGACGAAGTTCCGGATGGTGATGAAGGTCGTCGAGCTGCGGCTGCGATTCGTGGCCCTGATGGCCGTCACCGGGCTGGTCTTCGCATACTGGGATACGCTCTGGAACCACTACGAGAAGTGGAGCCGGCCGCCCGGCCACGCGCACGCGGCGGCCTCGGACTCCGAGTTCTACTGCCCGATGCACCCGACGGTGGTCCAGGCCGATCCGGGGTCGTGCCCGATCTGCGGGATGCCGCTTTCGAAGCGGAAGAAGGGCGAGGAGACGACCCTGCCGGCCGGCGTGCTGTCGCGGCTGGCGCTCACGCCCGACCGGATCGCCCAGGCGGGCGTGCGGACCGTGGCGGCGAGCTACGCCCCCCTGACCGAGACCGTGACGACCGTCGGCGCCGTCGAGATCGACGAACGTCGGCTGCGGCGGATCTCGTCCAAGACCAAGGGCATGGCCCGGGTCGAGAAGCTCCACGTCGACTTCACCGGCACGAGGGTCGAGGCCGGCCGGCCGCTGGCGGAGATCTACAGCCCCGAGCTGTACCAGGCGATCCAGGAGATGCTGCTGCACCACCGCTCGGCCCAGGCCGGGGCGGGCGCGAACCGCGTGCTCGGCGACCCGCGCGACCTGGTCAGGCTGGCGGCCGACCGGCTCAAGCTCTGGGGGATCACCCAGGAGCAGGTCGACAAGATCCTCAAGGACGGCAAGGCCGAGTCCCGCCTGGCGATCCTCGCGCCGATCGGCGGCGTGGTGATCCGCAAGGGGGTCGTCGAGGGGGACTACGTCGCCGAGGGCCAGACCCTCTTCGAGGTCGCCGACCTCTCGCGGATCTGGGTCAAGGCGCAGATCTACGAGAATCAGCTCGCGCTCGTGCACGAGGGCCAGGCGGTGCACGCGACCGTCGAGGCGTTCCCCGGCGAGGTCTTCTCGGGCTCGGTGGCGTTCATCGACCCGGTTCTCAACCCCCAGACCCGGACGGCCGTGGTCCGCTACGACCTGGCGAACGACGACCTCCGCCTGCGGCCCGGCATGTTCGCCACGGTCACCCTGGAGACCCCCGTCGCCGACGCCCCCGCCTTCCGCTCCCGGCTGGCCGCGAAGCCCGACCGCAGCCGCCTGCACAAGGCCGTCCTGACGGTCGAGGAGCAGGAGAAGTGCCTGGTCACCGACGCCAGGCTCGGCTCGATGGGCGACCCGCTTCCCGTCGAGGTCGACGGCCGCAAGCTCTGGATCTGCTGCGCCGGCTGCGAGGCGAAGCTCAAGGGGACGCCCGCCCGGTACCTCGCCCGGCTGGAGCCGGTCCCGAGCGGCTCGGTCCTCACGGTTCCCGAGTCGGCCGTCGTCGACGCGGGCTCGCGGAAGATCGTCTACGTCGAGGCCGAGCCGGGCGTCTTCGAGGGCCGCGAGGTCGTCGTCGGCGCCGTCTCCGGGGGCCGCTACCCCGTGCTGGAGGGGCTCGCCCCCGGCGAGGTCGTCGCCGCCGCCGGCTCGTTCCTCATCGACGCCGAGACCCGCCTCAACCCCAAGGCCGCCGGCAAGCCCCGCAAGCCCGAACGCGCCGCCGCGGCCGACGCCCCGACGCTCCGCCGTTGAACGGCCCCGTCGGCGCGAAGGAGTTCCGTCCGTGATCGAGGGCGTCGTCGAGTGGTCCATCCGCAACCGGTTCCTCGTGATCGCGGCCGCGATCGCGGTGGCGGTGGCGGGCCTGCGCGCGCTGGCGACGATGCCGGTGGACGCGGTGCCGGACCAGTCGGAGAACCAGGTGATCGTCTTCACCGACTGGATGGGCCGCAGCCCCCAGGAGATCGAGGACCAGGTCACGTATCCGCTGACGACGAAGCTCCAGGGGCTCGCCGGCGTGAAGGTCGTGCGGTCGTCGAGCGAGTTCAACTTCTCGATGATCAACGTGATCTTCGACGACTCGGTCGACTACTACTTCGCCCGCGAGCGGGTGCTCGAACGGCTGGCGACCGTCGCACCCGAGATGCCCGAGGGGGTCACGCCCTACATGGCCCCCGACGCCACGGCCGTCGGCCAGATCTTCTGGTACACGGTCGAGGGCGACCGCGTCGACCTCGACGAGCTGCGCGCGATCCAGGACTGGTACGTCCGCTACCAGCTCAGCGCCGTGCCCGGCGTGGCCGAGGTCGCCACCGTCGGCGGAGCCCCCCGCGAGTATCAGATCGACCTCGACCCCAACAAGCTGCGGGCCTACGGCGTGAGCCTGGGCGAGGTCTACTCGGCCGTCCAGAGGTCGAACTCGGCCGTCGGCGGCCGGGTGATCCACAAGGGGAACGCCGAGTACCTGATCCGCTCGGTCGGCTGGATCCGCGGCGTCGACGACCTCAAGCGGAGCGTCGTCGCCCAGCGCGGGGGGACGCCGATCTACCTGGAGACGATCGCCGCCGTCCAGATGGGCCCCGGCTTCAAGCGCAGCGTCCTGGAGAAGGACGGCCGCGAGGTCGTCGGCGGCGTGGTCATGATGCGGTTCGGCGAGAACCCCCTGGAGGTCACCCGGCTCGTCAAGGAGAAGATCGCCGCCCTCTCCCCCGGCCTGCCCGAGGGGGTCCGCATCGTCCCCTTCTACGACCGCACGCCGCTGATCGGCAAGGCGCTCGAGACCGTCTCCGACACGGTCCTGGAGGAGATCTTCATCTCCACGGTCATGATCGTCCTGATCATGGGCCACCTGGGCGGGGCGTTCATCGTCTCGCTGACGCTGCCGCTGGCCATCCTCGTCAGCTTCCTGATGATGCGGATCTTCGGCATCCCGTCGAACATCATGAGCCTGGCGGGCATCGCGATCTCGGTCGGCATCCTGGAGGACCAGGCCGTCGTGATGACCGAGAACGCGGCGCACCACCTGACGCGGCGGTTCGGCAACCGGCCCGTCCGGGGCGACGCGCTCGACGTCATCATCCCGGCCTGCCGCACGGTCGGCCGGCCCATCTTCTTCTCGGTCCTGATCACGATCCTGTCGTTCCTCCCCGTCTTCGCCCTGACCGGCCGCTCGGGGAAGATGTTCCACCCCCTCGCCTGGACCAAGACGTTCGCGCTGATCGGCGTCGCCGTGCTGGCGATCACGCTGGTCCCGGCGCTCATCCCGATCTTCCTGAGGGGGCGGATCAAGTCCGAGGACGACTCGTGGCTGGTGCGGACGATGATCACCATCTTCAAGCCGATGCTCTCGTGGCTGATGGACCGGACGACGCTGGTCTGCTGGCTGTTCGTGGTGATCCTCGGCCTGGGCTGGCTGTCGGCGACGCGGCTCGGCAGCGAGTTCATGCCGCCGCTCGACGAGGGCTCGATCCTCGACATGCCGACGAGCGTGCCGCGGATCTCCGTGACCCAGGCGACCGAGGACCTGAAGGCCCGCGACGCCGTCCTGCGCGGGTTCCCCGAGGTCGCCCAGGTCGTCGGCAAGGCCGGCCGCGCCGACACCGCCACCGACCCCTCGCCGCTCGACATGGTCGAGACGATCATCAACCTCCATGACAAGGAGCTGTGGACCAAGCGCAAGCTCAAGTTCGACGACGCCCTCTGGCAGGCCGACGCCGCCCTCCGGGCGCTGGAGGCCCGGGGCCTCGTCAATCCCCCCGCCCCCGACGCCCGCAAGACGATCCTGAACGACGCGGCGATGCGGGTCTCGGCCCGGGTCGACGCCGTGCTCCGCGAGCTGGCGCTGCGGCGATTGCGCGAGCATCGCCCCGCGCTCGGCCTGGCCCTGGCGGGAGCCGCCGTCGACGCCCTGGTCGATCGCGCCGACCCGAGGCGGATCAGGAGGCGGCCGACCGCCGCCGAGCGCGAGGCGCTGGCGAAGGACCTCGCCGCGACGTTCGGCGAGCGGCTGGCGGCCGGTGCGGCGGTCGAGGACGTGGCGGCGGTCGCGGGCGTCGCGACCGGCCGGCTCGTCGCCCTGGGCGTCTTCCAGGACGCGCCCGACCTCTTCACGGGCCCCCCTTCCCCGTGGGAGCGGGCCCGCGACCTCGCCGCCGCGGCGATCGGCGGCCGGGCCCCGTCGACCTTCGAGCGGATCGCCGCCCGGCTCGTCGAGGCGCGCGACGCGAACCTCAAGGCCCGGATCCGGGACCTCAATTGGGAGCTGTTCGACCGGGCCGTGGTCGCGGCCGGCGACGCCGCGATCGACGAGCTGGCGAAGGGGACGAAGGCCGACGACCGCGAAGCCCTGGCCGCCGCGCTCGCGAAGCCGTTCGCCGACCGGCTGTTCCTGTGGCGGAAGACCAAGCAGGACCTGGTCGACGAGATGGACACGGCGCTCCAGGTTCCGGGCTGGGGGAACATCTTCACGCAGCCGATCATCAACCGCATCGAGATGCTGGCGACGGGCGTCCGCACCCCGGTCGGCGTGAAGGTCTTCGGCGACGACCTGGACGAGATCCAGCGCGTGAGCGGCCAGGTCGCCGACGCGCTGCGCACCGTCCGGGGGGCCGGCGGGGTCGTGCCCGACCAGATCGTGGGCAAGGGCTACGTCGAGATCGACATCGACCGCGAGAAGGCCGCGCGCTACGGCGTGCAGGTGGGCGACGTGCAGGACGTCGTCGAGGTCGCCATGGGGGGCCGGCCGCTGACCACGACCGTCGAGGGCCGCCGCCGCTTCCCCGTCCGCGTCCGCTACGCCCGCGACTTCCGGGCCGACGAGGAGTCGCTCAAGAACATCCTCGTGACGGCCCGGGGCTCGACCGGCGAAGCCTCCGGCGGCATGGGGATGGGCGCCGCGAAGCCGCCCTCCGACGCCGCCCCCGCCGCGGCCGCGACGGTGCCGCTGTCGGAGGTGGCGACGGTGAAGATCGTCGAGGGTCCGTCGATGATCAAGAGCGAGAACGGCCTGCTCCGGGCGTACGTCCAGCTCACCGTGACCGGCCGCGACGAGGTCGGCTTCGTCGAGGAGGCCCGCCGGGTCGTGGCCGACAAGGTCAAGCTGCCCAAGGGCATGTACCTGGAATGGTCGGGCCAATTCGAGAACGAGCTGAAGACCCGCCAGACGCTGCAGGTCGTCTTCCCCGCCGTCCTTTTGGTGATCATCCTGATCCTCTACCTGACCTACAAGAGCTGGATCGACGCGGCCCTGATGATGACGAGCGTCCTGGGCGCGCTGGCCGGCGGGGCGATGTTCCAGTGGCTCTTCGGGTTCAACTTCTCGGTGGCCGTGTGGGTCGGCTACATCGCCTGCTTCGGCATGGCGACCGAGACGGGGATCGTCATGCTGGTCTACCTGCGCGAGGCCCTCGCGGAACGCGGCGGGCTGGCGGCGATCGCCTCGGTCGACGAGCTGAAGGAGGCGATCCTGGAAGGCGCGATCCACCGCCTGCGGCCGAAGCTGCTGACCGAGGGGACGACGATCATCTCGATCGCCCCGATGCTCTGGGCCTCGGGCGTCGGCGCCGAGGTCATCCGGCCGATGGCCGCGCCGGTGCTCGGCGGCCTGCTCATCGCCGACGAGGTCATCGACGTCTTCCTCCCCGTCCTCTACTTCGCGGTCAAGAAGTGGGAATGGCGGCGGCTGCACGGCCTGGGCCCGTTCGACGTCCGACGTCCGGAAGTCGCGTGAACAACGACGTCGGAGGCGATCGCAAACGCCATGGCCCGTGATCCCGACCTCGCGCGACCGTCGGCCGCGATGCTGCTGATCCTCGACCTGGACGAGACGCTGATCCACGCGGCCAAGGGGCCGCCGCCGCGGCCGGCGGATTTCGTCGTGGGGGCGTATTCCGTGTGGAAGCGGCCGCACCTCGACGCGTTCCTCACGTCGTGCGCGGGCTGGGCCACGCCGGCGTTCTGGTCGTCGGCCACCGACGCGTACGTCCGGCACGTCGTCGACGCGATCCTGCCCGCGGGCCTCGCGCCGGCCTTCGCCTGGGGACGGGGGCGGTGCACGCGGCGGCAAGACCCCGAGACGCGTGAAGACGTGCTCCTCAAGGACCTGGCGAAGGTCCGCAGGCGCGGCTTCGACCTGCGGCGGACGCTGATCGTGGACGACACGCCCGGCAAGGTCGCCCGGCACTACGGCAACGCCGTCTACGTCCCCCCCTACTTCGGCGACCCCGACGACGACGTCCTGCCCCGGCTGGCCGATTACCTGGCGACCCTGCGCGACGCGGCCGACGTGCGGGTCCTCGAGAAGCGCGGTTGGCTGCCGGCCGGTCGCGGTTGACGAGCCCCGGTCACTTCGCCTTCGACGGGCCGAGGGAGCCGTCGAGCCGCTCCATGAAGCGGGGCCGGTTGCGGTACTTCTCGCGGATCGAGGCGACCAGGGCCGTCCACTCGGGGGTCCGGCCGAGGGCCTGGTAGATCGGCCTGAGCCGGTCGAGGTAGTTCGCGCAGGCCTCGTAGGCCGCGGCGTCGGCCTGGGGGAGGCGGGCGTCGAGGGCGTCCTTGTAGATGGCGAGCGAACGCTCGGGATGCGACCCGGCGACGGCCTCGGCGATCCGGTCGGCGTAGTAGCCGACCCCGTATTCGGAACGGCCCTCGCCGGCCCGCATCCGATCGTAGTAGGCCAGGGCCTCGTCGGGCTTCCCCTCGGCGAGGGCCAGGTCGATCAAGACGTTCCAGCGCGGGGCCGCCGAGGTGCCCCCCCAGGGCCGCTCCAGGAAGGCGACCAGCTCGTCGGGCAGGGGCAGCGGCCAGGCCGGGTCGACCTTCACGCGGGGGCCCGACGGTTCGACGGCCGGCTCGGGCTGCGGTTTCCCGGCCTTGCCCCGGGCGCTGGTCCGCGAGGCCCTGGGTTTGGCCTTGGCGCCGACGACCTCGTAGGGCGTGACGCCCGTCTTGAGGAACCGCAGCGCCCCGGCGCGGACCGTCGACTCGACGCCGGCCTTCGCGGCGGCCTTCATCAGGGCCTGGAACGTGTCGACGTGGGGTTGGTCGAAGAAGGCCCGCGCGGCGTGCGCGGCGACGACGTCCCAGCGGCCTTGCTTCGCCGCGAGGTCGGCGAGGATCTTCGCCAGGTGCGACGCGGTCCCGGGCTCGGAGGCGATCTTGGCGGCCACGCCCTCGCGCGCCCAGTGCTCGGCCTCGACCAGCCGGCCCTCCTCGATCAGGAAGGCGATGAACCACTCGTAGTCGCCCGCGAGCCGGGCCTCGGCCTCGTAGAGCGCCGGCAGCTCGGCCCGGCGGCCGGCCTTCTCCAGCGCCTCGGCGAGCCAGCGGGCGAGCTGCCGGCGATCGTAGCGGGCGCCGTAGTCTTCGGACGTCGGGGCGGGGAGGGCCTTGCGGCGGGCGGCCAGGACGTCGGCGACGGCCGACCAGTCCTCGGCCTCGTACGGCGCCTCGAAGACCGCGTCGGCCGCCTCGCCCACGACGTCGCTCGGGTCGGCCATCGCGGCGTCGATCGCGAACAGCAGGCGGTCGGGCGCGGCGAGCTTCGATCGCGAGACGGCCTCGAAGACGACGGGGAGGCAGCGGTGGAGCCGCTCGATGGTCTCGCCGTCGTCGTCGGCCTTCCCGACCTGGTCGATCCCCTTGCGGATCAGGTCGCGGCCCAGGGCCACGACGTCGTCGGCCCGGCCCAGGTCCAGCAGCCGCTGGAGCAGGCGCTGGGTGGGGCGGTAGTCGGGCAGCTCGCCGGCGCCGTCCCAGTGGTTCCGCCAGGCCTGGATCGAGGTCGTCGCCTTGATCTCGCGGCGGGCCTCGGCGATCAGCCCGCCGGGGTCCAACTCCTGGAGCGCGAGCCGCTCGCGAAGGGCCTCGTAGTCCCTGGCGGACTTCTTGACCAGAGTCCACGCGAGGTCCGCCAGCTCTTCCTGGGGCATCGTCCGCAGATGCTTGCGGATCTTCTCGTCCCACTCCTTCGACGCCTTCTCCGACTTCCTGGGTCGGGCTTCCGGCTCGTCGTCGTAGCCGTCGTCCTCGGGGGCGTCCAGCTCATACCACCGGGGGTCGTCCTCCGAGGCGGCGGGGACCTCGCGCTTGTCGGCCAGGGCCTTGAGGTACTCGACGACCGCGGCCACGGCGTGCTTGCAGGCGTAGCCGACCGGGCAGGTGCACTCCGACTCCGGCAGCCGCCGGTCGCCGGCCCGCTCCAGCCAGACGTGGGTCGCGTAGTCCTCGTTCCCCTCGACGGTCGCCAGCAGGTCGCCGCCCTGAGCGACGCTCAGGTCCTGGACGCGGCCCTCCTCCTGGTACGCCTTGCCGCGCGCGACCGCCTTCTCGCCGGCCCAGCCCTCCAGGTCGGACCATTGCAGCTCGCGCCAGCCGGCCTCGGCCTTCTCGGCGTCTTTCGACCGGGGCGTCGCGGACTTCGATCGCGGCATGATCAGGCTCCTCGCGGATCGCCCGCCCTCATCGCCCCGCGTCGCACGAGGCGCACGCCTCGTCCTTGACGGCCGCCCGCGCGGACGGCTTCGCCTCTTCGGCGGGCTTCGGGGCGTCGTCCTTCCCGGGGAGGTTGGGGACGAGGCTCGGGTCGTACGTGGAGCCGGCCGAGACCTGGACCATGGTGATCCGCATCTTCGTCGGGAAGAACTTCTCGTGGTCGGCCCGCTTGTGGGCGTGGCCCCGGCCGCCGCTGTCGTCCTTGATGACGAGGTCCATCTGCTTGATCCCCTCGGTCCAGACGATCGAGCCGTTCTCCCAGAACTCGGTCATGCGGACGTCCTTCTCGTAGACGCCCTTCTCGGTGTAGATCTGGGTCCCGGTGCAGCCGTAGCCGTTCCCCCGCCCCTTGTTGGGGATGTAGCAGAGCGTCCACGTCGTCGGGGCCCCGCCGGCGGGCTTCTCGATGACCTCGGCCCGGATGTGCACGGTCCCGTTGCGGTAGTCGACGGGCGCGGTCCAGTCCTTGGGGCGATCCTGGTTGATCTTCGTCCCGGTCACGTAGTAGTGCGACTTGCTCGGCTTCGAATTGTCGGCGTCTTCCTTGGTGAAGGTGAACGTCTCGTCGAACAGCACGAACTGGTCCGCGAAGGCCGCGCCCTGCCCCGCGGCCAGCAGCGAGGCCGCCACGAACACCGAGGCGCGGAACCAGGGGCGTAAATTCATGATGCTTCGACTCCCGGATGAACGACGTCCCCGCCGGCCGATTACGCGATTGGAATCGGCCGGAAGTCGCGAGTCCAGGGAATAATCGAAGTTCCGCTTCGCCGGCCTCAGGCCTCGGGTTCGGCCTCGTCGGCGTCGATGTGGTCCTGGGCGTCGGCCTCGGCGACCCCGTCGTCGAGGATGTGGGGCCCCTTGGACAGGCCGTCGGCGGGCGTGTCCAGGGGCTCGCCGTCGGCGGCCTCGAGGACCAGGGCGGTCTCGGGGTCGCCGCCCAGTTCCTCCTCGGGGAGCTTGGCGAGGCTGCTGACGGCGTCGCCCTCGTCGAGGCGGATCAGGCGGACGCCCTGGGTGTTGCGGCCGATGGGGCGGGTGTCGCCGACGCGGGTGCGGATCAGGATGCCGCCGGTGGTCGTGATCATGACCTCGTCGGCGTCGGTCACCTTGGCGATCGCCACGACCCGGCCGTTGCGGTCGCTGGTCTTGATGTCGATCAGGCCCTTGCCGCCCCGATTCTGCGAGCGGTACTCGGAGAGCAGGGTCCGCTTGCCGTAGCCGTTCTCGCAGACGGTCAGCAGGCTGGCCGGGTCCTCCTGGCCGTTGGCGACGATCATGCCGATCACCTCGTCGCCCTCTTCCAGGTTGATGCCCCGTACGCCGTGCGCGGGGCGGCCCATCGAGCGGACGTCGGACTCGTCGAAGCGGACGGCCATGCCCTCGCGGGTGCTCAGGACGACGTGGTCGCCGGCCCTGGTGCGGGCGACGCCGATGAGCTGGTCGCCCTCGTCGAGGCCCAGGGCGATGATGCCGCGGCCCAGGGGCCGCTTGAAGGCGGTCAGGTCGGTCTTCTTCACGGTCCCCCGGCGGGTGACCATCATCAGGCTCTCGTCCTCGCGGAACTTGCGGACGGGGACGATGCCGGTGATCTTCTCGCCGTCGGAGACCTGCAGCAGGTTGACGATCGCGCGGCCGCCCGAGGTCCGCGTGGCCATCGGCAGGTCGTAGACCTTCAGCCAGAAGACCTTGCCGTGGTCGGTGAAGAAGAGCAGGTAGTCGTGCGTGAGCGCGACGAACATGTGCTCCAGGAAGTCGCCGTCGCGGGTGTTGGCGGCGGTGATCCCGCGGCCGCCGCGGCCCTGGGCGCGGTAGGTCGAGGGGGGCTGGCGCTTGATGTAGCCGTCGTGGGTGACGGTGACGACCATGTACTCTTCGCGGATCAGGGCTTCCTTGTCGTAGTCGCCCAGCTCCTCGTCGGAGATCTGGCTCCGGCGGGGGTTGGCGTACTTCGACTTCAGCTCCAGCAGGTCGTCGCGGATGAGGCCGAGGATCACCTGCTCGTCGCCCAGGATGACCTCGTAGCGGTCGATGTCGGTCTTGAGGGCGAGGTACTCCTGCGCCAGCTTGTCGGCCTCCAGGCCCGTCAGGCGCTGGAGCTGCATCGCCAGGATCGCGTCGGCCTGCATGCGGGTCAGGCTGGTGGACGCCTTGGCGTCGGGGTCGTTCAGGGCCCGCTGGAGGATCTGGGCGGAGACCTCGATCGACATCAGGCGGACGCGGGCCTCGGCCGGGTTGGCCGACGACCGGATGACGCGGATGATCTCGTCGATGTGGTGCAGCGCGATCAAGAGGCCTTCGACGATGTGCGCCCGCTGCTTCGCCTGGCGGAGCAGGAACCGGGTGCGTCGGCGGATGACGTTGATCCGGTGCTCGACGAAGAGCCGGAGGAACTCCTTGATCGGCAGCGTCTTGGGCCGGCCGTCGACCAGGGCCAGCATGATGACGCTGAACGTGTCCTGCAGCGGCGAGAACTCGTAGAGCTGGTTGAGGATGACGTTGGGATCCTCGGCCTTCTTCAGCTTCACGACGATCCGCACGGGCTGCTTGCGGTCGCTCTCGTCGACGATGTCGGAGACGCCGGTGATCCGGCCGTTGTTGACCAGCTCGGCCAGCTTCTTGAAGAGCGGCTCCTTGGTGAGCTGGTAGGGGATGTCGCTGAAGACGATCTGCGAGCGGCCGTCCTTCAGCTCCTCGATCGACGACGTGGCGCGCAGGACCACCCGGCCCCGGCCGCTGCGGTACGCCTCCTTCACGCCCATCCGGCCGCAGATGACGCCCCCGGTGGGGAAGTCGGGCGCGGGCAGGACGTCCATGATGTCGTCGAGCTCGATCGCCGGGTCGTCGATGTAGGCGACCAGGGCGTCGCAGACCTCGCCGAGGTTGTGGGGCGGGATCGACGTCGCCATGCCGACGGCGATACCCCCCGAGCCGTTGACGAGCAGGTTCGGGAACTTGCCCGGCAGGACGCGGGGCTCCTGATATTTCTCGTCGTAGTTGGGCTGGAAGTCGACCGTGTCGTAGCCGATGTCCTCCAGCATCTCGGCGGCGACCGGGCTGAGCTTGGCCTCGGTGTACCGCATGGCGGCCGGCGGCAGGCCGTGGATGCTGCCGAAGTTCCCCTGGCCGGTGATCAGCAGGTGCCGCATGTTCCACCACTGGGCCATGCGGGCCAGGGTGGGGTAGATCGAGTTGTCGCCGTGGGGGTGGTACCGCTTCATCGTCTCGCCGACGATGCCCGCGCACTTGCTGGTGGAGGAGCCCGGGTTCAGCCCGAGGTCGCGCATGGCGACCAGGATCCGCCGCTGCGAGGGCTTCAGCCCGTCCCGGACGTCCGGCAGCGCCCGGCTGATGATGACCGACATCGCGTAGTTGAGGTAACTCTCTTTGAGCTCCTCCTCGATGTCCAGCGGCTGGGGGGCGAGCGGCGCGTTGGTCGGCAGTTCGGCGGTACTCACGGCGGTTTCGTTCCCTCGTCAAAGCCCGATCGACGCACCCACGCGCGCACGTCGTCGCAAGGGCCGTTCCATAACCTGGATTTTACCCGAAACGGCCCCTCCCCCGCAACCGCGAGAGGCCGCTCCCGAACGCCTTTAAGTGCCAATCGGGCAAGACGTTTTCGACGACGCCGCGAACGCCCGCGAGGCCCCGCCGACCCGCCTCCCGGAGGGCGGCCCGGGAGGCCGAAGCCGGCCCCGCGCGGCGCGTCGGTCCCGCGCCGGCCCGCCTCGAAAACCCCATAAGCAAAAGCTTGATAACTCAAGGAATTGCTGTTAGTAGTGTTGGATGATTTCATCGACCGTCGGCGCGGACGGTGCGAGCGCGGGCGACCTGCGGAGCCGAGCCACGGCCTGGTCCCCTCATCCCCAACACGGACGCGTCGAGGATGATGCGGCCCGGCGCTCCGGAGCGGCCGTCGCGGTCGTGAGCCTCCGAACGCGCCGGCTCGCCGAAACCGTCCCCGCCATACCGTCGCGGCAGGGGTCATCGAACCGGGCGGCGCGCATCCTTGGCCTCGTACCCCAAGACGCGGCCGCCTCCATCTCGCCTGGGAGTTTCGCCATGCTTCGTCATCTGGGTCGGGTCGCATTTCTGGCCGCGGCGTTCGCCTGCCTCGGGGGGCCCGCACAGGCCCAGTACCGCTATCCGGGCGGATACGGCGGCTGGGGCGGCTGGGGCGGGGGATCGACGGTGGGCGGCGACGCGGCCCGCGGGATGGGCGTGTACGCCGCCGGCGCGGGGGCCTACAACGAGCAGACGGCCGAGGCCCGCTCGATCAACGCCAACACCGCGATGCAGGTCAACGAGTACATGTATCAGGTCAACAAGAACAACGCCCGCGAGTACTACGGCCGCTCCCAGCGGGAGCAGAAGGAGGCCAGCGCGTCCGGCGAGACGACCTACCGCCGGATCCACGACAATCCCAGCCAGCACGACATCCAGACGGGCGACGCCCTGAACGCGGTCCTCGACGACCTGCTGAACCCCGCGGTCCCCTACCAGGCGGTCATGGGGGCCCCCCAGCCCGTGGACAGCCGCCTCGTGAAGAACATCGTCTTCCGATACGCCGCCAACATGATCGCGATCAGCCTGGAAGACCTCAGCGCCAACGGCGTGCCCGACGTCCTGCTGACGAACCCGGCCTTCCAGGTCGAGCGCGACGCGCTCCGCGCCCAGGTCGCGAAGGCCCGCAAGGAGGCGAAGGAAAGCGACGAGATCTCGCCCCAGACGCTCGCGGACGCCCGCGTGAAGATCCAGGCCCTCCAACAGAAGGTCGCCCTGGTGCTCGCCGAAGGGTCGAAGGATCGCAAGGAGGCCGACAACTTCCTGAAGGCCCTCTACGGGATCACCAAGATGCTCAAGACGCCCTCGGTCGACCAGTTCCTCAAGGGCCTGGACCGCTACCCCACGACGACGCTGGGCCGCGTGTTGAGCTTCATGAGCAGCTTCAACCTGCGGTTCGGCGTGGCCCAGACGCCCGATCAGCAGGTGGCCTACACGCAACTCTTCCCGATGCTGGCCCAGCTTCGCGACCAGGTGCAGGCCCCGGACTCGAACCCGTACGCCGCTCAGGCCGCCAAGCCGGACCCCAAGAAGGTGACGGCCTACTTCTCGGGGATGAGCTTCAACCACTTCGGCCCCCAGCCCGACCCCCACGCCGCGCCCGTGCCCCCCGCGCCCCAGCCGGCGCAGCCCTGATCTCGCCGCAGCCCGGCGCGTCCGCCCCGCGGCGAGCGCGCCGGGCGGCCCTTCAGGGCCTCGGCGCGGTCAACTCGTCGAGGATGGTCGGCATCCCCTTGCGGTTGGCGAACGTCCCGTGGCACTCCACCGCCTGGGTCGCGTACGCCGCATGACTCGCCTTCAGCAGCCCGTGCAGCTGCGGGAGCCGGTAATGCGGCACGCCCGGGAACAGGTGGTGCGGCAGGTGCATGTCCTGGCCGTAGACGAAGACCGCCCAGCGCGTGAACGGGTCGACGACGAAGACGCGCGTGTTCGTCAGCCGGCCGTCGTCGGCGTTCGTGTGCTGATAGACGTCGCGCAGGAGCATGAAGTAGAAGAACGACGTCGACATCGGCAGCATCCACAGCAGGATGAAATAGGTCGTCGACCGCCCGTCCGTCGCCCCATGGAGCAGGCCCAGGGCCGCGAGGCACCAGGTGTAGTGGACGAGCCTCAACATCCCTTCGTGACGAGCGGAAATCGGCTGCCGCAGCGAAGAGGCCAGGAACGCCCGCTCGGGCAGCGCCGCACCGACCGCGAGGACGAGGAACGTGCCCGCGAGGCCCAGATAAATGTTCCAAATGGGCCGATCCGCCGCGGCGACAGCCCCCCATGCGGCGAAGGTGGCGACGACGTAGGCCCAGCCGAGGGTCGTCCCGAGCCGAGAGGGGTGGCGACCCGGTTCGGCCGTTCCCGCGGCGGGTCGGTCCTCCGGCCGGCCCAGGACGGTGACGTCGACGTAGTCGTGCTGGTACTTCAGGAAGGCCAGCGGGTCGGTGAGCGGCCGCAGGTAGAACTCCCGGATGAAGCGGCCCCGGGTCATCGGGAACTGGTCGACCCGCTTGCTCTCGCCCAGCAGCACGAGGTCGGGATCCCGCTCCGGGTCGTTGGTGTAGCGGTGGTGCGCCAGGTGGAAGGCCCGGTAGAGCCGGACCGTCGCCAGGATCGGGAACATGCAGAAGAGGTCGCCGACCAGGTCGTTCCAGGTCTTGTTCTTCAAGAGCGTGTAATGCGAGGCCTCGTGTCCCAGGCCGGCCAGGCGATGCTGGAGGCCGCCGATCAGCACGATGGCCGCCGCCACGACCGGGACGTCCCACGCCCAGGCCAGCCCCCAGCCCTCGCGCCGCTCGCAGAAGAGGACCGCCGCGCCCGCCACGACCGCGACGCCGAGGTATTCCTTCGCGAGGAACGCCAGGTTCGTCACGTTGTCGAGCGACCGAAGACGCATGATCCGGGCGTTGAGCCCCGGGTCGTTGAAGGCGGCGCCGTGTGAAACTTCGTCGTTCATCCTGCGGTCCTTGCGCCCGAGCCGCCTGCGGCCGGGTCGCTGAGAAGCCGCCGACGGGGTCGTCCCGCCGGCGTCGAGGGGGATGGGACCAGCGGCGCTGATCGCGTCGGGTGGCGTCGCGCCGGACGGAGCCGACCCGCATCGCGGGGATGCGGGCCGGCCGGGGACGTCCGGGGGTGTACGGCGGATCGGCTCGACATGGGGCCGGTCGTCAATTCCTCGGGGAGTCGTCCGGCCTCACGCCGTAGAGCAGCGAGAGGCTCGGGAAGGTCGGGTTCGACTCCACCGCCGTCTGGAAGCCGCGGCGATGCAGGGAGCGTCTCATGTCGCGGATCGCCTCGTCGCCGCCGTGGACCTCGATGACGACCTGGCGGATCTTCGGCCAGTCCTCGTCGTCGAGACCCGCCAGGATGGACTGCTCGCTCTGCTCCGCGTCGACCTTCAGCAGGTCCACGCGGCAGATGCCGTGCTTGCGCAGGACGCCCGACAGGGTGGTCAGCCCGCAGGTCACCTTGTGCTTCTTCAGATAATACTTCCGGACCCGCTCCGCAAGGGCGACGCGGATCCACGAAGGGCACAGCGACAGCAAGGCGGCCCAGGGGCGCGGGAGCGTGCGAAAGCGCTGGAGGATGTAATCCCGGCCCATGAGCGCCGCCCGCGACGATTCGTCCGGGAACATGGTCGAGGCGTTGGACATCCGCGGGTAATACGTGAAGGCCGCCCTCCCCGCGCTCTGCGAGAGGCCGACGTTGAACAGGCTGACGGTCAGGTGATTGTGCCGCTCGATGTTGCGGCTCAGCACCTGGAAGGTGGCCGGCAGGGGCTCGAACGCATACACGCGGGCGTCGGCGAGGATGGAGTTCAGGTAGAGGATGAACAGGCCCGTATTGGCCCCCACGTCGAGGATGCAGTCGCCGTCGTGGATCGCGACGCCGCCCCGGCGGTAGCAGTCGTCCTCGAAGATGTCGCGGTAGACCATGAGCGTGTCGTCGACGCCGAGGCTGTCGACGGCCATCCCGTTGGGGAGGCGGACCGAGCAGTGTGCAGCTTGCCTCGGCGAGACCGCGACGGAATCCGACATGGGGACCTGATCCTCGGAAGGCGGCGATGGAGAGAGTGTGCTTTGATGGGACATGCCCTCGGTCCGATGCAAATCTGAAACCAATCGTCCCGGGCACCCCCGAACTCTCCCGAAGCGGGATCGTCGGAGTATGCGTCAATCCGCGTGCGGGGACGGGGCGCTCTGGGGGATCTTCCTGCTCTTCCATGGCAGCCGACCTCGAGGATCTGGCTGATCAGCCGCGCCAGGCGGCGTACTCGACGGCCGTCTCGTAAGCGGCGTTGAGCCGGACCATCGCCATGTGGTCCCCGCCCCGGTCCGGGTGCATCTGGACGGCCATCCGGCGGTAGGCGGCCTTGATCTCGGCCATCGAGGCGGCGCTGGGGAGGCCGAGCGTGGCGAACGCGGAGGACGAGCCGCCCGAGTTCCAGAAGGCCGCGCGCGCCCTCTCCCTGGCCTGCTCCTCCTCCCGGGCGTGCCGGCGCAGGGCCTCGTCGGCGTACTCCGCGACGCCGCCGGTGGACGCGCCGAACCGGAAGAACTTGGCCCGCGCCTTGCGATCCTTCAGCACGTCTTCCGCGTGGACCGCCCACGACTCGACGTGCTCGCGGAGCCGGGGGTCGGTCGCGATCCGCGCCAGGAAGGCGGCCTCGGCTTCTTCCCGGGACCCGAACTCCCCGAGGTGGAGGATGATCCGGCTGCGGATCCGTTGCTTCGGCCGGTGCAGCTCCACGACGACCCAGATGACCCGGTCGTCCTGGTTCTCGGCCATCAGCAACATCGCCACGATCCCCTGCGGTGAATGAACGCCCCCGGAAAAGCCTAACGCAAGGCGTCCGGGACGGGGAAGCGGAGATCGCGCCCGCCGCCGACTCCCTGGGAGCCGAGGACCCGAAGACCGGCCTCCGCTCGGCGGGGCGGAGCGGGTATCCTGGGGCTTCGGCGTGCAGGAACGCCGTGACCCGCGACGAAGGAAGGGATGACTTGGGACTCCTCGATCGACTCAGGCAGTGGTCCGAGATTCAGAAGGTTCGACCCGCCGAGGAGTCGGCGGGCGTGACGGGCGGGCGGGACGGCGAGCTCCTGGTGAGGGAGCTGGTCGGGTCGTCAGGCCGGTTCAAGGACGCCCACCTCCTGGCCGGCCGTCGCATCCCCTCGAAGCGGCAGGGCCGGCGGCGCGAGATCGACCTGATCGTCTGCACGCCCGCGATGATCCAGCTCATCGAGGTGAAGAACTGGTCGGGGCGGTTGACCATCCGGGACGGGACCTGGCTCCAGACCCGGCGCGGCGGGGACGTCGTCGATCACGGCGACATGATCCGCGAGAACGGGCTCCGGCGGGACGCCGTGGTCGAGTACCTGCGCGATCGCGGGCTCGTCCTCGACGAGCAGGTCGTCCGGGACCACATCGCCGCGAAGGTCGTCTTCACGAACCCGAACCTCGAACTCGCCCCGGAGGTCGAGGCCCGTCCGGACGTGGTCTCCCGGCGGGAACTCGACGGCGAACTCGGGCCGCCGGGCCGGAAAGGGCTCGCCGAGCGGATGTTCTCGTCGCTGGTCGAATTCTGCCTGAATTCGGTGGCGAGGTCCGGCGACGCGGCCGGGCGGATCCCCTCCGACCTCTATGAAAAGATCGTCTCCCACCTCGCGGAGGTCCAGACCTGGGACGAGCTTGGCTATTACGGCTCGCAGGTGGTCACCGGCGACGTGGTGGCGCTGAACATCGGCAAGGAGAAGTACCGGAAGCCGCAACTGACCGAGATGGCGGGCGGCTCGCCGATCCAGCTGCGGTGGACGCGAGGCCGGTTCTGGGGGCTGGTGAAGGCCGTGACCGGGCTCGGCTCCCTCGGGAGCGTTACTCTTGGGAAGCACCGCCTGGAGGTGTCGACCGCCGACACGGTCATGTTCCACGCCGTCGGCGACGTCGAGCCCAGGCCTCGCAGGTTGGTCGATCTGAGCCGGATCGTCCTGGGGTAGCGGCGGGGACGTCGTCGAGGCATCCGGGTCACGGGCTGCACGAAGGCCCCGCCGCGTCGACGCGGCCCCCGAGCAGCTTCCGGTTCAACGTCCCGCCGCTGAAGAGCAGCTCGTCGAGCGCGGATTCGACGTCCTCGAGCCCGATCCGGCTCGACCCGCCCCGCTCCAGGTGGAACTGGGCCGTGCGTCGCATCAACTCCTTGATGAACGAGGCGCTCACGCCCTCGGTCCGCTTCACGATCGCGTCCACGACCTCGTCGGGCGTCTCCATGCCCCGGGCGTAGAGCCGGACCAGCTTGGCGCGACCGTCGTCGTCGGGCAGCGGGAACTCGATCGCCTGGTCGACGCGGCCCGGCCGCGACGCCAGCGCGGCCTCCAGCGCCTCGGGGCGGTTCGTCGTCAGGATGAAGAGGATCTCCGAGTCGGGCTTCAGGCCGTCCATCTCGTTGAGCAGCTTGTTCAGCATCACCTCTTCGCACGGGCTGTTCATCGTGGTGCGGTCCCTGGCGATGAGGTCCACGTCCTCGATCACCACGATGCTGGGCTGGAGCAGCCGGGCGAGCGCCATGTACTCGTCGAGCAGGCCGACCTGCTCGGCGGTGATCATGAGTGTGGTGTGGCCCGCCAGCGACCCGGCCAGGTAGTGGATCGTGTGCGTCTTCCCGGTCCCCGGCGGCCCGTAGAACAGCAGGCCCTTCTTCGTCGCCAGCCCCAGGGCCGAGAGCCGCGAGCGGAGGCCGACGAACCGCGTCACGTTCCGCTCCAGGAGGTCGAGGGTGCTGGGCGGCAGGATGACCTGGTCCCGGTCCACCGAGGCCAGCTTGTGGACCAGGATGCCCGACGTCCGGCCCGAGTACCGTTCGCCCGCCTCCAGCGAGAGGATCTTGCCCCGGTACGACTCGGCCCGCTGGACGGCGTCTTCCAGCCGCTTGAGGAAGCCCTGCGAGGCCCGGAAGCCCTGCGGGTCGTTGGGCGTGGCGACCTGGATCCGCAGCGTCTGGACCCGGTGGAACTGGGTGCTCTGCTCCAGGAAGACGGCGAACCTCGCGCCTTCGGCTTCGAGCAGCCACAGGCCGTTCTTCAGGCAGCGGACGGGATGCTCCTCGCCGACGTCGACCTCCTCGTAGAGCGGCGGGACCGACTGGACGGGGTTGTTGCGGTCGCGGATCAGCAGCTCCGAGAAGCTGATCCCCTCGAAGGCGTGGGGCTTCCTGACCCCGCAGAAGAACGAGACGACCGCGCCGTCCCGCAAGACCTGATCGACGGCCCGCTGCAAGTCGGCCCGGACCCGGAGGGGGAACGGCCTTTCCGTGATGGTGAGGTCTTCCACCGCCGTCGGGTCGAAGTGGGACTGGAGCAGGGCGTGGATCTGGGGCTTACGCTCGGTCACGCTCATCGTCGATCCTCCGGTGGGTTCCTCGTCGCCGAGCCGCTCCGCCGCGTCGTGGTCGGCCTCCGCCAGGTCGTCCCGGCCCAGCGCCTCCCGGGCTGCGGCGCGGCCCTGGTACGCCCTTGCATGGTTCGGGTCGAGGCGGATCACCTCGCCGAAATCGGCGGCGGCCCCCTCGTAATCCTCGGCCGCCAGCCGGACCTCGCCGCGATGGAGGTGGGACGAGGCGTCGGCCGGGCCGAGCCGGACGACCTCGGTGTAATCGGCGATCGCGGCCTCGAGGTCGCCCTCGGCGTAGCGCGCGTGGCCCCGGTTCCGGTAAGCCTCCGCGAAGGCCGGATCGAGGGCGATGGCCCGGTCGTAGTCGGCGACGGCGGCGCGAAGGTCGTCGTCGACGTGCAGGGCCGCGCCCCGGCCGTTGTACAGCCAGGCCGCCCGCGGAGCCGCGGCGATCGCCCGGTCGAAGTCGGCGACCGCCCCGGCGAGGTCGCCCATCGCATGACGAGCGGCGGCCCGCCCGCCGAGGGCGTCGGCGTCGTCGGACTCACGTCGGATCGCCTCGTCGAAGTCGGCGAGCGCCCCCGCGAGATCGCCCTGGACCTGCCGCGCCCGGCCCCTGACGACGAGGGCCCGAGCGTCCCGGGGATCGTCGCCTGAGGCGTCGGCGGCGCTCACGTCGACCTCGACGTCGGGCGATTTTTCGCGCCCCGCCGGCCTCACGATCGAGGCCCCTTCGATGGTCCGTCGGGCGATCTTCCGGCCTCGACCATCGCTTCCTCCATCATCCCGGCGATCGCGCGCGAATCCTCGTCCGGCCGCGCGGCCAGGGCCCGGATCACCTTTCTGCGACGGCCCTCCGGGTGGTTCTGCGAGAGCTTCCACTTGCCCTCCAGCCGGGTGATCTCGATGCGGAACCCCACGATGGCCCTGAGCATCATCTCGACCTGCGGGTCCGCCTCGTCGAACCGCCAGGGCTCGGGCCTCGGGCCCTCGTAGGTCGCGACCGACCGTCGCAGGACGTCCAGGAGGCCTTCCCGATCCTCGACGAGGCGGAAGACGCCGTAGGCGTGGACGGCGGCGTAGTTCCAGGTCGGGACGGTCCCCGCCTCCTCGTACCACGACGGCGAGACGTAGGCGTGCGGCCCGGAGAAGACGGCCATGACCTCGCCCTCGACAAGTCGCCACTGCGGGTTGGCCCTGGCCATGTGCCCGATCAGCCGGCCGCGCGGGCCGGCGTCCGCGTCGAGCAACAGCGGCAGATGGCTGGCGACCAGCCCGCCCTCGCCGTGCGAGGTGAGGAGGGCGAAGCCGTGCCGCCTCATGAAATCGTTCAGCCTGGCCGCGTCGGTCTCGGCGAAGGAGGCGGGGACGTACATGGCTCGATCGATCCCTCCGTCGCGCCGATCATCGCTCGTAATGGTCGCGCCCGACGCCGTCGAAAGCAGCCGGCGTCGCGGCAGCACTTCTTGAACAGGCGACCGCTGCCGCAGGGGCAGAGGTCGTTGCGGCCGAGCTTCTCGCTCAGCTCCTTGTCGCCGTGGACGACCCGGCGGCCGCGCTTGACCTGGGCTTCGCTGAGGATACCCCCTGCGACGCTTGGACATCACCTCGAAAGCAGGGCGCTTCGTCGAAATCGGGCCGCATGGCACACCTCCTTCGGATGGTGCAAACTCGCCGGGACGATCGGACCACGGAGGAGGACATCGACGGGGTCGACGAGGTTCGGATTCACTCGACGATCGTTCGGTCGCCGTCGTTGGTCGTCAGCGCCCGCTTCAGCGGGCACGCGTCGTCGACCGGCTCGCCGCGACGGTACCGCTGCAACAGCTCCTGGGAGCGGCGGGCGAACATTCGGCGGACCTCTCGCCGCGCGCCCTTCTTCTTCGGGATCGCCATGCCGTCGTAGCCGGTGGTCCGGTGCCGCAGCCAGGCGATGACGGCGGCCTCGGCCCGCTGCTCGACTGGGATGCGCTCCGTCCGGGCGACCGTGCCGCTGCCGACCGGCGTGGCATGCTCGGCGACGGCCAGGGCCAGCCGATCGGCGACGTCGGCGTGAGCGGGATCGAAGCCGAGGAACGCCGTCACGGCCCCGCGGAAGTCTTCGACGTAGGCGGCCTGGACGTCGTCGCGGCGGCGGGCGTCGGCCTGCCTCCGACGGGCGTAGGCTTCGGTGGACCGCTCGGCGTCCAGCTCGGCCCGGATCCGGTCGATGGTCGCCGACGCCGCCCAGACGCCGCGGGAGAACACCTTCCGGCCGCGCTTCTCCTGCACGACCCAGTGATCGCCGGCGGCCTTCACCCGGCGAGTCAGCCCGGGGTCGCCGGGAGGGAGGAGCGACCATCCCTCCGGCGCGGCGTGGACCCGGCCGTCGGCGGTCCGGACGGTGTCCGGGGTCGGCCCGGGGCCGAAGGTGTGATCGTCCATGAGTCTTCCGCCCGTCCCGTCCCGCCGCCCGCGAGATCCCTCGTCACTTCTTCGACGCCTCGTCCAGGAACGCGAACACCGCCTTCGTCGCCGCGTCGCCCGGCGCGCCCAGGTCGGCGTTGATCGTCCCGTGGTCCTTGCCCTCGGCGGGGAAGGCCGTCGCCGGGACGCCCGCCCCCTTCAACGCCTCGACGAGACGATTGGATTGCTTCGTGGTCTCGGGATGGCCCGCGACGTGGAGGATCAGGAAGGGCGGGACGCCCTTGCCGGAGGCGACGTGCGCGATGGGCGACAGGCGCCTCTGGCTCGCCTCGTCGCCGAACTTCCGCCGGTAGCTCTGCGCCCGACGGTCCTCGACGGTCGCCACCTGCAACGGCACGTCGTAGGTGTCGCCGTCGACCGGTACGCAGCCCTTGAGCATCGCCGGCGAGAGCCCCTCGGCCTCCAGGTAGCGGAGGTCCGTGCAGAGGAGGGCGGCGAGCTGGGCCCCGGCGGAGTGGCCCATCACGAAGACCGCGTCGGGGTCGCCGCCGTACTCTCCGGCGTGGTCGCGGACGTGGCGCAGGGCCTTCGCCAGGTCGCCGGCCATCTCGTCGATCGTCGCCTCGGGGATCAATCGGTAGCCCGCCGAGACGAAGACGCAGCCCCGATCCACGAACGCCTGGGGCTTCACCTGCACCTCGGCCTTGTCGCCCGCCTGCCAGCCGCCTCCGTGGATCCAGAAGACGATGGGATGACGATCTCCGTCGGCCGGCGCGAACACGTCGAGCGTCTGCCGAGGGTTCGTCGTCCCGGCGTAGGCGACGTCGCGACGGACCCGCGGGCCGGGCGTCGCCGCCGAGGCGACCTTTTCGCCCGGCTTCAGCTCGCGGATGCGGACGTCGCGCCAGCGGACCTCGTACGGCCCCTCGCCCTTGGCGATGCCGTGGACCTGCAGCCCGATGAGGCCGCGCTCGTCCTTCCCGTCCCGGAAGTCGCTGGCCGGCGCGCCGTTGATCCACGATCGGTAGCGGTCGCCCTGCACGACGATCCGGTAGCGGTTCCAGCCGTCGTCGTCGAAGGCGGCCTTCGCCGCCGGCTCGATCTCGGCCAGCCACTGGCCCCGGCGGCCCTCGTCGTAGAACCGTCCCGCCGTGCCGGTCTCCTTGCGGGCGACCTCGCACTGGGGGCCGTAGACGACGCCCGCCCGCTGGCGGTTCTCGTGGCTGCGGACCTGCACGCCCGAGTTGAGCCGGGGGTCGCAGCGGACCTCCAGCTCCAGCACGAAGTCCTTGAAGTCCCCCTTGCAGAGGAAGGTGTTCGGGCTCCCCTCCACCGTCTTGCCGACGATCGCCCCGCCCTCGACCCGGTACTCGGCGCGACCGCCGTTGACCTTCCAGCCGTCGAGCGACTTGCCGTCGAAGAGCGGAGTCCAGCCCCCGTCCTCGGCGCGGCCGGTCGCCCCCGGGGCGGCGAATGCGAGGATCAAGGCCGGGATGAGGAGCAGGCGTCGCGTCATGGTCGGGCTCTCCGGTTCCTGGTCGGGTCGTTCCGGGCGAGGATCGCCCCGATTGTGTCGCCCCCCGCGACCGCCGTCAAAGGGGCGGCGCCCAGCCGGCGCTCCTCATTCTTTCTTCGCGGCCGGCGGCCGGAAGCCGCGTTCGACGGCGTCGTTCGGGTCGGTGGAGACCGGGCCGTCGCGCCAGAGCCAACGCATCATGTCGGGCAGGATCGCGCCGCCGAACTTCTGTCCGTGGCCGTTCATGCCCCAGGCGTAGTTCACGTCGTAGCCCTTCTGCGTCAGGGCCTTCATCAGACGGACGTTCTGGAGGAACCAGTCCCGCTTCTCGTCGTACTTGCCGCCGCGGAGGCCGCGGTTGTCGTTGCGGCCGTCGCAGAGGTAGACCCGGATCGGCTTCTTGTCGGCCTCCATGACCTTCTCCGGATAGACGTGACCGCCGCGCAGGTCCACGAAGCTGCCGACGTTGCTCAGCACCTTGCGGAAGTGGTCCGGCCGCTCCCAGGCGACGGTGAACGCCGCGATGGCCCCCGAGCTCGACCCGCCGATGCCGTGCATCTCGGGGTCGTCCGAGATGGCGAAGTCCTTCCGCAGGGCCGGGGTCAGCTCCTCGGTGATCACCCGCGCGTACCGGTCGTCGAGCGAGTTGTATTCGGTCGGCCGGTTGGTGTCGCGGTCGCCCCAGTTCCGGGGGGTCGGCTCGGGCTGGTCGGGCCGTCGGCCCGGGTTGATGAAGACGCCGATCATGACCGGGATCTCGCGCCGGTAGATCAGGTTGTCCATCACGTTCTGGGCCCGCATGTCGCCCTTCTCGTCCTTGAACGCCTGGCCGTCCTGGAAGACCATCAGGGCCGCCGGCGCGGCGGGATCGTACTGCGCCGGGACGTAGACCCAGTACGTGTGCTGGGTGCCCGGGTAGGCCTGGCTGGGGAGGGTGTACGGCCCGCGGATCTCCCCCTTCGGGACGCCCTCCTGGGGGAGGGAGTCGGGCCCCAGCCGGTACTGGGAATCCGGGCTCGGCGGCGACGGGCCCTTCTCCTGGGCGAGGGCCGAGGCCGCCAGGGCGCCGAGCCAGGCCGCGCAGACGATCGCTTTCCCCATCCCACGACTCCCCGGCTGAAGGAATACCTGGACCTCGCGCCGCTGGCGCGGACGCCGTCGGTCCAGGGTATTCGGCCGGCGTCGGTTTCGCCAGGAGTCGGACTTCGGCGGCGCGGCTACGGTCGAGGGGCGGCCTTCCGCAGGTCGTCGTAGCTCATCCCCGAGAAGAAGCCCTGGATCCAGCTGCTCGCGGAGCCGGGGAGGCTCGTGATCGTCGCCATGACGCCCGTGGGCGGGCTGACCTCGTCTCGCAGTGCGACGAGCTGGCTGTGCAGGGCGTTGTAGTGGACGCGCTGCGTAGGGGTCGACGCCACGCCGAAGCGCAGGTTGAACGCGTTCATGAAGGTCAGGAGTTCGCCGAGGGTCGCGTCGGGTCGCCTGTCGGCGCCCGCCGCGAGCGACTCGATGTTGGGGGCCTTGAGCATGACGACCAGGCCGTGCAGGGCCTTCAGGTAGCGGTCGGCCTGCTTCTGGTCGAGGCTGCCGCGAGGCAGGATCGCGGCGGCCGTCCCCTCGGCGTCGTAGATGGCGTCCAGCAGTTTCCGGACGGTCGCGGGATCGGCCGCCTCGTTCTCGTCGACCTGGGCGAGGATCTGCAGGTCGAGGGCCTTGATCGCCTCGAAGTCCTTCGCGAACTCGGGCCTGAGGAGGGGCGCGGGCAGGGCGTCCGTGGCCAGCTGGTGCAGGCCGATCGTGATCATGGCGGCGTTGTACCGGAACGGGATGTTCCGGATGACGTCGCCGCCGACCCGGACCGTCGCCGCGCGGAGGGCCTTGGCGTAGATCCGGGGATTGTTGATCTCGTCCAGGGCGGCGTTGAGCGCGTCGCCCTGGGTGACGTCGCGCGGCGTGGGCTGATCCCGCAGGCGCTTCTGGGCGTCTTCGAGGCGTTCGGTGTTCGCCTCGCGCCGCTGCGCCATCCTCCGGAGCCGGGCCTGGTTCGCGAGCCTCTGCGACTCGAAGACGTAGTCGTTCCAGCGCATGACCGTATCGACGTTGATCGAGTCGGCGATGGCGGTCTGCTTGTTGTAGAAGCCGGCCCCCTGCGCGAACGTCCCCAGGCCCCGCGCCTGGTCTCCCGCCACGGTCGCTCCGCCTCCCCACCCCCCCCAGCCCCAGTCGCCGAACCCGCCGGGGAAATCCCACTGCGCGCGGGCCGGCTCGCCCTGCATCGCCGCGAGGGCGAAGACCAGCCAGGCGACCGCCAATCCGGATCGATTTCGCATCGTGATTTTCTGCTTTCTCGGTGTTTTCCGCGATGGGGGACGCTGCGGCGCGTCCGCTCAGGCGAGGATCTCGACCTCGCCCGAGGCCAGGTCGTCGACGCCGCCGACGACCTTGGGGCCGCCGGACTTGAGCTTCCCCGGGAGGACCGGCCCCATGATCCCGAGCTGGCCGACGCGGCGCCGGACGTTCGCCTTGATGACGACGTCGAGCTTGTCGCCGGGCGTCGACCAGGGCCGGCTTGATCAGTTCGACCCGTCCGTTCATCGAGCCGGGCGGCGAGTCCTCTGCGTCGACGTGCTGGACGGCCGCCTTGACCGCGGACTGTAACGCGCGTCGAAACGGCCGGTAAAGGGTCATCCCCTCCCGGACCGAACCGACGACCGTATGTTCGACGACGCGCGGCGATCCATGCGGGGCGTCGACCCGACGCCCCCGGTCGATCGCCCCGCGTCGCAGTCGGTCTGTGTTCAGGGGGCCGCTTGCGGCTTCGCGGCCGGGACGGGCGTGGTCGCGACGGCGTTCACCCGGTTGCGGAACGAGGCGACCGCGTACCAGATCATGTCCAGGTCTCCCCGCAGGTCGATGCGGGCGGCCTTCGCCCTCGCGTCCGTTCGGGTCTCCCCGCTGTAGACGTTCTCCAGCAGGGGGGACGACCACACCCCCTCGCGGTCGTTCCCGGGCAGGTAGACGGGCTGCTCCAGGCTGATCGGCCGGGTCAGGAACAGCTTGCTGGCGAACGGCGTCGCGACGGCGGTCAGCGGATAGCGGCCCAGGTTCTCCCAGTCGCCGATCCGCACCGGCTCGGCGAGCTTCAGCCCCTGGGATCGGTACGCCTTCTCCGTGAGTTCGACGCAGTAGAAAGCGGCGTCGTCGGGCCGGAACTCGAAGTCGAAGGGGAGCTGTCGCTCGAACTGCTCGCGGCAGTAGCCGAGGATGCCGGCGACGTGCTTCCGGTGCTCGGCCCTGAGCCGCTTGACGCCGAGGTCGCCCACGCAGTCGAGCATCCAGACCTCGAACGGCTGGCGCTGGACGCCGTCGGACGAGCAATCGTAGACCACCGGCGAGCCCTCTTCCAGCGCGACGATGCCGGTGTGGGAGAAGCGGCTGCCCGTGGCGGCGGAGATGAACCGACTGAGCGGGAACGCGCCCCCCAGGGCCTTCGCGTCGCCGAGCCGGAAGACGACGTCCCCGTCCCGGAGCACGGCCTTGCCCCAATCCGCCCAACGGGTCATCGCCGGGTTGGTCGGGAGCGGCGGAAGTTCTCCGGTCGACCGGGCGCGGGTCGCCGCCGGCCCCCAGAAATTCCCCCGCCACGTCGCCGGCTTCATCCAATCCGTCGTCTCCGCGGCATCCTTCCCGGCCATCCCGAACGCGGCGATCAGGCAGTAGAACCACGTCATGGCGAAACTCCCGCTGCGAGGTCTCGTATCGAGCCGACGCCCGGCCCTGTCAGGGGGTTATCACCATCGACGAACCGAACGGACGTCGGCCCGCGACGGATTTTCCGGGCGAGGCGTCCGACGAGGGGAGACGCCGGCGGGCGATCGGATTTCGTCCGATCGGGTCCCGCATGGAGATGAATGCGGTGAGCATGATCGGCAAAGACGAACCACGAGACTCGGAAGGAGAGAAAGATGGATCACGCCAGGCGGGCCGGCGGTTGGGCGGCCCTGATGACCCTGCTCTCGCTTTGCACGCCCGCCCCCGAAGCCGCCGCCACGGAAGACGCGGCCGCGGTCGCCCCGAGGGCCGCGCCGTCGAACGCGCCCGACGACGTCGAGTCGTTCGCGGCCTACCGGAGCGATCGCTCGAACCAGGAGGTGCAGACCTGGGGCCAGTACCGGGGCTGGGTCCGGACCTTCTACGACGGCAACATGATGTCGGACGGCTGGCGCAAGTTCGGCGAGGTGACCGTGGGCGCGGTGAAATCGGAAGCGGCCCGGCAATCCGTCGCCGCGCAGGTCGCCGAGCTGGGCAGGATCATCGGCCATGAATGGGCCAAGGATTCGAGCGTCCGGAAGATCTCCACCACCGACCTGAGACGCTGGAACGAGATGATCGCCTCCGCCCGACGCAGCGACGACGGCAGCGGGGGGCGGACCCTCGACGCCCTGCGAGCGGTCCGAAGGACGGCCGAAGATCGGTGCCGGCGCGGTTGAGCCGCGATCCGGCCCGGATGGCGAACGCCGAGCCGCCCTTGCCCGGCCCACGAGTCGGTGGACAATGGAACGTCGGGCGGGCTCGCGAGGAAGACCGGAGTTTGGGACGGCCATGCACATCCTGATCGTCGACGACGAGCCGAACATCCGGCGCACCTTGCGCGCGACCTTCGAAGCGGTCGGCCACGCCGTCGAGGAGGCGGGCTCGGGGGCCGAGGCGCTCGAACTCGTCGGCCGGCGGTCCTTCGACGTGGCGTTGGTCGACGTACGCCTCGGGGACGAATCCGGCCTGGAACTCCTCGAGCCGCTCCTGGGCCAGACGCCCCGGCTGGCGATCGTCGTCATCACCGCCTACGCCTCGATCGACTCGGCCGTGCAGGCGATGCGGCGCGGGGCCTTCGATTACCTGCCCAAGCCTTTCACCCCCGCCCAGGTCCGCGCCGTCCTGGAGCGGGTCGCCCGGGTGCGAGGTCTTCGCGACCGCGTCGCCGACCTTGAAGAGCGGGTCCGGGCCGAGATCCCCGAGGCCGAGCTGGACAGCCCCGATCCCTCGATGCGGCGGGCCTTCGACCTGGCGCGTCGGGTGGCCCCCGCCGACGCGGCCGTGCTGCTGCGCGGCGAGAGCGGGACCGGCAAGGGCGTGCTGGCGCGGGCCCTGCACGCCTGGAGCGGGCGGGCCGACGGCCCGTTCGTCACGGTGAGCTGCCCCAGCCTCAATGCGGACCTGCTGGAAGGCGAGCTGTTCGGCCACGTGCGGGGGGCCTTCACGGGCGCCGTCCGCGACGCCGCCGGCAAGGTCGCCGCGGCCGAGGGGGGCGCCCTGTTCCTCGACGAGGTGGGCGACCTGCCCACGCCGCTGCAGCCCAAGCTGCTCCGGTTCCTCCAGGAGAAGAAGTACGAGCGGGTGGGCGACGCCAAGACCCGCGCGGCCGACGTACGCCTGATCGCCGCCACCAATCGCGACCTCGAGGCGGCCGTCGCGGGCGGCTCGTTCCGCGAGGACCTCCTCTACCGCCTGAACGTCGTCGAGATCACCCTACCGCCGCTCCGCCGTCGCACCGACCTGCTCGACCTGGCGGACCACCTCCTCGGCTTCTTCGCCCGCCAGACCGCGCGTCGCCTGGATCGCTTCACCCCCGAGGCGCGCGCGGCGCTCGCCCGCCACCCTTGGCCGGGCAACCTCCGCGAGCTGCGAAACGCCGTCGAGCGGGCGGCGATGCTGGCCGAAGGGCCGGAGATCGGCCTGGCCGACCTCCCCGAGCGGATCGCGATCCCGCCCGCCGACCCGGCCCACGTCGCCGTCGAAGTCGGCGCGCCGATCAGCCTCGAACGGCTGGAAGTCGAGCACATCCGCCGCGTGACGGCCGCCGCCCCCAGCCTCGAAGCGGCCGCGCGGATCCTCGGCATGGATCCGAGCACCCTGTATCGCAAGCGGAAGCAATTCGGGATCTGAGCCGATCGGCCGCCGCGGCGGCGGGCCGTGCGATCTGCACGAGCGGCCTTGCATTTTGCACGGCCGCCCCTCGGGCGCCCCCCGTGCAACGCCGGGCTGAATCTTCCGCAACTTGAATCCAAGACGAGCCTTATGATGCACATGCGGGCAGCGGCACGAGCCTTGCTTTTGATGGGCCCAAGGCGTGAGGGTCCCGGCCGTCCCCGAGGAGCCGATCCTCGACGCGTCGAAGGGTGTTGCGATCACCCGGCATCGATGGGAATGGAAGCTATTATGTCTACGATCTACGAACTCCGCGCCGATCGCGATGCGGCGATCTTCGCCGTGCCTTACAGGGCCATGAAGCGGCGCCGGCCGGCCCGGATCCCGGACGGCGCGATCGTCGAGTCGGTCCCGCCCGATCAGCTCGCCGAGGCTCCCCCCGTGCTCCCGGGCCTCTTCGAGGTCGCCCGCAGCGGCGAGCCGGCGACGATCCATCACGTCAACCTGGGCCTCGTCGCGGGCTACCTACGCCTGGCGGGAGTCTTCTTCCTGCCGGGGGGCGAAGTCGCCGCCGTCTACGGGGCGAAGGCGGTCCCGATCGGCGCGCCGCTCCCGGCGAGCCTCTAAATCAAGATTGCCTCTCGACTCCAGGCCCGCCGCGGCGACGGACGTCTTACGACCATGCTCACGACGCTCAGATCGAAGCTGCTGCTGGGGATCGCCCCCTTGTTGGTCGCCATGTTCGGCATGGGGCTCTGGGCGGTCGTCATGTTCCAGCGCCTCGGCGGCGACATCGACGTCATCCTCCGCGAGAACTATCGGAGCGTGCTGGCGTCCCAGCGCATGAAGGAGTCCCTGGAACGCATGGACTCGGCCCTCCTCTTCGCGATCGGCGGGCAGGAGGAACGGTCCCGCGAGCAGTTCGCCCAGTCGCGGCCCGCGTTCGAGGAGAACCTGGCGATCGAGCGGGGCAACGTCACGCTCCCCGGCGAAGGGGAGCTGGCGGACGGGCTCGCCGACCTTTTCGCCCGCTACCTGGAGCTGACCGCCCGTTTCTACGATCGGCCCGCGGCCGACGTCGCGACCCGAACGGGGTTCTATTTCGACCAGGTGCTGCCCGTCTTCGACCAGATCAAGGACAAGGCGGATGACGTCCTGGACCTGAATCAAGCGAACATGGAAGCGATGGACCGCCGGGCGCGGGCGTCCGCCGCGACGTCGGCCCGCTGGATGGTCGTGCTGCTCTGCGGGTCGGCGGCGGTGGCGACCCTCGTCGCCCTGCTCTTGACCCGGTCGCTTTTAGGCCCGATCCGCGCGGTCACTCAGGCCGCCCGGGCCATGTCCCGAGGCGACCTCGAACAGGTCGTGCCGGTCCTGTCCCGCGACGAATCGGGCGAGCTGGCCGAGACCTTCAACGGCATGGCCCGCCGCATCCGCGAGTTCCAGGAGGCGGGGACCTCGAAACTCCTGCGCGCCCAGAAGACGGCGCAGGCGACGATCGACTCGTTCCCGGATCCGGTCGTGGTCGTCGATCCGTCGGGGGAGGTCGAGCGGGCCAACCCGGCCGCGCGCCGGGTGCTCGGCCTGCCGCCGGCGGGCGACGAGCCGCAGCCCTGGAACCCTCCGCCGCAGTGCCGGGCCCCGCTCTTCGAGGTGCTCAAGGGAGGCGCCGACCACCTGCCCACCGGCCTGGAGTTCGCCTTCTGCCTCCGCGACGACGGGCAGGAGCGGTTCTTCCTGCCGCGCGTCCTGGCGATCCGCGGCGAACTGGGGCCCCTGGGCGCCGCCGTGGTCCTCCAGGACGTCACCCGATTCCGCCTCGTGGATCAGCTCAAGAGCGACATGGTCGCCACCGTCAGCCACGAGTTGAAGACCCCGCTGACCAGCATCCAGATGGTCGTCCACCTCCTGCTGGAGGAGGCCGTCGGCCCGCTCTACCCGAAGCAGGTCGAGCTGCTGCTGGCGGCGCGACAGGATTCGGACCGCCTGCTGGCGATGCTCAACGACCTCCTCGACCTGGCTCGGATCGAACAGGGGAGCGTCCGGCTCGACCTGCGGCCCGAGACGTCCGACGAGCTGGTGGGCCGGGCCGTCGAGCGGTACGAGGCCAAGGCTCGGGACGCGGGGATCTCCCTCGAAAGCCGCGTCGCGCCCGGGCTCGCCCCGGTGCTCGTAGATCGCGAGCGGATCGACCACGTCTTCGACAACCTGATCGGCAACGCGCTGGACCACACGGGCCGGGGCGGCTCGGTCCGCGTGGCGGCCGAGGCCGACGACGGCTCCGTCGAATTCGCCGTGACCGACACGGGCGAGGGCATCCCGGCCGACCACCTGCCGAGGATCTTCGAGAGGTTCTACCGGGTGCCGGGCTCGCGCGTCGGCGGCGGGGTCGGCCTGGGCCTGGCCATCGCACGCGAGATCGTCGCCGCGCACAGCGGCCACATCGAGGCCGCCAGCGAACCGGGCCGAGGCAGCACCTTTACGGTGCGCCTGCCCGCCGCGTCGCACGAGGAGGGGAGGCCGAGATGAGCGATTCGCGACGCATCCTGATCGTCGAGGACGAGCCCAACGTCAGGCTCGTCTTTCGCACGGCGCTCGTCTCGAACGAGTACGCCCCGTCGACGGCCGAGGACGCCGAGAGCGCCCTGCGTTGGCTGAAGGAGCAGCCGGCCGACCTGGTCCTGCTCGACCTCCAGATGCCCGGCATGGGCGGGATGGAATTCCTGCGACGGCTCCGCGACGCGGGGATGGACGTCCCCGTGGTGATCGTGAGCGCCCACGACCAGGCGCCCAACGTCGTCCGGGCGATGCGCCTGGGGGCCATCGATTTCGTGCCCAAGCCGGTCACCCCCGAGGCCCTTCGTCGGGTCGTCGCCGAAGTCCTCATGCGGGCCGACAGGGCCGAGGCCCGGGCCGGGCCCGCGCCCCGGGTCGAGCCCGGGCCGGCCGTCGAACCGGCTGCGGAGGCGTCGGCCGACGCGTTGACGCGGGCCAAGGCGGCCCTGAACCGTCGGGCGTTCAACGACGCCGAAGCGGCCCTGCGGCAGGCCGTCGGCGTCGATCCCCATTGCGCCGAGGGGCATTACCTGATCGGGGTCTTGCACGAATTGCGAGACGAGCGGCACGCCGCCTATTCGGCCTACCGGGCCGCCGTCGTGGCCGACCCCGAGTTCGAGCCGGCCCGGCTGCACCTGATGAAATATTACGACGACAAGGTGATGTGAGGGGAGCCGTCGACCTTCAGATCGGACCCATGCCCATGCCTACGATCGACGCGATCCGGCCCGCTCCCGACACGTTCCTGAATCTCATCCGCCGCCAGGAGCGGGGCCGGCTGAAGGTCTACCTCGGCTCCAGCGCGGGCGTGGGCAAGACCTACGCGATGCTCGGCGAGGGCCGGAGGCTCAAGAAACAGGGCGTCGACGTCGCGATCGGCATCGTCGAGGCTTACGGCCGCGCGGAGACCGTCGAGCAGGTCGGCGACCTGGAGGTCGTCCCGCCTCGGCGGATCGACTACCGGGGCGTGACGCTCCGGGAGATGGACGTCGACGCGATCCTGGCCCGCCGCCCGGCCGTCTGCCTGGTCGACGAATTGGCCCACACCAACGCGCCGGGAAGCCGTCGCCCCAAGAGGTACGAGGACGTCCAGGAGCTGCTCCGCGCCGGCGTCCACGTGATCACCACGGTCAACATCCAGCACCTGGAGAGCCTCTACGACCAGGTCGAGCGGATCACCGGGGCGAAGGTCAAGGAGCGGCTGCCCGACTCGATCCTCGGCGAGGCCGACCAGGTCGTCAACGTGGACGTCTCCACGGAGGACCTCCTGGAGCGGATGAGGGCGGGCAAGATCTACCCGCCGGAGCGTGCCGAGCGGGCGATGCAGAACTTCTTCACGCCGGGGAACCTGACGCGGCTGCGCGAACTCACGCTGTCCGAGACGGCCCACCTGATCGACCGTCGGGCTCGTCGGGCCGAGGCCGACCGGGCGCCGGCGACGGCCGCCGAACGGGTGATGGTGGGCCTGTCGAGCCGCAGCCCCGATGCCCCCGCCCTGCTCCGCAAGGCATCCCGGCTGGCCGATCGGCTGAACGCCCCGTGGTACGCCGTCTACATCGAGACCCCGGCCGAGGAGCTGTCGCGCGTCGACGAGGCCGCCCGGGCGGAGATCCGCACGAACCTCGACCTGGCGCGGCAGCTCGGCGGCGTCCCGATGACGTTCAGGGGCCCGGAGGTCGTCTGCACGATCCTGGCCTTCGTCCGGGAATACCGCATCCGCGTGATCGTGATGGGCAAGAGCCGCCAGCCCTGGCGTCGCCGCGTGCTGGCCGGCTCGATCGCGGATCGCCTGCTGCGGCGGTCGGAGGGGGTCGACGTGATGATCGTCGACGTCTAGCCACGCGCCCTCGCGGCATATGAGCAGCTCGCGGCCGCGATTCGTGATCGCCGGCCGATCGACCCGACGGGGCGCCGCGTCCGCCCGTCGTCGGGGCTCGTACGTTCGGGACGCGTTCGGGAGAGATGATGCAAGCCGACGACCTTTATTTCGTCATCCCCACGTACCGCCTCAGGGACGTCGGGGAGACGGTCGAGCTCTACGACGAACATTTCTGGCGCAACGGCCATTCGCTGAGCCTGATCGTGTGCGACGATTCCAGCCCGGCCGCCCAGGAGAAATATTATTCCTCGCTCGAACAGACCAGCACCCACAACGAGCTGTACTACGTCGGGCCGCGCGAGAAGGAGCAGCTCGTCGCCCACCTCAGCCGACGGCTGCGCGACAAGCGCCTGGACGGCCTGGTCAAGAACCTGTTCCGCCCCAGCTACGGCGGGAATCGGAACTTCACGCTGATGCACACTCTCGGCGGGCTGATGATCTCGTCCGACGACGACATGCGGCCCTACGCCCTGATGGAACACAGCCCCGAGTCGCTCGACGACGGCGAGGTGAGCCGGGGCCGGCTGCACCGCAGCGGCCTGGACGGCTACACCCGCAAGTCGTTCGACGTCGTCGGCGCGTTCCTCGACGTCCTCGGCAAGAAGGCCGCGGACGTGCCGGACAACTACGACATGGGCGACGTCCTGGTCGACACCGCCATGGACCTGGAGACGAACGCGACGAAGGGCCTGGCCCGGGAGAACTCGCTGATCCTGGGGCGCGGCCGCGTGGCGCCCGACGCCGTCGTGAAGATGGCCCAGACGTTCCGATCCGGCACCAACGACATCGACGCCATGGACTTCGCCGACCTCTTCCTCGAGGACGAGCACCAGGTCGACCCGGACGACCTCAACGAGCTGTACGTCCTGGTCAACTTCCGCCCCGCGGTCACGAACAAGAACTGGCGCATGGACTGCGGGGTCGCGGGGTACGACAACACCTTCGGCCTCCCCCCTTTCTTCCCGACCCGCCTGCGGTTCGAGGACTACATCTATCGCCTCTGGATCCAGCAGGACGGCTTCGCCTCGGCCCACGTCGACGCCGCGCAGAACCACACGCGGTCCAACTACATGCGGAACCCCGTCGCCGCCGAGATCTTCAACGAGGAGGTGTCGAACCTGCTCAAGCGGAAGATCAAGGACTCGGTCAGCCGGGTCGACGACCTGGGGATCGCCTTCGACTACGAGGGCGAGGTCTCGGCCGAGGACGCCGCGGCCATCCTCGACAAGGTGCGGTCGATGTACCTGCGCGCCCTGGAGGCTTCGGAGCGGGCGTCGCGACCCGAGCGAAGGGAGGCCCTGCACGTCTTCGCCGCGAACCTCCAGAAGGGCTTCTACGGCTTCGAGCCCGACTTCTTCCACCAGAACCTGCTGCGGATCGTCGACGACGTGGTGACCACGATCAAGGGCTCGATCGAGCTCTGGCCGACCCTCGTCGAGATCGGCTATTTCGAGAAGTCCCGGCGCGGGCTGCCCCGCGTCCGCGTGGCCAATCGGAGGGCCGGCTGACGCCGGGCCGGGGAGAACCGCCATGCGCATCGCCCAGATCGCCCCGCTCTACGAGAGCATCCCCCCGCGGCTGTACGGGGGGACGGAACGGGTCGTCCACCACCTGACCGAGGAACTGGTCGGGATGGGCCACGAGGTCACGCTGTTCGCCAGCGGCGACTCCGAGACCTCCGCCCGGCTCGTCCCGGGCTGCCCGCGGGCCCTCTGGCGGGATCCGGACGTCCGCGAGACGCTGCCGCACCACGTCCGGCTCGTCGAGATGGTGGAGAGGGAGGCCGGCCGGTTCGACGTCGTCCACTTCCACCTCGACTACGTCCACTTCCCGGTCGTCGGGCGGCTCCCCTGCCCCACCCTGACGACCCCCCACGGCCGACTCCGACCGGCCGACCACCGGGCTTTCCTCGACGCCTTCCCCGACGTCCCGCTCGCCTCGATCTCGGAGGACCAGCGCCGGCCGCTGCCGCAGGCCGCCTGGCGCGCGACCGTCCATCACGGCCTGCCGCCCGACGTCCACACCTTCCGCGAGCGGCCGGGGGCGTACCTCGCCTTCCTGGGCCGGATCTCCCCGGAGAAGGGCCTGGACGACGCGGTCGACATCGCCCAGCGGGCCGGCCTTCCGCTGCGGGTGGCCGCCAAGATCTATCCGGAGGAGCGGCCGTACTACGAACGCGAGATCCTGCCGCTGCTCCGGCGCTGCCCCTGGGTCGAGCTGGTCGGCGAGGTCGGCGGGGCGGCGAAGGACGCCTTCCTCGGCGAGGCGCTCGCGCTGCTGTTCCCGATCCGCTGGGAGGAGCCGTTCGGGCTGGTGATGATCGAAGCGATGGCGTGCGGCACGCCGGTCGTCGCCTACCGCCGAGGCTCGACCCCCGAGGTGATGCGCGACGGAGTGACCGGCTTCCTCGTGGACGACCTCGAAGGCGCGGCGGCGGCCGTCGGCAAGGTCGGCGGCCTGGACCGGCGGGCCTGCCGACGCGACTTCGAAGAACGCTTCACCGCGGCCCGGATGGCCCGCGACTACGTCGACGTCTACCGCGGGCTGATCGAGTCGTGGGCCGGGCCGAGCGGCCTCCCCGGCGAAGTCCTGCTCGCGCGAAAGGGAGGAGCTCGATGAGCGATCCGGAGGCCCGGCGGTCGCCGGGCGCGGCGCCCGAGGGCGACCCGCATCACGTCCTGGCCGCGGCGAGCCTCGCCGACGACCGGACCCGCGTATTGAAGCACGGCGACACGTTCGCGGTGTTCGACCACCTGGGGCGGATGCTGCCCGGCGGCCTGGGCGAGCAGGGAGTCTATCACGACGGGACGAGGCACCTCTCCCACCTGTCCCTCGAGCTCGACGACCGGCCGCCGTTCTTCCTCGGGTCCACCGTCCGGGACGAGAACGACCAGCTGTCGGTCGCCCTCACGAACCCGGACCGGATCCGCGACGGGCGGATCGACCTGCCGCTCGGGACGCTGCACCTCGCCGTCCAGGCCCTCCTCTGGCGCGGCGTGCTCCACTGGCGTCTGCGGGCGACGAACCACGGGATGCGCCCCGTGGAGGCCTCGATCCGCCTCCGCCTGCGGGCCGACTTCGCGGACATCTACGAGGTCCGCGGGATGACGCGATCGGCCCGGGGCCGCGACTCGGCCCCGGAGGCGTCTCCGGGCCGGCTGGAGCTGGGCTACCTCGGCCTCGACGGGGTGCGGCGACGGACCGTGATCCGCTTCTCGCCGGCCCCGGCGGAGGCGGACGTCGACGGGGGCCGGTTCCGGCTCGCCCTCGGCCCCCGAGAGGGCGCGTCGATCGACGTGGCGGTCGCCTGCCGTCGGGGCGACGACGCCCCCGAGCCGCAGGCGTTCGACGAGGCGGAGGCCGAGGTCGTCGGTTCGATCCGCCGGTACGGATCCGCCTCCTGCCGGATCGCCTCGCCCGACGGCCGCGTGGACGCCTGGTTCCGGCGCTCCGAGGCCGACCTCCACATGCTGACCACCGACCTGCCGACCGGGTCGTACCCCTACGCGGGCGTCCCCTGGTTCAACGCCCCGTTCGGCCGCGACGGGCTCGTCACGGCCCTCGAATGCCTGTGGCTCCGGCCCGAGTTGGCCCGCGGGGTCCTCCGCCACCTGGCAGCCACTCAGGCGACCGAGTCGATCCCGTCGCAGGACGCCGAGCCCGGCAAGATCCTCCACGAGGCTCGCGACGGCGAGATGGCCGCGCTCGGCGAGATGCCCTTCGGCCGCTACTACGGGAGCGTCGACGCCACACCGCTCTTCGTGGTCCTGGCGGGCTCCTATTGCGAGCGGACCGCCGACCGGGCCTTCGTCGGCTCGATCTGGCCCAACGTCGAGGCCGCGCTCGCCTGGATCGACGCCTTCGGCGACCGCGACGGGGACGGCTTCGTCGAATACGAGCGCCGGGCCGCGGACGGCCTGATCCACCAGGGCTGGAAGGATTCGGACGACGCCGTCTTCCACGCCGACGGATCCCCGGCGCGGGGGCCGATCGCCGTGTGCGAGGTCCAGGCCTACGTCTACGCCGCCCTCCGCGCCGGCGCCGTCCTGGCGAGGGCCCTGGGCCGCGAGGGGCGGGCGGCCGCGTTCGAGGGCCGGGCCGATCGACTCCGCGAGCGGTTCGAGGCGGCCTTCTGGTGCGAAGAGATGGGGACGTACGCCCTGGCGCTCGACGGCGACAAGCGGCCCTGCCGCGTGCGGTCGTCCAACGCCGGCCAGTGCCTGTTCGGCGGTATCGCCTCGCCCGAGCGGGCGGCCCGGGTCGAGCGCGGGCTGGCCTCCGCCGACTTCTTCTCCGGCTGGGGGGTCCGGACTCTGGCGACGAGCGAGTCCCGCTACAACCCGATGTCCTATCACAACGGGGCGGTCTGGCCCCACGACAACGCCCTCATCGCCTTCGGCGCCGCGCGATACGGTCGCAAGGACCTGGCCTCCGCGATCCTGTCCGGGCTCTTCGCGGCCGGGACGTACCTGGACCTGAGCCGGATGCCGGAGCTGTTCTGCGGCTTCGGCCGCGTCCCGGGAGAGGGGCCGGTCCCCTATCCGGTCGCCTGCGCCCCGCAGGCCTGGGCGGCGGGGTCCGTCTATCTCCTTCTGCAGGCGTGCCTGGGCCTGACCGTCGACGCGGCGGAGCGGAAGATCCGTTTCCAGCGACCGCGCCTGCCCTCGGTCCTTCCCGAGCTGCGGATCACGAACCTTCACGTCGCCGGGGGTGCCGCGGACCTCCGCATCGCACGCCGGGGCGACGCCGTGAGCGTCGACGTCCTTCGTCGCGACGGAGACTTCGCGGTCGAGATCCTCGACTGACTCGGCCCCCCGGCCCGGCGAGCGACTCGATCATCGGAACGACGCGTTGCATCCAATCGGTCGTCCGACCTCGATCGCCCTCACCCCCCCAGCCGCTCGATCCGCTCCACCTCTTTGGGTTCCAGCTGGAAGTCGAAGACGTCGAGGTCGTCCCTCATGTGGGCGGCGTCGGTCGTCCCCGTCAGGGGCAGCATGCCCACGTCGAGCGCGAACCGGAAGACGACCTGGCCGACGGTGCGGTCACGCCGATCGGCGATCCTAACCAGCTCGGGATGGGCCATAACCCCGCGGTTGGCGGTCAGCAGTGAGAAGCCCTGATAGGCGATCCCGTTCTCGCGGCAAAACGCGCGGACGTCGCGGTCCCAGCCTCGCTCGGCGTAGCATCGGTTCTGGACGAATCGGGGGAGCACGCGGGCCTGGCGGCAGAAGCCCTGGAGTTGTTCTAGCGTGACGTTGCTGACGCCGAGCAGGCGGGCTCGGCCGCCGTCGTGGAGGGCCTCCATCGCCCGCCAGGCCTCCCGATCGGCCGCCGTCAGCCCGGCACCGCGGGTCGGCCCGTGGAGCAGATAGGAGTCGATCGCCGCGACGCCCAGGTGTTCGAGCGAGCTCGCGAACGACTGTTCCACCTGGACCCCGACGGGAGCCTCCGGGTCATAAGGCAGGCGATGATCCTGGCCGTTTCGAAACGTGTACTTGGTCTGCAGGAAGAGGTCGTCGCGGCCCAGCAGCCCGTTCCCGACCGACGCCGCGACGGCCTTGCCGACCTCGGCCTCGTCGTAATGGCGCCGCTGGTTCGCCGTATCGATCCCGCGGAAGCCCTGACGGAGGGCGAGTTCGGTCAGGTGCTGCGTCCGCTCGGCCTTCCAGGCGGTGCCGTACAGGAAGCGCGGCACGCGGACGCCATCGATCGACAAGCTCTGAGGGTCCATTGGTCTCTCCGGCGCCTTGAGGAAGCCCGCGGCCATTGTAGCGACGCGCGGGCTCGCCCCGGAATGGAAGCCGCGCCGGCGTGGCGACTTCAAACCGACGAGGCGTTGATGCCGGGACCGGCAGGCCCTTGCAACCGCCGAACTTTACAGTGTAAAGTTTACACGACTCGGCCCCGGGCCCGGCCGGGGTTCCGAATCGGTGCGTCGAACTTTGCTCCTAATGGATGCTGGAGGCCGACCCGATGGCGACGCGCAGGTGGTCGGGGCTGGGCCCGGTCTTCGCCTATGAGTGGTTGGCGGCCTCGCGACGCTGGCAGGGCTATGCGCTGCGGTCCGCGTTGGTCCTTCTGCTTTTGCTCGGGCTGTCGGCCGTCTGGCTGGGCAGCCGCGAGGTGGCGGGAGAGCCGTCGGTCCAGCGGATGGCCGAGGTCGGCCGGGGCTTCTACGCCGTGACGACGCTGATCCTGCTCGGGCTGGTCGGCCTGGCGGCGCCCGCGGCGACGGCCGGGTCGATCTGCCTGGACAAGGCCCGGGGCAACCTGGCCCTGCTGTTCGCGACCGACCTGACCGACGCCGAGATCGTGCTGGGCAAGCTGGCGGCGCGGCTGGCGCCGGTGCTCGGCCTGATCGCCTGCGCCGCCCCGGTGCTGGGGCTGGCGACGCTCCTCGGCGGCGTCGACCCGGCCTTGCCGATCGGCGCGACCCTGGTCTGCCTCGCCTGCGCCGTCTTCGGCTGCACCCTGGCCCTGACGCTGTCGGTTTGGGGCCGGAAGACGCACGAGGTGCTGCTGGCCACCTACGCCTTCGGGATTTTCTGGCTGCTGTCGGCGCCGATCTGGATGGGCCTGAACTCGGCGCTCCCCTGGCAAATCCGGCCGGACTGGCTGCCGGGGCAACTGGCCCTGTTCCCCTACAACCCCGTCTTCCTCGTGCTCGGCCCGCTGAGCGGCCCGACGGCGATGGTCTCGATCGGGCTGGGGACGCAGGCCCGGTTCTGCGCGCTGGGGCTCTCGACCTCGGCGCTGCTGGCCGCCGTGGCGACCTGGCGGGCCCGGGCGGTGGTCATCCATCAGGCCAGCCGGGCGGAGGCGGCGCGCCGGGCGGAACGCCCGCCCCGGGCCCGCCGAGGGTTACTCGCCCGCTTCCTGCCGTCGCCGTCGCTCGACCGCGACCCGGTGCTCTGGCGCGAGTGGCATCGGCGACGGCCGTCGCGCTGGTCGGTCGTGGTCTGGGGCCTGTACGCCGCTTTCGCGAGCGGCTTCAGCCTCTGGGCGATCGTCGACGCGCTCGGCGGCTCCGGGACGGCCGGCCGCGAGTTGGGCGGGCCGATCGGCGGCGCGCAGGCGGCCGCCGGGCTGCTGCTGCTGAGCGTCTCGGCCGCCACGAGCCTGGCCGAGGAGCGCCAGCGCGGCAGCCTCGACGTGCTCCTGGCCACGCCGCTGTCGACCCGGTCGATCGTCATGGGCAAGTGGTGGGGCGCCTTCCGCGGCGTCCCGCCGCTGATAATAGGCCCGGTACTCCTCGCCGCGGCCCTGTCGACGCCCGCCGGGTCCGTCCTCGGCCCGTTCCTGATCGTCGGCCTCATGTTGGCCTACGGCGCCGCGATCACGAGCCTCGGCCTGGCCCTGGCCACCTGGCTGCCCCGGATGGACCGGGCCGTCGGCCTGACCGCGGGCCTCTACGTCGTCGCGTCGATCGGGGCCGTCCCTTCCGCGTTCATCTTCTTCGGCGACGGCCCCGACGAGGCCGGTTCCGGCCTCGCCTCGGCCAGCCCGCTCTGGGGCGTCGGCTTCACCATCGCCGTGCTCGCCGACCAGGTCGGGCCGGGACGCGAGCCCGGGCGGCAGGCCGCCTGGCTCGCATTCTGGATCGTCGTTTACGGCCTGATCGCGTCCGGCCTCCTGCTGGCCACCCTGAAGACGTTCAACCGCTGCCTCGGACGCATGGACGATCGATAGGCCGACGAGGAACCGCGGCCGAAGAGGATCAGGGTGGCGATCGCGGCCATGGCGCCACTGGAGGGCTCGGGTACGGTGGTCGTCACGGCGGTGACCGTGGCGCTCCCCGTCGTTTGCTGGAACGTCAGCCCCAGGATCCGGAACGACGTCCACGCGCCCGAAGCGCCGAGCGACCCGACGGAGAACTCCCTGGGCTCGGTCGACGGGTTCGTCCCCTGGACGGCGCCGGTGCCCAGGGTCAGGGCCGTCATCGTCCGGCCGGGGCCCAGGGAGGCCGAGAAGGACGTGAGGTCCGCGAGGCCGAACGTCGTGGAATTCGGTGTGTTCTCGTCCAGGGAGAAGGTGAACGAGGACAGGTCCGCAAGCTCGATCGTCGCGAGTCCGTCGGCGAAGGCGAAGGTCCCGGAGCCCGTGGCGAGGAGTCCGGCGAAGTCCGGGCCTCCCCGACCCGAATAGGTGAAGCTGACGATCGTCTCGGCCTGCGTCCCGGCCGCCGTCATGGCCGTCAGGATCAGGAAGGCCGCCGCCAGCCTCGTCCGACGCACGAGTCGTCTCATCACGTCTTCCCCCTCGGATGGGTCACAGAGAAGCCCATGGGTGCGCCGGATTCACGGCCGCGCGACCCCACGCATCGACGAGGATCGAGGTGAAAAACCCATCAACGCTCTGCGAATCGACCATCTCGACCGGTCCGGAACAAGTTCGCCATGTCGCTCGGACGCATCCTGGCAGGGTAGCGACGGAGGTCGACGACTGCGAGAGGGCGATGTGGTCCGACCGAGATTTTTCGGGCGACATCCCGAAATTCGTCGGTCGTTCCAACGCGTCGACTGATCGAATAGGATCTTTCCCATCCACGGGCCCAGCGCGCGGGCCCGGGAAATCGAGCGTTGCCCCGGCCGGGCCGGCCGGGCGAGAATCGGGGCCAGTTTGAGCGATCGACCCGGCCCGCATCAGAGGAGCCCCCGGATGGCCAGTTTCGCCCTCGCCGCCCTCGTCGCGTTCGCGACCGCGGGCGAGTCCCACGCCGTCGCCGCCGCGACCTGCCACCGAGCCTTCTCGCGAGCCTTTCCGGCCCTGCAACTCCCGAAGCCCGTCCTGCTCGCACAGACGCCCGGGGCCGTGAAGGCGGCCGAGACGCCGCCCCCCGCGAAGCCCGCGACGATCGCCGAGAAGACCGCCCCGCTCGCGAAGGTCGACGGCCTCTTCCCGCTCTACTGGGACGAGAAGTCCGGCAAGGTGATGATGGAGGTCTCGCGGCCCGGCCGCGAGTTCCTCTACCAGGTGACGCTGGCCACCGGCGTGGGCTCGAACCCGATCGGGCTCGATCGGGGCCAGCTCGGCGACACCAAGGTCGTCGCGTTCCGCAAGGTCGGCCCGAAGCTCCTCCTGGAGGAGCCCAACTACCGCTTCCGCGCCCTCAGCGACAACGCCGACGAGCGGCGGTCCGTCGCCGACTCGTTCGCCCGGTCGGTGATCGCGGGCTTCAAGATCGAGGCCGAGGAGGGCGGGCGCATCCTGGTCGACGCCACCTCGTTCTTCCTCCGCGACGCCCACGGGGTGGCCGATCGGCTGGCCGCGGCCAAGCAGGGGAAATACAAGGCGGACGAGTCGCGGGGCGGCCTCGACCGGGCCGGCCTGAAGTCGTTCCCGAGGAACACCGAGGTCGAGGCCACGCTCACCTTCGCCACCGACGACGAGCCCGGGCCGCTGGTCGCCTCGACCACGCCCGCCCCCCGATCGGTGACCGTCTGCCAGCGGCACTCGCTGGTCGAACTCCCCGAGACGGGCCCGGGTTACGCGCCGCGCAAGCTCGACCCCCGCGTGGGCCTGTTCACCGTCGAGTTCGCCGACTTCGCCACGCCGACGGGGACGCCGATCGAGACCCGCTGGATCACCCGGCACCGCCTGGCCAAGAAGGACCCGAGCCTGGCCGTCTCCGAGCCGGTCGCGCCCCTGGTCTATTACGTCGACCGGGGCGCTCCCGAGCCGATCCGCTCGGCCCTGGTCGAGGGGGCGTCGTGGTGGTCGCAGGCGTTCGAGGCGGCCGGGTTCAAGGACTCCTTCCGCGTCGAGATCCTGCCCGAGGGCGCCGACCCGATGGACCTCCGCTACAACGTGATCCACTGGGTCCACCGATCGACCCGGGGCTGGTCGTACGGCTCGTCCGTGGTCGACCCGAGGACCGGCGAGATCCTCAAGGCGACGGTCTCGCTCGACTCGCAGCGCGCCCGGCAGGACGTCCTGATCGGCGCCGGCCTGATCCCCCCGGGCTCCGGGTGCGGGATGGCCATGCCGCCCGCGCCAGAGCACCTCGCCGCGGCCGACCCGGCGAGCGACCTGGGGGCGATGGCCCTGGCGCGGATCCGTCAGCTCTCCGCGCACGAGGTCGGCCATACCCTGGGCTTCGCCCACAATTTCGCCGCCAGCTCCTACGACCGCGGCTCGGTGATGGACTACCCGGCCCCGAGGGTCAAGGTCGTCGACGGCCAGCTCGACCTCTCCGACGCCTACGGCCGAGGGATCGGCCCCTACGACGCCTTCGCCGCCCGGTTCGCCTACGCCCAGTTCCCGCCGGGCGCCGACGAGGCGAAGGAGCTGCGCCGGATCGTCGAGGACGGGGTCGCCGCCGGGATGCGATTCCTCTCCGACGGCGACTCCCGGCCCGCCGGGGCCGCCCACCCGCTGGCGAGCCTCTGGGACGACGGCCCCGACCCCGTCGCCTCGCTCCGCCACGAGATGCGCGTCCGGCGGATCGGCCTGCAGGCATTCGGCCCGGGGAACCTGCCCGAGGGGGCCCCGCTCTCCGACCTGGAATCGAGGCTGCTGCCCCTCTACCTGCACCACCGCTACCAGCTCCAGGCCGCGGCCAAGACGCTCGGCGGGGTCGACTACAGCTACGCCGTGCGGACGGCCGCCGGCCCGAGCCCGCCCAGGGTCGCCGAGGTCGTCCCCGCCGCCCGCCAGCGCGAGGCGCTGGCCGCGGTGCTCGACGCCATCGACCCGAAAGAGCTGCTGATCCCGCCCGCGGTCCTGGCGCTGATCCCCCCGACCGCCTACGGTCACGACGGGGGCACCGCCGAGCTGTTCCCGAAGCGGACCGGCCCGACGTTCGACCCGATCGCCGCGGCGACCGTCGCCGCCGATGTCGCGGCCTCCACCCTGCTGCAGCCCGAGCGGGCCGCCCGGCTCGTGGAGTTCCACGCCCGCGACGCTTCCAACCCGGGCTTCGGCGAGGTCCTCGACACGCTCGTCGCCCGGTCCTTCGCCCCCCGCGACCCCGACCCTCGGGCGGCCGCGATCCAGTCCGCCGTCCGCCACCTGATCGCCGGGCGTTTGATGGAACTCGCGTCCGACGAGGCCGCCACGCCCCAGGTCCGGGCCCTGGCGACCAACGCCCTGCGCTACTCGATATCGGGACGACTCTCGGCCCTGGTCCAGGACGCCGAGATCCAGGTCGACGCGCTGGCGATCCAGGCCGAGGTCGCCCGGTTTCTCGCCCGCCCCGACGCCACTCATCGCCGGACCGAGCCCCCCGCGACGCCTCCCGGGGACCCGATCGGCTCGCGATCCCGGTGACGCCGGTCGCGTCGAATCCGCTCGAAAGGCCGAGGGAGGTCGCTCGGAGGAGACGTTTACTCGGCCTCCCCGATCCCCTTGCTGATCCGGAAGACATGCCCGTCGGGGTGTCGGACGTGCATCTCTCGCACGTTCCACGGCTCGTCGGTCGGCGGCATCGTGACCTCAAGTCCCTCTGCCAGGCAATGCCGGTGGACGGCATCGACGTCGTCGACCCAGATCGACATCCAGACGCCCTTGTCACCGTTCTCGCCATGGTCCTTGGTCGTCGGCGAAGAACTCTTCCCGCGGCCGCCCTGCGCCCCCTGGCAGAGGAAGATCTCGCATTTCCCCGAACACACGGCCCCGAAGGTGGGAGGGCTGCCCCAGTCGAAGCCCCTCGTCCATCCCAGCTTCTCGAACCAGGCGAAGCTCTCGAGGATGTCCGAGACGTTCAGGATCGGCGTCAGGGCGTGCGCGAGCATGGTCGGTCTCCGTGGGAAAGGGCTCACTTCTTGCGAGTGTATCGGGCCGTCATGAAGAGCTGCCACGCGCCGTCGTCGCCCAGGGCGTGCGACTTCAGCGTCCGGTGGTCGTCGTCGGTGAACTCGATGCTGTCGCGGTACTTCCGGGCGCCCTCGCCGGTGAAGCCCGGCCCCTCGGCGTCCAGCTCCAGCACGTCGCCCTCCAGGGAGCCGTTGTAGATCCACAGGTGCGTCATCATCGACGCGATGAACGTGCCGACGTAGCACCGGGACGCCGGGTCGTAGCCGAGCGTCATGACCGACTTGCCGACGCCCCCCTCGGGCATCTCGTTCTCGCCCTCGCCGACCGTCCACAGGCCGCCGAGCGAACGGACCGTCTCGACGCCGACGTACTTCATCGGCGGCTGGCCGGGCCCCATGGCGGCGCATTCGCCCTCGAACGTCCAGTCGCCCACGAGCCTGTCGAGCCAGCGATGTTCCTTCTGCGGTCCGGCGTCCACGGCGCACCTCCGTTGAAATAGGGTCGATCGTCCGCTCTGGCCACATGAACAGGACCCGCTTCGAGGATTGAAACCAGTTATCGGCCTCAAGTCAACAGACGTACAGTTATTTTGGAGTTTTCTTGGCTCGCGGTTCCCAACTCCGCACCTGGCGCCGAGGAGGCGTCATCGCCCGAACCGCTTCGATCGACGCGTCGTCCGGCACGGAGAAGTGCGTCGGTTTCAGGCCTTCTCCTCGATCTCGATCCAGGTGGGTGCGTGGTCGCTGGTCTTCTCCATCGCGCGCACGTCTCGATCCACGCCGGCGGCCGCGAGTCGAGGCGCCAAGTCGGGGCTCAACAGCAAGTGATCGATGCGCAGGCCTGCATCGCGCGAGAAGGCTCCTCGCATATAATCCCAGAATGTATAAACCACCTCATTCGGATATTGCCGCCGCAACGCGTCCGTCCAGCCCTGAGTCACGAGCCGGCGATAGGCCTCCCGGGCCTCGGGTCGGAACAGGGCGTCGTCGATCCATCGCTCCGGCTTGTAGACGTCGCGCTCGGTCGGAATGACGTTGTAGTCGCCCGCGAGGACGACGGGGCGCCTTTCCTCGAGCAGGCTTGCGGCGTGCGTGTTGAATCGCTCGAACCACCTCAGCTTGTAATCGAATTTCGGGCCGGGCGCGGGGTTGCCGTTGGGGAGGTACAGGCAGCCGATGGTGACGCCGCGTACGACGGCCTCGATGTAGCGGCTGTGGGTGTCGTCCGGGTCGCCGGGCAGGCCGCGGCGGGTTTCCTGCGGCTGCTCGCCCCGGGCGAGGATGGCGACGCCGTTGTAGCCCTTCTGCCCGTGCCAGACGGCCTCGTAGCCCGCCTCGCGGATGGCGTCGATGGGGAACTTCTCGTCCGCGCCTTTCAGCTCCTGCAGGCACGCGACGTCCGGCTTCGACCGTTCGAGCCATTGCAGGAGCACGGGCAGGCGGCCGTTGACGCCGTTGACGTTGTAGGTGGCAATCTTCATGCGGGCTTCCTTTTGGCTGTCTCGGGCGTCCCGGCGTTGCGGTTTCTCGGCGATCCGCCCGATCTTACGGGAATCGTCGCCGGGCGTCCCGATCAGCGGCCCGAGGCCCCGGGGCTTCCTCGCCTGGCGGTCGGCGCTGCCCACGGCGGCGTTGACCCGGTTCGGAAGACGCGGTACAGTCCGCCGCGCGTGGCAGGACGCAACCAGTCCGCGGGCAGGACCGAGTCCACCTGTCAGTCCGGCCGGAAATCTCGATCGACGCGAACCTCCTTCTCGCCCGTCGCAGCGGACACCGGGCTCCCGCGTGGGAGGTTTGTCCATGGCCAAACGTCATCTGCCCGTCCGCCCGGACCTCGACCAGCTCCGACGCCAGGCGAAGGATCTGATGCGGCAGATCCGCCGCGGCGACGCCGCCGCCCTCGCGGACCTCGCCGAGCATCATCCCGAACGGGTCGATCCCGGCTCCGCCCGGCTCGCCGACTCGCAGCTCGCGCTGGCCCGGAGCTACGGCGTCCCGAGCTGGCCGCGCCTCGTCCTCGCCTGTCGGATCGTCGACGCCATCTGGCTCGACGACGAGGACGCGCTCAGGACGATGCTCCTGAAGCATCCGACGTCGATCCACGAGACGGCTCGCGGTACGGAGCGATGCAACTGGGGCCCGCCGCTGTCCTACGCGGCGAACCTCGGCAGGGACCGGATCATCGCGATGCTCCACGGGCTCGGGGCGACCGACCTCGACAAGGCGATCGGTCGAGCGACGCTCCAGGGCCGGATCGACACCGCCCGCAAGCTGTACGACCTGATGGGCCGCCCGCAGCCGCCCGAGGATTGCCTGGGAGGCCCGGCCTACACCCTGAGCGCGACCGGGACGGCCCTGATGTTCGAATTCGGCGCCCGCGTCCGCGACGCGGACGGCCGTCGCCTCGCGCCGGTCGACGTCGTGCTCGAGACCGACAGCCGCAAGCCCGCCGCCAAGCATCAGATCCTGGAGATGTACGTCCGGCACGGGCTCGAACTCCCGGACACTCCGACGATGGCGCTCCATCGCGGGCGGATCGACCTGCTCGAAGACCATCTCAGGCGCGACCCCCTCCTCATCGGACGGACCTTCTCGCACGAGGAGATCTACCCGCCGGAGCTGGGCTGCCACGACGAGGTCCTCGCGACTCACGGGACGCCGCTGGGCGGGGCGACGCTCCTGCACATGTGCGCCGACTACGGCGAGATCGAGATCGCCGCCTGGCTGCTCGACCGGGGGATGGACCCCGACGCGAAGGCCGAGGTCGACGCCGACGGCTTCGGCGGGCACACCGCGCTCTTCTCCGCCGTCGTGTCTCAGGTGAATTTCTGGCCGAACCATTCGGGGACGCCGCACGAGACGTCCCTCACCCGTCTGCTCCTCGACCGGGGCGCCGACCCGACCATCCGGGCCTCGCTCCGCAAGCGATTGCACCCCGGCTACGACGAGCCTGCGATGCACGTCTCCAGGGACGTCACCCCACTGTCCTGGGGCGAGCGGTTCCACTTCAAGAAGCTGGTCAGCGCGCCCGCAATGAAGCTGATCGCCGAGCGGATGGGACTCCCCGAGGCCGGCCGACGCTAACGCGGGTTCGACGCCCAATCCCGTACGACGCGAGCCATCTCGACGAACACGTCGTCCGCGCTCGTGCGGGACTTCTTGAGGATCTTGCAGGATTCCGCCACTACGGCAGTGATGGGTAGAGTCGATGGAGCTTGATGCGGGAGTCGGCGACGGCGAACCGCCAGCGGGTCTCGACCCGGCGTTCGTTCCGCTCCTCCTCCCGGGCGGCGGCCTCCCGCTTCAGCTCGTCCATCGACCCGATCCGGCGGTCGAGGCCCTGGCGGGAGAGGACCGACAGCTCGATCTCGGCGACGTTCAGCCACGAGCCGTGCTTCGGCGTGCGTCGGATCTCCAGCCTCTCGGCGATCCGCCGGGCCCGCTCGGGCGGGAACGCCTCGGAGAGGCTGGCGACCTTGTGCGTGCTGAGGTCGTCCATCACGAGCACGACCTTCCCGGCCTCGGAGTGGACGTCCTCGACGAGCCATCGGACGACCTCGGCGAAGCCCTTCGCCGTCCGCCGCACGGTCGCCTTGACGGCCCGCCAGCCCAGGAGCGGCTCCGTGGCCATGAACAAGTTCGCCGTCCCATCGCGGACCTACTCGTAGTCGGCCCGCTCGGGCCGACCCGGGGCCGCCGGGATCGGCGGAATCGTCTCGCCGATCAGCTGGCGGCTCGCCTCGTCGAGGCGGACCAGCGGCCGGGCCCCGTCGTAGAGCCGGTGGTAGACGTCCAGGACGTCCTCCATCGCCGCCACGAACTCGGCGTCCCCGCCCGGCGGGATGCACCGCTGCTTCTCCAGGTGGGGCTTCAGTTCGCTTTTTCCAAGCAGCGGCGGACCGTCTGGCCGCAGACCCCTGGGACGACCCGCAACTCGACGACCTCGTCGGCCGGCAGCTGCATCGTCCACGACTCGCGACCGCCCGGCGGCGTCACGACGTATCCCTCCACAGCAATCCGCCTTACGGCTTTGATCCGCTTCTAGGAGAGCCGATCCGACGACCGCCACCAAGTCGTCAGTGGGGGAGTACTAGGACCGACGAGGCATGCGAGGGGCATAGGGGCGGGTCAAGGACCTGTACGGAATCACAAGGGGCGTGCGCAATTCGTCGATTGCGTTCGGATGGTTCACCTGCGCCGCGAGTTTCAGGCGATGATCGACCGCGGCGACGTCGGTCCTCGATTCGTCGAATGGATCCTGACCGCCGTCGAGTCCCGCCGCCGCCAGCCCCGCGACATCCTTCTCGAGGCCGTCGAAGCCCACCGCTCAGGCCGAAAGCCACTCTCGCTCGTCTCCGCCGGGGCGTGAACGGCTACGAGCCGGGACAAGGGACCTCAGCGTCATCCACCCAGGCGAATTCAGGATGCGATTCTTCGTCGGTGCGCGCCGACGTTCGTTCTCATAATCGGAATCCACGTTCTAGGCTCTCGAAAGACATTTCGGCCTGGAGTTCCGTCAACAGGATCGTTGGGCGCCGTACGCGGATCTTCCTTCGTGTCCACCCCAGGACATGAACGTCCTCGTGCGCATTGAACCGTTCACCTACCCACCTCTCATCCGGGATGCGCACTCATGGATCGGTCATTCGGCTCAGCCTCATTGCGAGCTCAAAACTCACGCTCCAGATCGCTGAAGCGGCGGCCGCGGTCGAGGACGAGACCGACCCTTGAGTTCCTCGAAACCCGAATCGCGCCGACCGTCGACGTCTGGACCGGGTTGTCGAGCAACCTCTGGTCGGACCCCGGCAACTGGACGCTCGGCGCGCCCACCATGGGGCAGGACCTGGTCTTCCCCGCGAACGCGCCGAACAAGACCTCCATCTACGACAGCGGCCTGGGCGTCTCAAACTTCGGCGCCATCACGATCGAGGGGTCCGGGTACGACATCGGCGCGTCGTTCGCGGGCTCGTTGTCCCTGACGAACGGACTCTCGGCGACGTTCGGGTCGTCGATCTCAAACTTCGACATCGACTTCGACCCTGGTGACGGGACGGTCTCCATCGGGGCGGGTGGAACGCTCGAGCTTGGTGGCGAGATCATGGGGACGTCCGGCCTGGCGGTCTCCGGCGGGGGGACGATCCAGCTCGGCGGGATCTCGGCCAACACATACGCGGGCACGACGACCGTCGCGACCGCGACCACGCTCGTCCTGGATAAGTCGAGCGCGACGGCGGTGACCGGCTCCCTGGCGATCATCGGCGGGGGCACGGTCCGGCTCGCCCAGTCTGATCAGATCGCGGACGCCGCCATGGTGGCCCTCGGCTCCGGCGCGACGCTCGACCTGAACAACTTCGACGACGCCATCGGCGTCCTGGAACTCACCGGGGCGACCGTCGCGACGGGCATCGGCACGCTCACCCTCGGCGGCGACGTCACGTCCAACACGGATATCTTCACCTCCGCGATCTCGGGCAATCTGGACCTCGGCGGGGCGACCCGCGCCTTCACGGTCGCCAACAACGCCCAGCTCGACCCCGACCTCTCGATCACGGCGAACATCAGCGGGACCGGCGCGGGTCTCACCAAGTTGGGGGCGGACAGCCAGCTCAGGCTCTCGGGGAACAACACCTACGACGGCGTGACCACCATCGCCGCGGGCCTCATCGAGATCGCCAGCGACAACGCCCTGGGCGCGTCGTCGGCCGGCACGGTCGTCGACGGCGGGTTCTCGCTCGCCTTGCTGGGCGGGATCACGACGCCCGAGCCGATCACGCTCACCGGGGCGGGCCTCGGCGGCCTGGGGGCGGTCTTCAACGGGAACGGCGACAACACGATCTCCGGCGCGATCACGCTGGGGGCGGCCAGCACCATCGGCTCGCTGAGCGGCAACCTCACGTTCAGCGGCGCGATCAACGACGGAGCGAGCAGCTTCGCCCTCACCAAGGTCCAGTCGGGCACGGTGACCCTGGCCGGCGCGAACACCTACGACGGCGGCACGACGATCAGCGGCGGGGTCATCGCGATCAGCAACGGCTCGGCACTCGGCACCGGCTCGGTACTCATCTCTAACGGGGCCGAACTCGACCTCTCGAACGACATCACCCTGAGCCGGAACATCTCGTTCTCGGGGACGGGCGCGGGGGGCGGCGGCGCGCTGCGGAGCGTCTCGGGGAACAACGTCTACTCCGGCACCGCGACCCCCTTGGCCAATGACTCCCGGATCCAGGTGGACGCCGGCCAGCTCAATTTCAGTGGTGACCTGACCGGGGGGAACGGTATTGGTCTCGGCAAGTTCGGCGCGGGCGTTCTGCTCATCGCCGGCAGCCTCACCTCGGCCCCCATCTTCCACGCCGTCGAGGGCGATCTCCGGATCACCGGCTCGGACTCCAGCGTCGTCACGTCGTATGGCGGCACCATCAGCGGCACGGGCACGGTCGGCAGCCTGGACCACGCCGGTGGTTCGTCCGGCGCGGTCGATCCGGGCACGGGCGGCGGCACCACCGGCACGTTCACCACGTCCGGCGGATACCAGGTCGGCACCCACGGCACCACCCACATCGACATCGGCGGGACGACCGCGGGCTCGACCTACGACCAGATCGCCAATACCACCTCCGGCAGCGTCGACATCACCGGTTCGACCATCGACGTCTCGCTCGTCGGCGGCTTCGTCCCGGCGATCGGCGACGAATTCATCGTCATCGACAAGCAGAACAGCGGCGCCGTCACCGGCACGTTCCTCAACCTGGCGGAGGGCGATACGTTCCGGTCGGGCGTCGTGACCTACCAGGTCAGCTACGTCGGCGGGAACGGGAACGATGTGACCCTGGAAGTCGTCGGCGTCACCTACACCTGGACCGGCCTGGGCGGGGACGGCAACTGGAGCACCGACGCCAACTGGGACACGAACCTGGCGCCGAGCGGCGGCGAGGATCTCGTCTTCCCCTCCGGCGCGGCGCGGCGGAACAACAACAACGACCTCTCGGGCAAGACCTTCCGCTCGATCGAGATCGCCGGCGGCGGCTACGACATCGCCGGCAACGCGATCACGCTGACGGACGGCCTGTCGGCGACGTTCGTTTCGGACACCTCCGAGTTCCACCCCGGCATCGCCCTCACCGCGACCGAGACGATCGACGTCGTCGACGGCGGCGACCTCATCCTCTCCGGGGCGATCTCCGGCGCCGGTTTCGGCATCGTCAAGACCGGTGGGGGCACGCTCGAATACACGGGCTTCAGCGCGAACACCTACACCGGCGCGACCACCGTCAACGCCGGCACGCTGATCCTCAACCGGGCCAGCGGCCAAAACGCCATCGCCGGTAACCTGGTCGTCGGCGACAACGTCGGCGGCGGCGAGATGGTGCAGATCGGGAGCAACAACCAGATCGCGGACGTATCGGACGTCACTGTCAACGAAGGGGCGACGTTCGATGTCGGCACAACCACCGAGACCATCGACTCGCTGACACTGCAGGGGGCCTCGGTCACAATCGGCTCCGGGGGCATTCTGATCCCCTTCAGCCTCGCTACGACCGTCTCCACCAGCCATGCCCCTTCGACGATCCAGGGTCCGGGCACGCTCGACCTGAGAAATAACCCGTTCTTCGTGATGATCGTCGCTCGCGATTCCTTCAACAACGGCACCATCAACGCCGATGCCGAGATCAGCGCCACGATCCAGAACGGCGGCATCATCAAGAGCGGTTCGGGCACCCTGGCTCTCTCGGGCCCGAACACCTATGCCTCAGCCACCTCGGTGTCCGGGGGGGGCATCCAGGTCAAGAACAACTCCGCCCTCGGGACCACCGCAAGCGGAACGACCGTCGCCAGCGGTGCGTCGGTCTACTTCAACGGTTCGACCTTGAGCATCAGCGAGAGCTTCTCCATCGCCGGCACGGGGTTTATCAACTCAGGAGCCCTGACGGTGGTGTCGGGCTCGACCACCCTGGCGGGCGACGTGGGCCTGTCGGCTGACAGCCAGATTGGAGCCACCGACGGCTCGACCCTGACGATCAACGGCGTGATCGACGAAGACAGCTCGAGCTACGGCCTCAACGTCGTCAACGGCGCGAACGGCCGGACGGTCCTCAACGGCAGCAACCTGTTCGACGGCGACGTGGTCGCCAGCTCGGGCTTCGTGCGGGGGAACAACGACAACTCGTTCGGTGATCCGGCCTCGTCCTCGAACCTCATCGTCCAGTCCGGGGCGACGCTGGAGCTGGCCGGCGGGATCACGATCCCCTCGACCAAGACGCTCGCCATCTCCGGCGTGCCGGTCAGCAACTCCAGCAAGATCATGAGCGTCTCGGGCGACAACACCATCGCCGGGGACATCGGCATCACCGGCGGCAACAACGTGGCCTTCGACGTCGCCGGGGGCACGACGCTGACGGTCTCGGGCGTGATCAGCGGGTCGCGGGACTTCGACAAGAACAACACCGGCACCCTGATCCTCACGGGCACGAACACGAACACGGGGAGCGTGAGCGTCGGCGACGGCACGCTGATCGTCGACGGCTCGCTCGCCACCAGCAACTCGGTCTTCGTCGACGGCACGCTCGGCGGCTCGGGCACGCTACCCGCCGTGACGATCTCGAACATCGGCAGGCTTTCCCCCGGCAATTCGCCGGGCCTGCTGAACACCGGCAGCCTCGCCTTCCAGAGCAGCGGATCGACCTACAACGTCGAGCTCAACGGCACGACGGCCGGCACCCAGTACGACCAGACCGACGTGACCGCCACGGTGATCCTGGCCGGGGCGACGCTCTCTGTCTCTCTGGGCTACGCCCCAGCGATCGGCGACACGTACACGATCATCAACAACGACGGCACCGACGCGGTCGACGGCACCTTCAACGGCCTCGCGGAAGGGTCCACGATCACGGTCGGCCGCCAGTCGTTCGCCATCAGCTACGTCGGCTCGGACGGCAACGACGTGACGCTCACGGCCCTCCTGCGGACCGACGTCTGGACCGGGGCCCACTCCAGCAGCCTGAGCGACCCTTTGAACTGGGTGGGCGGCCTCGCCCCGCTGGCCGGCGACCGGCTCATCTTCCCCGCGAACGCGTCCTCCTTCACCATCGTCAACGACTTTGCGGCCGGCACGCGGTTCGACTCCTTCGTCTTCGCGTCTGGGTACACGGTCACCGGCAACGCGGCCACACTCGACGCCGGGATCTCGTCCACCTACGCGGCCGGCACCGTCACGTTCGGCCTCGACGTCACGCTGACGGCCACCGAGACGCTCGACGTCGCGGGCGGCGGCACGCTGGACATGTCGGGCGTGATCACCGTCAGCAACTTCGGCGGCGGCTTCGGCGTGACGAAGATCGGCGGCGGCACTCTGAAGTATTCGGGCTCGTCCGCCAACCTGTACAACGGCGTCACCACGGTGACCCAGGGCACGCTCTTGCTGGCGAAGTCGGACGACGTCATCTCCGCCAACGGCTCGGTGTACGTCGGCGACGTGTCGGGCGGCGCCACCCTGCGGGTGATGGGGGACAATCAGTTCTGGGTCGGGTCGACCGTGACCCTCGTCTTCGGATCGACTTTCGACGTCGGCGCCTATGTCGAGCACATCAGCCCCCTGAATCTCGAGGGGTCCACCGTCCAGATCGACGCCGGGGGCGTCCTGGCCACCTTCAACGGCGTCAACACCACGGTTTCGCCGGACCACGCGATGTCGACCATCCAGGGGCTCGGCGAGCTGCAGATCTGGAACGCGTCGAACAACTTCGATATCGCCGATGATCCCGACCTCGCCGTCGAGCTGCGCATCAGCACGGCCATCCAGGGTCTGAACCCGGGCAGTGGCTTCTCCAAGAGCGGCTCGGGCGTCCTGGCCCTGTCGGGTGACAGCACCTATGGGGGCGACACGACCATCACCGGCGGGGCGATCCAGGTCGAGAGCGGCGGCGCGCTGGGGACGACGGACGGCGACACGATCGTTTACGGCGGCGCGTCGGTGTTCTTCAGCGGACCGGCCCTGAGCACCGCCGAGAACTTCATCGTCGCCGGCGCCGGCCTCGGCAACGCGGGGGCCCTGGAGGTGCTGTCGGGCTCGGCGACGCTGACAGGCGACGTAATTCTGGCCGGCGACAGCCAGATCGGCGCTGCGGACGGCGCCACCCTGACGATCAACGGCGCCATCCAGCAGGCCGGCACGCGCAGCCTCACGCTGCTCCAGGGCGCCACCTCGGGCCGCACCGTGCTCGGCGGCGGCAACACCTACACCGGCGGCACGACGGTCGCCTCGGGCACGCTCGCCATCACCAACGCCTCGGCCCTCGGCTCAGGGACGGCGACCATCGGCGACGGCTCGAACACTTCCGGCCACCTGGAGATCGACCTCGCCGGCACGGGGATCGTCTCCAACACGTTCGTGTTCAACGCGCCCATCACCACCGGCCTTCAGGTCAACAGCGGGGCCGTCACGTTCAACGGCGGCACGACGCTGGGCAGGGACTTGGGCATCAACGTGGCCACGGGCGCCTCGCTCCAGTTCGCCGGCCCGATCAACGACGGCGGCCAGGCCAGGTCTCTGACCAAGGCCGGCCCGGGCACCCTGGAATTCTCCGGGGTCAACACCTACACCGGCACGACCTTCGTCGACGAGGGGTTGCTGCTACTCAATTGCGGGATCGCCTGCATCGCGGGCGACGTCACCGTCAGCGGGCCGGGCGCCGCCGCCACGGTCCGAGAACTCCGGCCGAACCAGATCGCCGACGGCTCCACGGTCAGGCTGGCCAACGCCGGCGCCACGCTCGACCTCAACGGCTTCGACGACACGATCGGCTCGCTGTCGCTCACCGGCAGCACCGTGACGACGGGCGTAGGCACGCTGACCATCGCCTCGGGCGGCGGCATCACCACCCTCGCGTCCTCCCAGACGGCGACCATCGGCGGCCACCTCGGCTTCGGCGGCGCGAACAACTTCTTCACCGTGGCACAGGGGACGACCCAGAGCGGGGTCGACTTCTCGGTCTCGGCGGTCGTCTCCGGCTGGATCAACATCATCAAGGACGGCGCGGGGACGATGGCCCTTTCGGGGGCCAACACCTACAGCGGCGGGACCAACATCAACCTGGGCGTCCTGGCCATCAGCGCCGACACCGGGGCCGGCACAGGCGTCGTGAACATCCTGGGGACGGGCACCCTCGACCTCTCCGGCGGGATCACCGTCGCCAACACCCTCAACGTCGATTCGAGCGGCACCGCGATCCGCAACTCGGGCGGGACCAACACCATCAGCGGGGCCCTCAACCTGGGGGTCGACGCGACGATCGACACGGCCGCGTCGAGCGTCCTGGCGATCTCCTCGACGGTGGACGATTCCGGCAACATCTGGAGCCTGACCAAGACGGGTGCGGGGACCCTCGGCCTCGACGGGGCGAACACCTACCTGGGCGGCACGACGGTCGCCGCCGGCATCCTCGCCATCAGCAACAGCGGATCCCTCGGCACCGGGAACGTGGTCAATAACGCCGAGATTGAGATCGTCAACAACCTCCTCCTCAACAACAACTTCACGATCAACTCCGCCGGGACCGCGTTCCTGATCGATGGCTTGACCACGATCCAGGGGACGATCACGCTGCTGAGCAACCTGGTGATCGACACGCCCGGCTTCGCCAACCTCTATCTGAACGGAGTCATCGGCGGCGGCTTCGGCGTCGCGAAGAACGGGAGCGGGACGCTCGGGCTTGGCCAGGCCAACACGTACAGCGGCGGGACGTCCATCAACGGCGGATACCTCCAGGTCTTCGACGGCCAGGCGACCGGGGCGACGGGCACGCTCGCGATCGACACCGGGGCCGTCTTCGTCCTCTCGACGGCGACGTACACGCTCCCGTCGGGCGGCCTCAGGCTGGCCGATTCGACGACGTTCCTCGTGCCCCTCTCGAACGTCCACACGCTCAATGGCGAGGTCGCTCTGGCCGGGGACACGACGTTCAGCATCGCCGCCGGCGGGGTGCTGACGGTCGACGGCCCCATCGGCGGCGCGTTCGGGCTGACGAAGACGAACGGAGGCGCCCTGATCCTCGGGGCCGCCAGCACCTACACCGGCCCGACGACGATCGCGGCCGGCGAGCTCATCGTGAACGGAGACCTGACTTCAAGCCCGACCATCGAGGTCCAGTCGGGGGCGGTCCTGAGCGGCAGCGGCCGTCTCGCCCAGGTTCAGGTCGACCCGGCGGGCGTATTCTCGCCCGGTAACAGTCCAGACACGATCACGATCGATTCCCTCGCCCTGTCGCCCGGGGCTAGCTTCGTCGAGGAGCTCTTCGGGAACTCCCCGGGCGACGGAGCGACCGGCTACGATCAGACCATCGTGACGGCCGGCCCCGTGGACCTCGACGACGCCACGCTGACCCTGAGCCTCGGCGGCGACTACGCTCCGGCGGCCGGCGACGTGTTGACGATCATCGACAATCGATCGAACGCTCCCATCAACGGCGTCTTCAACGGCCTCGCCGAGGGGAGCCTCGTCAACGTCGGCGGAACGAGTTTCCGGCTGACCTATTTCGGCGGCGATGGAAACGACGTCGTACTCGCCGCCGTCGTATCGACCGCCACGGCCCTCTCGATCAGCCCGATCCCCAGCGTTTTCGGCCAATGGGTGACCTTGAGGGCGACCGTGACAGCCGGAGCCGCCAACGGTGTGCTCCCGACGGGCTCGGTCACCTTCCTGGACGGATCCACGGTCCTGGGGACGAGCGCGGTCGATCCCTCGGGAGTAGCCGTTCTGGCCACGACGGGGCTCTCCGCGGGATACCACGGGATCACCGCCGGGTATAACCCCACGGGGAACTTCCTAAGCAGTGCCTCGACGGCGGCCTTGCTGGGGGTCAACCAGGCCACGACGAGCCTGTCATTCTCCGACGTCCCGTCCTCGACGGTCTTCGGCCAGTCGGTCACTCTCACGGCCATCGTCGGCGTGAACTCCCCGGGCACCGGAACTCCCACGGGATCCGTCTGGTTCCTGGAGGGGCAGACCGTTCTGGGGGTGGCGGCCCTGACCTCGGTCTCGGGTCAGCCGACGGCCGTCTTCACGACCTCCGCCCTCTCGGTCGGCACGCACGCCATCACGGCCCAGTACGCCGGCAACCAGTCGTTCGCCGCCTCCTCGACCGGGTCGGTCAGCCGACTGGTCGTGAAGGCGGGCGACTCGACGACCCTGACCGGCGGCGGGACCACGGGATTCGGCCAGCCGGCGACGTTCATCGCCGTCGTCTCCGCCACCGCTCCCGGAGCCGGTACGCCGACCGGATGGGTGACGTTCCTCGACGGCTCGACGCCGATCGGGACCGCGGGATTGAACGGCGGGACGGCGACCTTCACGACGTCGAGCCTGGCCTCCGGCAGCCACGCGATCACGGCGACCTACACCTCCGGCGACGCGAACTTCAACGCCGGGACGCCTTCCTCCTCGGTCACTCAGGTGGTCGATCCCGCGGCTTCCGCCGTGGTGCTCACCTCGTCGGCCCCGACTTCCACTTACGGGCAGCCCGTGACCCTCTCGGCGTTCGTCGCCGCGGCCTATCCGAACGCCGGCCCCGCGACCGGTCTCGTGACCTTCCGTGCCGACGGCGTCCTGCTCGGATCCGCGGCGGTCGAGGGTGGATCGGCTACGCTCACCCTCAACAATCTCGATCCGGGGGTTCGCCAGATCACGGCCGCGTACTCCGGCGACGGATCTCTCGAGGCGAGCCAGGCCGCGATCACGCAGCGAGTCTCGCCGGCCCCGACGACCGCCGCCGTCTCGGTCCAGACGGTCGGGAACTGGTGGCATCGGTCATCGAGGATCGTCGTCAAGGTCGACGCTCGACCACCGGGAGCCATTCCTCCCTCCGGCACGGCCCAGATCTTCGTGAACGGGCGTCTCTACCGAAGCGTCAGGATCGTGAACGGATCATCCACGACGTCCATCCCCAACTCGTACCGATTCAAGGCGTTCGGCGTCGTATTCCAGTCCAATCCTCACTTCGCCGCCAGTTGGACGCGCGGGGTCGGGCCCATCGCTCGCCCTTGGCTCGCCTGACGCCGATTGGGAGCATCCCCCCCCGACGGCGGCCTGGAGAGTCGAACCGACTTCTCATCACCACCGACCGAGGACGGCGTCGTGGCCATCCTAGCCGACGAGACCATTCGCCGCTCGGACGCGAGTCGCCGTGCGAGTTCGAGACGACCGGGTTCACCTCCAGGCCGTCTTCACCGTCCCGGCGATCATGGACGTGACCACCGTTCGCGGCGCGGATAAGATCGCTGCCTGCGGCGAGGGGCGGTCTACGTGGGACGGCTTCCGTTGCGCCACAATCTCGGAGGCGATCATGAAGGCGATTCTCTCGATGGCATTGGTCCTCGCAGCGTGCGGCCTGACGGGCGCGGCGGACGAAAAGGCGGCCGATCCGGTCGGCAAATGGCAGTGCCGCTACGAGATCGGCGAGCAGAAGCGAACGTCCACCCTGACGATCAAGAAGGAGGGGGACGAGTTCGTCGGGACCATGGACTGGGCGGATCAGAAGGACGAAAAGCTGAAGGACCTGAAATTCAAGGACGGGAAGCTGACCTTCTCCGCCGTGCGGACGTTCCAGGGCAACACGATCCCCATCGACTACACCCTGAAGGTCGACGGCGACGAGTTCAAGGGGAAGGGAGAGGCGGATTTCGGGGGTCAGAAGCAGGAGTTCGACATCGAGGGCAAGCGCGAGAAGAAGGGCGAGAAATAGTCGCGCGGTCTCGAGGATTCCGGCGGCGGATGGGCGAGGCGGGCCGGGGTCGAGGCGTCGATGACGATCGATCTGCTGAGGGGGGCTCGAGCGACGCGAGGAACGCCTCGACGTTCTCCGGGGGCTTCTTGGCCACGGGCCACTCCTGGGGGGCGAGCGCGCCATGCGTCGCCCCCCCCTCCTCGTGGCCTTCAGCGACGCGACGAGGGCCTGGGCGCGCCCGTGTCCGAAATCCTCCTTGAGCCAGGCGATCACCCGACCCGCCTTGACGTCGGGGCGGAGCTTTCCGTCCGACATAAAGCCCTTTTCGTCGGCGAGCCTCCCGAAGTCGTCCGGCCCTTGGCCGGCCCCTCGATTCGGCAGGCCTGACGTCGTAATCCGGACCGGGATCGACCTACCAGCTCTTCGCCAGCGCCACGAGCTGATCCAGCGCCGCGCCCCAACCGTTGTGGAAGCCCATCGCCTCGTGCTTCGAACGGCCCTCCTCGGTGCTGTGGAGGACGGTCGCCGTGTATCTCGTACCGGCCCCGTCCGGCTCGATCTCGATGATCGCCGTGAAGACGAAGGGGACGTCGGCGGACAGGTTCGCCGGCCGGTAGCCCGGGAGCAGGGCGCCGGTCCAGACGAGCTTCCTGTTCGGCACGACCTCGAGGTAGCACCCGGTGTTGGGGAACCGGCCCCCCTCGGGCGACTCCATGACCGTGTGGAACTTCCCCCCGGGCTTCAGGTCGATCTCGCAGCCGACCGTCTTCCACGGGGCCGGGGTGAACCACTTCATCAGGTGCTCGGGAGTCGTCCAGGCCTTCCAGACGAGTTCCGGCGGCACGTCGACGACCCGTTCGAGCACGAGGTCGGTCGCGGGGTTCACTGAGGTCATTGGGACTGCTCCTTTAGGTCTTCGATGTAGGAATCGAGCTGGTCGAGGCGGCGTTCCCAGAGCAGGCGCTGGGTCGCCATCCAATCCTCGGCCGCCCGGAGCGTGCCCGGCGCGAGTTCGTAGGTGCGGACCCTTCCGGACTTCCGGGACCGGACCAGCCCGCATTTCTGCAGGACCTCCAGGTGCTGGAGGAAGGACGGCAGGGCCATCTTGAACGGCCGGGCCAGTTCGCTCGTCGCGCTCGGCCCGCGCGAGAGCCTCTCGACCACGGCCCGGCGGGTCGGGTCGGCCAGCGCCTGGAACAGCAGATTCAGATGCGCCGCTTGCCTAGGCATTCGACTAACTATAAACCGCTCTAAGGTTAGGTCAATACCTAGTTATCGACCGCGGTGAGTTTCGACGGCCGTCTCGCTATCCCGGCGCATCGGGAGGAACGACACGTCGTAGAACCGACGGATGACGACCGATGGGCCCTGGATCGGCGGGGGGGGCCGCTGACCGTCGCCAGCGACACCGAGTTCGTATTCTGCCCCGAGCCGACGTCGGCGACGCCGATGAGGAGATCGCCGACGAGGCGGGCCTCTCGATCGGCGACGCGGCCGACGTCCGGCGCCGGGCCGATCCTCGACGAAGGCCGAGGCGATCGTCGTCGCCGCGGCGTGCAGCCCGGTCCTCGAAGGCCGGTTCGGCCATCTCCATCGGCATTCTCACCGACGCCGCGAACTTCGCCTCGGTCACGTTCGGCCCGACCGATGACGTGATCGCGGCCGGGGGCTTCGTCATCAAGCAAGGAAGCCCGGCCACAGCCACCGCCGTCCCCGAGGCGGCATCGGCGGCGATGTTGCGCGTCGAGGCCCTCGGCGCGCCGGGCCTCGCCAAGCGTGCGGCCCCGTACGGCGACGGCCACGAGGGCTCGCGAAACCTGCCTCAGCGAAGCAGAGACTGGTCAGACGTCCTCGACCGGCAGGTCGTGCAGGGCGATGAAGGCGTCGGCCTGATGGCGGGTGAAGACGCCGGCCGTCGTCCCGACGGAGCGGACGCAGCTCGCGCCGACGGCGCTGGCCAGGCGCAGGCACCCGAGTTCGTCCAGGCCGTCGAGCAGCCCGGCGATGTAGCCGGCGTCGAAGGCGTCGCCGCCGCCGGAACCGTCGAGACAGGGGACCGGATAGGCCCCGAGGCGGGCCCGCAACGCGTCGGAGACGGCGATCGCCCCGTGCTCGCCGCGGGTGACGACCACCCGTCGGGCGCCCAGCTCGCGGAACGCCATCGCCTGGCGCAGCGGGTCGCTCTCGCCGAGGATCAGGGCCGCCTCGTCGGCGTTGGGCAGGAACACGTCGGTCTCGGGCAGGATCGACCGCAGGTGGGCCAGGTGATCGCCGGGCCCCGGGGTCACGACGTCGAGCACGGTGGTCGTCCCGCGGCGGCGGGCTCGCGCGAACCGCTCGGCGACCGCCTCGGGATCCAGGCCGGGCAGGACCAGGTAGCCGCCCAGGTACAGCACGCGGGGAGGGTCGGCCAGGGCGTCGTCGAGGTCCTCGGCCGTGAACCCTCGGTTCGCCCCGAAGCAATGGATGTAACGTCGATCCTCCCCCCGCACGTTGACGACCAGCGTCTGGCTGGTCGCACGCCCCCGGTCGACCCCCAGGGTCCGGACGTCGACGCCGTGCGCCACGAGCGTCTCGGCCACGAATCGGCCGAAGGCGTCGTCCCCCACCTTGCCGCAGATCGCCGAGCGGACGCCCAGCCGTGCGAGGTCCATCGCGGCGTTGGAGGCGCAGCCGCCGATGTTCAGCACCAGGTCGTCGGCCGTCATCAGCTCGCCCGCCGCCGGCAGGCGCTCGATCGGCGTGCAGAGGTGGTCGGCCACCACGATCCCCGCACAGACGACGGGCGGCTTCGATCCGTTGGGGCTGGGCATGGCGGCGAGCCCTTCGGGGATGAAACTCCTCGGCCGGAAGCCGAGGCGTCGGGAAGGCCTTCCGACGGCAAACGGCTGCACGACGCTCAAGCGTGGCCGCGCGGGAAGACGCCCCTCTTTCGGTCGGTCGTCACAGCACGTTGCGGATCCCCTGGACGATACGGTCGACGTCGGGGCGGTAGGCGTTTTCCAGGATCGGGGTGAACGGCACGGGGACGTCGGCCGACCCCACTCGCACCACGGGCGCGACCAGGTGCTCGCCCAGCCGCTCCATGATCCCGGCCGCCAGCTCGGCGGAGACGCCCCCGGTTCGGGGCCCTTCCTCGACGATCACCACGCGTCCCGTCTTTCGCACCGACTCGCCGATCGTCTCGTAGTCGATCGGCGAGAGGCTGCGCACGTCGATCACCTCGACGTCGATCCCCTCGGCCGCGAGCCGCTCGGACGCCTGCAGCGCGTAGTGCAGCATGAGCAGCCAGCCGAGCACCGTGGCGTGCGCGCCGCGGCGGCGGACGGCGGCGCGGTCCAGGGGCACGAGGTAGTCTCCCTCGGGCACGTCGCTCGTGGCGTCGACGGCGCCCGGCTCGGCCCGCGCCCCCTTCGAGCCGTACAGCAGCTTGTGCTCGAAGATCAGGACCGGGTCGTCGTCGCGGACGGCCGCCTTGAGCATCCCCTTCGCGTCGTACGCGTTGGATACGGCGACGACCTTCAGGCCCGGCACGCCGATGAAGTAGCGCTCCAGGCTTTGCGCGTGCTGCGAGCCGCGCCCCGTCGCGCCGATCGGCGCACGCATCACGAGCGGCACCTTCACGACGCCGCCCGACATGTAGCGCATCTTGGCGGCGTTGTTGACGATCTGGTCCATCGCCAGGAGCAGGAAGTCGCCGTACTGCACGTCGACGATCGGCCGCTGGCCGACCATCGCCGCGCCCGTCCCGGCGCCGAAGAATCCCAGCTCGGCGATCGGCGTGTTGATCATCCGGTCGGGGAATTCCTTCTCGAGCCCGAGCGTCACCGTGAAGGCCCCGCCCCAGCCCCCCGGCACGGCGATGTCCTCGCCCATGCAGAAGACCGACGGGTCGCGGCGCATCTCCTCGGCGATCCCTTCGCGCAGCGCCTCGGCGATGCTCAGCCTCCTCGTGGGCGTCCCGGGCGGCAGCGCCGCGGGGGCCGGGGTCGAGGTTCCCGCCAGCACGTCGGTGGTGAGGTCGGCGAGAGTCGGCATCGGCTGCCGACCGGCCGCCGTCACGGCCTCGCGGAACCGCTCCTCGGCCCGGGCCTTCACGTCGGCCACGCCCGCCTCGTCGATCAGGCCCCGGCCCATCAACACCTGGGCGAAGCGGTCGAGCGGGTCCTGCTGGAACCAGGCGTCGCGCTCGTCCTTCGGCTGATAGGCGCAGGCGTCGCGGCGCGAGTGCCCCGTGCGGCGGTAGGTCAACAGCTCGAGCAGCACCGGCCCGCTCCCCGCGCGGCATTCCTCCGCGGCGCGGAGCGTCGCCTCGTAGACGGCCAGGACGTCGTTGCCGTCGACCGTCTCGCCGCGGATGCCGTACGACGCGGCCCGCTCGGCCACGGTCTTGGCGCGCATGACCTGGTCGATGCGGGTCGAGGCCCCGTACAGGTTGTTCTCGCAGACGAAGACGACCGGCAGGTCCCAGATTGCGGCGAGGTTGACGCCCTCGTGGAACGCCCCCTCGGCGACGGCGCCGTCGCCGAAGAAGCAGGCGACGACGTGCGGCTCCGCGCGCATCTTGAACGCCAGGGCCATCCCCGCCGCCAGCGGGATCCCGCCGCCGACGATCGCGATGCCGGGGACCATGCCCCTGTCCATGTTGCCGACGTGCATCGAACCGCCCTTGCCCCGGCAGCAGCCGGTGGCCGCGCCGTAGAGCTCGAACAGCAGCTCCTCGACGGTGAGGCCCTTCGCCAGCGCGTGGCCGTGGCCGCGGAACGTCGAGGTGATGAAGTCGTCCGGCCGGAGCGCCGAGCAGACGCCCACCGCGGTCGCCTCCTGGCCCTGGCACTGGTGGATCGTCCCCGGCATCGAGCCCTCGAGGAAGAGGAACTTCACGCCCTCCTCGAACTCGCGGATCAGGACCATCCGCTCGTACATCGACAGCCAGAACCGGTGGTCCCCGGCGGCGGCCGACGGGGCGGTCTCGGCCTCCGCGGGCCGGGATGTGTCGCTCATCAGTCTCCCCCTCCAATCGACTCCAGTTCCCTCACGATCGCGCTCAGGAAGCCGGCGGCGTACTTGCCGCTCGCGACGCGATGATCCACCGAGAGCGTGAGGTTCACCCGCTCCTGGACGACGACCCGCCCGTCGATCGCCGTGACGGCCGGCATCACCTTGCCCACGGCGAGGACGGCCGATTCGGGCGGGTTGACGATCGCGGCGAACGACTCGACGCCGCTCCCCCCGAGGTTCGAGATGGTCAGGGACGCCGGGCGGGCGATCCGCGCCTCGGCGTCGCCCGCCCGGATCCGCTCCACGCGATCGACGATCTCGCGCGAGATGGATTCCAGGGGCCTCCGCCCGGGCTCGTCGATCGACAGCGTGAAGAGGTCCCCATCCACGTCCACGGCCACGCCGACCGCGAGGGCCGGGGCCGGGATGAGTCGATCGTCCTCGAACCGGCAGCGCATCCGGTCGAACGTCCGGATCGCCCGGGCCGCCGCGCGTACGAAGAAGGCGTCCCAGGCGAGGCCGCCGACCGCGGCCTTCCGCCGGGCGACCATCGGGCCGGCGTCGGCCGAGGTCTGGAGATAGAAGTGCGGGACCGTCGCCTGGCTCTCCGCCAGCCGCCGCGCCGCGACCTTCTGGGGGACGCTCAGCGCGATCGCGGCGAGCCCGCCCGACGACCTGGCCTCGCGGTTGCGAGCGAAGAAGGATCGCCGCCCCCCGGCCTCCGGGATCGCCGGTCGCGTCGGCCGAGGCGGGGCCGCCTCCGCGACCTGCGGCGAGTCCTTCGAAGGCTGCGAGGCCGCCGAGTCGTCTCCCTCGAGGACGGCGATCGTCTCGCCGGCGTCGACCTCGGCCCCCTCGTCCGCGACGATCGCTTTCAAGACCCCGGCCGCGGCCGCCTCGACCTGCATGACGGCCTTGTCGGTCTCGACCTCGAGGATCGGATCCCCGCGTCGGATTACGGTCCCGGCCGCGACGAGCCAGCGGAGGACCTTGACGGTCGCCCCGGTCGTCGCCAGGTCGGGCATCTTCAGGGGGATGTCCATCATGGTCCCTCCGAGTCGGGCGCGGGCGCCTGTCCGCAGCAGCCCAGCAGGCCGATCCGCTCGAGGACGGCCTCGCGGACGGCCCGTCGCCCGGCCACCATCACGTCGTCCTCGCCGCCCATGCCGAGCCTCCGGTGGGGGTCGTCGCAGTCGCGGTCCAGGTGGACGCGGACGGCTCTCAGGTAACGCTGCTTGAGGTAGGTCCCGAAGTTCACCTTGGCGACGCCCAGCGCGATCGCTTCGCGGAGCGAGTCCGGGTCGATGCCGGTCCCGCCGTGCAGGACGAGGGGCGCGTTCGTCCGCTCGCGGATCTTCTCCAAAAGCGCCAGGTCGAGCGTCCGCGTGCCGTCCAGCTTGACGTGGACGTTGCCGACGCTGACCGCGAGCAGATCGACCCCCGTGGCCTCGACGAACCTCGCGGCCTGATCGGGATCGGTGGCCGCGCCGGCCGCGCTGCCGTGCCCGGGGCTGCCGGCGGGCAGCTCGCCGAGCTCGGCCTCGACGGCCACGCCCCGCGCGTGGGCGAGCTCGGTCAGCCGGGCCACCCGCCGCGTGTACTCCTCGAGCGTGGCGGCCGGGTCGGCCGGCATGACGAGGTTGAACCCGAACGCGATCGCCGAACGCACCTGCGAATCATCCGGACATTCATTGAACAGCAGGCCGCACGGGACCTTGGCCGATTCGGCGGCGGCCTTGCCCAGGGCGGCGTACCAGGAGATCCGCTCCTCGCTCTTCCGGCCCGGATCGCTCAGGAACGCCCCGTTGAATCCGACGATCGTCGGCGAGCCGGTCTGCTCGGCCGCGTCGAGCACGCCGCCGAGCGACTCGAGATTCCAGCTCTCGAAGTAGCCGAGCGCATACCCGCCCGCGGCGGCCCTGGACACCATCGCGAGCACGTCCTCAAGAGGCATGGGTCACCTCCTCCAGCCGGGCCGACCCGTCCCCGGTCACGAGGAGGCGCTTGCCGGCCCGCTCCAGACGCCTCAACTCGGTCTCGGGGGTCGCGGCGTCGGTGACCACCGTGTGGATCTGCCCGGAATCGAGCGCCTTGCACAGGGCCCGGATGCCGAACTTGGTGTGGTCGGCCAGCAGGACCAGCTCCGAACACCGCCGGGCGGCCACCTGCTTGATCCGGATCGATTCGATCGCCGCCTCGAAGGTCCCCTCGGCCGGGAGGAACCCCTTGGTCGAGACGAACGCGCGGTCGACGAAGAACCGATCCAGCCACTCCTCGCTCGCCGACCCGACGAACGAGCCGCTGGCCGGGTCGAATTGGCCGCCGATGCCGATCGTCGTGTTCCGGCCGCCTCGCCCCAGCTCCAGGCAGGCCAGCGCCGAGTTGGTGACGACGGTCACGGACTCCCGCTCCCGGCCGATCCGCCTCGCCAGCTCCAGGCAGGTCGTGCTCGGGTCGAGGAAGATGGTCTGCCCCGGGGCGATTAGGCCCAGCGCACGCTCCGCGATCGCCCGCTTCTCCGCGACGTTGACCGCGAATCGGTCGCTCAGCGGCGTCTCGTAGTAGCCCGGCGGCGCCATCGCCTTCTGGACCCCGCCCAGCGTCTTGATCGCCGCGCCCTTGCTCGCCAGCCGGTCGACCTCCCTTCGGACCGTCATGGTGCTGACCCCGAGCGCCTCGGCCAGTTCCTGGTAGCTGCACGCCCCCTGGCGCTCCAGTCGATCGAGGATCATCCGTTCTCGCTTCATCATCGACGGCCCGGCCTCGTCAAAGCTCGATCCACCGATCCTCACTCCGCCACGACCGGCCCGCCAAGCACGATAAGGGGCCGAGCTCGACCTTTCAACCCGGTCGCGTGAATTTTTCTCACGTCCTTGGGCCCCGATGTGAAAACCTCACAGACCGGCCGCGTCACGTCGCGCGTCGCGCAGCCGGCGCTGAACGTCCTTGAGCGGCGGGTGCTGGGCCTCTTGCGTGACGAACAGGGCCGGAGAAACCGGAGGTCCATCATCGCCGCGCATGCGACCGCAAGGACAAGGACGACGCCAACCCCGAACAGCTCCAGGAGTTCCGGGCCGACGCCCGGGCCGACTTCGAGGCGGTCCAGAGCTACGGAGGAGTCGATCCGCACCTACGAACGGCCCGAGGATGCGCCGCCGGGGTGCGACGTCACCGCCCGACGGACGCGTTCGACCGCCTGTCCGGACCGCTCATCGAGCGTGGGGAAGGCGAAAAGCACCACGACCGTTTCAGCCTCGACCGACCTGGCGGGCTACGCGTCTCCGGTCGTATTCACCGCCGACGTCATCGAGCGTGGACTTCGGTCCCACCGGATTCTGGCACCGCGGCCCCACCGGCACGTCCCGGATGATCGACGCCGTCGACCCGCAAGGGCTCGCGGGGCGACGCAGCTCGACCGTGAGGCCGCCCCGCACTCGAGGCCTCGACCTATCCCCCTTCAGGAACGCCCTGAAGCGGGTCCGGACGCAGGCAAGGAATTCATCGGACTCGGCGCGGGGACGGCCTTACTGGTGGGGACTCACGCCGCGCTCGACCCCGGCGACGATCGCCTACAGGCTCGGCCTCAGCTCGGCCGGGAGGGCGACCCAATCGTCGGCGGGGATGCCGTCAGGCCGCGTCATGCCTCGAAGATGATCAGGCCGACCGTCGTCGGTCAGGTACCGGCTTGCAAACGGCTGCGAGCATCCCTGCATCCCGTACGACTACACAGCCGACCGCACCCCGGGAGGGGCCGGAGGGGTTCCTGGGCGACTACAAGGGATGTCGCCAGGCCGACGCCTGCGGCGGCTACGACCGGATCTGCTCTAGGGGAGTGTGGAGGTCGAGTGCTTCGCCCATGCGCGGCGCAAGTGCTTCGATGCCCGTACGAGCGACCTCGAGCGGCCCTACGAGACCCTGGCGCGGACCCGCCTGCTCTACGCGGCGGCATTCGCGGTCAAGGGCCTCGATGAGGCCGGACGGCTCGCCCTACGGCGAGATCGGAGGGTCACTGACTTATTGCCCGATCGCTGGCGGAGTCACCAATTCTTCAGGGGACCGGCTCCGGCGGCATACTCGGGCCGCCACCGAGGGAGGGCGTGGAGTGGCGCTCGATCGGATGACGCCGAACCGCCGCATACCGTGCCTGCGAGTCGCTCCACGGCCGGCGTTGGTGGTCCTTGATACCGCGTTGACGGAGGCGCGGCGAGCAGGGTGAACCGGCCGGGACGGGGCCGGTTTTCCTGAGCCTACAGGCCCGGAGGACGAACTCGACGCCTGTCCCGTAGGGCCACGGCCTCTCGCGGGCACCAGGGCAATCCAGCTTCGGACTACGACCAGGTCCCAGAAGTGGCCCCATCACGGTCGGCCGAATGATCGCGAGGAAGTCCCCGGCGTTCCTGCTCGCGCAGGTATCACCCCGGCGGCCTCCCGCACGATGCCCAGCGGATCCTCCGGCGGCGATTCGGTGTGGTGATGCGCCGCCAGGCCGTCTGCGACCTGCTGCATGGCCGCTCCTCCAGGACGCCGACGCCCCGCGCGCAGCGCGAGGAGGCCGAACCCGAGGTCCATTCCGGTGCCCGTATTAGACGAGTTATGGGCCCCTAATCCCACGCGAGCATGACGCCGTCCTCAATCTCGATGAATCCCGGAGACGTCTCTTGTCGCGCACCAATCGGCTCCCATTCTCGTCCCGACGCAAACGACGCCCGGCCGACCGGGCGGGCAGATCGATGAACCGGTTCCGCCCCGCGATCCAGGGCCTTGAGGACCGGAGGGTCCCGGCCGTGACCTCCGTGTTCAACCCCGGCCTCGGGACGCTCATGGTCTTCGGCGATGCCGCGGACGACACGATCGAGATCAGCCGCGACGCCCTCGGGGTCATCAGCGTGAACGGCGAAGTCCCGCTCGCCGGCGGCCTCTCGGGCGGGGTCCCGAGCGTGTTCAACACCCGGACGATCAGCGTCTTCGGGCTGAGCGGTCGCGACACGATCGGCTTGGACGAGGCCAACGGGCCGCTCCCCCCCGCTCAGCTCTTCGGCGGGTCGGGCGACGACACCCTCGTCGGCGGCTCCGGCGCGGACGCGCTTCAAGGCCAGTCCGGCGATGACCTGCTCCTTGGTCAGGGCGGCGACGACGTCCTGGTCGGTCAGTCGGGCGATGACGTGATGTCCGGCGGGGACGGCGCCGACCAGATGCTCGGCGGGGACGGCTCCGACTCCGCCGACGGCGACCGCGGCGACGACGCGGCGTTCCTGGGCGAGGGCGACGACCTGTTCGTCTGGGATCCGGGCGATGGCAGCGACCGGGTCGAGGGCGAGGCCGGGTTCGACACCATGCTCTTCAACGGCTCCGGGGCCGACGAGGTGTTCGAGGCGTCGGCCGACGGGCCTCGTCTCCGCTTCACACGCGACGTGGGCGACATCGTCATGGACGTGGACGGCGTCGAGCGCGTGGACGTCGAGGCCCTGGGCGGGGCCGACACGCTGACCCAGAACGACCTGGCCGGCACCGACGTCCAGGAGATCCGCGTCGACCTGGAGGCGGTCAAGGGCGGCGGGGCTCCGGACGACGCGACCGACCGGGTGGTCGTGAACGGCACCGCCGACGACGACTTCGTGGACGTCCTCGCCTTCGGCGGCCAGGTCTTCGTTCTCACCCCGACGTTTGTGACCGTCGAGGGGGCCTCGCCGGGGGACGAGCTGGTTGTCAAAACCCTCGACGGGGACGACCGGATCGAGGCGGGGGGCGTGGCCGCCGGGCTGATGACGTTCACGCTCGACGGCGGCTCCGGCGACGACGACCTGAGCGGCACCGCGGGGGCCGACGTGCTGGTCGGAGGGAGCGGGGACGACTTCGTCGACGGCCGGCGGGGGGACGACGCGCTCCTCCTCGGCGACGGGGACGATATCGCCTTCTGGCGTGCGGGGGACGGCAGCGACGTGATCGAGGGCGGGGCCGGGCGGGACGCCCTCTCCGCCAGCGGGTCGACGGCCGACGAGGAAGTCACCCTCGCCGCCGTCGGCGGGCGATTCCGGATGGATCGCGACGTGGACGCCGAGGCGCTCGACGCGGGCGGGCTCGAGTCGTTCTCGTTCTTCTCGTTCGGCGGGTCCGATCGGATCGTGATCGACGACCTGTCCGGCGCGGGGGTGGACCGGGTCGACCTCAGCCTGTTCGACTTCGCCTTGCCGGGTGGGGATCAGGACGAGGTGGTCGTCAAAGGCACCGCCGGCGACGACGCCATCCAGGCGTCGACCGACGAAGCGGGGACGGTCACCGTGTCCGGGCTGGCCGCCCGGGTGCGCATCACCGGCGCCGACTCGACCGGCGACCGGCTGGAAGTGTCCGGCTTGGGGGGCGACGACTTGATCGACGCCACCGCCATCGACCCGCGGGAGATGAGCCTCCTGGCCGACGGCGGGGAGGGGGATGACGTCCTGCTGGGCGGCGACGGCGACGACATCCTCCTCGGCGGCGCGGGATCCGACGTCCTGTTCGCCGGCTCGGGCGACAACGTGGCGTCGGGCGGCGACGGCGACGACGTGCTCCGAGGCGAGGAGGGCGACGACGTCCTCGACGGCGGCGACGGGGATGACATCCTCATCGGCGGCCCGGGGGATGACGTCCTGCTCAACGGCGAGGTGATCTTCGACGAGTGACGGCTCGGCGGGCCGGTGGGGGTCGCCATCGCCTCACCGGCCGGCCGCAAATGAGCCGGGAGGGCCCGTTCGGAAGACGTGATCGACGACCCGGCCACGGTTGACGCACTGGGTTCGTCCGGGCCGCGTCGAGTGCGGCGGCGAGCCCCTGATCATGGTCCTGTCCGTCGGGCCGGGCGGATTCCCGGCCGCCGAGTACGAGCACCCTGATCACGACGGGCGCTTGGAAGTCCTCTGGGGGAGCAGGCGCCCCCCTGCCAGGTCCCGCGTCTCATCCGGAGTACCTACCGCTCCTCGGGAATCCGGCCCGGCAGCCCACGTGACGCCCGTCGCGAACCGGTTTTGAGGAGGTGAACGATCATGAGCATCCCGTCTCGAGTGGGAATCGGCATGGCGATGCTGGTCGCGGGCGTCGCGGTGGGCCGCTCGACGGTCGCCGACCGCGGCGAGGCGCCGGCTGCTGGCGTCGCGTCGACCGCGGCCGTTGATCCGGTGCCGCCCCGAGCCTGGGAGGCGACCGTCCACCTGCCCCTGGCCGACGAGCTGGGCCGGCCTTTCACGGCCGAGGAGTGGGGCGAAGCCCTGGAGATTCTCGTGACACGATTCGGGGGCGCCACGCTGGCCGAGCCCCGGGAAGGCTGCTGGCTCGACGCCCGCCGCGGCGTCCTCCGCGAGCCGATCCGACCCGTCGCCGTCAGCTTCGCCCCCCACCGGCTCGAGGAATTCCGCCGGGCCGCCCTCGACGTGGGCCGCCACCTCGGCCAGGAGGCCGTGTACGTCCGCTTCGACGAGCCGCGTGTCGAGCTGATCCCCGTAAGGTCGGCCCGACCCGGGTCGGGCCGCTGAAGGACTCCCCGGGGCTCCGGCCCCCCGCTCCCCTTGGGAACCGGAGTACAGGGTTCGCCGGGGCGGGGAATACATCAAATTAATTGATATATCTTATACATAAAACGTTATTTTATAAGCTGGCCGACCATCCGTCCCGGCGGGGGTTCCATCGACTCTGGCACCGGCGCGGTCGCCTCGCGGCGCGACCTTGAAGAGTTCTCGGGTCGCCCGACACGGAGGCCGTTCCCGGAGGACGAGCCATGAGGACGATCGGCGTCCTGGGGGTATCGGTCCGCAAGCCGCGATGGACTTCGGGCGGGGCGTCCGTCGCGGAACTGGAATACGGGGCCGATGACGCCTTCATCCTGGCACCCGACGACGGGGGGGGGCACCCACTTCCCACCTCATCCCGAAGCACTTGAAGAGCCGGCACGGCGAGGCCCGAGATCTCGCCCTCGACTTCGACCGTCCGCACCAGCGATACACGGCGGCCGCGCAGACCCGCCCCCCGAAGCGAGCCGCGAAGGCGAGCTACAGTCTGCACTCCGATCCCTCTGGGCAGGCGCTCGACCGGTCGACGACGGCGAGGGTGAGCCGTGAGCGAGACGGCTCGGAATCCAAAGTGGATGACCTCGAAACGGATTTCTCGGCTGCGCTTCGAGATCCTCAACGCGTTCCTTAATCTGGGCATGGCCGAGTTGAGCCGGGCCGAGATGGCTGTCTGGCTCATCCTGTACCTCGACACGAAGCGGTACGGGCCGCAACTCCAGGGGCCGGCGTGCATCATGACCCGGCCCCTGGACCGTCCGGATCGCCCTACGTCTACGGCCACGTCTTCGCCGTCCTCGCGCTCCTTATAGACCACGAGACCTGGGGCATGATCGCCCTGCCGCTGCCGTCCCGACTCTATGTCCGAAAGAGTGACTTGCCGGGCATCGACCCGAAGCACCGGCCGACATTCCGCACCAAGCTGGAATTGGCTGTCGAACTGCTGCGGCGGGCCAAGTCGTGGTCGGGCTGCTGAGGCTGCCGATCTGGGTTGTGGCCGACGGAGCCTATGCCGGGAAGGAGTTCCTCAAGCCGGCGGCCCCGGGATGACAGTCGTCGCCCGGCTCCGCAAGCACGCGGCCCTGCGGAGCTTGCCCGGGCCGAAGCCGTGGGACGGCGCGGCCCGGCCCCGACCTGCGGCCAGGACGTGATCGACCTGGCCAAGCGGGGCGGCCAGCGGCGGGGCTGGTCCTCCGACACGTTCGAGCTGTACGGGGAGAAGGCGGTCAAGCGATACAAGACGTTCCTGGCGACCTGGAGGCCGGCCGGCGGCGTGATTCGATCCGACCGGTTGGCGGCCGTACTTCTGCACCGAGCCCTCGGCGAGCGTCGCCGACATCCTGGGGATGGCGGCCGATGGCTTCAGCCTGGAGATCGACCACCCGAACCGCCACCCAAGCGACGGGGCGCCAGCAGTGTTCATCGTCGATTACGATCGACGTTCCGGCGCCGCTGACCCTCGCCAGGTGGTGCCGTCGACAGCTCTCGCCGCCTGAAGGCGGAGCCCCCATGCCCTCCCGCCGCACTCGCCCCGCCCCCCGCGCCTGAAGGCGTCGATCCCTCCGTCGCTGCCGAGGATCTGGAAGGCGATGCCGGCCGATCGGCGACAGGAAGTCGCAAGAGTCCTCGCCCTGGCCGTCGGCCGGCGATCGCCCCCCCGCCTCCGAGGGAGGGGACCGATGAACCCCGCTGAAGTCGGCCACGAGCGCCGCGACAAGGGGACGGAACGCGTCGAGGTCCTCGTCCGGTCGTCGGGCGGTTGCGAGACGGGGCACGAGGTGAGACGACCCGTCGGCCGCTATGAGCGGATGTCCGACCTGCCGGCGCTGCTGGGCCGGATCGAGGCGTTGCGGGCCGAAGGGCAGTCGCTCGCGACCGTCGCCGGCCGGCTCAACGCCGAGGGATTCAGCCCCCGAAGCGCACGGGGCTCATCACCCCCCCGATGCTGACGCGCCTGCAGGCGAGCCACTCGCGGCGGACGAGTATTGGCTGACGGATCCGGTGCGCCGACTCGGCGTGCCCGCGGCCACGGCCCGAGGGTGGGTGAGGCGGGGCCGGGTGGACGCCCGGGTGGTGACGATGCCTTCAGGGGAACGATGGGCGGTATGGGCGGACGCCGAGGAATTGGGACGGCTCGACGAGTTGCGGAGCGGCCCGCGGAGCTGGGACTGCAGGCCTCGGCGAGCGGCCTTGATCGTTCCGAAGCCGCGGGCGGGCGCGGCATCGTGAGGATTGATCGGGCCTTTCGCGTCGGTCGATCGACCTGAGACGGGGGTCTCTCTTGCGAGGCATTATGGGCTGACCATCGAGACCACCTTCCGCGAGTGCGAGCAGGTCGTCGGGGCGGGTCGGCAGCATGTGAGGTTCATCTGGGCGAACGTCGGGACGTTCCACGTCTGCTCGTGGAAGTTCGCGATGACCGAGGCGTCGGCCGGGGGCCGCAAAGAGCAGGAGTCGGCGGCCCGCTCGGGCTCGCCGTGGGACGAGGTATCACGCCGCCCGAGCCACGCGGACAAGCGGAGGGCGCGGCGTCGTGAACTGCTGGCCGAGGAAATCCGTGCGGTCCTGCGACCCGGGGTCACCGAGGGTGAGACTCAAGCCGCCGCCGACAGGCCGCTCAACCTTGCGGTCAGACATACACGTTCTCCCGGAAAGTCCAGGAGCTAAAGCAGAGGGAGGCTTTTGGACGATACTAGCGAGCATTCGCGTCGCGACGGCTGTCGCAATTGCGACGGCGCCGCGCGTCGAAGATGTCGCGGCATGAGGGGCACATCGGGAATTCCCGCCATCACGTCATCCGTCTGGAGGCGGGCCATGTCACGTCTCGTGCCGTCGATCATCACACTCGTGGCGTTGTCGACCCTCGGATGCCGATCCATCGGCAGGTTTCCCGGGATTGACCCGACGGATTACGCCTATTCGTACTTCAATGGCAAGGTGACCCAGGTTTATCAATTTACCGTGCCGCAGGTCGAATCCTCCGCGCTTGAAGCGCTGGTCGACATGGGCTTCAGGAAGATCGACGGATCACGGGAAGATGGAGACGTCGTGATCTATGCCAAGACCCTGGATCACCGCCCAGCCTGCGTCACCATCCGCCGCCGGAATGCGATGTCCGTCTTGTCCGTCCGCATCGGGTTGGAAGGGGATGAGATGGTCTCCGAGGCCTTCATCCAGCGGGTGGCGTTGAATCTAGGGACCATTCCCCGGACGATCTTGCCGCTGGAGCCGACCTTGCGACGACGATCAGACCCGCCGATGCCTCCGCACGTCGAGTCGTCCGTCACGACGTCCCCGCACCTACCCCTCACCGATCCCGGTCGTATCGCCCCCAACGGCTTCGGCCGCTCCACACGGGGGGAAGCCATCCCTGAAGACGATCCGCTCGTACCCACGCTCCCGGAACCGCTCACGCCGGAAATGCCGCTCCTGCCGCTGCTTGAGCCGCGCCAGGAAGCCACGTCGACGAGCTGAATGGATCCTTTCTCGCAGGAAGGCGTGGCTCCAGAGAACACTCACGCAACGAGCCCGGGGCCGGACAATCGCCCTTTTCGCGACCGTCGGCAAACTCGACTTTATCCGAAGAGCCCTCAAGTTCCTCCTGGCCGATGGCGATTTCTAGTTTAGGAACCATCTCTCTTCGAAATCGAGACGTGCATGGACCGCCATCGGTCCTTATTTGGGCCGAATCGCGGTGATTCGGCCCAATGTCAGGGGGAATACTTTGGGCCGAAGGCTGAATTCACGGCTCACGATAGCCCTCATCAGCCTAAGCCTGGCACTGCCGGGCCGCGCCGACCCTCCGGCCTCCCTGCCGCATGCACGAATCCTAGCCGAGTCCCAGGTCTCCGAGGGGGGCTCGGGACAGGATCCCGAGAGGAATCCCACGGACGCCCCCCCCTCACCCGAGGTCGTCCCCCCTCCTCCGGCCCCATCCCCATTCCAGGTCGAACCTAAAGCGCCCAGCACTCCAGGTCCGGGGGGCGAGGGCCGGGCCGGTATCGAGCGACAGATTCGGGTCGAAGCCGACGGCCGGATCACCTTGCACATGGACGACCTGGATGTCCGACGCGCGCTCGAGATCCTCAGCCGCCAGGGCGGGCTGAACATCATGATCGCTCCGGGCGTGACCGGCCGCGTGACGGCCAACCTGGAAAGGGCGACCCTCAATCAGGCTCTGAGGGCCATCCTCAAGCTCAGCGACCTCATCGCGAGGCGTGAGGACGGGATGATCTACGTCTATTCCCGCCTCGAATTCAAGCAGCTCGCCGTCGCCAATCAGCCGATCGCCTCGCGGTTGTATCGCCTTAATTACATTCGGGCGAGCGACTTGATGACGATGATCACGGAACTCCTCAGCGATGTCGGCACCATGACCTCCACACCCGAGAGTGAAGAGGGGATCAGCACGGGCCCCGTAACCAGCAGGGGAGTCGGAGGGGGCGGGGGCGGCGGGGGCGGCGCCGTGGCACCGAGCAGCGGGGGGGGTGGAGGAGGTGGTGGGGGCGGCTCCACCGGGGGAAACTCGATGGCCGGCGGCGACGTGCTCATCGTGCGCGATTACGAAGAAAACCTGAAAGCCGTCGACGCCATCGTGGAACTTATGGACATCCAGCCGGTGCAGGTGCTCGTCGAGGCGGTGATCATCAGCGTCGAGCTCCGACGACAGAACGAACTGGGCGTCAACTACTCGGTCGTGGACAACCTCGCGCAGGCGCTGGGGACGATCGGGAACGGTGCGGAGCTGGTCGCCAACTCGGGGTTCACCCCCGCCAAACTCCTGACCGTCCCTGCCGACGCCACCGCCGCCGCGATCGCCGCCGCCGGACGGATCAACGGCGGCACCGCCACCGGCGGGCTCAGCTCCTCGACCAATGGCATCAAGTTCGGCTTCGTCAGCGCGAACAACAGCGGATTCATCCGGGCGTTGGAGACCCTCGGCGAGACTCGCGTCCTCGCCAGCCCGCGCTTGCTGGTGCTGAACAAGCAGAAGGCCGAGATCCAGCTCGGCCAGCGACTGGGCTACAGCACGGTCACGCAGAATTTCACGAGCACCGTCCAGCAGATCCAGTTCCTGAACACCGGCACGCTCCTGCGGCTTCGGCCCTTCGTGTCGTCCGACGGCATGGTGCGGATGGAGATCCACCCGGAGCGCAGCTCGGGGGTCGTCAACGCCATCAGCGGCCTCCCCAACTCGAACACGGCCGAGGTGACGACCAACGTCATGATCCCCGACGGCGCGACCCTGGTCATCGGCGGCCTGATCGAGAATGAAGACAGCTACACCCAGGAAGGGCTCCCCGGCCTCAATCGCTTGCCGATCCTGGGCGCGGCGTTCGGCCAGAAGTCGAGGGCCAAGAACAAGCGAGAGCTGATCGTGCTCCTGACGCCCCACATCTGGAAGCAAGGACTCGGCCGGCTGCCGGTCGAACCGATGGAGGCAGCCGCCGCCCCGGGAGAGAGCCGAAACGGTCCGGCCGGCACATCGGTCGCGGCCCGGCGGGGGAAGGACCTCTCGCGGCCGAGCGGACGCCGCCCGCCCGCGACCGACGACGAGCCGCAAACTTCGCCCGACCCAGATCGCTCGCCGCCGGCCTACTCTCCCGCCATGGCGACGGAGCCGGTCGCCGGCCGGACGGCGCCCGAACCACGGGCCGGGAATGGGCCGACCCGACATGTCGTGGGCCGGGGCGAGAATTTCTGGACGATCTCCCGTCGCTGCTACGGCTCGGGGCGGTACTACCTGGCGCTCTGGGACGTCAACCGCGACCTCGTCGACGCGCCCGAACGGCTTTCCGTCGGCGACACGATCCAGATCCCTCCCCTGGAGACGCTGGACCGGTCGCTCGAGGTCGATCCTCGGACCCGATGCGTCGCCGACGGCTCGTCGGCCGAGGAGGCCGTCACGGCCCGACGGCTCTCCCGACCGCAGACGCCGATCGACGCGCAGGTCATGCAAGCCGACTTCGCCGAGTCGAGCCCCGGGCGGGTCGACGCGCGTCCGACGGCGAGCGGCGAGGGGCGGGTGCGACGGGATCCCTATCCGACCCATCGGGTCGGCCCGCGCGAGACCGTGAGGAGCATCGCCCGCGACCGCCTCGGCGACCCGAGGCGCGCGACCGAGATCATCGAGCTGAATCGCGGCGTGATCCCCCCTTCGGGACGCCCGTCGCCCGGCCAGCGACTCGAGCTTCCCAAGGACGCCCTCCCCCCCGCGGCCGCACGCTGACGACGAGTTCGCGTGCTCGAATTTGACATCCGGTCGACCGCGGCCTAGTGGTTGATTAGCGTCCGACGAAGGACAGGATCGCCGCGAGCCCTCGGTAGAGTCTTCCCGGCTCGCGGCCGGATCGAGGTGGGCCGACGATCGTGCTCGCCTGACCCCAATGGTGAGGACCGGGCCGGCGGCGAGTCGGATGCGGGGCTAGTCTCCGATCCAGCTCCCGGCAAGTCAAACCTCCAAGTCCCTGGCGACTTGCCCCGGGATCGGCGTCAATCGGCCGACCTGGGGCGGGCGAAAGGCGTGATTTTCCACGCCCGTCCGGTCGTCACCCATCGTACCGCGCTTCCCCTACATCGGGACCGGTCGCAACAGGAGTTCCGATCATGAACGTGCAACAGACGAGCCCGAAGGTCCGCAAGGGATTCACGCTGGTCGAGCTGGCTGTGGTCATCGTGATCATCGGCGTCCTCGCCGCGTTCGGCGTGCCGAAGTTCCTCAACTCGGTCGAGCGATCCAAGGCGGCGGAAGCGTTCGCCTACCTGGCCGCCGTCCGCACCGCCCAAGAGCGGTACATCGCCAGGCAGGGCGTCTATACCGAGGACCTCACGCAACTTGACATCGCGATCCAGGCCCCGAAGTATTTCACCCCCGGGACGATCACCTCGACGAACACCGGCACCGACCCGACCTGGACGATGACCCTGACGCGGATCGCGGCCACCTCCTCCAAGGGGGCTTACACGGTCACCTTCACCCAGGAAGGCTTCGATCCCGACAACAGCACCATCCTCGCTCTCCCCGAGATCAACCCGTCGGGCACCACCGCTGCGGCCCCCACGACTTGATTCGAGGTCACGTCCTCACGACCGCGGCCTCACCCTCAGGTAGGGCCGCGGACGATCCTGGGACGTCGGGACGGGCGGCTGTTTAGGCCGCCCGTCCCTCATGACGTTGGCGACGCGACGAATCGAGCCGAGCATCGGTCCCATTCGAGAGGCCGGCACCTTGAAAGCCCTCCTGACCCGCCTGGCCGTCCAGAACGAAATCGGGCTGGCGATCGGCGAGCGTGAGATCGCCGTCTCGCAAGTGGCCGCGACGCCGCTCGGGCGGGTCGAGGTCGTCCAGGACCGGGCGGCCTTCGAGCCCGGAGGGCTTGCCGAGGCCCTGGAGAAGCTCCTGGCGAAGCACTTCACCCGCCGCGACCTGGAACGTGCGCGGGTGTCCGTCGGCCTGCCGGCGTTGCGGGTCTTCTTCTCGACCAGGCCGATCCAGGAGAGGAACCTCCAGGCGTCGCCCGAGATCCTCCTCCACGAAGTCCTCCAATCGCCGACCCTGATCGTGGACGACATGGTGGTCGACCTGATCAAGTCCAAGGTCGGGTTCCGGCCGCTGGCCAGCATCGTCTCGTGCCACAAGAAATACCTCTCGGGCGTGCTCGCGGCCCTGCAATCCTGCGGGATCGTCCCGACGCGGGCCGAGCCCTCGCCATGCGCCCTGCTTCGAGAGGCGGTGCGGAGGTATCACCCGCCGAGGAATTCACGGGGCTTCCTGCGCGTCTTCCTGGGGAGGGGCCAAGGGCTGGCCGTGCTGATGGCCGCGCCCGACATGCCGCTGATGTGGCGGCCCTTCGACCTGCCGGGCGAGGGGGAGGCCGAGGCGGTCCTGGCCACGGTCGCCTCGATGCGCATCCTGGGGTCGTATTGCGGCCTGGATTCCGAGGTGGACGCCGTGTTGATCCACGGGCGCGCCGACCTCGGCGGCCTCGCCGACGAGCTCGGCGCGAACCCGGGCTTGCAGGGCCTTCAAATCCTCCACCACGGCGGCCCGGGGATGGACGCGGCGGACGTGGCCACGGGGCTGGCCCGGGGCCTGAGGAGCGGTTCCGAGGCCTTCAATCTCATCCGTTCGTTCGGCGGCCGGACCTCTTTCCGCGACCTCTTCCCCTGGGGCCAGGCCGCATTTCAGGTCGCCGTCCTGCTCGCGGCCACCTCCTGGCTCAACGTCCAGCTCCGCGCCCATCGCGCGGAGGCCGAGGCGGTCCGGGCCGAGGACGCCAAGTATCCCTGGGCCGCGAAGTCGTCGGCCGAGAAGCTTCTCGGCGAGAAGAAAATGCTGGAGGAGAAGGCCGCCGCGATCCGCGCGTTCGTCGAGACGCGCATCCCCTGGACCTCGTACACGCACGACCTCTCCGATCGACTCCCGGCCGACCTGACGCTGGTCCTCTTCCAGGGCTACCAAGAGCTGGAACTCATCGGCGGCAGGTCGAACGGCAAGCCCAAAAGGTCGCTGACCCTGCGACTCAATGCGCCGATACCCCGGACCGGGGCGATGCCCCAGGAGATCGACGCATTCCTCCAGATCCTGCGCGACGACCCGCTCCTGAAGCGGGACTTCCCCAAGATCGAGCTGGGCGACCTAAGATGGAGACAGAACGGCGTGAATCCGGCCACGGCGGATTTCAGCGTGGCGTGCCATCCGCTGGAATCCGGCGCTTCGAAGCCGAAGCCGTGAGGCGATGGCGAGACCCTCGACCAGGGGAGCCGATCGGCGCCAGGGGAGCGACCCGAGGACCGCTCGCGTCAACCCTCGGAGCGCGGCGGCGAATCGACACGGCCCCGCGACGGTCGAACCGGGAGCAATCGCCCGCGATCCGGGGTCGCGATTTCAAACGACTTTTCCTTTTCGATCGATTTACAGGACCTCATAGAAAGGGTCGAACCATGGACGCCGGCCGAGTCGGCCCCCTCTGGGCGAAGCTGAAGAAGCGGCTCCACGACCCGCTCCAGCTCCGCTTCGCCCTGGGCGGTGCGATGCTGATCGTCTGGTATGCCGGGGTCTACCGGCCGATGAGCGCGTGGATCGACGAGGCGGTGGCCGCCCGGGCGCGGTCGGAGGCGCACCTGGCCCCGGCCCGCGCGATCGAGGCGTTGCGTTCCCAGGCCGCGAAATTCCGCGACCGACTGCCGGAGAAGGCCGACAGGAACGAGTGGATCGAGTACATGCTCGCCGGCATCCGAAAGTACCCGCTGAAGCTCCAGAAACTCGACCCGCAGGCGCTGGAGAAGCATGGTCCGTTCAACCTGATGGTCCTGAAAATCGAGCTTCAGGGGACCTTCGCCGAGCTGAACGGCTTTCTCGGCTGGATCGAGTCCAACCCCCGGCTCTTCCGGGTCGACCAGGTGGACCTCCACTCGATCCAGGGGGATGCCGGTGGGCTGGACCTTCAAATGACCGTGCTGGGAGTCATGGGCTGACATGAAAGACCTGGTCGGGACACTCGTGCCGCCGATGATCGCGCTCGCGGCGACGGGCTGGGCCGTCTGGCCGTACCTGGAATCGCCCGTCCCGAGTCCCATCTCCAGGACCCGGGTCGCGGAGATCTCCTCGGATTCGCTGGCGACGGTCCCGGGCCGCACCCCCGACCGCGACCCCTTCTCATTCACGGGCTCGTCCGCGGCCGACGAATCGGCCGATGCAACGAAGTCCGGTCCTGGCGGGAGGGCCCCGAAGGCCCGGCCCGCGGACGCGATCCTCAAGGTGGGCCGGGCCGAGGTCGACATCCTGGCCGCCCTGCCGGGCAAGGTCTCGCTCTCGGCCACCTCGATCCACGACTCGCGCCGCATGGCGGTCCTGAACGGGCGAGTCTACGCCGAGGGGGAGTCCGTCCAGGGGCTTGACGCGCCCGGTCCGGTGGTCCTGGCCGCCATACATCCCGCGTCGGTCGGGCTCCGCTACGGCGGCAAGGACGTCGAGATCGCATTCCCCGCCTCCTCGACCATGACGCGACCGCCCTCGTCGATCGCAAGCTCGCCGCCGATCCAAGCGAAGCAGGACCGCAAGCGGGGCAAGGCGTCGAAGTCGAACTCCGTCCGCAGGACGACCCGCCCACGCTGAGGTGACCATGGCCCACGCCGCCGAGCTCGCAGGTGCTGAGGCCACGATCTTCAACGCCCTCCGGAGATGCAACCTCCTGGACGCGGCGAAGCTGGAAGTCTACCGCGAGTCCAAGTTGCGAGACGACGACATCCCGGAGCGGATCATCGTCCGCGCCGGGATCGCCACCGAGAGGGACATCGCCTCGGCTTACGCCGCATACCTGTCGCTCCCGCTCATGGACGCGGCCGCCGAGGTCGGGGCGAACCACCACGACCTCGCGCGCCTCTTGCCCGAGAAGATCTGCCGCGATCAGCTCATCGCCCCGATCGCGGTCAACGGCGAGGTCGTCGACCTGGCCTTCGCCACGCCGAGCGCCCTGCTCGTCGTCGACGAGGTCCAGCTCCTGACCGGCCTCCAGGTCCGCCCCGTCGTCGTCCCGCTGTCGCTCGTCGGGGCGTTGATCGAGTGCCTTTACAGCCACGGGAACGTCGGAGACCTCGTCGGCGGGACGGCCGACTTCGAGCAGGTCGACGAGGAGGGGGAAGAGAGGGCGGAAGAGCCGCAGGATGAGATCCTCCACCTCGACCAGCCCCCCCCGCCGGGGCGGAACGGCCGGATCATCCGCATGGTCAATCAGATCCTCGAGCAGGCCATGCGCGCCGGCGCCAGCGACATCCACCTCGAGCCGTACGAGGACTCGTGCAAGATCCGCCTGCGCGTGGACGGGATCCTCCAGGAGATGGCCCCGCCGTCGCGCGCCCAGTTCACCCGGATGATCTCGAGGTTCAAGATCCTGGCCAAGATGGACATCGCCGAGAAGCGCATCCCGCTGGACGGCGCCATCTCGATGCGCTCCGGCGATCGCCGGGTGGACCTGCGGGTCAGCACCGTCCCCACGGTCTTCGGCGAGAAGATGGTCATGCGATTGCTCGACAAGGGCGCGGTCCCGCTCCAGCTCACCAGCCTCGGCCTGGACGAGCGGCAGGCGCGCGACCTGATCGAGTCGATCCACCTGCCCCACGGCCTGATGCTCGTGACCGGGCCGACCGGAAGCGGCAAGAGCACCACGCTCTACTCGTGCCTGAACCTGCTGAACGACCCGAGGACGAACATCTGCACCGTCGAGGATCCGGTCGAGTACAAATTCAGCGGGATGAACCAGGTCCAGGTCAAGGCCCAGGTCGGCCTGAACTTCACCACGGCCCTGCGGGCGTTCCTGCGACAAGACCCGGACGTGATCATGGTCGGAGAGGTCCGCGACCAGGAGACGGCCCAGATCTGCCTCCGCGCGGCCCTGACGGGGCATTTCGTCCTCTCGACGATCCACACCAACGACTCCCTCTCGGCCGTGACACGCCTGGTCGACATGGGGATCGAGCCGTTCCTGCTCGCCTCGACCTTGCGCGTGCTGGAGGCCCAGCGCCTGGTGCGCCGGCTCTGCAAGTCGTGCCGCGAGCCGTATCGCTGCGACCTCGAGACCGCGCGGCGCTACGGCTTGGAGCCCAGCTCGACCCTCTACCGCCCCAAGGGGTGCGACGCCTGCCGGGGGGCGGGTTACCGGGGCCGGGTGGGGATCTTCGAGGTCGTCCGGATCACGTCCACGCTGGCCAGGCTGATCCAGTCGCGGGCCCCTCTGACCGACCTGCGCGAGGCCGCCAGGTCCGACGGCATGAAGCTCCTCATCGATAGCGCCGTGGCCAAGGCCTGTGAAGGGCTCACGAGCCTCGAGGCCGCCCTGAGCGTCACGACGACCGACGACGCGTGATCGTGCGACGCGAGAAATCCCCCCGCCCTTCGCTCGTGGTGGCCTATGGTTCTGGTAGGCGGCGGAAAGTCGTTCGCCGCTCGACGTCCTCGCCGACCGGGGCCCTGGCCCCTGGAGACCACGAGATCCTCCGGGCGCCCTGCAGCCAGCCGCACGGCAAGCTCCTCGCTTGCCGAGACAGCTTCGGCTCTCGACAGCGTCGGAGGGGGAGCCTCGCCGGCGACGGGTTCAGGATACCTTCGACAAGGAGGCGGATTTGGGTTTCGTCGATTTCGTCCTGGCCCACGCGCGGGTCTCGTCCAAGTCCCACGCCAGGATCACGCTGGACGACAAGATGTCGTTCTTCCAGCAGATCTCCACGCTGGTCTCTTCGGGGACGCCGCTGCTCCAGTCGCTTCACCAGGGGGCCGAGCAGAGCCAGAGCAATAAGTTGCGAGTGGCCCTGGAGGAAATCGCCTGGCGGGTCTCCTCCGGCAGTTCGTTCCACGAAGCCGCGGCGGAGCATCCCAGGATCTTCGAGCCCTACTGGGTCGAGGTCATCCGCACCGGCGAACTGACCGGCCAGATGGGGCCGGTCCTGATCGAGCTGAACAAGCAGATCCGCGAGTCGCGCGAGACCCGACGCAAGGTGACCGGGGCGCTCATGTACCCGATCGTCCTGGTCATCGTGGCGATCCTGGCCGTGACGATCATGCTCTGGCTGGTGGTCCCGACATTCGCCGGGATGTTCAAGGACATGGGGGCGAAGCTGCCGGCGATCACCCAGCTCGTCGTGGACGCCTCGGCGGCCGTGGTTTCCTACGGGCCGTACGCACTCGTCGCGATCATCGCAGCGGTGGTCGGCCTCAAAAACTACATGGGGACCGAGTCCGGCCGGCGGAACTTCAGCGGCGTCGGCCTGATTACGCCGCTGATCGGTCCGCTGCTGGTCCAGATGGCGATGTACCGCTTCGCGTCCAACATCGCGCTGCTATTGAAGGCGGGCGTTCCGCTGCTGGAGACCATGGGGGTCTTGATCGGGGTCTTCCAGAACAACCCGATCTACCGCGACGCCCTGACTCGCGCCCGCGGCCGTGTCGCGGCGGGCAGGCCCCTCGCCGTGTCTCTGGAAGAGACCGGGCTGTTCACCACGATGCTGACGAACATGGTCCACACCGGGGAGGAGTCCGGCCAGCTCGCCGCCGTGATGGAGCAGCTCGCGCCCTATTACAAAGAGAAGATGGAGGGGCTCATCACCAAGGTCACCAAGATGCTCGAGCCGCTCATCATCATGGGGATGGGCTCGACCATCGCCGGGCTGATGCTCGCGATCTACATGCCCATGTTCGAGATGGCCGGCAAGGTTAATTGACCGCCGCACCGCCGCGCGAGGCGCGGAACGACGCCGGAATCACCAGGTCCAGGAACCTTGACGATGAGACCCGCCCGACGGTCGTCTCCCCGATTACTCCTCCGCGGCTTCACGTTGCTGGAGGTCGTGATCGTACTGACCATCATGATCGTGATGCTCGCATTCGCGATCCAAGGCCTGTCGCTCTTCCGCGCCATCGAGCAGTCGAAACTCGATGTGGCCGCCAGCAACCTGCGGGCGATCTGGGGCGCCCAGAGGTTCTACTACCTGGAATACGGCAGGTACGGCACGCTCGACCAATTGGCCCCCGATCCCGACGACCCCTCCGCCGCCGACTCCGAGCACCACGCCGACCTGATCGATCCGACGATCGCCGCGGTCCCTTCAAAGACCTTTTACACATATGAGATCGAGCTGGCGGCAGACGGCCTCGCCCAGTCCTTCCGCGCCACGGCCACGCATCCAGCCACCTCCTCGATGCGCTGCGTCGGATCCATCGCGATCGATGAAGGAGGGGCCTTCGACCCCCGGCTGTTCGTGACCTACGATGGTACTCCGATGTCCCCTTCTCAGGAGCGCGACCCGTGAGGCGGCCTCAACACCGATCCGGGTCGCTCCTCCTCGAGATCCTGATCGCGATGGTGATCCTGGCGATTGCTCTTGCGGGACTCTGCCCCTGCATGGTCATGCAGATGAGGATCCTGCGCAGGTTCGAGTCTCAGCCGATCGAGAACAATCCGCAGGTGCTCCGAGGAGTGCAGCTGGTCGATGACGAGCCCTATTTTCCCGTCAGAGGGGACGTTTCCCAGCCGGTCCTGATCCTCCTGCCGCAGCCCGACGATTGGGTGCGCCGCCTGGGCGGCGCGGCGACATTCGAACTGAACGCGACCCCCCAGGGTTTTTCTCGCAACTTGACGGAGACGACGCTCCACCGCGAGCCTGGCGACGATGCGCCCTGGACGCTTCTTCCGGTCGCGCCGGGCCGCTATCGCGTGATGATCCATGGCTCGGTCCCCGAGGGCACGATGTTCACCCTGACCGACGGTTCGACGCCTCCAAGCTCCGCCGATGCGCCGGCGGTCGGCCCGGGCCCGTGGTATGACCTGGGCGAGCATTCCCTCGACGTTTCGCTCGATCTCAGCCTCACGAGAGGGGCGAATGCGGCGGTCGTCGTCAGCAAAGTGCGGATCGGGGCCCGGAATGACGTGACGGTCCTCCCCCCTTCCGGCCTGGACCCTCCGCCCGCACCGGGGAGCGTGGCGGTCCGAGTGAGGGTGGTGACCCGGCCATGAGAGTCCGAGAACCTCGAATTCAGAACAGGGGCTTCAGTCTCTTCGAGACGACGGTCGCCGCCCTCCTCATGGCCCTGGCGGCCAACCTCCTGGCCGACTCCTGGGTCGCCTTCGGCCGCCCCGCGATCTCGACCGCGACGCGGGCGCGCCTTGCGCAGGAGGCGAACCTATTCGCCGAGACCTTGGCCCGTGACGTCGGCCGACTGGCCGAGCAACCGGGAACCGACTCGCGGTATCAGAACGTCCAGGTGGTCGACGCGACGCCCCCCGGATCAAAGCTCAAAATGAGCATCGACGACGGAAAGGGGCTGCTCCAGGAAATCTGCTATTCGATCGACGAGGATGATCCCGGAAAACTCGTTCGTACGGGTTCCGGCCCCCGACGGGTCGTGGCCGCCTTGGTCACGAGATTCTATTGCGTCCGCGACGAACTTCCCGTCGGACCCGACAATGCCAACGTCTACGGCGTTCGAATCGATCTGACGCTCGGCCATCGGATCAACGAGCGCGATTGGAATCATTTATTCGGATACGATCACACGAGACGTTATCGTATTTTCATTCCGGATCCGCAGCCATGATGCGACGACGAAGTCAGAGGCGCGGCTATGCAATGGTCATGGTCGTCCTCTTCGTAACCCTGATGCTCGGCTTGTGGAGCCTGGCGTCCCGAGAGATCGGGACTCTCTTGCGCATCGAACAGGCCCGGGCCAGTCGCGTGCAACGCGACAAAGACTCGCTCCCGGGCAGAAAAGCGATGGCGAAAGCACTGTCTGTCGCGCTGGACGCGTTGGCGGGCGGCTACCCTCGCTCGACCTCGTTGACCCGGGCCATCTATGTAGGCGAGGACCAATTCGCCTTGACCTTTGCATGCGACCCGGACCACCCGGAGGAATGGACCATCCAGGTCACGCCGACGACGGAAGTCGGCTTGGAGTCGCTGGACGCCTCACTGTTCTCGGCGACCCCCCCGTGATCGCCCCCGCGGTCTGTTCAGGGCCTCATCCAGTATCAGGTGCATTTACACGTGCGGAGGGATAACATCGATGGATGAGACTCGGAAAGCGGCAGGAGCAAGCCCATCGGATCGTCGCCGGACGGCCACGAGCCCATGGGACGCGATTGCCTCCGTGGGCGACCGGATCGGGAACCGTCGCCAGGAAGACGAACAACGGTACCTATATTTCGACCGATTCCCGACCACGACGTTCGTCCTGATCCTGAGCCTGCTGTCCCTGACGCTCATTGACGGGGTTCTCACCCTCCGGCTGCTCGAAGAGCACTTCGTCGAGGCGAACCCGGTGATGCACGCCCTCCTTCAAAGGGGCCCGGTCAGCTTCATCCTGGGCAAGTACGCCCTCACGGTCTTCGGCCTGCCGTTCCTCCTGATTTTCGGGCGGCGCCAGGTGTTCCTGCCATGCCTGCGGGTCGGACACGTTTTGCCGGCCGCCGTGGGCTTGTACTTGCTGCTCCTGAGCTATCAGATCCGCCTCATCATCACATTCTAATCCGGTACATCGGGGAGGGGGGCCGTCCTAGGAGATTTCGTTCAGCCCTGTCCAGTCATAATGCGGGCCGTCTAGTTCTCATGCTGCAACTCGAGGGGGACGGGTGATATGACTTCGGCCCATTATCTCGTGATCGGCCTGCTCCTCTTTGTGCTGGGGGCGTGCGTCGGGAGCTTCCTCAACGTTTGCATCCATCGAATCCCGCTCGGCCAGAGCCTGATTCGGCCGAGGTCACGCTGCCCGAAGTGCCTGGCCGCGATCGCGACGCGGCACAATGTGCCGATCCTCGGATGGCTGATCCTCGGGGGCCGCTGCCGCGGCTGCGGCCTGCCCATCTCGATGCGATACCCGTGCACAGAAGCGCTCGTCGGCCTAATCTCTGTGGGCGTATTCAGCATCGAAGCCGCGTTGAGCCCCGTCGATATCGTCGATCGGGGTTTGGTACTCGTCGGCTTGCGACTGTTCTTGGAACTGAGCCTTGCAGCATTCGTGGTGACCGCGTCGTCCATCGCCATTGGTGTCATGCGACCGAGTTGAGGCTACGGCGTGTTGACGGATGGAGCGAGCTTCCGGACGTGGATGAAGCCGAAGACGAGCCGGGCGACGCCGAGGTAGACGTCCTTCAAATTCTCATATGTCGTGGCGAAGCGGCGGAACTGCTTCGCCTTCGGACGCGCGCTCGACGCGGTTCCGCTGCTTGTAGATCTCCTTCAACTCGTCGTCCCAGCACCAGGGCTCCTTGCGGTTGCTCCGGTTGGGGATCGCCGGCAGGGCGTCGAGGTCGTCCAGCACCACGTCGGAGTCGAAGCCCTTGTCGCCGAGGACCTCGCGGACCGTCCCGACCGCGTCGCGGGCCTCGATCAGGACGGACTTCGCCGGCGGGGCGTCGTTCCTCCGCCCCTCGGCCACGTCCAGGGCCACGACGCCGTCCTCGTCGCAGGCGACGGCGATCACCTTCGTCGAGAAGCCGCCGCGCGACCGGCCGAGGGCCTGCGCCTCGCCCCCCCCTTTTTCGCGCCGCCCCGGCGGCGTGCTGATGGGCCCGGACGACCGTCGAGTCGATCGTCAGCCGGCGGGCGCCCCCGCACTCGGCCCGCCCGGCCATCAGGTCGAACAGCTTCTTGAGCCGCCCCGAATGGACCCGGCGGCGGAGCCGGTTGGAGGCCGCGTCCCAGGCGCCGAACTCCGCCGGCGGGGCGCGCCAGGGGATGCCGGTCCTGGCCCGGTAGAGGACAGCCTCGAAGAACATGCGGTCGGGCGGCTCCGGGCCCGGCTTCGAGCGGCAGCCCTCGACCATCGGGCCGAGGACGGCCCGGATCTCGTCGGCGATCAGGCGTCGCATGGCGACGTCGGTTCCCTCCTGGGTCGTGGTCCGCCTTAAACCCTTACCGGATCAGCCTCTGGGCAGTCAACGGGCCGTAGTAATGCGGTATGACCTGGCAAGCTTCGAGGCCGATCTTCTTGGATGGGTGGCCCCGGCCGACTCCGCGACCTGACGGCCGACGCCTTGCAGCGATCGCTCCAGTGCCTCATGAGCGAAGGGCTGGGGAGATGTCCGCCAATCACCACAGGGCGGCCGCCAAGGCCTTCACGCGATGGGCCTGGAAGTCGGGCCGACTGGCGTTCGAACCGCTCGCCGGTTTGACGGGGTACGACGCCCTGGAAGACTCTCGACACGATCGGTGATCCATCGGGCCTCGACGAGCTGCAAGGGCTCGTCCAGGCGGCTCACGAGGTGCCGGAGCACATGGGAATGGCCGTCCCGGCGTGAGCCCTGGTTTATCGCCCGGCCGTGGCCACCGGCCTGCGCTACGGCGAGATTCAGAGGATCACGCCCGAGAGCTTCGATCGGACGGCCGCCCCCCCCGGGACCGTCTCGGCCGGCTACACGAAGAACAGACAGCCCGCGACGTCGCCCCTGACCGAAGACCTGGTGCAGGATCTAGGGGCCTTATAGACCCGGCATCCCTCGGCGCGGCCGTCTTCTCGCTACCGGTTGGGAAGGGGGCCAAGTTGCTGAGCCTCGACTTGGCCGCTGCCGGGATTCCCTACGAGGACGCATCCGGCCGGTTCTTCGATTTCCACGGTTTACGACGCAGGATGCTCGCGAACCTGGCCGATGCCGCCGGGGTGACGCTCCGAGTCGTCCAGAAGCTCACGAGGCCTAACACTCTTGAACTGACCGGCAAGTACACGAGACCTCGCGTCGTAGACGTGAACCGAGCCGCCGCAGCGATCCCGTCCTTACGGCCAGGTTCCGACCATCCCCATGCATCGGCCCTGGCGGCGACGGGCACGGAGGGACGGCCCATAAGCGAAGTCTTTGCCCACCGGAGGGGATGGATCAGGGCGGATTCCGCCGGATGCCGGCGTGAGTGACGACGGGGCCGGTGGAGAGATCGAGCCTGGACGCCTCGACCCGGCAAGAGGGGGCCTGACGCTTGATGTCGGCTTGAGAGGGGGGAGGAGCGGAGTACACCCGATAGGATTCGAACCTATAACCTTCGGTTCCGTAGACCGATGCTCTATCCAATTGAGCTACGGGTGCGGGTGTGACCTACGGACACATGATATCGCCTGAGGGTTCGGCTGGCAAGCCTCCGCCGGCCCGACTTTCCGCGGGCGGCGGGGGGGCCGGCGGCGGCCGGTTCAGGCGCTCTCGCGGCGGTAGTGGATCTCGTGGAGGCGGCGGTAGAGGGGGCTGGTCCGCTTCAGCTCCTGGTCGGTGCCGACGGCGACGATCCGGCCGTCGTCGATCAGGACGATCCGGTCGGCGAACTGGATCGCGCCCATGCTGTGCGAGATCAGGAAGGTCGTCCGGCCCCGCGAGAACTCCTCGATCGCCTTGCGGATCAGGGCCTCGTCCTGGATGTCGACCGCGCTGGTGGCCTCGTCGAGGATCAGGATCGAGGGGTTGCGGAGCATGGCCCGCGCCAGGGCGAGCCGCTGCCGCTGGCCGCCCGAGAGGCCGTGCCCGCGCTCGCCGATGACCGTGTCGTAGCCGTCGGGCAGGGCGGTGATGAACTGGTGGGCGTACGACCGCTTGGCCGCCTCGACGACCGCCTCGCGATTCGCCCCCGGGTCGCCGTAGGCGATGTTGCGGGCGATCGTGTCCTGGAACAGGATCGTCTCCTGGGGCACGACGCCGATCAGCCGCCGCAGGCTCCGGCCGCGGATCTCGCGGACGTCCACGCCGTCGATCCGGATCGTCCCCGAGTCGACGTCCCAGAACCGCGGCAGGAGGTTCATCAGCGTCGACTTGCCGCAGCCGTTGGGGCCCACCAGCGCGACCGTCTCGCCGTGGCGGACGGTCAGCGTGATCCCCTGCAAGAGCCGGTCGCGGCCGGGATAGGAGAAATGCACGTCGTCGAACTCGATCGTCCGCCGGTGCGCGGGGCTCTCCACCGCGCGGGGCGACTCGACGACCTGCGGCTCGCGGTCCATCAGGGCGCAGATCCGGTCGGACGCCGCCGCGGCCCGCTGGAGCTTGGAATTGACGTTCGACAGCTTCCGGATCGGGTCCGACACGCCCGCCATGATCGCGTAGAGCGTCAGCAGGTCCTCGATCGCCATCACCTGCGAGGCCAGCTGCAGCTTGAACGGCCCGATCTGCAGGAAGATCGACTGCTTCAGCACCAGGTACGACCCCGACAGGAGCGCGATCGCCACCGTGATGAGCGTCAGCATCTCCAGGACCGGGTCCGACATCGAGTCGATCATCGCGACCCGGATGCTCTTGCGGTAGAAGTTCTTGGTCTCCAGGAAGAACCGCCTGCGCTCGACCCGCTCCATGCCGAACGCCTTGACGACCTTGATCCCCTGGAAGGTCTCCTGGAGGATCTTGTAGATCGACGACATGCTCTCCAGCGACCGCCGCACGGCGCGCTTCATCACCCGGCCCACGCGGTAGGTGGTGTAGGCCGAGATCGGCACGACCACGAGCGTCAGGCAGGTCAGCCGCCAGTTGAACCAGAAGGCGCCCGTGATGCAGATCACCGCCCGCAGGGGCTCGCGGATCAGCTTGCTCAGGATCGTGTTGAGCCCCTGGCCGAACGAGTCCATGTCGTTGGTGAACCGCGCCATCAGGTCCGACGAGCCCTGCTCCGAGAAGCTCGCCAGGTCGAGGTTCGTCGTCCGCCGGAAGAACAGGTTGCGGAGGTCAAACAGCGTGTGCTGCATCACGTCGGCCACCAGGACTTCCTGGCAGAACGTGAACAGGCCCTTGATCATGACCCCGATCAGGACCATCCCCATGAGCATGCTCAGGGTGTTGAACTGGTCCGAGGGGAGGTATTTATAGATCGCCGGCTTGAGGCCCTGATAGAGCCTCTGCCACCAGGCCTCGGCGTCGCGCTTGCGGTCGATCTCCGCCAGGCGGCGGTCGAGCGAGCGCCGCGCCCCGTCGCGCAGCCAGTAGCTCCCCCGGGTCAGCTCCTCCCAGCGCGCGTCGGCGATCCGCTCCTGGCGCTGGAGCCCCTGGATCTCGCCGGCCGTCTGGGCCAGGAACTGCGAGGAGATCCCGTGCTGGTCGGGGAGGTCGACGCGCCGCCGCCTCTCCTGCAACTCGTCGAGGATCCCCGCCTTGAGCGCCTCCAGCTCCCGGAAGCGGTCGCTGAGGGGGGCCGCGGAGGCCCCGCCGGCCGCGAACGCCCGCTCCACCCGCGCCAGCTCCTCGCGACGGGCCCCCAGCTGCTCGATGTTCTCGGCGATCGAGTCGATCTTGGTCGAGATCCAGCGCTGGGGGTTGTCGTTGTTGATGAGGATCTTGAGCACGGGGAGGACGGCGCCCAGCTCCATGAACGAGAGCAGGGCGACCATCAAGGCGCAGGCGATCGACACGCCGAATCGGTAGCGATAAGGCCAGGCGGACCGCACCAGGCGAACGAAATTCTTCATATCGACCCGCGCCCAAGAGACAGGGACCCCGGCGAGCATCCATGCTTTAGCGACGTCGTGTCGTGGCCGCCAGAGCGCCGAGGGGTCCTACGCTTACCATGATCCCCGCGAATCGGCAATTCGAGTTCGGATCCCCGCCGCACTTCCGGCGAGCCCCTCCGCCGAGAGACCCATTGCCCTCGGCATCCCGCCCGGCTATGATTTGGGCGACCTGTCGGGGAGCGCCGCTCCCCCTCCCGCGGGCGTAATTCAGTGGTAGAATGCCAGCTTCCCAAGCTGGACGTCAGGGGTTCGAATCCCCTCGCCCGCTTTTCCTAACCCCATCCGAAAGCTCAAGTTAGCGCCAACCTGCCGAAGCCGGGCGGTGCGGCCGAAACGGTAGTCTACCGGATTTGGAGCGCCGTCATGTCCATCCAACCCGCCCGCACACCCTCCTATCGCCATCACAAAGGGACCGGTCAAGCGGTCGTCACCTTCGACGGCCGGGCCGTCAATCTGGGCCTGCACGGCTCCGAGGCGAGTCGCAAGGCCTACGATCGCGTCATCGCCGAATGGCTCGCCAACGGCCGAAGGCTCCCCGACGATTCGACCCTGACCGTCGTCGAGTCGAACTGGCCTCGCGGTATCACGCGTGCGCCGGGGCCCGCTACCGCTCGCGCGAGCCGATGAACATCCGGGACGCGTTGCGGGTCGCAGTCGAACTGTACGCAGAGCCCCCGGCCCTCGACTTCCGCCCGCTGGCGCTCAAGGCCGTGCATCGGCGGATGGTGGACTCGGGGTTGCGCCGAACCCTGGTGAACAGGCGCGTCGGGGCGATCGTCCGCATGTTCAAGTGGGCGGTGTCGGAACAGTTGCTCCCGTCGTCCGCCTGGGAGTCGCCCCGGACCGTGGGGGGGCTTGCGGCGGGGGGGGCTGCCGACGTCCGCGAGTCGGAACCGGTCATGCGGTCCACGACGCCCATGTCGCGGCGACGCTGCCGTTCCTGCCCCCGCCGGTCCGCACCATGGTCGAAATTCAGCGGCTGACGGGTGCCAGGCCGGGGGAGGTCTGCGCGATGCGGGGGCGCGACCTAACGACCGCCGGGAAGGTCTGGGAGTACCGACCCGCCGGCCACAAGACCGCCCACCATGGCAAGGGGCGAGTCATCCTCATCGGCCCGGCCGCGCAGGAAGTCCTACGGCCGTGGCTGAGGCCCGTCCTGTCCGAATATCCGTTCTCCGCCCGTCGAAGCCGAAGCGGAGCGTAAGACAAGCCTCAGAGCGGCCCGCAAGAGCAAGGTGCAGCCCTCGCAGGTCGATCGCAGCGATCCGGCCGTTCCTCGCAAGCTCGGGGAACGCTATTCGGTCGCCAGCTACCGACAGGCGATCACCCCGGGATCGTCCGGGCGAACGCGGCGCAAGGCTCGGACGCGCCGGTCGTCCCGCACTGGCACCCTCACCAGCTTCGACACTCCGCGGCGACGGCCCTGCGTCGGGAATTCGGGCTGGACGTGGCACGAGCCGCGTCGGGGCACACCTCGCCCGCGGTGACGCTGCGATATGCGGAAGCGGACGTCGCTCTGGCCCGGGAGGCTATGGAGCGGATGGGGTGACGATAGTCGAATGTTTCTCGTTGATGCCCATAGAGGAAGGTCCAGTCAGTTCAGTAGACATTCCCCCCAGGCCTTCCATGAGTCTAGAGCCTGTCGACTGCCTGGAGGCCGATCCGGTAAGGGTTTAAGGCGGACCACGACCCAGGAGGGGGCCGACGCCGCCATGCGACGCCTGATCGCCGACGAGATCCGGGCCGTCCTCGGCCCGATGGTCGAGGGCTGCCGCTCGAAGCCGGGCCCGGAGCCGGAGCCGCCCGACCGCATGTTCTTCGAGGCCGTCCTCTACCGGGCCAGGACCGGCATCCCCTGGCGCGCCCCGCCGGCGGAGTTCGGCGCCCGGGACGCGGCCTCCAACCGGCTCCGCCGCCGGGTCCATTCGGGGCGGCTCAAGAAGCGGTCGCGGACCTTGTGCGGCAGGTCGCTGCGTCGCAGGGCCTTCAGCTCGTCGCGGGTGGCGTCGTCGAGGTGGATGCGGATCATGCGAAACTATAGGAAGACCATGTCCAGCCGCTTCGTCCGCCCGACGCCTCGGCGAGAGGGTCCTCGAACGCGAAAAGCCGCCTCGTCGGGCGGACCCGGGGAGGCGGCGTATCGATCAACCGGGAGTCCCACCCGGGCTCATTCAGGGGTTCGCGCCACGTCGCCTGCGCACCTCGACGCAACGGTCGTAGGCGTCCTTCACGGCGAGGCTGGCCTTCGACCAGGGCATCTGGCTGTCCTTGCTGGCCTCCCAGTCGTCCTGCAACGTCCTGTCCGACAGGTCGATGCCCGAGTCGCCGTATTTCGACTCGGCCCACGCCCCGTAGCGGAACGCGTGGTGGAAGTCCTCGAACTGGTCGCCCTCCTCGACGTACGGCCGCGAGCCGAAGTTGTCGCGCAGCCAGTTGTCCTCGGTGGTCGGGTCGATCAATTCGCCGAGGCCCTTGCCCGCGAGCCCGCCGGCGACGGCCCCGACGGCCGTGCCGATCGCCATCCCCACGGGCCCGGCCGCCGAGCCGAGGGACGCCCCCGTGACGGCGCCGCCGACGGCGGCCCCGATGCCGGTCTCGATCGGGTGCGAGCCCGGCTGGTCGGAGGCGGGGTCGGGGTTGCGACTGCCGTAGGGCGGCAGGTCCACGAGCTTTTCGGGATCCTTGGCGGCGGCCATCGTGATCCTCCTGCAAGCATCTATGCCCCGCTCCGGAGAAGGTTCCGGGCGGTGGCAGGACCGGATCTGCAAGTTCGTTGCCAAAAGCGCGTGGTATTCACATATCGACCGCACGATTAAGGACGGTTCGACCTGGACGTTCGGGAGGACGAGTGCCGATCGGGTGCTGGTCATGTCCGCGGCCCCGCGTCGAGGCCGGACTCGATCTTGGCGAGCAGCCGGGTGAAATCGATCGGCTTGCTGTCGTAGTCGTCGCATCCCGCGTCGATCGCGCGCTCGCGGTCGCCGGGCATGGCGTGGGCCGTCAGGGCGATGATCGGCGTCGCCGCGGTCCGCGGGTCGGCCCTCAGAAGCCGCGTCGCCTCCCAGCCGTCCAAGACGGGAAGGCTCATATCCATCAGGATCAGGTCGAACTCCCCCGCCAGGGCCGCGGCGACCCCCTCCCGCCCGTCGGCGGCTATGACCACGTCATAGCCCTTGCGCCCCAGGCGCCGGGAGAGCATGTCGCGGTTCAGCTCGTTGTCCTCGACCAGGAGGATCTTCGGCATCGATGCACATCCCTCCCGCCGGATTCTCCCGGCGACGCGTCATCCCGATTCCTTCGCGTCCGCGGGGCGAGCCGCGCCCGGACGGACGCGGTCGACCACCTCGCGGCGGATCTCGTCCAGCAGCCGCCCTCGCGAGTAGGCATCTTTCCGGACCACCCCGAGGATGTGCCCGTTGAGCCGGATGCGGTCCTCCTCCGTGACGTCCTTCGCCGTCAACACGAGGATGGGGATCGTCCGCCACGCGTCGCGGCGGCGCAGCTCCTGGGCGAAGCCGAACCCGTCCATCTCGGGCATCATCAGGTCCAGGACGACGAGGTCGGGCACGGCTTCCGCCACGCGTTCCAGGCCGGCCCGGCCGTCCTCCGCCTCGGACACGACCCATCCGTCGGCCTCGAGCGCGTGGCGGACCATCTGTCGAGTCGCCTCGTCGTCGTCCACCACCAGGGCGCGGCAATCCGCGCCCGTCCGGCGGTACTTCTTCAGGACCGTCGCGAGGCGCTTGCGGTCGATCGGCTTGGTCAGATAGTCCGAGGCCCCCAACGCGTAGCCCAGGTTCTTGTCGTCGACGATGGTCACCATGACCACCGGGATCTCCGCCACGTCGGGAGTCGACTTCAAGGCTTCGAGGACCGCCCAGCCGTCCATCCCCGGCATCATCACGTCGAGCGTTATGGCGGCCGGGCGGATCTCGCGCGCCAGCCGCAGGCCCTCCTCGCCCCCCGCGGCGTAGGCGACCTGGAAGCCGTCCTTCTTCAGGGCCCGGCGCATCAGGTCGCGGACCGTGGGGTCGTCGTCGATCACCAGGACCGTGTCCCCGGGATCGGTCGGCGCAACGGCGGGCGACGCCTCGGAGGCGGGCGCGTCGTCCACGACCTCGGCGAGATCCGGGTCGGCGAGATCATTCCTCGCCTCGGCCGGGAGCCGGATCGTGAAGGCCGATCCGCGGCCCGGCTCGCTCTCGACGATGATGTCGCCCCCCATCATCTGGCAGAAGCGCCGGGTGATGGTGAGGCCGAGGCCGGTCCCGCCGTACTTCCGGGTGGTGGAGGCGTCGGCCTGGGTGAACGGCTGGAAGAGCCGCCTGAGCTGGTCGGGCGTCATCCCGATCCCGCTGTCCCGGACGGCCAGGACGACCCACCCCCGGCCCTCGGCCCGTTCGATCGCCGCCCGCAGGGTGATCGTCCCGCGGTCGGTGAACTTCCCGGCGTTGCTGAGGAGGTTGAAGAGGGCCTGGCGGACCTTCGTCAGGTCGGCGTGCATCGCCCCGAGGTCGTCGGGGCAGTCGACCACCAGCCTGTTGCCGTTCTTCGCGATCAGGGGCTCGATGGTGCCGACCACGCCGCGGACCAGCTCGGCCACGTCGAAGGTCTCCAGGTAGAGGTCCATCTTGCCGGCCTCGATCTTGGAGAGGTCGAGGATGTCGTTGATGAGGCCGAGCAGATGGTGCCCGGAGGCGTGGATCTTCCCCAGGTCGGGCACCAGGCCGTCCTGGCCCGCCTCCTCGGCCTCTTCGCGGAGCATCTCGCTGTAGCCGATGATCGCGTTCAGGGGCGTGCGCAGCTCATGGCTCATGTTCGCCAGGAACGTGCTCTTGGAGCGGCTCGCCGCCTCGGCCGCCTCCTTGGCCTGCCGAAGGTCCTCCTCGGCCCGCTTGCGCTCGATCCCCAGGGCGATCCCGCTGGCCATCGTGCCCATGGCCTGGAGCGAGGCGTCGGTGAGGGGATGGCGTGCGAACAGGCCGATGACGCCCACCAGGTGGTTCATGACCAGCAGGGGGTAGCCCGCGAACGCGACCATGCCCTCGCGGCGGGCCCATTCCTGGTCGGCCACCCGGGGATCGCCGACGACCTGGTTGGTCAGGTGCGGCCGCCGTTCCTGGGCGATGAGGCCGATCTTGAATCGGCCCACGGGCACCCGGCCGTGGGGCCCGTCGGTGTGCGTGTACATCCCGGCGCTGGCCTGGAGGACGAGCACGTCCTCGCCCTCGTCGAGGGTCCAGACCCGGGCGAAGGCCCCGTCGAGGTGGCGGACCAGGAGCGCGCAGCAGTTTCGGAGGATGTCGGGCAGGCCGTCGACCTGGTTCAGGGCCGTGCCGACGTCGGCGCCGAGCATCGCCAGCCGCGTCCTCTCCTCGGCCGCCGCCTGCTCCCGATCCCGCTCGACCACGTCGCGCCGGACCAGGAAATACGCGGCGCCCAAGAGCCCCAGGGCCAGCAGCAGGGCCACGGAGAAGGTGACCGCGGCCCGTCGGATGCTCGCGCTCGTGTCGGCCGTCCGGCGGGCCAGGAGGACGATCTCGAGATCCTTGACCTCCCGGATCGTCCGCAGCACCTCGTCCCGGGCTCGATCGCCCCGACCCGTCGCGATCGCCCGTCTCGCCGCCTCGAACCCCGCGTCGCCGCGCAGGCCGATGTCGGCCCGCAGGACGTCGAACCATTGGTCGACCAGCCCGCCGAGCGATTTCATCCGGACCTGCTGCTCCGGGTTGTCCGCGGTCAACCGGGTCAATTCCGCGATGCCGCGCTTCACGTCCTCGGCGATCTGATCCAGTCGCGCGGCCGATCCCTCGCGGCCCGTGACGACGTAGACGCTCCGCAGGACCTCGGCCTCGCGGAGCGAGGCGACGACCGACTCCACCTCGCTCAGCACCTCTCGGGTGTGCACGACCCAACCGCTGTCGACGACGAGGCGTTGCACGTTCCAGAACGAGATCACGGCGTTGACGATCAGGACGATCAAGGCGAGGCCGAAGCCCGCGGTCAGCTTGCGTTCCATGAGGCCGCCTATCGTCCCTTGTGAAGCCTGGCGCTCGTGCTTGATTCGATATGACGACGCAGGTGTCGGCGCATCAGGCGCGGCGGGCGACGTCGGACCGGTCGATCGCGCCCGAGAACTCCACCGCCAGGATCGAGACGTCGTCCTGGACGCCCGCGTCGCCGCACCACCGCTCGACGTCCATGCGCAGGGCGGCGACCCCGGCCGAGAGCGGCTCGTCCCGGGCCCGATCGACCGCGCCCAAAAGCCGCTCGTTCCCGAAGAGCCGGCCGTCGAGGTCCGCCGCCTCCGGCACGCCGTCGGAGTAGAGGAGCAGACGGTCCCCGGCCCTCATGACCAGGCTGCGCTCCTGACAGCTCTCCTCCGCCAGCCCGACCGGAAAGCCCCGACCTTCGAGGAGGGCGGGAGGGCCGTCGGCGGGAAGGTGGACGGGGCCGGGATGTCCCGCCGATGCATAGCGAAACTCCCCCGTCGCCGCATCGAACACCCCGTAGACCATCGTGAAGAACTTCTCGGTCGCCAGGTCGAACGGGAAGAGGAGGTTGAGCCGATCGAGGACCTCGGCCGGGGAAGCGGGCCCCGGGCGATCGCCGTCCGCGGCGGGACGCATCAGGATCGAGGCCGGGTCGTCCGGCGGCGTGAGGACGCGCGCGATGCTCACCGAGAGCAGGGCCGAGGCGACGCCGTGGCCGCTGACGTCCAGGACGTACAGGCCCACGCGCGAGGCGTCGAGCCTCACGATCCCCAGGCCGTCGCCGGCCAGCTCGTCGCAGGGCCGGAACGTCCAGGCGCACTCCAGGCCCGAGACGCCCGGGGTCCCTCGCGGGAGCAGGGCCTCCTGGACCCGGGCGGCGGCCTTCAGATCGCGAGCCATCCGGCCGTTGGCCGATTCCAGCACGCGGTTCCGCTCGACCAGCTCGAGCTCGAGGAGCCGCACCTGGTCCACCGCCCGTTTGAGCGTCAGCTGCGTCTGCACGCGGGCGAGGACCACCGGGAAATCGAGCGGCTTGGTCACGTAATCGTTGGCGCCGAGATTCAGGGCCTCGACGACGTCTTCGCTCCGGCTCCTCGCCGTGGCCATGATCACGGGCAGGTCGGACGCGCTGTGGGACTTCCTCAAATCCGCCAGGACCTCGAGGCCGTTCAGGTCCGGCATCATCACGTCCAGGAGCACCAGATCGAAGGGACGCTCCGCGATCAGTTCGAGCGCCCGACGGCCGTGTTCGGCCACCGTCACGTCGTACCCCTTCCGCTGGAGCCGCCGCGAGAGCATGTCGCGGTTCAGCTCGTTGTCGTCGACGACCAGGAGTGCGCCGGGGACGCTCATGATCATCGTCCACGCCTCGAAACGGCCGCGACGGCCGCCATCGGATTTATTGGTATTGGCATCTTCATAGAAAAATCAAGCGATTCCTTCAGGGTCGTGGCGGCCCGGGGACGCCTCCGCCCGGCTCGCGGGCGGCCTCGGGCCGATCGCCGAGCCTGGAACCCTGGGAGGTCCGAGTCGGCCTGACCGCGAGATCGCGACGGACCGAGCCGACTCGGGGTGGGATCGATCCGTCGTCGTGCCGAGGAGCTCGAACCGCCGAGGATCAACCCGCGGCGGATCCGGCGTTCGGCGACATGGATGTCGTCCATCGCCATGTCGATAGCATCCCCCGCCCTGCCCTCGGAGAAGACCACGTCGGGCTTTACGACCGGGGACCTCATCCCTCCGGACCGGGCGTCCAGGGGGAGGATGGACTGCAGGTCCGCGTCGGGAAGGCTCGTGCAACTCGGCGTTCGTCTCCCGGCGGAGGAACCGATCAACCTCCTGGAATCTCCTGTTGCAAAGAACGTGCCGGCGAAGCGGCCCGAGCGACCAACGGGCGGATGGGCCGGGCCGCGACATCGCGTGGAAGGCCTGGCGTGAGAGCCGGTTCGCCCGCTTCATCGGCCGACGCCACCCGAACCACCGCGCCCACGCTCTCCCGGCGTCGCCGAGCCGCCTGCACGCTCGGCGACGCCGGGAGAGCGGCGAGCTATTTCGGGCGAGCGATCGTCGCGGCGGCCCCCGCCCCGGCAATAATCGACGTCGGCCGCCGAATACGAGATGGACGGCCTCGTGGAGGGACCAGGAGGCGGGCCGCCGCGGCGATTGAGGAGTTGGGCATGGCCTTTCACTACACGACGGAATACCGCCTCGGGCGCAGGGGGACGGTGCACCGGACCTACGGCGGGCTCCGGGCGCTGCTCGCCATCGGCTTCGACCTGGCCCTGGCCCTGGTCTTCGGCCTCATCGAGTTCGGGCTGCTCGCCGCATGGTTCGGCGTCGTGGCGGTCTACCGGGTCGCCGTGTGGGGCGTCGCGACCGCCTTCAAGCTGGCCGTCGCCCTGCTGGGCCTGCCGCTGCGGCTCGCCCGCGCCGTCTCGGGTTCGGGCTCCGGCTCGGGCCGTGCGCCGGCCAAGCCCGCCCTCGCCTTGTTCGAGGATTTCTGAGCCGGTTCGTCGGCGAGGTCAGACGGCGCCCAGGCCGGGGCCGGTGAGGACGGCGGTCTCCATCGTGCCGTCCTTGACGCGGAAGATGCCCGGGAAGCGGTCCTCCCAGCCCTTGTTGGCCGCGGGCATGTACTGCCGCGCGTTGGCTTCGATCGCGCGGACGCTGGGGATGTGGGCCGAGAGCCCGGCCGAGTGGATCAGCGAGGCGCCCGGGCAGGTCAGGTCCTGCACGCAGAGGAACATCCCGAACTTCTGGGCGGCGGCGGCGAGCAGGACCGCGTGGCTCTGCCCCTTGCACGCCTTGAGCGCCGCGCCGGTGTAGCCGCGGTCGCGGGCCAGCAGCAGGCTCTCGTAGTCGGTCAGCGATTCGTCGGCCACGACGGGGAGCACCTTCGACGCCTCGTCGAGGGCGTGGGGCTGAGACGCCAGCAGGTTGCGCGCGGTCGGCTGCTCGATGTACTGGATCCGGCCGAAGCCGTCGGGCGTCTTCGCCTTCAAGAGGCGGATGAACTCCAGGACGTAGGCGACGTTCGGGGCCTTCTCGTTGAAGTCGAGGGAGTAGACCCACGACTTGACCCCGCGGCGGGCCTGGGTCTCGGCGGCGGCCCGGTCGACGCGGGCCACGCGGTCGACGTCCCAGGCCAGGTCCTCGCCGTTGAGCTTGATCTTGAGGTTCGTCAGGCCGTCGCGCTCGATCCATTCGGGGAGCGTCTCGGGGAGGCCGTCGCCGACGCGCTTGACGACGTCGGCGTCGACGATCGGGTCGACGGCCCCGACCAGGTGGTACATCGGCATGCGGGCCTTGGGCCGCTCGGAGACGTACCGGCTCGCGTACTCGCCGCGGAACTCGGGGCCGAGGTAGGCCGAGAGGTCCTGGACCATGAAGTCGGGCCCGTACGTCTGGTAGCTGCTGCGGCCGTGGACCTTGCCGAAGGCGTCGTGGATCGCGGCGTCGAAGGGGCTGGCGACGACCTGCGAGCAGAGCCTCGGGATCGGCTCGGCCAGGCCGCGCTCCCTGGCGACCTCCTCGGCGGCCTTGAAGTAGTCGGGCTCCAGGTCGCGGTTGACGTCGATCGGGTGGGCGGCCTCGCGATGCGCGGCGGTGATGGTGCGGATCCGCTCGGCGAGGGCCTTCATCGCGCCCAGGGTGGCGTCGTACGGCAGGGCCTTCGAGGGGAAGGACCAGACGTTCCCCAGCGGCATCGACCCGAACCCCTTGGCGACGCGGCCGTCGCGCGTCCTGACGACGCAGGTGACGTTCAGGATCGTCGCGCGATCGACGACGGTCCCGCCGAACTTGATGGGCGTCCGGTAGCGGTAGTCCTCGTAGTCGAAGGCGACGTCCTCGACGCCGACGTCGGTCGGCCTGGGGACCGCCACGGCGGCGGCCCGGGCGGGGAGGTCGACCCGGCCCAGCAGCGAGGCGGCGACGGCCGCGCCCAGGAAGTCGCGGCGGGTCGGATGCGTCATGGGTCTGTCCCGTTCGGATCGCCGGCGAAGTCGCGTCCCCGGATCGCCTGCGACGGTCGGCGAATCGAGGCGGCCTCCGGAAGGGCCGAGGCGGCCTTCAATGTGCCAGGAGGCGACGCGAGCGGCAAGAGGCCGGCGCGCCCCGCCGACCGCGTGGACTTCGGGCCGCGGCGATGGTCCAATCGGGAAGGCGCGGGCCCCGGGACGATCCCGGCGGATCCCGAGGCCGCCGAGGAAAGCGAGGACCCTCATGCCCCCGGCGAAATCGCGGACGATCGGGCTCGTCGTCCTGCTGGCCGCGACGGCGACCGCCGCGATCGCGCGGGCCGACGACGAGCGGTGGGACGGGTTGGGGCGGGAACTGGCCGAGTATCGCGCGCAGCTCGACGCCGTGCGCCGGGAGAACGGCGGCGTGCGGAAGCTCCCCCCCGTCGCCTTCTTCCTGTTCGGCATGGGGGACCGCCGGAAGCTCGTGTACAAAGGGGGCGTGCTCCGCGACGCCCGGACGGGCGAGGAGGTCCGCCGCTGGGACGTGCAGGACGAGCGGATCGCGCCCTCGGCCTACGCCGTCGCCCTGAAGACCATGGGGGGCGGCCGGGTCTTCCTCGTCGAGGACGAGGAGGCGGTCTGGCTGGAGGAGGACGGTCGAAAGACGGCGCTCGCGCGGGGCCGGGTCGTCCTGCCGACCTTCGCCGGCCGACGCCGCGCCGCGGTGTTGCGGGTGCTGCGCCAGGAGTTGCTGATCAACGTCGTCGAAGGCCGGCCCACGCCCAACTTCATGGTCTACCCGAAGCCCTGGTACCGGGACGGGGCGATGATGGCGATGGCCTTCGAGAAGACGGGCGACCTGGACCTGATCCGGGGCTGGATCCTCGGGCTGAGGGAGCCCTACGACCGCAACAACAACGGCGAGGACGAGGCGGACAACCTCGGCGAGGCCCTCTACCTGATCTCCCTCGTCTCGGACGCCGACCATCCCCTCGTGCCGGTCGTCCGGCGCGAGCTGAAGCGGTTCGAGAAGGGCCGCCACATCGAGGGCCGCAGCGACTTCGCCCCCCATCCCGTCTACCAGACCCTGTGGGCGAAGCTCGGGCTGGCCTCGCTGGGCCTGGACGATCCCTACGAGGCCCCCAGGACGGCCGACGGCTACGCCGCCCTGGCCTGGTGGGCGCCCCGAACGGACGACCGGCTTGCGCAGAAAGTCATCGAGAGCGACGCCTACCCCTACCTGACCTGGGCGGGCTCCCATTTCACCGGGTCGCACAGGGGGAAGCTCGGCGACCGGGACTACCCGCTGACGTGGGAGGCCGACGCGAGCCAGGCGGACTACCGGGGCATGAACGTGGTCGACCCGGCGTACGCCGAGGCGAAGCTCTGCACCCCGCACACCTGGCACGCGGCGGAAGCCTTGCTGGATTTGCTCGATCGCGAGCCCTGACGCGGCGGGCCGCCGCGCCCGCCGGGAGGCGTCCTCTCCCCCCGGCGGGCGCGACGTCGAGGCGGCGTCGGGTCAGACGCCGGGGTTCTGGCTGAGGCCCTGGGTCGGGGCCCCGCTCATACGCCGGGCGGCGGCGGGGGTGGCCCGGAGCACGCCCGCCTGGCTCGCGGCGACGGGCCGGGAGACGGGATTGTTGACGGCCGAGCGGTTGGCGACGGTGAAGGTCTGGCTGCGGCCGCCGCCGGACCTCGTCGCCAGCCGGCGCATCATGCCGCGCGGGACGTTCTGCTGGACGACGCTGAACCCCGACGTGGTGACGCCCGCCGGCAGGGTGTGGACGCCGCCCTGCGTCGGGACCGCGCCGGTGGAGACGGAGACGGGCTGGGCGACGGCCGTGGTGGTGACGTCCGGGGCCGCCGTGCTGACCACGACGGGCTGGGCGCCGGGCGTGATCGTCGCGGGCTGGACGCTGGTCGTCACGGCCCCGGACGGGGCGCCGGCGTTCATGTAGACGCCTCCCAGCCCCCCGGCCATCGCCGCGTCGGCGGCGCCGCCCCGGCCCTGGTAATTGAACGCGATCGGCTGCGAGGGCTGCGCGTCGAGCAGGGTCTGGACCGCCTTCTGGTCGGCCGCCAGGAGCTGGACGTCGTCGGACGTGACGTGGCTGGCCGCCTTGACGGCGTCCTGAGCGGCGAACAGGGCGGTGATCGTCGCGTCGGAGACGCCGGCGCTCTGGAGGACGGCCGTGTAGTCGGCCTTGAGCTGCTGTTGCTGGGCGTCGGTGAACGTGCCGGACGTCTCCACCGCCTGGGCGTCGGCCTGGTAGGTCTTGACGAGGTCGGCGTCGGCGGCGCCGGCCTCGGAGACGACCTGGTCCTGGGCCTTGCGGAGCGCGGCGAGGAGCTTCGGCGTGACCTCCGACTTGTCCTGGATCGCCTGCATGTCGGTCGACTGCTTGGCGAAGGCCGCGTCGATCGCCGCCTGGCTCGTCGCGGCGTCGGTGGCCGTCGCGGAGGTCGTCGCGAGGCCGGACGTCGCGGCGAGGGACGGGTCGCTCGCCTGGGCGGGCAGGGTGCTGGCGTCGATGGCGATCGGCTGGCTCGTCGGGTCGCCCGGGAACGACGGCAGGGTTGCGGCCGTCGGCCAGCCGACGCCGGCGGCCCCGCCCAGCGCGAGCGGGCCCGTCGGCCCGAACTGCGCGTCGGCGCCCTGCTGGATCCAACCCTGGCCCGGGTCGACGCCGAACGCCGGCCGGCCCGAGACGGCCTGCGACGTCTGGTAGGTGTAGTCGCCCTGGAACGAGAGCGTCGAGACGGGCGCCGCCGTCGTCGCGACCGCGGCGCTCGTGACCCCCGCGTCCCCGGACGCCGTCGGCGTCGCGGCCTGGGCCTGGGTCGGCGCCTGGAACATCGGCATGGGCGCGGCCATCGCCATCATTCCCATCGGCGCGCCGAAGCCCTGCGTCATGAGCTTCCGGTCCTCGAGCGTCGTGAGCGAGGGCGTGCTGCCTCGCCTGTTCCGCCGCCCGGTGCGGCCCGGGACGTGCGCGTGGGGGGAAGACGACTGGTCCTTGTTTCGGGACATCGCGTGAATCCTTTCTGGAGGTCCTGCGCCGTCGGGACGGGCTTCCTACCTCGTCTTCCCGACGGCGCGTCTCGCCATCCTCGGCGAGCGGGGCGCGGACGGCGGACGGTGTCCGAGGGGCCCGATGGCCCCGCAACCGTCCGCCTGCATCGATGTCCGGCCTGGTGTGGAGAAATGGACGGCCGTCCGCAAGATCATTCGACGAACGACCCGGTTCGGCGACGCGAAAACCGATTTCCCCGGAATGTCAAAATTGCCTGGACTGCGGCGGCCGGGACGACGCCTCTTCGTGTCGACCCCGCCGGACCGGGATCCCCGGGAGCGGTCATGGTACGATGCCGACCCGGGGACGAGGGCGATCATCGGCGGGCGACGAGGAGCCGGCCCGTGGCCGATACGCGGACGCATCGCGGCCCGGGGCCGCAGGATCGGGAATGGTTCGGCCCGGCGGCCCGCCCGAGGCTGGCGACCGCCGCGGCCGAATTCTCGTGGCTGCTCTCGCGGGGGTACGCGGAGCCCTCGACGCTCAAGCTGGTGGGCGACCGGCATCGGCTGGTCGAGCGTCAGCGGTCGGCCGTGCTCCGCTGCGCCTGCCGCGACGCGGACCGCGACGGGAGACAGGCGCGGCGGCTCGACCCGGCCTCGCTCCGCGGCCGGCCGATCCGGATCGACGGCTTCAACCTGATCCTGACGCTCGAATCGGCGCTCGGCGGCGGGGTGGTGCTGGGGGCCCGCGACGGTTGCTTCCGCGACCTGGCGAGCGTCCACGGCACGTACCGCCGGGTCGAGGAGACCCGCCCCGCGCTGGAACTGGCGGCGCGGGCGCTGGCCGCCTGGGGCGTCGGCCCCTGCACCTGGCTGCTCGACGCCCCGGTCTCCAACAGCGGCCGGCTCGCCGCGATGATCCGCGACGTCGACCCGACCTGGAGCGCCGAGGTCGTCCCCGACCCCGACCGCCTGCTGATCCTCCCCGGCGATCCCGTGGCCAGCGCCGACTCGGGCGTCCTCGACCGCTGCGGCCCCTGGCTCAACCTGGCCTGCGCGCTCGTCGAGTCGGAGGTCCCGGGGGCGTTCGTCGTCGACCTGGGGTGAGCGCCTTCGTCGGCGTCTCCGACGGCTTCCGGGCTCTTTCCCTCCCCAGAGGCCTCCCTGTTCGGCGGATCGGTCCCATAGTCGGCATGGGGGCGGTGCGCGCGGGGGGGTCGAGTCGGGGGGAGGCGAGGCGATGCGGAAGACGATCGAGGGGCGAAAAACGTGATCGAGCGCCAGCGGCCGGACGAGCCGATTTCTCGCGACAAAGACCTGTTGCAAAGAGACTTGCGTCAGATGGCTTCGTTGGCGCGAGACGCGAATGAAGCCAAGACGAAGCCGATTTCGGCGAGGGCCGGTCAGTTGACGTCTGCGGCGGCCCGGGAGCGGCCGGGCCTGGGGTCGACGGCGCTCAGGTCGAAGGTGAAGCGGTTCTCGCCGCCCGGCTTGACGGCGGCCTTGAGGGGGGACGTGGCGGGGTCGCGGTAGAGCCGGGCGAAGGTGGGCCAGGCGGCGTTCTTGCGTTCGGCCGGCGCGAGGTCGTCGGGGTGCGGCCCGGCGTCCTCCTCGCCCGGGGCGGCGGCCTCGATCGCGGCGCCGGCGGGGGTCACGGTGACGACGTAGTCGCCGGCCGGGACCCCGTCGTCGGCGTAGTAGGAGCTCATGACGAACGTCCCGTCCGCTTCGGTCGCGGTCGTCAGGGCGATCGGCGGGCCTTGCTCGCCGGGCGGGGGCTGGACGGACCTGGGGTCGACGGGGTGGAACCTCACGAACGCCCCCTTCACCGGCTCGCCCTTCCAGGCGACCTTTCCGGAGGTGGGGTGGACGGGGAGTTGATAGCCCAGGTCCTCGCCGCAGCCGAGGCCGGCGAGGGCCAGGGCGGCGGCGAGGGGGGCGAATCCGAGGCGGCGGAGCATGGTCGGGATCCTGTCGTCGGTCGATCAGTACTGGTCGCTGGAGAGGACCTCGCCCAGGCCCCGGGTGAGCAGGCGGACGTAGATCCGGATGTCGGAGGTCCCCTTGATGAATCGGACGGAGCCGTCGCCCATCAGGTAGTTGCCGCCGCCGGGGTGGAACGAGTAGTCCTCGTTGCCGTTGTAGCAGCTCGTGAAGCAGGGGCCGGGGGTCTTGCTGCCGTCGAGGGTGTAGCTGTGGAGGGTGTAGCCCGTGTCGTAGTCGGCCCAGCCGCCGGCGGAGCCCTCGCCGGGGACCACCGTCGGGTGCCTGCGGCCGCCGCGGAGGTACAGGTGGGGCCGGCCCGCGGACTCGCTCATCATGATCGTGTTGGAGAGGCCGTCGGTCACCTGGGCGATCCGCGTGACGTTGTCGGGCTCGCCGCCGGTGACGTTCCGGAGCATCGCGAGCTGGCCCCAATCCGTCAGGTCGCTGAGGCCCGACTTGACGAAGTTCTCCTCGGCGCCGTTGCTCACGGCGTAGTCGGTGACGGCCGTCCGGACGTTCGTGAACGGGCCGCCGCAGACGCTCGCGTCGCCGGCCGAGTCGCTGAAGCTGTGGTACTTCTCGCCGTTGGCCGACGACGGGCAGAGCAGGCTCGGGATCAGGGTGGCGACGGCCGTCGAGTTGTCGGCGCGGCGGAAGTCCAGCTTGATGTTGTAGGCGGCGTAGAGCGGCTGCTGCTCCATGTAGGGCAGGATGTGCGTGAAGACGTAGCTGGAGGTGGACATGCCGCCGGTCGGGATCTTGCCGTCGGGGCCTACGTTGATGTTCATCGGCCGGCAGACGCCGGAGCCGCGGATGCCCGACGGCGGGAAGAAGCTGTTCGTGCTCTCGAAGTTGTGCAGGCCCAGGCCCACCTGCTTCAGGTTGTTGACGCACTGGGCCCGGCGGGCCGCCTCGCGCGCCGCCTGCACGGCCGGCAGCAGCAGCGAGATCAGGACGGCGATGATGGCGATGACGACCAGCAGCTCGATCAGCGTGAAGCCGGTCCGACGGCGGAGAGGAAGGCGCGTGACGTTCAAGGAAACTCCTCGGGGTATGACGATCCGGCCGCCCGACGGCAAGGGGGCGTTTCGGCACGATGGCTGACGTAGTGGAGGGTGTTCCACTAGTGTACGGGGCGACATGAAGGATTTATGAAGACCTGATGATCTCGTCGGGAAGTTCGCCCGGCTCCCGATCCTTGGAGCCTCAGGGCGGGTTTCATCCTCCTCCCCCGGCCGCGATCCGACGCCTCCTCGCCGTCGGCCGAGTTCCCGCTACGCCGGCCGCCCGACGGGGCCGTGCGGGCCCCCGCCGTCGTTGCCTCGCGCGACGCCGACTCGAAGCGTCCGTTCCGCTCGACCTCGGGAGACCGATCGACGGCGGCAATCCGCCTTGCGGTCAGGGCTTGCGCCCATTACCCTGGCCAGTCACGCGTGCGACGAGAAATTCGGACGGCTCGGGGCGGGTTAGAGGGCGATCATGGCATCCTCGTTGAAGCGGATTCTCGTCACCGGCGGCTGCGGGTTCATCGGGGCCAACTTCGTCCGGCTGCAGCTCGAAAACCATCCCGAGCTGGCGATCACGAACCTGGACGCGCTCACCTACGCCGGCAATCCCGACAACCTGGCCGACCTGGCGGGCGACCCCCGCTACACGTTCGTCCACGGCGACATCGCCGACCGGCCGTTCGTGACGAAGCTGATCGCCGACGGCGGATTCGACGCGGTCGTCCACTTCGCGGCCGAGAGCCACGTCGACCGCTCGATCCACGACGCCACGCCCTTCCTGCGGACCAACGTCATCGGCACCCAGAACCTGCTGGACGCCGCCCGAGCGGCCAAGGTCCCCCGGTTCGTCCACGTCTCGACCGACGAGGTCTACGGCACCCTCGGGCCCAAGGACCCGGCGTTCACCGAGGAGACCCCGCTCACCCCCAACAGCCCCTACTCGGCCAGCAAGGCGGGCTCCGACCTGCTCGTCCGCGCCGCGTTCCACACCCACGGGATGGACGTCGTCACGACCCGGTGCTCGAACAACTACGGGCCGTACCAGTTCCCCGAGAAGCTGATCCCCCTGTTCATCACCAACGCCCTGGCGGACGTGCCGGTGCCGGTCTACGGCGACGGCATGCAGGTCCGCGACTGGATCCACGTCGTCGACCACTGCCGGGGCGTCGACGCCGCCCTGCGGAAGGGGAAGGCCGGCGAGGTCTACAACTTCGGCGGCCGCAGCGAGCGGTACAACATGGAGGTCACCAAGGCCGTCCTGAAGCTGACCGGCAAGACCGAGGCCCTGATCAAGTACGTCACCGACCGCCCCGGCCACGACCGCCGCTACGCCGTCGACACCGCCAAGTCCGAGCGCGAGCTGGGCTGGACGCCGAGCGTCACCTTCGAGAAGGGCCTGGAAGACACCGTCGCCTGGTACAAGGCCAACTCGCACTGGGTCGACCGCGTGAAGTCGGGCGCGTACCGCGGGCACGCGGGCTGAGGCGGGACGGGCGACGACCGAAGGCGATGGGGGGCCGACCGCCGTGCGAGCGTTCGTGACGGGGATCAGCGGGTTCGTGGGCGGGCATCTGGCCGAGCATCTGCTGGCGAGCGGCGATCAGGTGGCGGGCGTCTCGGCGTCGGGCCGGTTCCCGGACGACCTGGCCGAGCTGGCGCGCTCGGTCCGCATCGAGCGCCTCGACCTGATGGACGTCGACCAGGCCGAGCTGGCCGACCTCCTCCGCCGCAAGCAGCCCGAGGCCATCTACCACCTCGCGGCGCAGTCGAACCCCCGGGCCAGCTTCGACGACCCCCGGGGGACCTGGGCGCTGAACCTGGGCGGGACGCTCAACCTGCTGTCGGCGGTGAAGGAGGCGGGCCTCGCGCCGAAGCCCCGGGTGGTGATCGTGGGCTCGGGCGTCTGCTACGGCGACCCGCCGCCGGAGTTCATCCCGGTCACGGAGTCGTGCCCGCTGCGGCCCAACAACCCGTACTCGGCCAGCAAGGCGGCGGCCGACCTGCTGGGCGTTCAGATGCACCTGTCCGACGGCCTCGACGTGGTCATGGCACGGCCGTTCAACCACGCCGGCCCCCGGCAGTCGCCCCGGTACGTGCTGGCGACGCTGGCGCACCAGGTCGCCGAGGTCGAGGCCGGGCTCAAGGACGCCGTCGAGGTCGGCAACCTGGACGTGGTCCGCGACTACACCGACGTCCGCGACGTCGTCCGCGCCTACCGCCTGCTCGCCCAGGGCGGCAAGGCCGGCGAGATCTACAACCTCGGCACCGGCCGCGGCCTGAAGCTGACCGACGCCCTCGACCGCTTCCTCGCCCTGGCCACGAAGCCCATCGCGGTCCGCATCGACCCCGCCCGCGTCCGCGCCGTCGACCTCCCCTACCTCGTCGCCGACCCCTCCAAGCTCCGCGCCGCCGTCGGCTGGGAGCCGGTCTTCCCCATCGACCAGACCCTCGCCGACATGCTCGCCGACGCCCGCCGGCGCGTCGCCGGGGGCTGATCGGGCGGGCCCACGCCCCGCGAGGGGGAAAAGGCGTATCAAGTCGGGGCCCGGCGACCATTCCTCTTCGGTGGAACGGCGAGGACGCGGCGGCCGCGCCTCGCTCCCGTCCCGACCGGCCGAGGGAGCCCGATCCGATGCCCCGAGAACTCTCCGCCCGCCCGACGCCCCTCCTGCTCCGCCTCCTCGACGAGGGTGCCGTCTCGGCCCTGACCGACGCGCAGCTCGTCGAGCGATTCGCCGCGGGCCGGGACCCCGAGGCGTTCGCCGCGCTCGTGGCGCGGCACGGCCCCCTGGTCATGGGGGCCTGCCGCGGCGTGCTGGACGCCGCCGACGCCGAGGACGCCTTCCAGGCGACGTTCCTCGTCCTCCTGAAGCGCATCGGGACCTTCCCCGTCGGGCCGTCGCTCGGGGGCTGGCTGTACCGGGTCGCCCGTCGCGTCGCTCGGCAAGACCGCCTTTCTCAGGCCCGCCGCCGGCGTCGCGAGGCGTCGCGGCCGGGTCCGGAGGCGGGGTCGGGGGCCGACGCCGAACGGTCGGAATTGCTCGCCGTGATCCGCCAGGAGGTCGGCCGCCTTCCCGAGCGGTATCGGGCGGCGATCGTGCTCTGCGACCTCGAGGGGCTGACCCGCGAGCAGGCCGCGGCGGTGCTCGGCTGCCCGGCGGGGACGGTCGGGGGCCGCCTCGCCCGCGCGAGGCGGAAGCTCCGCGACGGTCTCGCACGCCGCGGCGTCGACCCCGCGACGGCGTTCCCGACGCCGTTCGCCCCCGCCCTCGCGGTCGCCCGGCGGGCCGCGTTCGAGGCGGCGTCCTCGCTCGCGGCGGGCGCGCGTCCGACGCCCGCCGTCGCCGCCCTCGCCGCCCGGGCTGTGGCGCCGTGGGCCGCCCTCAAGTCGGCCGCCGCCCTGACCGTCGCCGCCTTCCTCGCGGGGGGACTGCTCGCGGCCGCCGCCCCGAGCGAGCCGCCGCCGAGAAAGTCCCTTCGGCAGGCCCCCGCGACCGCCCCTCCCCCGGAGCCCGAGCCCGCTCCCGACCCCGACGCCCCCGCGAACGCCGGCCGGTTCGCGGGCCGGGTGGTCGACCGCGAGGGGCGGCCCATCGCAGGGGCCCGGATCTACGTCGCGCCGCGCGGCGAAGGGACGCCCCGGGACCTCGGCCCCGCCCGGGCCCTGAGCCGGCCGGACGGCCGGTTCGCGTTCGAGGCCGCCGACATGACGTTCGAGAGCCTCGACGGCCTCCCCGCGCGCCGCGAGGGCCTGATGGCGGCCGGGGCCGACGGCTACGCCCCGGACTGGGCTCGCACCTGGGGCGAGGGCGCTTCCTCGTTCCGTTCCCACTGGGATCCGATCAAGGGCGCCGACCTGACCCTGCGACTCGTACGCGACGTCCCCATCCGCGGCCGGATCGTCGACCCCGAGGGGCGACCGGTCGCCGGCGCCCGCGTGCGGCTGGAAACTCTCACGATCCCGGACCGTAATGACCTCGACGGCTATCTCGTCCAGGTCCGGACGATCCTCGGCGGCGCCTGCAACGGCCGGCCGATCTCACCGCCCGAGGTCCTGCCGGGCGTCCCCTCACAGGTCGCGACCGACGCCGAGGGCCGCTTCCGCATGACGGGCCTGGGGGCCGACCGCGTCGCCTACCTGCGCGTCTCCGCCTCCGGCTTCGCCGACTGCTACCTGACCGTCGTGACCCGCGAGACCGCCGACGTGCCCACCACGGAACGGGACATGCAGGGCCGCCCGGCCCACACGACCCACGGCGCGAGCTTCACGGCGAGCCTCGACCGCGACCGCTCGGTCGCGGTCTCGGGCCTCGTGATCGCCGGCGACACCCGCGAGCCGCTCGCCGGCGTCCGGGTCGGCCGGGGCGACGGGTCGCCGAGGCCGGAGGACGTCGTCACCGGGCCCGACGGCCGTTTCACCATGCGGGGCATCCTCCCCGAGGAACTCGAGCCGGTCGGCCCGCTCCCGGCCGATCCGATGGCGGCGGCCGCCGCGCGGCAGCCGCTCCGGCTCGCCGCTGCGCCGGGGCCCGGTCGGCCTTATCTGCCCGCCTCCACGGTCGTCGACCGCCGCGACGGGGTGGTGATCGAGTGCCTACGGGGCGTGCCGTACCGACTGAAGGTCGTCGACGAGGCGGGGGCCCCGGTCGAGGCGACGGTGGACTCTTACGCCGTCTCGCCGAACCCCTACCTGGCCTCCCTGCCCCCGGGAGTCGTCGCAGTCGGCCAGCGTCCGGTCGGCCGGGCCTTGCGGACGGACCCGGGCGTGTACGAGGGGGTCCTGGCCCCCGGCCCCGCGGCGGTCCTGGTGCAGACGCCGAGCGTCCGCGGCCTCCGCCCGCCGTTCGTCGACCCCAAGGCGTTCTTCGCCCCCGGCAAGGCGGACTGGACCGAGCAGGAAGCCCGCACGTCCTACGGCGACGGGGAGTACCTGATCCTGGGTCCGAACTGGCATCGGCAGGAAGACTACGCGGCGATCGCGCTCGCGGACCCGCCCGTCGGCTCGGGCCCGCTGGAACTCTCGGCGACCGTCGTGCGCGACCGGCCCAGGACCGTGACGCTCCTCGACCCCGACGGAAGGCCCCTCGTCGGCGTCGTCCCCGACGGCCTGACCCTGCACCCCGGAGACCAGGAGCCCCGCCTCCGCGCCGCGACCGCCGCGATCTCGAAGCTCGACCCGGGGCGCGGCCGCCGCATCACGTTCGTCCACGAGGGGCGGAAGCTGGCCGGCGACCTCGTCGCCCGGGGCGACGACGACGCGCCCTACACCGTCACGCTCCAACCCTGGGCGTCCGTGACCGGCCGGATCGTCGACGCCCGAGGGTCGGCGGGCGTCCCGGAGAAGACGTTCCTCGACATGGGGACCCGTCGGAGGCTCGCCGCGGGGGACGACCCGGGCGTGGGCGTGCTCCCCGTGATCCAGGCCGACGGCGACGGCCGATTCCGCTTCGAACGCCTGGTCCCCGGCCGACGCTACGGCGCCGAGGTCTTCCAGAAGGGCTCGCTCGTCGGCACGGCCTTCGAGGACCTGGTCCTCCGGCCCGGCGAGGCCCGCGACCTGGGCGACGTCCGCACGGCCGGGCCGTGAAGCCGGCCCGGCGGTGCATGGCCCGGCCGCGGGGTGTATGATGCTCCGTCGCTCCGGGACGCCGACGATCGACGGGCGAGGGCCTCGCCGATCCTCGTCCCGGGGCGGGAGTCCCGCGATGGCGATCACCGATTATCTCTTCGGCCGGCGGCTGGCGACCTATGAGGAGGGCGAGCAGCGGGTGGGCGTCTGGGCCGGCATCCCGATGCTCGGCCTCGACGCGCTCGGCTCGGCGGCGTACGGGCCCGAGGCCGCGCTGACGCTGCTGATCCCGCTCGGCCCGGCCGGCGTGGGCTACATCGGGCCGATCAGCACGCTGATCATCACCCTGCTGCTGGTCGTCTATTTCTCCTACCGCCAGACGATCGCCGCGTACCCCCACGGCGGCGGGTCGTACACCGTCGCCCGCGAGAACCTGGGCGAGACGGCCGGCCTGTTCGCCGCCGCGGCGCTGATGCTCGACTACGTGCTGGTCGTGGCGGTCGGCGTCTCGGCGGGGGTCGGGGCGCTGGTGTCGGCCTTGCCCTCGTTCCAGCCCTACACGCTGGCCCTGTGCCTGCTGATCCTGGCGATGATCACGGCCGTCAACCTCCGGGGGACGCGGGAGTCGGGCGTGGCCTTCCTGGCGCCGACGTACCTGTTCATCGCCTCGCTGCTGGCCGTGCTGGCGATCGGCGTCGTCAAGGCGTGGCTGGCCGGCGGCCGGCCGGCGGCCGTCGAGGTGCCGCCGAGCCCGCTCCCGGCCGAGTCGGCGGCGGGGCTCTGGATCCTGATGCGGGCGTTCGCCAGCGGGTGCACGGCCATGACCGGGGTCGAGGCGGTGAGCAACGGCGTGGGCGCCTTCCGCGAGCCCGCGGTCCCCCACGCCCGCCGCACCCTGACGGCGATCATCGCCGTTTTGGCCGTCATGCTCGCGGGGATCGCCTACCTGTGCCGGGCGTACGGGATCGCCGCCACCGAGCCCGGCCGGGCCGGCTACCAGAGCATCATCTCGCAACTCGTGGCCGCCGTGGTGGGCCGCGGGGCCTTCTATTACGTCACGATCGGCTCGGTGCTCGCCGTGCTGGCCCTCTCGGCCAACACCGGCTTCGCCGACTTCCCCCGGCTCTGCCGGGTCGTCGCGCAGGACGGCTACCTGCCCGCCGGGTTCGCCCACCGGGGACGTCGGCTCGTCTACTCGCAGGGCATCCTCGTGCTGGCGGCCCTGTCGGCCGGGCTGCTGATCGTGTTCGACGGGATCACCGACAACCTGATCCCCCTGTTCGCGGTCGGCGCCTTCCTGGCCTTCACGCTCTCGCAGGCGGGCATGGTGGCCCACTGGCGGCGCGTGGGCGGGGGCCACGCCGGCCGGTCGGCGGCGATCAACGCCGCGGGGGCCTCCTGCACGGCCGTGACGCTGGCCGTCGTGCTGGTCTCCAAGTTCGTCGAGGGCGCCTGGGTCATGGTCCTGCTGGTCCCGGGGCTCTTGCTCCTCTTCCGGGGCGTCCGCGCCCACTACCAGGCCGTCGGCCGCGAGGTGGCGACCGCCGAGCCCCTCGACGCCGCGGGCCTGGAGCCGCCCCTGGTGCTGCTGCCGATCCGCGGCTGGAGCGCGGTCACCCGCAAGGCGATGCGGTTCGCCCTGAAGATCTCGCCCGAGATCTACGCCCTGCACATCGCCGGCGACGAGCAGGCCATGGCCGCCCTGGAAGACGGCTGGGAGACGCTCGTGAGGGCGCCGACCCGGGCCGAGCACCTCCCCGCGCCGAAGCTGATCGTCGTCTACTCCCCGTACCGGCGGCTCTACGGGCCGCTCAAGGAAGTCGTGTCGGACCTGGCGCGGGCCCACCCCGGCCGCGACATCGCCGTGATCGTCCCCGAGATGGTGGGGACGCGGTGGTATCACTACGTGCTCCACAACCAGACGGCGGCGCTCATCAAGGCCTACCTCCGCCTCAGCGGCTTCCGCCGGGTGGTCGTGATCAACGTCCCGTGGTACCTGGCCGGCTGAAGCCGCGCCCCGCGGCGGTCGCGCTTGTGGTGCGCCGGCTCGCGGCATACGATGATGAGGCGGGCCGACCGGCCCGCGAGACCGCCTCGCGACGAGCCGATTACGGGGACGCCCCATGCGCAGACTGCTGGCGAGCCGGAGATTCTGGACCGTCCTGATCACCCTGTCGACCACCCTGGGCGTCGCGGCCCAGGAGGCGCGGCGGAAGGGCGGCCGGCCCCTGCGCAACCAGGGGGGCGAGCCGCTGAAGAAGGTGCAGCCCCAGGGGGGCGACCCGCTCGCCCGCGCCGACGCGGGGAAGGCCGGCGCGCCGGGGACGTATCATTACACGTTCAAGCTCCGCTCGTTCGACGGCACGCCGCTGGCGGCCTCGTACTACCCGGCGAAGGTCGGCGTCAACGCGCCGGTGGTGATCCTGATCCACGAGCGGCAGCGGTCGCGGAAGGACTTCGAGGACCCGGTCCTGGAGTTCAAGGGCCGCGGCCTGGCCGAGCACCTCCAGGACGAGAGCTACGCCGTCTTCACGATGGACCTGCGGGGCCAGGGCCAGAACCCGCGGCGGGCGCTCGCGGCCGACGAGCGCGACGCGATGGCCGACGACCTGCAGGCCGCCTACCAGTTCCTGCTCGACCGCCACAACCGCGGCGAGCTGAACGTCGGCAAGCTCGGCGTCGTCGGCGTCGGCGAGGGGGGGAACCTCGCGGCGGCCTGGGCCCACCAGCCCGGGGCCGCCGTCTCCACCGAGGGGCGGGCCGGCGACCTCGCCGCCCTCGTCCTGGTCTCGCCCCAGCCCGAGGGCTCCGGCTACGCCCTGACGCGCATCGCCCCGCCGGTCGCCCTCCGCGTCCCCCTGTTCCTCATGGCCGGCGCCAAGGACGCGGCCTCGAAGGACGCCGTCGAGGCCGTGCGAAAGGACCTGGAACGGGGCCGCTTCAACAAGGTCGAGATCTTCCCCTCCCCGCTCCACGGCTACAAGCTCCTGCGCCTCGAGCCCGGCGCGGCCGAGGCCCTCGTCAAGTACCTCGAGGCCCACATCAAGCTCCGCGCCAACGAATGGGAGCCCCGCTACAACCAGATCCCCGTCGCCTTCACCGACGTCCAGACCGTCCGCCGCCAGGCCGGCGACAGGAAGGCCGGCGAGAAGAAGGCCCAGCCCGACGCCAAGGCCAAGCCCGCCGAGAAGGCCAAGGCCGACGAGAAGAAGGCCCCCGCCGACCCCAAATCCGAGAAATCCGAATGATCGAGGACTGGCCGGGCGGCCCGCTCGCAGCGACAATACCCCTGGATCTTACAAAAGTAGGACTCAGGGGCGGGGAGGCGTCGGGATGACGATGTTCTCGGAAGATCCGACGTTGCCGGCGGGGGCCTTGCTGCTGGCGGCGGCCTGCTGCTTCGTGGCCTTGCGGGCCCGGCAGGAGGGGAAGTACCTGATCTGGGGCCTGACGGCCCTGGGCCTGGCGGGCGTGGTGCTGACGGTCGAGTGGTTCTGGGTCACGGACGACGAGCGGATCGAGGCGGTGGTCTACGACCTGCGGCGGTCGCTCCTGGCCTCCGACGCCCAAGGGCTGCTGGCGCACCTGACGCCCGACGTCCAGTACGTGCAGGCCGGCGAATCGATGCCGACGATCGCGACCCGGGCCCTGATCCAGGCGAGCCTGGCCAACTCGAAGTTCGACGTCGTGCGGATCCGCGAGCTGCAGACCAGCGCCGGGCGGCGGACGCGGCGGGGGAAGGCCGAGTTCAAGATCTTCGTCCGGGGGGCCATGCAGGGGCCGGCGGGGTACAACGGGGCCGGTGCGGGCGACTCGGCCTGGTCGCTGGGCTTCGAGGAGACCAAGCCCGGCGTCTGGAAGGTGAACCGCATCACCCCCATCTCGCTCCCCTTCAGCCCGGCCCTGCTCGCCGGCCCCGCGGGACGGCCCCCCGGCGTCGAATCCTCGCGCGACGTCGACGCGAGCCTGGCCCCCTTCCCCGGCCCGTCCGAGCCGAGCCCGCGCCGCGGACGCGCCCGCGCCGACCGCGTGGACCGCAAGAGCCTCGGCCGCCTGCGCGAACGCTCCCGCTCCGACGTCAGCCGCTGAGCCCCCGCGGGCCGCGGCGAGGCCTCGGGCCGCCCGCTTTTCCCCGCCGGACGCTCTATCGTAAACCCCGGAGTGGGGGCGGGGCGATCCACCTTCTCCCCTCGTGGGAGAAGGTGGCCCGAAGGGCCGGATGAGGGGGACCCCGCCGGGCCGTCGGACCACGAGGCCGGTGGGAGGCTTGGACCGCAAAAGGGTCGGCGTCGGATGACGAGCCCCTCGTCCGGCCTTCGGCCACCTTCTCCCACGAGGGGAGAAGGTGGATCGCCCAGGTCGCCGGTGTTTTCGACAAAGTACCCGCTGGGGAGTGGGGGACGCGGGGCCGATCCTATAGACTGGCCTGCCGTGCCGCGCCGCGGACCTCCTCCCCATCGATCCGATCGAGGGCGCCCCATGCCGTCGGAGAACCCAAGCGCCCTGGACCGTGCCCGGGGCAAGGCGTATCGGCGGCTCCTGCCGCTCTTGTTCATCTGCTACGTCGTCGCCTACGTCGACCGCACGAACGTCGGCTTCGCGAAGCTCCAGATGGAGGAGGACCTGGGCTCCCTGGGATTCACGGAGTCGGTCTTCGGCTTCGGGATGGGGGTGTTCTTCTTCGGCTACCTGCTGCTGGAGATCCCGGGCTCGATCCTGGTCGAGCGCTGGAGCGCCCGCAAGTGGATCTTCCGGATCATGGTCTCGTGGGGGCTGGTGGCCTCGCTGACCGCGTTCGTGCACTACCGCGTGCCGGTCGTGACGACGGCGCTCGAGTCGCTGCTGGGGGCCGCGGCGGGGGTCGTCGAGCGGGTCTTCGGCGGCGGCGAAGGCACGGCCGCGGCGGCCCTGCGACGCCCGGGCTCGCCGTTCGTCGCCCAGTTCTGCCTGGCCCGGTTCCTGCTGGGCCTGGCCGAGGCCGGGTTCTTCCCGGGCGTGATCGTCTACCTGTCGCACTGGTTCCCGCGCCGGGACCGCTCGCGGGCCCTGGCCTGGTTCCTCATCGCCGCGCCGATCTCGCAGATCCTCGGGCCGCCGATCTCGAACCAGATGCTGAGGCTCGGCGGCGGCGGGGGGCTGGGACCGTGGGGCCTCTTCGGCTGGCAGTGGGTCTTCCTGCTCTGGGGGATCCCGGCCGTCGTCCTGGGCTTCGTGGTCCTGGCCTACCTGACCGACCGCCCCGCCCAGGCGTCGTGGCTCACCCCCGAAGAGCGCGAGGCGCTCCAGGGCGAGCTCGACGACGAGAAGCGGCGGCACGCGGGGTCCGGGCACTTCACCATCGTCCAGGCGTTGGCGCACCCCAAGATCCTGCTCCTGGCGCTGGCCTTCTTCCTCTGCACTTGCGGCAACTACGCCGTCGAGATGCAGATGCCCTCGATCATCAAGGACTGGTACAAGCTGGACGTCGGCACGGTGGCCTACCTGCTCATGATCCCGCCCATCGGGTCGTTGCTGGGCCAGATCTTCGTGGGCTGGAACTCCGACCGGACCAACGAGCGGCGCTGGCACGCCTCGCTGCCGATCGTCGTGGGGGCGGTGGCCATGGCCCTGATCCCGTTCACGAACCGGAACAACTACCCGAGCGGGAACCAGTGGCTGACCGTGGCCGCGTTCACCATGGCGCTGGTGGGGTTCAAGGCCTACCTGCCCGCCTTCTGGACTCTCCCCGGCCTGCTGCTGACCGAGACGGCCGCGGCGGCGAGCATCGGCCTGATCAACTCGCTCGCCAACCTCGGCGGCTGGATCGGGCCGACGCTGGTGGGGGTCCTCAAGGACCACACCGACTCGTACGACTCGTCCCTCTGGATCCTCTCGGGCGCCATGCTCGTGGGGGCGACGATCATCGCCAGCCTCGGCGTCGGCGGCCGCCCCGCGGCCGGCGCGCGCCCCGACCCCGCGCCGGCGCGGGCGGCCGAGGTGTAGGGCCGGCGGCGCGGGGGCGACCGAGAGGGCGAGGGGCGCGCCCGGCGGGTCGACTCACCGACCCGGCCGGATCATCCGCACGGCGTGGATCGGCGGGTCGACGCCCTAGAAGGCCAGGCGGAAGTCGGCGCCGCCGTTCTGGGCGCCGTCGAGGCGGGCGTCGGGGAGGTCGAAGCGGACGGTCTTCCACGCGTGCGAGCCGGTCAGGCCGGCCCGGGCGGCGGCGGGCTTGTAGGCGCCGTTGAGCTCGGCCGACGGGTCGTGCGAGTCGTACTGGAGGCCGAACGAGCCCGGTCCGGCGTCGTAGTAGTCGACCTCGACCGCGGCGTGCATCGAGCGGGCCCACTTGAAGCCGTCGTCGACGCGGAAATACAGGTAGCGGCCGCCCACCCCCTTCGCCGGCGCCCGCGAGGTCTTGCCCGCGGTCGTCGCGGCGGCCGAGCGGCCGTCGGCGACGTCGACCCGGGCCAGGCCCTCGGCGCGGTCCGTCGCGCCCAGCGCGATCGCGACCGTCGCGGCGTCGGTGTACGCGGTCCTCGGCCGGGGCGGGACGATCCCCTTCTTGAACATATCGACGTACTTGCGGGTCAGGTCGATGTACGTGCGGCCGTACTCGCGGGCCTCGGCGACCGTGGTCCCCTCGTGGAACTCGTTCCAGGTCTCGACGATCACGATCCGGGGCGAGCGGTTCAGGGCCTGGACCCACGCGCGCTCGTAGAAGGCGCCCCCCTCGCGGTCGACGACCAGGGGCTCGCGGCCCGGGACGGCCGAGTGGTCGTAGCCGGGGCCGATCTCGGCGACCCCCAGGAAGTTCGGCCGCACCGCGCCGCCCCAGGCGTAGACGTCGTCGGCCTTGACGTTCCACGAGACCTCGCGGATCACGTACGGTGCCGTCCCGCCGAACCGCTTCGGGAACTCGGCCTTGAGGAGGTCGATGCTCGACTGGTCGTGGGCCTTGGCGAACGCCGCCGAGTACAGGTCGACGATCGGCTTGCCGTCCAGCAGCGCCCAGTGCCGGGGCGGGATCATCGAGAAGAAGTCGCGGATCGTGGCGACGAACCAGGCCCGGCCCAGGTCGGTCGTCAGGTCGGCGTGGTAGCCCCAGCCGTTGGACTCGAGCGTCGAGGTGTCGTAGAAGAGGCCGACGGCCGGCGGCTCGATCCCCTCGGCCTTCAGCTCGTCGAGCGCCTTGACGAACGGGGGCAGGCCCTCGAAGCTCCAGAACATCCGCGAGCCCGGCGTGTGGTCGCCGGGGCTCCCCCAGAAGACCGGCAGGACGACGTCGATCCCGGCCGCGATCATGTCCTTGAGCTGGCCCTTGTGCCACGAGACGCTCTTGTACGAGAAGTCCCTGAGCGTCGGCGGGTGGGTGGTCAGCGCGTCGGAGCCGTCGTAGTCGACGATATGGGCCTTCGAAGGGGCGTCGTACCAGTAGAAATAGTGCGTCATCACGACCTTGTCGCCCGGCCCGAACCGCCGCGACCGGGCGAAGTCGCCGGGCTCGAGGTCGATGTTCGGCCCGATCGCCGGCGGGATCTTCCGCACGGGCTCCTGGGCGGGCGCCGGGACGGCCGCGGCGAGCGTGAGGAGCGAGGCGGCCGCGGCCGTCGCCCTCGCGAAGCTCCGGATCAGCGTCGATGTTCTCATGGTCGTCGGCTCCCCGTCGGCCGCGACGGGGGGCGTGGCGGGCCGACGATCCTGGCGGGAAGGTCGAGGCGGGAAGGCCGGCCCCGGGCGGGGGCCGACCCTGGCGCGATTATCGATCCCCCCGGCCCCGTGAGCAAGGGGCCGCCGACGGCCGCGGCGAGACGTCCTCTTCCACGCCTAGGCCGCGGCGGCGCGGGGCTCAGTACGAGTCGGAGGAGACGACCTCGCCCCCTTCTCGCGAGCCCAGCGCCCAGACGATGGTGTTGGAGGTGCTCGCCTTGAGGAACCGCACCGATCCGTCGCCGAAGGCGATGTTGCAGCCGCCGGAATGGTAGCTGCTCAGCCCATAGATCCCGGGCGCGTCGAAGTCGCCCCCCGCGGTCGGGAACTCGCAGTTCGGATAGGGCGAGTTCGGGGGCAGCAGGACGTTGCCCAGGGTGTATCCGAACATGCCGGTCGCCCAGGTCTTGGCCAGCCAGCTCCGGTTCGTGGACCAGTTCCCCGGCGACGTCGGGGCGTAGCCGGCGCAGATCGGCAGCCACTGCTGCAGCGCGGTGGCGCCGGCCGGCATGTTCAACATGGGGCTGCCCCAGGTGTCGGTGATCCCGGGGGGCGCCGAGGGCGGGGTGACCACGTCGGTGATCGAGAGCTTGTTCTCGTTGAAGTCCCCCGTCCGCCACTCGCCGAACGCGATCGTGTTCGAGGTCCCGTCCGTGAGGTTGCTGATCTTGAGGGCCCCGACCGAGTCCCAGGTGGCCCCGCTGAGCTGGGCCTCGCCGCCGCCGTAGTAGAAGATGCCGTTCGGAGAGCCGCTCCCCGCCGCCCCGATCCAGTGGAAGCTGGAGCCGACCGAGGCGAAATAGTTGTTCCCGGGGACCTGCTTGCCCGCGTAGGTCGCCGGCGCCTGCGGGGAGGAGGGGCAGACGAGCGAATTGATCATGACCGTGATCGCGGTCGTGTTCGCGGCGACGCCGTTGGGGGCGTCGTTCGGCCAATCGCCGTTGCTATGCGTCGAGAAGTTGATGGCGTTGTAGAGCGCCCCCTGCTCGAAGTAGGGGAGGAGCAGCGAGTGGGGGCTCCAGGAGCACCACGTCCCCCGCCCGGTGGCCGGCGAGGACAGGTTGCGCGTGCCCCCGTAACAGGCGGGATAGGCTTGCGTGGCCGACTCGTAGTTCGCCAACGCCAGACCGAGCTGCTTGAGGTTGTTGGTGCATTGAGCGCGGCGGGCGGCCTCGCGGGCCGACTGGACGGCCGGCAGCAACAACGCGATCAGGACCGCGATGATGGCGATGACGACCAGCAATTCGATGAGCGTGAATCCACGTCCACGCCTGCCGCATGATCGCGACGGGATCGCGTGATCACAAGCCTTCATGGGAGAATCCTCCAACGGAAATTGCGGATGCGACCGATGACGCAGCGGAGTCTTCCGGGTCCGGGAGAAGGGCGATCGTGAAGGATGAGCGGCGCGTCAGGAACTCTTCCCCGGATTGAGATCCTTGGGGGAAGCGTTCTTGAGGATGTCCTTGCTCGGGAGCTTGGGCTGGGCGGGGTTGGCGTCCGCCGGAGGCGCCGGGGCCTTGGCGATCGGCACCTCGCTCCCCGGTCCGCAACCGGAGGCGAGGACGACGGCCGCGATCAACGGTAAGACGCCCAAGGCTCGCATCGATGGCGATTTCAAGGCGTATCGCTCCTATGCAGGGGTGTGATCGAAACCCGGGTCGAGCGACCTGGGTTCGACCGCGACCGAGCCCTCGTCTCGGTGCTGCTTCGACATGCCGGCCATCCGGGCGATCTTGCGGGGATCACGATGGTCCGGCCGCGTTCGGAGGCCGATCGCGCGACACGTCACCGCCCCGAAAATCCCGCCCGGCGAGAGCGGGGATCGGGTCGTCGACACGGTGCCGGACGGCCGAAAGCACGATGTTGAGGCACGACCGCGAATCGGAGAAATGCACGCACGACGCTCCGAACATCCGATCGGAGGTGTCCCGAGAGTCTCCACCGGCAGGATGCAAATTACAAGCCCCCAGTGAGAGCTTGTCGATCCCTCGATGCTAGACATATCATGTCGTCTCCTTCTCTTGCAGGGACCGGTTTCGGGACGCGCCGCCGAGGCCTCTGCACGAGGTTTCTATGTCCGAATCGAGCCGGTCGGCCGCGGAAGGCGGCCGCCGCGATCCGGACGCCGGAAGGTCTCGGGGGTGACGGATGACCGACGAGCGGTTCGACGATGATCTTCCAGGCGTCGGGTCCGTCCCGCCCTCGATCGGCGAGTCGTCGCCTGGGACGGATGCCGGTGCGACTCGTTCGACCGCGCATGATCGATGGCTGCTTGTGTTGTTCGTCGCCTGCATCGCGGGGTTCGCGGCCTGGGGCTGCGGCGAGATGACGAACGGGTTCTTCCGGCCTTCGGAAGAATCGTCGGCGCGGCGGTTCGATTTCGGCGCGTTGAACCGCGAGCTGAGGATCGCCGGGACGAGGAACGCCGCGGTCTCGTACGGACTGCTGGGAGGCCTCCTCGGGCTCGCCCTGGGCTTGTCGGCCGCCCCCTGGAAAGGCCCCGCGGCCAGGAGCCTGGGCCCGGGCCTGCTGGGTCTGATCGCGGGCGCGGCGGGAGGCGTCGCCGGGTCGTACCTGGTCATCCCCATCCACTTCGAATACAAGGACCCCTCGGGGACCGACATGCTCCAATCGGCCCGGGCCCACGGCGTCATCTGGGGGCTCGCGGGCCTCGGCGCGGGCCTTGCGGTCGGCCTTTCCGGGCCTCATCCCGGTCGCCCGATCGCGGTCCGCTCCGCGCTGGGCGGCCTGATCGGGGCGCTCCTGGGGACGGTGGTCTACGAGTTGGTCGGCGGCCTCGCCTTCCCGCTCGACCGGACCACGGACGCCGTCGCCGCATCGACGTCCACGCGGCTGATCGCCTGCATCTCGGTCGCGATCGGGACGGCCCTCGGGATCCTCGCGTTCCGGCCTCCCGCGCCGGCTCCCCCGGAGGTCCCGCAGGCCGAGTCCGTCCCATGAGGCCGGCCCTCGGGGCGTGGCTTCCGCTGGCGGCTTCATGCCTGCTCGGATGCACCGCCCAGCCATCGCCCGACAGGTCGGGGGCCGACCTTGCCCTCGCGGCGACGCGCCTGGAGCAGGGTCGCGTCGATCAGGCTTACCGGATGCTGGGACGCCTCGAAGACCGGACGCCGGGCCTGGCTCCGGTCCTGAACCGGGCGGCTGTCGCATCGCTCCAAGCCGGCGCGACGCCGGCCGCGCGGCGGCTCCTGGAACGGTCCCTGAGGATCCAGGTCGATCAGGGCGAGGCCCAGAAGCTGCTGGCGGCGATCTACCTGTCCGGCGGCGACGAGGCGCGGGCCGTGGCGCTCCTCCAGCGAGCGGCCGTCCAAGATCCGAGCGACTTCCGCCCCTGGTACGCGCTGGGCAAGGTCTTCCACGACCAGGGCCGGTACGAGGAATCGGCGGGCGCCTACGAGCAGGCCCTGCAGCGGACTCCGCCGTCGTTCGAGGGCCGGGAATCGCAGTTCGGACGCGCCCGGGCGCTGCTGGACGCCAACCGAGGCGACGAGGCCGACCCGCTGATCGCCGAGCTGCGAAGATCGGCGTCCGAAGACGCGCGGGCCTTCTCGCTCGCCGCCCGGCGCGCCCTGGATCGAGGCGAGCTTCCGGAGGCCCTCGTGCTGGCGGACCGGGCCGTCGAGCTGGGGCCGACGTTCGACGCGCGCTTCGTCCGCGGCCGATTGAGGTTCCTCGCGAGGCGTCTCGAAGCCGCCGCCGAGGACCTGGAGGTCGCGGCCTCCTTGAAGCCGAACGACGTCGGGGCCCTGCAGCTTCTCGCTCAGGTGCAGGAGGCGCTGGGGTTGAAGTCGAAAGCCGCGGAGACGCTCGCGCGCTCCGAGCAGGCGAGACGTCGGCGAGAGTCGATCGAGGCGATCAGCCGGTCCGTCCAGGAGCGCCCGGACGACCCCGAGGCGCGATACCGCATGGGCCGGGCGGCCGAGGAGGCGGGGATGACCACCCTGGCGGAACAATCCTACCGGGCCGCGCTCGATCGGAATCCCTCGCACCGCCCGGCGGCCGAGGCCCTGGCCGGGCTCGCGCGCCCTCGGCCGACGTCGCCTTCCGGAGCCGGCGGCGTCACGCCTCCCGGACCGGCTCGGCCTCGGCCCTGAGCGGAGGCCAAGGGGCGGACCGGGCGTCGGACCGGGGCCGCCCCTTCGGGGGCGTCGCTCAGCTCTTCCAATCCCAGCCGCCGATGTCCTCGAGCAGGTCGTGGCGGGTCATGTCGAAGTGGAGCGGGGTCACGGTGACGTAGCCGTCGGCCAGGCTGGTGACGTCGGTCTCCGGGCCGGGCACCTCGCGGGGCGGGGTGTACGTCATCCAGTAGTACGTCCGCCCGCGCGGATCCTGCCGCTGTTCGAAGCCCTCGCCGTGGCGCCCCAGACCCATCGGCACGACCTTCACGCCCTTGGGCTCGCCCCGCGCGTGCGAGGGGATGTTCACGTTGAACAGCGAGCCGTTGGCCGGCTTGCTGGCCAGGATCTTCTCGATCACCTTCCGCGCCTGCTTGGCCGCGCGGGGGAAGTCGAAGTGCTCGGACAGCTCGAGCGAGACGGCGATGCTGGTGATCTTGAAGAACGCCCCCTCGATCGCCGCGGCGACGGTCCCCGAGTAGAGGACGTTGATCCCGGCGTTCGCCCCGCTGTTGATCCCCGAGACGATCAGGTCGGGAGGCCGGCGCATCAGCTCGCAGATGGCCAGCTTGACGCTGTCGGCGGGCGAGCCCTCGACCGACCAGCCCAGGGCCGAGCCGTCGTCGTCGTCGACCTGCTTGACCACCAGGGGGTTCAGGATCGTGATCGTGTGGGCCACGCCGCTCTGCTCCAGCGCCGGCGCCGCCACGGTGACCTCGCCCAGCTTCATCAACTCCTTGCGCAACGCCCGGAGCCCCGGCGCGAAGACGCCGTCGTCGTTCGTCAGAAGAATGTGCATCGTCTCGACTTCGATCCTGTTCTGGGGAGAGGGACGCGTGGCGAAAGCCCGGGACTCCAGCCCTCGCCGATCCTACCGGCCCCCGTCGCCCGCCGTCAACCGACCGGCCGTCGCGACCATGGCTGCGGCGCGGTCCCCGCGGAGGCTCCCGGCGGCGGATCGCGTCGACCTCCCCATTTATGAATCCGAGTTCATGTCGCCCCGTCGCGCAGGATCTCGACTCCCGCTTGGCCGACGAGACCCGGCCGCGGACCCGCTCCTGGATCGGGACTGCGGCCCCCGTCGGCCCAACCCTCACCATCGACGACACCTATGGAGCAACAACATGAGACTCTCCTCCCATGTTGATCCACGACGACGTCGGATCGGCTTGAACCTCGGGCTCGACCGCCTGGAAGACCGCACGCTGCTCTCCGGCGGGACGAGATTCGCCGTTTATCAGGGCCAGTTGACGACCCAGTCGAGCGACGCGTTCACCGTCCAGATCGACCGCCACGGCTTCCGCCCAGCCAGGGGCAACCAGGTGCTGCTTCGAATCGATTCGCGGGCCTCGGGCGGGACGCTCGACCCCGGGGCCGTGGACCTGGACTCGACCGGCCCCCGGGCCGTCCGGGTCGTCTCCGAGCGGGACGACGCCGGATCGGGCACGGACGGGATCACGGTGGCGGCGGCCGGGCCCGGGGCCCTGACGATCCGCCCGACGGCCGAGGGCGGGACGCAGGGCGGCTACGAGGTGGGCGTCTCCCTCGCCGGCGACGTCAACGGCGACTACCGCGTCGACCGCGCGGACCTGTTCGCCATACGGAGCGCGATCGGCCGGACGCCCGGCTCGACGTCGGCGCCCGAGGCGGCCGACGTCGACGGCGACGGCGCGATCAACCTCCGCGACTGGTCGCTGGCCTTCCGCAACCTGGGTGCGGCCACCTCCATCCGGCCGCTGGACCTGACCGCGAAGGTCGACCCTTCCGACGACCCCGACGGCGACCGAACGGTGGACGAGGACGTCGCGGAGACCGACCTGATCGGCACGGCCGCCCCGGGCTCGACGATCCGGCTCGACGTCGGCGGCGACGGGACGTTCGACGCGACGACCACCGCCGCGGCCGACGGCTCCTACCGCTTCGCCGTCCCGCTGAACCTCGGCGTCAACCCGTTCGCGATCCAGGCCCGGGGCCCGGACGGCCAGGTCGCCTCGACGAGCCTCTCCGTCACCCGCGGCCCGGTCGCCGACGCCGTGACGAGGTCGTACGACTTCGCCCAGGGCGCCCAGGGCTGGACCGCCGACTTCGCCGACCTCCCGGTCGACCCGAACGACACCTACGAGCTGGATTCCGGCATCCGCGACCTGCCTTCGGAGCTGGACGGCGACGGGACCGGCTACCTGCTGCAGAGCCACAACCGCTCCGACGACGTCTTCATGTTCCTGACCCGCAAGCTGACCTCGGCCGACGGGATCGTCGCGGGCCAGGAGTATCAGGTCGAGTTCACCCTCAAGTTCGCCTCCAACGCGCCCAGCGGCGGGGTCGGGGCGGGCGGCGCGCCGGGCGAGGCGGTGGTCCTGAAGGCCGGCGCGTCGACGATCGAGCCGACGACCGTCGTGCAAAACGGCTACGACCGCCTGAACGTCGACAAGGGGAACAACTCCGAAGGCGGAACGGCGGCTTCGGTGGCCGGGAACATCGCCAACGGCCTGCAGCCGCAGGACGGCCAGGCGAGCGTCCCCTACGTCTCGCTGAGCCGGGAGCACACCCACACGGCCACCGTGAAGGCCGACGCCCAGGGGAACCTCTGGCTGATCGTGGGCACCGATTCGGGCTACGAGGGGATCACCGCGGTCTACTTCCAGAGCATCGCGGTCACGCTCACGCCCGTCACGACGTGATGATGGCACGTCGCGGGCCGATCCGCACATGACCCCTCCGCGGGAGGAGGCGTCCTGGAAGGCCGACGAGGGGCGCGAGGCCGGAAGCCGTCGCGCAAACCACCCCTCGGCCGGTCGCCCCGGCCGCCTCCGCCCGCAAGGGGCTTTTCCCTTCGATTACCGGAGGCGGCGGTTGCGTGGGCCGCTCGACTCACGCCGGAACGTCTCGACGGCGGCCCCGGCCGCGCCTCCCTGGGCGCCGCACGCGACGGCGACGACGGCGTCGCCCCACCAACCCGCCCACACATGAACGTTCAGGGCTTGGCTGACGAACGGGCCCGCCGCCAGGCCCGCGAGGATCCCCGCCCAGACGAGCGGCCCCCAGACCTCGCGCCGCATGCGAGCGACGCCCAGCGCCAGACCGAATAGGCCCCCCAACGGCGCCCCGATGAAAAGGCCGCCGAAGTATTGCCCCATGCCCGCTTGCCAGGGCTCGCCGCCCGGCTTCTGCCCCCAGGCCACGAGGTACACCGCCGCGGAGAAACCCAGCACGACCCCCAGCGCCGTCGAGCCGACGACCCGAAGCGCGTTCTGCAGGAGCCACATGGCGATCCGTCCCGCGACCGGCGCGACGTCTCTTCGCCCCAGTCGCATGAAAGGTTTTCAGACATTTGCATCAATCACGAAGATCATAGAAGGCGGCTCCCGGGCCGTCCATGGGACCTTCGATCTTCCGACCTCTTCGGTGGCGGCTAGTGGCCCAGGGGCACGTCACCCTCGACCACGGAGCGTTTCATCAGAAAGGCGAGGGGGATCGTCGCCAGCGAGAGGATCGTGAAGACCCAGAAGCAGTCGAGGAACGCCTGCGCGTAGGCCTGCTGGTCGCGGACGGCCTCCAGCGCCCGCAGGCCCATCAGCCGGCCCCGCTCGGGGTCGCCGGTGACGCTCGTGAAGAACCGGCCGGTGGAGGCCAGGGCGTCGGAGACCGTCGGGTCCAGCGGCTGGAGGCCCTCCGTCAGCCGGAACGTGTGATGCTGCAGCCGACGCTGGAGGACGGCCGTCGAGATCCCGATGCCGATGCTGCTCCCCTCGTTGCGCAGCATGTTGAACAGGGCGCTGGCCCGGTTGTTCGCGGTCGCGGGCAGGTACATCACCGCCGCCGCCGTCAGCGGGGCGAACACCAGGCCCGCGCCGGCCATCTGCACGACCCGGGGCAGCATCAGCTGGTGCGGGCCCGCCTGGAGGTTCAGGCCGACCATGATGTACGAGCCGTACGCCGTGATCGCGCCGCCGAACGCGATCAGCCAGCGCGCGTCGACCCCCTTCTTCATGAGCGCGGCGCTGAAGACCATCGCGATCATCGAGAAGAGCCCCGCCGGCGAGAGCACCAGCCCGGCGTTCGTGGCGTCGTAGCGCATCAGCGACTGCATCATCAGAGGCAGCAGCAGAATGCTGCCGAAGAGCACGGCGTAGACCAGGAAGATGATCGAGCAGCTCATGCGGAAGTTGCGCTCGCCCAGCAGCCGGAGGTCGATGAACGGCTCGGGGTGGCGAAGCTCCCAGGCCACCCCCAGGCCCAGGCCGGCGACGGTCAGGATCGTCATCGTGATGATCGCGTGCGAGCCGAACCAGTCCCACTCCTGGCCCTTGTCGAGCACCACCTCCAGGCAGCCCAGCCCCAGCGCGAACAGGCCGATGCCGACGTAGTCCACGCGCAGGCCGCGCAGGTGGAGCCTGGCCCGCTCGGCCCGGAGGTACTCGGGGTCGGCCACCAGGAGCGCGTTGAGGCCCAGCGCGAGCAGGCCGGCGGGGATGTTGATGTAGAAGATCCAGCGCCACGAGTAGTTGTCGGTGATCCAGCCGCCGAGGGTCGGCCCGAGCACCGGGGCGGTCAGCGCCGCGACGCCGTAGACGGCCATGCCCGCGGCGCGTCGCGAGGCCGGGAAGGTGTCGAGCAGGATCGCCTGCGAGACCGGCTGGAGGCCGCCCCCCGCCAGGCCCTGCACGACCCGCCAGAGGATCAGCATCGGCAGCGACGTCGCCAGCCCGCAGAGGGCCGACGTGACCGTGAAGAGCGCCACGCACGTCATGTAATAGCGCTTGCGGCCCATCGCCGTCGACAGCCAGCTCGACAGCGGGATGATCATGGCGTTGGCGACGAGGTAGCCCGTCAGCACCCAGTTCGCGTCGTCCTGGCTCGCCCCCAGGCTGCCGGCGATGTGCGGCAGGGCGACGTTGGCGATGCTGGTGTCGAGCACTTCCATGAACGTCGCGATCGTGACCGTCAGCGCCACGAGCCAGGGGTTCACCACGCGCCGGGGCGTCCCGGCGCTCATGGCTCGGCCCGGCCCTTCGTCGCGTCGGCCGCCGGTCGGGGAGAGACCTGAAGCCGGCCGCCGGCGAACGGGCCCGAGGGCCGCTCGCGGATCAGGACGCGGGGCTCGACGGAGAGGCCGACGAACAGGGGGGCCTCGTGCGGGTTGCCGTCGACGAGGTCGATGCGGACGGGCAGCCGCTGGACGACCTTCACGAAGTTGCCGGTGGCGTTCTCGGGGGGCAGGAGGGCCGTCGACGCGCCGGTGCCGGCGCCGAAGCCGGAGATCCGGCCGCGGTAGACCCGCCCGGGATAGGCGTCGGCCCGGATCTCGACCGGCTGGCCGATGCGGAGGTCGGCGAGCTGGGTCTCCTTGAAGTTGGCGTCGATCCAGACCTCGTCGAGCGGGCGGATCGCCATCATCCCCTGCCCCGCCTGCACCCGGTTGCCGACGTTGACGATCCGGCGGCTGACGAAGCCGGCGACCTCGGCGGCGATCTTCGTGTAGCCCAGGTCGAGCTTCGCCTGGTCGAGCGCCCGCCCCGCCTGCTCGACGCCGGCCAGCGCCAGGAGCACCCCGGGCGACGCGTCGACGAGCTGGTTCAGGTAGCGGTCGAGGTCGCCGCCGGGGGACTTCTTGACGAACTCCGCGTAGACGACCTCGGGGCCCTCCTCGATCGGCGGCAGCTCGACGCCGATCATGACGGCGGCGTTGATCAGGTCGGCGAGCGCGGCGCGCACGGCGGGGGCCTTCTGGTCCCAGTCGGCGGGGACGTCGTCCAGGGGCCGGCCGGCCGGCGGGTCGGGAGGCCGGCCCAGCGCGGCGCGGTTGAGCCTCACCTGCTCCTCGGCCTCGCGGACGGTCGCCTCGGCGACGAGGTACGAGGCGTTGCGCTGGTCGACGACCTGCTGGGTGCCGCTCTCGGTGCGCAGGAGGTTCCGCGCGCGGGTCAGCTCGACGCCGGCCAGGTCGGCCTGGGCCCGCGCCTTGGCCAGCGTGGCGACGCTCGCCTTGAGCTTCGCGACCTGCTCGACGACCTGATCGCGCGCCAGCCTGACGCCGTTGTAGGCCCCCCTCACCTTCGCCACGATCGCCCGGCCCTGCGACCGCGCCTGGAGCGTCTGGGCCTCGGCCAGCTTGAGGGCCGCCTCGGCCCGCGCGACGGCCACCCGGTAGGGCTCGGGGTCGAGCTCGACCAGGAGTTCGCCGGCCTTCACGAACTGGTCGTCGTCGACGAGCACCTTCGCCACCGACCCGGCCACCCGGGGGGCGACGTACGTCACGTGCGCCGCGACGTAGGCGTCGTCGGTCGAGACCGTGTGCAGCGCCTCCTCGATCCTCGGCCAGAGCCAGACCCTGAGGCCGATCAGGGCGGCGATCATCGCCGTCGCGACGACGAGACGCCTGATCGGGCTGGCGCGCGCGGGGGCCTGCGGGGGGCCGGATCCGGGCTCGGCGGGCGGCGTCGGCTCCGGCGGCGACGCGGTTGCAGGGGGGGGAGGCGAGGCGGGCTTCTCGGCGTCCAAGGCGGCGTCCCGGCTGCGAGACTCGTCCGGGACGCGTCGCGATGGCCACGAGGGGCGGATCCCGGTCTCTCCCGACTCTATCCACGCCGATCCCCGGCCCGCAAGGCGGCGGCCCGAATGCGGGCGCCGGCCCGAAGAACGAGCCGGCCCACGCGGACGGCCAAGACGACCTCGCCGACCACCGTCGATCGGTTTCGGATCATCCGGCGCGGCGACGGCCGGCGACGAACGCCGCGGCGAGCCCGATCGCCATCATCGCGTACGCCGACGGTTCGGGGACCGTCGCGAACGCTTCGTAGGCGACCTCGGTGACCGAGAACGTCGCCGGTGGCCCGCTGAGGTTGTACGCGCCGATCTCGAATCGGAGCGGCTCGTCCGGAATCCCCGACGTAGTCGAGAGCAGGAGCGTACCGTCCCTGTAGATCTCGACGAGGCCGGGATTCCACACGAAGGTGTAGACCGTCGGCAACGCGGTCGGCTGCCAGCCCGAGGGCACAGGCACGATCGGAACGCCGTTGGCATAGACGGCGGCGCCCGAGTCGTCGCGTACGTAGAGGGCGTCGACGGCGTCATACAACGCGAAGTTGGAACTGCTGTTGAGCCCGATCAGATGCGCCAGCCCGCCGCCGAATCCGTCGACCGTGATCCGAAACGTCCCGTAGGAAAAGGCGGCGGTGGACCGGATCAGCGGGGTGTAGCCGGACGAGGTGTCGAAGTGGATCGACCCGCCCGACTGGACCGGCACCTGGCCGAGCCCCGGGGCGCCCCAACGGGTCGGATCGGGCGTCGAGCCCGCCGAGGAGAAGTCGTCGTACACCACGAACCCGGCGTCGGCGACGCCGGCCGACCCGATCAGCAACGTGACGACGCCCGCCGCCTGGATCATCCGCACCCGCATCGGCCCCGCGAGGCTGAACACGATCATCCTTGGCTCCTCTTACAAACCGCGGCCTGTCCGTCGTTTCGCGTATTCTTCACATGCTCATGCCGTCGAAATCCACAGATCATCATCGACGAGCGCTCAAGGCCGATCAAGGACTCTGGTGAAACCATGCGGTTTTCGACGCGATTCGCCAGTTCCAGTCATGCGTAGTCGTCCAAAATCGCCGATCTCGACGTGACCCCGCCGCATAACGTCAGGGACTCTTCGGCTCGGGCCCGTTCGGCCGGCTTCCGGTCGTTTCGCAAGGACTGACGAAAGCAGACCCGGGCCCCTCGAAGTCCGGCCCCCCCCGGCGCAGGCTGCGTCGCGGGGATCGCCCGCGGGGGAAGAAGCGGGCTCGGCCGAACTCGAATCCCGGTCGACGCTTGCGAAACCCGCGGCGCATCCTAAGATCCAGGGTAGGCCGCGTCCCGCCCGGACCCCCCGGGAGCATCCGGACGCGGCGCCCTTCCCTCAGTCGAGGTACGCACATGAGCACCAACGTGGAAGTCATCGACGCCAAACGGTTTCGCAGGGAGCTGCGGCACGAGCTGGAGGCGATCCGGGGGCGATGGGGATGGCTCCTGGCCCTGGGGATCGCCCTGGTCGTCCTCGGCGTGCTCGCCATGTCGCTGCCGTTCGTGATGTCGCTGGCGACGGCCATGGCGATCGGCGTGCTCTTGATCATGGGCGGCGTGGCGCAATTGATCGGCGCCTTCTGGACCCGCGACTGGAGCGGCTTCTTCCTCGTGCTCCTGATGGGCGTGCTTTATACGGTGCTGGGCGTGCTGTTCCTCAACCGTCCGATCGCGGCCCTGGCCGCCATGACCCTGCTGCTGGCCTGCGCGCTCCTGGTCGGCGGTGCCTTCCGGACGATCGCCTCGGCCTGGCACCAGTTCCCGCAGTGGGGCTGGGTGTTCGTCGGCGGCCTGCTGGAGCTGGGCCTGGGCCTTATGATCTGGATGGAATGGCCCGCCAGCTCGCTCATCGTGATCGGCGTGTTCGTCGGCATCGACATGGTCTTCAGCGGCTGGACCTGGATCATGCTGGCCCTCCGCCTCAAGAAGCTCAACGATCGCCATCCCCTGCCCTCCACGCCGCCCGCGGCCCCGCCCGCCGCGGCCTGATTCCCGAGGCCGCCTCCCCTCGCCTTGGGAGGAGGCGGCCCGACGACTTTGGATCGGTCCCCGCCCTCCCCGGGAGACGTGTCGGCACGCGCGTTTCATAATTACAAACCACCGATTGAATCGGGCCGCGAATCTGCTATCATCTCCGGTCGAGATCTCCCCCCCGCTCAGCGTCCACGACTCGTCGGCCGACCCTTTCGTACACGATGGGTCGTCCCGACGCCGCAGGACGTCCGCCCTCTCTTAAGCGATTCTTCTCCATGAATTCTTTCGGTCTTCGCGCCGATCGAGCGGGAAGGGCGATACGCTGTCAGGCGGTCGGAACCTCGACCCACTCCCGCCTCGACGACGAGGCGTCGTCACACCCCTTGCAGGTTCGTGCGTCCGGATCGAAAAACGGCCGCGTCGGGGCGGTGACACCCTGCGTCGCGTCGAGGGCCGACGCGGCGGTCATCGGTTTTCATCATCCTGTTTCATCGACGGAGGTCTTCATGGCCAGGTCTAGGCGTCGCGGTTTCACCCTGATCGAGCTGCTGGTGGTGATCGCGATCATCGCGGTCCTGATCGCGCTCCTGCTGCCGGCGGTCCAGTCGGCGCGCGAGGCGGCCCGGCGGATGCAGTGCACGAACAACCTCAAGCAGATCGGCCTGGGGATCCAGAACTACCTGTCGGCCTTCGGCACGACGCCGGTGCACGAGTACCGCCGGGCCGACGAGAACGGCGGCACGGGCGGCTCGGCCGGCAACCGGGCGTGGCACTGCATGATCCTGCCGTTCATCGAGCAGAAGGCGATGTACGACTCGTTCAACTTCATCTACTCCGACGGCTTCTACGGCAACAACAACATCGTCAACGGCGTGAACGCGACGGTGCAGCGATCGTCGATCTCGGGGTTCCTCTGCCCGTCCGACGGCTTCACCTGCCTGCCCCAGGACGGCGTGGTGAACACCGGCACCGGCAAGCTCGGCAACAACAACTACGCGGGCAACACGGGACGGCCCCGGAACATCCTCATGCCCGGCCAGTCGCCGACCGGCGGCAACCTGCCCCCGCACATGGGCGTCATCTCGACCTCCCGGATGTACAACACGGTCGGGCCGTGCGGCTCGGCGGGCAAGGCGGCCAACACCAACGTGAACGTGTCGATGGCCTCGATCACCGACGGGTCGTCGAACACGGCCGCGGCCAGCGAGTTCCTGATGAACGACGGCTCGGGCAACGCGCGCGACCCCCGGCGGCGGTTCAACTACACCAACTCGGGGCTGATCGAGCAGATCGACGTCGACATCTGGGCGGTCGTCCGCGACGGCCTCGCCGGCCCGGCCCAGAACTGGTCCGACTGGACCATGTACAAGGGGTCGAGCTGGGCCTTCACCGACGCGTGGGAAGGGCACCTGTATTCGCACCTGTTCCCGCCCAACGCGCCGACGATCCACGTCTACTACTCGAACACGCTCCGCTGCTTCGAGGGCGACAGCGGCGCCAACCCCAGCAGCAATCACCCCGGCGGCGCCAACGTCGCCTTCATGGACGGCTCGGTCCGATTCCTCAAGGACTCGGTCTCGCTGCCGACCTGGTGGGCCCTCGGAACCCGCAACGGCGGCGAGGTCGTCTCGGCCGACGCCTATTGATCACGCCCCGAGCCCCGGCCCGACGTCGGGCCGGGGCGCTCGTCGGCCCTCCGCATCCCGGGACGCAACCATGAGTCGGACGATCCTCTCTTCACGCCGCGCCCACCTGGCGATCGCCGCCTGTTCCGCCCTCCTCACCATCCTGACGACGGCCGTCCTCCAGGGTTGCGGCGGCGCGGAACCCGTGTTCGACCAGTCGGTGAAGCACACCCCCGAGACCCTCGCCCAGGAGTTCGTCACCCGCTACAAGAACCTGCCGGCCAACCGCAAGCCGCTCAAGTCGGCCAGGTCGGCGGCGACGAAAGGGGAGGCGCCCGAGCAGGACGAGTCGGCCAAGTCGTCTCGCAAGGAGGCCGTGGTCAAGAGCGAGATGCTCAAGGAGTCCGAGACGCTCGAGAACATCGTCGCCACCCTCGAAGAGCGACTGGGCAAGCTCGAAGGCGTCCCCCGCGCCGAGGCCGCCAAGAAGGCCGCCGCCGTCATCGAGCAGGAGCCGGCCGTCAAGGCCGAGGACAAGGCGGCCGTCCTCGAGCGCCTCAAGAAGCTGGACTGACCGCTTCAGCACTCGACGACGTTGACCGGGATCTGGATCGCGAGGCCGCCCTCGGACGTCTCCTTGTACTTGGAGTTCATGTCCTGGGCGGTCTGCCACATCGTCCGGATGACGGCGTCGAGGCTGACCTTGGCGCGGGCGGGGTCCCCCTCCAGGGCGAGCTGCGCGGCGGTGATCGCCTTGATCGCGCCCATGGTGTTGCGCTCGATGCAGGGGACCTGCACGAGGCCGCCGACCGGGTCGCAGGTCAGCCCCAGGTGGTGCTCCATGGCGATCTCGGCCGCCATGAGCGCCTGCTCGGTGGTGCCGCCGAGCGTCTGCGTCAGGCCGGCGGCGGCCATGGCGCTGGAGACGCCGATCTCGGCCTGGCAGCCGCCCAGGGCCGCCGAGATCGTCGCCCGCTTCTTGAACACCGCGCCGATCGCGCCGGCGGTCAGCAGGAACGGCGCGACGGCCGCGTCGCCCCCCTCGTGGAAGGCGACCCGGTGGAGCAAGACCGCCGGGATCACCCCCGCCGCGCCGTTGGTGGGGGCGGTGACCACCCGGCCGAACGCCGCGTTCTCCTCGTTGACCGCCAGGGCGAAGCAGGCGACCCACTTGAGGGTCGCGTCGAAGCCGCCGTCGGCCGCGCGGATCGCCGCGACCCAGGCGTCGGCGTCCTTCGCCGCCCCCTCGGCGGCCGATCCCAGCAGCGAGCGGTTCAGCCTCGGCGCGCGGCGGACGACCTCCAGGCCGCCGGGGAGGATCCCCTCGGCATACGCGCCGCGGAAGGCCGAGCCCCGCATCGCCTCCCAGATCCGAGCCAGGCCGTCGCGGATCGCGGCGTCGTCGCGCATGGCCCGCTCGTTGCGAAGGACGACCTCGGGGATCGTCAGCCCGCCCTCCGCGCAGGCCCGCAGCAGGTCGGCCGCCGTCTCGATCGGGAAGGGGACGTCCGGCCCGGCCTGGCCCGCCCGGGCGTCGTCCCCCTCCTGCACGACGAACCCGCCGCCGACCGAGTAATACGTCTCGGCGCGGGTCGAGCCGTCGTCGAGGGTCGCGGCGAACGTCAGGGCGTTCGGGTGGAAGGGGAGCGTCTCGGCGCGATGGAAGTCGACGTCCCCCCGCTCGAACGGGATCGCCCGCCCGCCGGCCAGCGGCAGGCTTCGCGACGCTCGCACCCGCGCGACGGCCGGGTGGACGCCCGCCGGGTCGCACGTGACCGGGTCGAAGTCGCAGAGGCCCAGGATCACGGCCAAGTCCGTCCCGTGCCCCCGCCCCGTCTTCGCCAGCGAGCCGAACAGGTCCACGCGCACGCGGGCGACGCGGTCCAGCACGCCCTCGGCGCGCAGGACTTTCAGGAACCGCCGCGCGGCCGCCCAGGGCCCCATCGTGTGCGAGCTGGACGGCCCGAGGCCGATCTTGAACATGTCGAACGTGCTGATGAAGTCCATGCGTCGCCCCGATGCGGCGTCCCGGCCCCGCGGGGTCAGGCCTTGGGGGTGGAGGCCCCGCAGGCGCGGCAGGCCACGGCGCTCATGTGGAGGGGGCGGCCGCACTTGGGGCAGATGCGGAGGCCGGCCTCGACCCGAAGGGCGGGCGGGGGCGAGTACGGCGTCTCGGCGAGCCTCGGCGTGGGGACCGGCGACGACGGCGCGTCGCCGGGCAAGACGCCGTGCCGCGCCGCCCAGCGCTGGAGGCGGGCGACGTCGTCGGCGTCGAGCTCCTCGGTCCGGGCCTCGCCGTCGCCGCCGAACGAGGCGTTCGAGACGCCCAGGCCCGGCGACTTGGGGGCGGCCCCGATGGCCGCGCCGACGCCCGGGGCCCAGGCGGTCCGGGGCACCGGGACCACCCGGCCGCAGTCCGGGCAGCGGCCGGCCTCGGGGCGGTCCTCGGCGCGGACCTTGAGGCGGCGGCCGCACGGGCAGGGGAACCGGATCAGGCCGTCGCCCCCGGGGACGGCCCCGGCGCGGGTCTCGGGCCGACGCACGCGGATCCGCGCCTGGCAGCGCGGGCAGACGACCCGCTCCGGGCCGTTCCGGTCCACGTCCAGCACCTCGCCGCATCGGCAGGTCACCCGAGCCATCGCCGCCCCCTCGTCGAGTCGATCGGATTGGAAGAAATGCGTCGCAGCCGGCGCCCGCCTCGCGTCAGCGGGCGACGCGGGGCTTCAGGAGCTGCTCGGGGGGGATCAGGTCGTTGAGGCTCCCCGAACGGAAGCCTTCCAGGTCCAGCGCGACGAACTTGAAGCCGAAACCCCGGAAGGCGGCCGTCAGCTCGCCGCGGACCGGGTCGGCCAGCAGCTTCGCGAACTCCTCGGGCGCGACCTCGATCCGCGCCATGTCGTTCTTGTGGTACCGGACCCGCAGGAGCCGCAGGCCCCGGGCGCGCAGCCAGGACTCGGCCTGGTCGACCATCCGGACGCGGGCGGGCGTGACCTCCTCGCCGTAGGCGATCCGGCTGGACAGGCAGGGCGCGGCGGGCTTGTCCCACACCGGCATCCCCCAGGCCCGGGCCAGGGCGCGGACGTCGGCCTTGCCCAGGCCGCATTCCTGGAGCGGGTGCCGCACCCCCTTCTCGCCGGCCGCCCGCATGCCCGGCCTGTGGTCGCCCTGGTCGTCGAGGTTCGCGCCCGAGGCGATCGCGTCGACCTCCAGCCGATCCATCAGTCCGACCAGCCGGCCGTACAGCTCGCTCTTGCAGAAGTAGCAGCGGTCGGAGTTGTTGCGGAGGTAGTTGGGGTCGGCGAACTCCTCGGTGCGGATCACGCGATGGCGGATGCCGATCCGGCCCGCCAGCGCCTGGGCCTCTTCCAGCTCGCCCGACGCCAGGCTCTCGGACACGGCCGTCACGGCGACCGCCGCGTCGCCGAGCGCCTCGTGGGCGGCCCTGGCGACCACCGCGCTGTCGACGCCGCCCGAGTACGCGACCGCCACCCGGCCGTAGCCCCGGATCGTCGCCAGCAGGGCGTCCCGCTTCGCGGCGAGGTCGGGGTCCAGGAACAGGTCCGGCCCGGCGATCGGTTCGGCGTCGGTCCCGGGAGTCGTGGTCGTGCTCGGGCCCAAGGCGCACCTCCGTCGCGATCAGATCGAGATTCTCCACCGCCAGCATGAATTGTAAGGTCGGCGGCCCCCCGCCTCAAGGCGCGCCGTCGCGATCTGGAAACGCCCCTTGCCCCGAAGCCCGCTTTCCGAACAATGGGACGACGTCGAGGCGGCCGAGACCTTTCATGCGACGACGAGGGCGTGAAGGCATGAGCGACGAGCCGAAGCCGGTCGAGCGGACGAGTCGACGGAAGTTCTGGAAGCGGGCCGCGATCGGCGCGGCCGCGGCCTCGCTCGCGGGGGCCGCTTACCCGCTGCTGGAGGCGAGGTGGTGCCGGCTCACGCGCCGGACGCTCGCCCTGCCGAACCTTCCGGCGTCGTTCCGGGGGCTGTCGGTCGCGTACCTGAGCGACCTGCACCACGGGCCTTACGTCGGGCTCGATTACATCCGCCACGTCGTCGACTGGTCCAACGCCCTCAAGCCCGACCTGGTCTTGCTGGGGGGCGACTACGTGTCCAAAAGCTCCGAGTACATCGGCCCAGTCTGCCGGGAGATGGCGAGGCTGCGCGCGCCGATGGGCCGGTTCGCCGTGCTGGGCAACCACGACAACTGGGAGAGCGGGGCCGAATCCCGGGCCGAACTGGACCGCGCCGGCCTGGAGCTGATCGACAACCGAGGGGTCTGGCTGCGTCGCGGCGGCGACCGCCTGCGGGTCGGCGGCGTGGGAGACCTCTGGACCGACGAGCAGAGCCTCCCCCACGCCCTCGAAGACGCCCACGAGGGCGACGCGGTGGTCCTCCTGTCGCACAACCCCGATTACGCCGAGTACGTCCGCGACCCCCGCGTCGGCCTGATGCTCAGCGGCCACACCCACGGCGGCCAGGTCGTCGTCCCGGGCGTCGGCGCGGTGGTCCTCCCCTCGCGCTTCGGCCGCAAGTACTCGGGCGGGCTCGTCCAGGGGCCGGCGTTCCCCGTCTTCGTCGGCCGCGGCGTCGGCACCAGCGGCCCCCCCGTCCGCTTCTACTGCCGGCCGGAACTGGTGATGCTCACCCTGGTGTGATGTCGTTGGTGCCGCCTACAGCCACGACCTCCCCACGGCCCCCCAGAGGGCCGCGCGGGTGCGGAGCAAGGCGGGGGTGTCGCCGCCGCCGACGGTCAGGCGGGGCATGGCGAGCGGGTCGAAGCCGGCGAGGTCGGGGCGGACGATCCCCTCGGACGCCGTAAACCCGGCGCGGTAGCCGGCGGCGGCGGCCAGCCGATACGTCCGGTCGTCGACGGCTCCCGGCCAGCCGTAGGGGTAGGCGATCGTCCGCACCGGCCGCTTCACGGCGGCTTCCAAAATCGTCCGCGAGAGCGCCAGCTCGCGCCGCAGGGCCCGGTCGTCGAGCGTGCCGAGCGCGACGTGGCCGTGCGCGTGCGAGCCGATCGTATGGCCCAGGTCGGCCAGCTCCGCGAGGTGCTCCCACCCCATGAAGAGCGCCCGCCCGAGCGTCGGCGGGTCGACGTCGACCTCCGCCCGTTCCTCCAGCCGGCCCAGGAACCAGGCCCGGTCGGGGACCTCGCCGTCGAGCACCGCGCGGACGAGTCGCATGATCGCGGCCGAGCGATCGGGCCCGCCCAGCTCGACGGCGATCGGGGCCGGGTCGTCGGCCGACCGCTCGACGGCGAACCGCCCGCGACGCGAGGCCTTCACTACATAGGCCACGTGGTCCCACCAAGGCAGGCCGGGGCGCTCGAAGAAGCCGGTCGGGATGAAGAACGTCGCCGGGATCCCGAGTTCCCCCAGGATCGGCAGCGCCGCGTCGTGGTTGTCGCGATAGCCGTCGTCGAACGTCACGACGGCCCGCGGCCTGCGGTCGACCCGGACCTCGTCGGCGACCAGGTCCTCCGGGCCCACGATCTGGAACCGATCGCGGAGCATCGCCATCTGCGCCCGGAAGCCGGCGGGCGTGGCCGAGACGACGGGGTCGTAATAGGGGTTCCCCGGCCCCGGCTCGGCGATCCGGTGGTACGTCAGGACGACGACCGCCCTTCCACTCGCCTCGCGGACGGCCTCGAACGCCCTCGCCGCGCCCGTCGCCACCAAGCCCCGCGCCAGGAACGCCCGCTTGTTCGCCACCGAATCCCAGAATCGCCGTCCCAAGGCAGGCCCGTCCTCTCAAGCGAACAGGGGTGCCCCGTAAGGGGAGGGGCCGGCGCGAGGAGGTCCGGCGTCGCGGCCGTCCCCGAGGCCCCGCCGCTACTGTACCAGAGGATCCCGCGAGGCGGCACGCCCCGCCGCGTCAGGAGAGCGGGGTGGCGGATCCGCCCGGGATCGGCGGGGGACGGAGCCCGGCGGCCTCGGCCTTCGGGTCGTCCGAGACGGGCAGCCGCACGACGAACTCGCTGCCGCCGCCGGGCCCGCGGCTCATGGCGGCGATGGCCCCGCCGTGCAGCTCGGCCAGCGACTTCGCGACCGCCAGGCCGATCCCCAGCCCGTCTTCCGCATGGGCGAGGGTGTGGTCCGCCTGGATGAACGGGTCGAAGATCCGGGAGAGCATCTCGGGGGAGATCCCCATCCCGTCGTCGCGGACGCGGATGGTCACCTCGCCGCCGTCGCTCCCGGCGTCGAGGTGGATGTGCCCGTCGGGGGGGGTGTACTTGACCGCGTTGGACAGGAGGTTCACGAGGATCTGCTCGAGCCGGGTCGGGTCGGCGTGCACGTGCAGGTCCGCCGGCCCCGCGGTCACGAGCACCTCGTGATTCTTGGCGGCGACCAGCGGCCGGACCGTCTCGACGGCCCGGTGGATGACGGCGGCGGCGTCGACCGGCTCCTTGCGGAGCGTAAGCTTGCCGCGCTGGATGCGGCCGGCGTCCAGCAGGTCCTCGACGAGGATGCCGAGCTTGAGGGCCTGGCGGCGGATGATGTCGTAACACCAGCGGACGTCCTCGCCGTCGCCGGTGAGGGCGGCGACGGCCACGGCGTTTCGGATGGCGGCGATCGGCGTCCGCATCTCGTGGGCGAGCATCGTCAGGAACTCGCCCGTCCCCCCGCCGGCGTCTTCCCGCGTCGGCTCGGGAGCGGCCGGCGGGAGCGACTCGTCCGGTCGCGACCGCCCGGCGAGGTCCTCGACGGCGAGCAGGATCAACTCGGAGTGGTCGTCCTCGCGCCAGATCTTGCCGGCGTTGATCAGCAGCCGCCGCCCGCCGTCCTCGTAGGCGAGGTCCACCTCCAGGTTTTGGAAGGCCCTGTCCCTGGGGAGGACCTCTTTGAGCAGGGTCCGGAGTCGGGGGATGTTCCAGCGGCCGCCGTCGAGTTCGAAGATCAGGCGGCCCGCCGCGTCTTCCGGGGCGACCGCGAAAGTCCGATAGAAGTGGCGGTTGGCGGCGAGCACCCGCAACCGTCCGTCCAGGACGACCATCGGCTCGCGGGCCGTCTCGATGACGCCCTCGGTGAATTCGAGCGAGCTTTTCGCCCGGCTGGGCCGTCCGTCGCGATCATCGGTCATGAGATGGGACATCCCAACGTTGTCGAGGTCGAGGTCGGTCGACGAGAGGGGCGGTACGCAGGATGATCGAGGATCGCCGCCCGACGGCGCAGGGGCCATGACCCTTTGACGCGCCGGAGGTGGGAGAGCGCAGCGAGTCGCTCGGTCGGGCCATTCGATCGAGCACAGGGGCATTCGACGGCGGAGATTGCTCGCGATCGGGGCCGCGACGATCCGTCTCGGCCCGCATCCTGGGCGAGCCGTCTTCTCCGGGTATCTCGTCATCCGCCTCTCGGCGACGCCGCCCCCTCGCTTTCGGCATGCGGCGGCATGGATCCACCTGGCACGGTACGCCTTGTGGATCATTCGTTCACCTGACGTCCCTACAGCATAGGCAAGATCAACGACAAGTTCAACGGGGCGCTCTGCCCGCTGTCGGACAATCGCTCCAAGTTCGCCCTGATCGCCGCCCGTTCGGCCGCGGGCGGCTCAGACCATGACCTTCTGGTAATAGTCGCGGACGGTGGCGTAGCACTCGCATGACGCGTCCTCCAGGCCCGTCCGATTCCGGACGGTGATGAAGCCGCGGTGGTAGTCGATCAGGCCGGCCACCTGCAGGGTGCCGGCGACGACCGTCACGCTCTGGCGTCGCACGCCCAGCATGTAGGAGAGGAACTCGTGGGTCATCGGGAACTCGTCGCGACCGGCCTGGTCGTGGAGCATCAGCAGCCATCGGCAGGCCCGCGCCTCGATGGGGTGCAGGGCGTTGCAGGCGATCCCCTGGCCGGTCGCCCGCAGCGTGGAGGCCGTATAGCGCCGGACCAGCCGCGTCAGCCCCGGCCCCCGATCCATGGCTTCCAGGAAGGACCGCGAAGGGAGCCGGATGCTCTCGCCGTTCATCTGGCAGATCGCCCGATGCGGGCTCGCCGTCACGCCCAGCGGCACGGTCAGGCCGACGAAGCCTTCCTTGCCCACGGTCGCGGCCTCGACCGGATCGTCCTCCTCCAGCACCGTCATGAGCGAGATCAGCCCGGTCGTCGGGAAGTGGATGTGGGTGATCTCGGCGTCGTTCTGGTAGAGGACCTGCTTCAGGGCCAGGCCGACCGTTTGCAGGTTCGGAGCCAGGCGGTCGAACTCGTCGTGCGGCAAACGATCGAGGAGCTGGTTCCCGGTATCGCGGAGCTTGGTTGAGAGCGGCATCGCGGACTTTCGGGGGCATGGCCCCGATGAGACGGCTCGGCCGGCATCGGCTCGAACTTCGTAGGGGACGAGATGAATCGTACGAGCCGGCGGCCCTCCCGTCTGTCCTCTCGCGGACACATTAACTGGCCGGATCGGCCGGAATTCGGCCCGATCAACCGCGACGCCCCCGGCGGCCCGATCGTACGGGGCCGGAACCTCGTACCGGACGGACCGCATGGCCATGCGGCATCGGTCGGTAAGACCTGTATCATCAAGAATTGAAAATACTTAGTTGATTGTCTCGGCGTCCGGATCCACCGCCCGCAGCCCCATGGCGGGACGATCCCGGCCGCCGAAAAATCCGAAGAACTTTCGAGGCCGGGAGGCCCCGAAACGCCGCGAGAGGACGGACGGGCCGCTCGCCGACCCGGCGCGGACGCCCCCTCCGAGTCTCGTCGGGCGATCGCCGGAGGTCACCAGCCGGCCGCGACGCCCAGCTCGGCGGCGATCGCGTCGAGGAATGCGCGCATGACGCCGAGGCGCTCCTCGGCCAGGGCGCGGCCGGCCTCGGTCTTCATGGTCGCGGGGAGCTTGAGCAGCTTGGCGGCGAAGTGGTCGAGCGCGTAGCGGCGGTCGTCGAGCGGGCGGCTCGCGGCGAACGGGTCGTCGGCGTCGAACATCGCCGAGTTCATCAGGCCGGCGGTGTAGAAGGTCCGCGCCACGCCGATCGCCCCCAGCGCCTCCAGGCGGTCGGCGTCCTGGAGGATCCGCGCCTCGATCGTCTTCGTCTCGACCCCGGCCGAGAAGCTGTGGGCGTGGATCGCGTGCTGCGCCCCTGCGACGCGCTCCTCGTCGAGCCCCAGCTCGCGCAGCACCGGGCCCGCCGCCTCCGCCGAGAGCGCCGAGGCCCGTGCGCGGTCGGGCGAATCCTTCGGCGGGCTCACCAGGTCGTGCAGGTAGGCCGCCGCCAGCAGCACGACCCGATCGCCCCCCTCGCGGTCCGCGATGCGCATGGCGTTGTCCCGCACCCGCCGCGCGTGGTGCACGTCGTGCCCGGCGTCGCGCGCGTCGGCGAGGCGGGCGAAGGCGGCTTCGAGGGCCTGGATCAAGGCTTGCCGTTCCATGGGCGTATCGTTCGACTCCGGTCGCGTCCCCGGGATCGCCGCCGCGGGCCGCCGTCCCCGCGAGAGCAGGGGCGGCCCGCGGCGCGTCGGCTCACGTCACTGCGCCGCCTGGAGCTTCACCAGTCCGAGGTCGATGTACTGGCCGCCCTGGGTCTGGCGGCAGTGGACGGCGACGACGTTCTTGCCCGGCTTGAGGGCCATGAGGCCTTCGGGGCTGATCCGCATCGGGCGGTACTCGCTGGTGTAGCCGCCCAGGCGTGCGGCGGGGACGCCGTTGATGTAGACCTCGGCGTCCTCGTCGTGGTGGATGAACAGCCGCAGGTCCTCGCCGGCGTCGACGGCCGCCTTGGGGACGTCGATCTCGCGGCGGAGCCAGATCTCCGGGCCGTCCCAGACGGTGCGGACCTCGGAGCCGGGCGTCCCCTTGGTGCCGAACCCGCCCTCGCCCTGCTTCCACGTCCGGTCGTCATAGTCGATCCCCGTCCACTGGCCCGGCGGGGCCTGGAAGACGTACTTCCACGTCGCCGGCGCGTCGCGGGCGGTCGGCACGAGCGAGGCGACCTCGCGGCGGACGGGCATGGGCGCCCACTCGCGGCCCAGGTCCTTGGCGCCGGCGCGGGCCAGCTCCAGGCAGCTCTCCCAGTAGGGGAGGCCGTCGGTCAGGGCCCGGATGAAGATCCCGCCGATGACCGGCCGCGCGCGGAAGCCCGCCTCCTTGGCGCTGTCGGTCCAGTACCAGTCGGAGAAGGCCACCCGGTCGGGCGTCTCGTCGAGGAACTTGTAGATCGGGGCGACGAACTTCGCGAACGTCGCCTCGTCGGGCGCCAGCGAGGCCGTCCAGACGAGCCAGTCGGCCTTGGTGAACGGCTTGCGCGAGTCGAGCGGCAGGCCGTACTTGTCGAAGTTCTTCTGGTAGAAGGCCAGCTCCTTGGCGGCGACCTCGGGGGGGAAGATCCCCAGGCCCAGGATCTTGTCCCAGATCAGGTTGTATTTCTGGCTCCAGCTGGGCTGGGGGTCGAACGTCAGGCGGTAGTGGTCGCCGGCGTCGGCCATCGTCATCCACTTGCGGGCCAGGACCTTGGCGGTCTCGGTGTAGTGCTTGGCGACGTCGTCCTCGCCGCGCATGGCGGCCATGCGGCCGAAGGCGGCCATGCCCAGGATCGCCTTGACGGACAGGTTGGCGTTCCGCGCCAGGTGCCCCGAGAAGTCGTCGGTGCAGAGCTGGTTGGCCGGGTCGAAGCCGTCGCGCTCGCAGTACTCGGCCCACTTGGTGAGCTGGGGCCAGTACTTGGCGGCGAAGTCGGCGTTCTTCTCGACGTGGGCGATCGCGGCGACCATGAGCAGCATGTTGCCGCTCTCCTCGACGGGCATCTGGTTCTCCTCGGTCCGCTCGCCGCCGCCGTAGACCTGTCCGGTCGCGGCGGGGTAAGTCCCCAGGTCGTGGGGGGCGAACGGCCAGTTCCAGCGCGGGGAGGCCGAGTAGTCGAGCACCGGCACGAGCGAGGCCTTGGCCAGGATCGGGCTGAACAGGATCAGGTGGGGGAACTGGGGATAGATGACGTCGACGGTCCCGATGCAGCCGTTGGAGGAGTTCTCCTTCGAGAACCAGAGGGGCATCCCCTTGGAGTCGGCCGCCAGCGTCGCCCCGGCGAGCGACTGGCGGTGCGCCAGGGCCCCCATCACGGCGTATTCCTTGCCGCCGAGTTCTTCCAGGACGGTCGTGAACCGCTTGTCGAAGCGGTCGCAGTATTCGTCGTAGACGGACCGACGCAGGTGGTGCTTGAGCAGCAGGGCGGTGAAGGGCGGCTGCTTGCCCTTGCCGGCCTCCAGGGCCCGGAACTTCCAGTAGCCGACGAGCCATTCGTCCATGTAGTCGACGGCGTACTCGTCGTCGTAGGCGATCATGGCGAACGTGGAGGCGGGCGTCCCGGGCTGGACGGCCCCCAGGGCGGTCACGAGCGCCAGGGCGGGCGTGCGGTCCTCGACCTTACGGGGCATCGCCGCGTCGTCCTTGGCGGGGAGGCCGCCGTCCTTGACGAAGGCCTCGGCGAGGGTCGCGGCGGGGGCGGCGGCGAGGATGGTCCGGGGCTGGCCGGAAGCCAGGTAGAGCGAGCCCCAGTCGATCCGCGTGTCGTCGCCCCGGCGCTGGAGGATCGGCTGCTCCTGCGAGCCGATCCTGACGGCCTTGACCGCGCCCAGTTCCTCGCGGCCCCAGACGACCGGCTGGCCGGGCGTGTGCACGGCCAGGTGGCCCGTCGCGCCCAGGAAGACGGAGACCTCGTGCGGCTTGCCGTCGCGGGCCTCGACCTTCCACGAGACGTACGTGACGGGGCTCGACAGCATGTCCAGGTTGTCGGGCACGGCGAGGCCCAGGAACGTCAGCTCGACGGCCACCGCGTCGGACTGGAACTTGTAGATCGTCCGCGTCGGCCGGACCTCGACGGAGACCTGCTCCATCGCGGCGATCGCCTTGGGCTCGACGCCCATGATGCGGTAGGTCTTGTCGTCGACGCGGACCAGGCCGGTGAGCGGCTGCGGGGCGCGGGTCCAGTGGCGGGTGACGTCGTCGGTCAGCTTGTCGGCGGCCGACCAGACGCTGAAGTACGGGTCGTGCGCGATCAGCGGGACCGAGGGGGGTCGGAACGCCTTCGGCTCGTCGGCCCGCGCGGCGCCCGCGCAGGCCCCCAGGCCCAGGGCGGCGACGGACCAGAGGGTGCGGGAGAGTGTCTTCATGGCTTCCTCAAAGGTGGAACGTCTGGGCGTGGGAATTCTTGATGATAGGTTTCGGGGCCGGCCCGCACCACCCTGGCCCCGGTTTCGGCCCGATCCCCGCCGCCGGGAGGGCCTGATTGCCGCGGCTTTCGTCTTTTCCCGGGGCCGCCCCCGCGCCTAAGCTGATGGAGAGGACGCTTCTCGTCGCCTTCACGCCCGTCTGGCAAGGTCGGACCATGATCTCCAAGAAGTCGATCGGCATCGCCGCGGCGCTCGCGACGGCCCTGGCCGCGTCGGCCGTCGCGACCCAGGACAAGCCCGACGTCGCGCCGAAAGACCCGCAGATCGGCCGGGCGTTCCGCGTCCCCTACCGGCTGACCGACACGAACCACTTCCTCGTCCGGGTGCGGGTCAACGGCCAGGGGCCGTTCAACTTCCTGGTCGATTCCGGGGCCCCCGCGCTCTACGTGGCGACCGAGGCCGCGGCCAAGATCGGCATCGCGCCCCCGGAGAAGGGCTTCTGGACGCCCCTCGACAGCCTGGAGATCGAGGGCGGGGCGCGGCTGGAGAAGGTCAAGGCGCGGGTGGAAGACCCGTTCCAGCTCGTCGGAATGAACGCCCTGGGGCTGCCCGGGGCGACGATCGACGGCATCCTCGGGTTCACGATCCTGGCCCGGTTCAAGCTCGACATCGACCTGACCCGCGACCGCATGACGTGGACCCGGCTCGACTTCACCCCCGGCGACCCGCCCGTCCCCGACGACCGCGACCGCGCCAATCCGCCGGTCGAGCTTCAACTGATGAACGCCCTCGGCCCGGTCGCCAAGGGCCTGGCCTTCCTGATCGGCAAGCAGCCCGAGGAGGAACTCGCCCCCCGCGGCTTCCTGGGCCTGGAATGGGCCGAGGCGGCCGACGCCAAGGCCGTCCAGATCATCCGCGTCCTGCCCGATTCCCCCGCCGCCGCGGCCGGGCTCGCCGCCGGCGACGCCCTCGTCCGCATCGACGGCAAGCCCGTCGACGGCCTGAAATCGGCCCGCGAGAGCCTCGCGGCGCTGCGGCGGAACCAGGCGATCGAGCTGATCGTGAAGCGCGGCGGCGAGGAGAAGGCGTTCAAGGTCAAGGCGGGCGAAGGGCTGTAGCCGAGAGAGGCGACCCACTCCCTTCTCCCCTCGGGAGAAGGTGGCTCGAAGGGCCGGATGAGGGTCGCGGCGTTTCGAGGACGCCATCGTGTTCCGTCACGCCTTCCCAGCACCGAACCACGAGGCAGGTTCCCGAGCCATGAGCGACGAACGATCGACGAAGCGTCCGGGCTTCTTCCGCCCGCTGATCGGCCTGGCCGCGGCGGGTCTGGCGGGGGCGTCGTCGTGGCTCGGCCCCGCGCCGGCGGACGAGCCGAAGGCGACGGGGCCGGCGACGGCCCGGTTTTCGATGCTGCCGTCGAACCACATGGTCTTGCGGGCCATGCTCAACGGCAAGGGGCCGTACCGGCTGATCTTCGACCTCGGCGCGCCGATCACGCTGCTGAGCAACAAGGCGGCGGAGACCTCGGGGACGGTCGACGCCAAGACGCCCAAGTCGTTCCTGTTCTCGATGCGGGGCGAGGCCGAGGTCGCCAAGCTGCAGGTGGGGAGCCTGACGGCCGAGAAGCTGCCCGTGGTCGTCTTCGACCATCCCGCGCTCGGGGTCCTGAGCGAGGTGCTGGGCGAGCCGATCGACGGCATCATCGGCTTCACGTTCTTCGCCCGCTACCGGACGACGATCGACTACCAGAAGGACGAGATGACCTTCACGCCGGTCGACTTCGCGATCCGCGACCTGATGAAGGACCTGCCCGACCGCATCGCCGGCCCGAAGGTCGCCCGCCGGCGCGTGCTCGCGCCCGCCGGCCTGTGGGGCCTGCGCCTGGGCGAGGTCGACGGGGGCGGCAAGGGCGTCCGCGTCGCGTCCGTCGTCGCCGACTCGCCCGCCGCGGCCGCGGGCCTGGCCGCCGGCGACGTCGTCACGGCCGTCGACGACCGCTGGACCACCAGCGTCCACGACGTCTACGCCGCCGCCGCCTCGGTCGAGCCCGGCCGCCCCGCGCCCGTCGCCGTCGACCGCGACGGCAAGACCCTCGTCCTCACCGTCCGCCCCGCCGACGGGGCCTGAACCGGAGAACCCCGCCATGACTTCGCGAACCCCGGCGTTCTGCCTCACGACGGCCCTCCTCCTGGCGATCGGCGGCTGCGAGGAGCCGCGACAGGTCAAGGGGAGCAAGAAGAAGAACGCCGTCGCCCACGGCGCGGCGCCCTCGGCCGAGAAGAAGGAGCCCGAGTTCATCGTCGGCAAGCGGACCACCGACATCCGCCGCGTCGAGCCCGAGGTCGCCCAGGGCGCCAACGTGATCGAGAAGCCCAAGATCACCGCCAAGGACCCGATCACCCTGCAAGGCAACGCCTACGTCACGATGATCGGCCAGACCTCGATCCTCCAGATCCAGCACGCCATGAACCTCTACCAGGCGGCCAACGACCGCCTCCCCAAGGACTACGACGAGTTCATGGCCGAGATCATCAAGGCCAACAACATCGCCCTCCCCAAGCTCCCCCACTACCAGGAGTACGGCTACGACGAAGTGCAGCACAAGCTCGTCATCCTGGAGTACCCCGACCGCAAGAACAACCCGGGCTACTGACACCGAGGCGCGCCCATGCTCCGCGAACGCCCGCCGACCCAGATCCCGGCGACCGCCGAATACGTCCTGGCGACGATCCAGGACCAGCACCGCCACCTCGCCGGGATCTACGAGGCTGATCCTCACACTGACCTGACGGCCGAGACGACCATCGCCCAATGGCGCGAGGCCGACGAGCTGACCGACTGGCGAGGGCTGGCCCGGGGGCTCGACGCCTACTGGAAGCTCGGACGGTCGCGGGCCGAATGGAAGGCCGTCCTGAAACCGGCGCGGAAGCGGACCCTGGGCGGTCTAAGCGCGTTCATCGCCGCCTCGGGCGCGACGCGGCCTGAGATCGAGCCGATCGGCTTCCTCGGCGTCCCCCCCTGCCCGGCCGCCGGCGCGTTCGCGATCGTCCGATCCGCCCTCCGCGAGGCCGGCTTCGACGCCGATGCGATCACCCCGGATTCGCCGTTGGAACCCTTCCTCCGCGGGGGCGTCCTCCTCACTCGCTTCTGGCGGTCGATCGACTCCCTCGCCCCGGGGACGTTGCCGACGCTGCGCGTGGATCACCCACCGCTGGAGAAGCCCCTGGCGGCCTGCGTGATCGGCTTCATGGTCGCCGCGGGCGTCAGTTTCCTCGGCCTCCTGCACTCCCCATTTCCCTTCTTCGGGCCGCTCACAGCCGTCCTCGGGACGATGACCCTGCTCGCCATCATCGCCCTGACAGCCGTCCTGGAGTGTCATCGATCCACGTACGAACTCGGCGACCTTCGGACCTTCAAGGACCTCGCCCGGGCCCTCGCCGCGGGAGCACGGCCGAGCGTAGGAATCTGACGACGAGCGTCCTTCTCGCCCGGACGTCAGGAACCGATCCTCAGCGCGTCAGCCACTTCACCGCGGCGGCGACGTGAACGACGGCCTGGTCGATCTCGGCTTCGGTGGTGAAGGCGCCGAGGCTGAAGCGGACGGAGGAGCGCAGGCAGTCGGTGGGAACGCCCATGGCGACGAGCGTCGGCGAGGGCTGCGTCGAGCCGCTGGCGCAAGCGGAGCCCAGCGAGACGGCCAGGCCGGCCAGGTCGAGCTGCATCAACAGCGCGTCGCCGTCGACGCCGAGGAAGCCCAGGTTGACCGTCTGCGGCAGCCGCCGCGACGGGTCGGCCGGGCCGTTGGGGAGGATGCGGTCGGGGCCGATCGCGCGGTGGAGGCCGTCGATCAGGCGCTGGGTCAGGCGTCGCCAGGTCGCCGTTCGAGACTGGTATTCGCGGCGCCAGAGGTCGAGCGCGGTCGCGAAGCCCACGGCCAGGGGGACCGCGATCGTCCCCGGCCGCCTCCCCTGCTGCTGGCCGCCGCCGTACAGCCGAGGCGTGAGGCGAACGCCCCGGCGCACCAAAAGCACCCCCGAGCCGGCCGGGCCGTGGAACTTGTGGCCGCTGGCGGCGAGCGTCGCCACGCCCAGGGCGGCGAAATCGACCGGGATCCGGCCCACGGCCTGCACGGCGTCGGTGTGGACCGGGATCCCCCGCGCGGCGGCGAGGTCGGCCAGCTTGGCGACGGGCTGGATCGTTCCGGTCTCGTTGTTGGCGAGCATCAGGGTCGCCAGCCGGGTCCGCTCGTAGAACAGGGCCGCCATGCGGTCGACGTCGACGGTCCCCTCGGAGTCCACCGGCGCGAGGTCGGCGACGAATCCCCGGGCCTCCAGGTGCGCGACGAACTCGTTGACCGCCGGATGCTCGATCGGCGTGGTGGCGATCCGCCCCGGCGGCGTCGCGCCGTCGACCGCCAGCCCGAAGACGGCCAGGTTGTTCGACTCGGTCCCGCCCGAGGTGAAGACAACCTCGTCCGGCCGCGCGCCGAGGATCTCGGCGACGACCTCCGTCGCCTCCTCGAAGGCGCGGCGTGCCCGCCTCCCGGCCGAGTGCCGGCTCTCGGCGTTGCCGGCGACCAGGAAATACGGCCCCATCGCCTCCAGCACCCGGGGGTCGAGGGCCGTGGTCGCGTTGTGATCCAGATAGATCGTCGTGGCGTTCATGACGGTGGAGAGGAGGCGTCGGGCCGTCCGGGACCTAGACGTCCCATCTTACCCAAGGCACCGTAGCGTCAGCAGCAGGCCGACGAGGAAGATCGGGATCCCGACCAGGAAGAAGGGGCCCGCCCCCAGCGCCATGCCGAAGACCATCAACGTGAAGCCGACGGCCACGCCCGTCATCCGGCCCAGCAGCGAGAACATGCCGAAGACCAGGCGGAAGGGGAGCGTGACGACCCACCAGGCGGCCGAGAACAGGAAGCCGACGACGGCCAGGATGGGGTTCCCGGGAGCGTAGACCTCGGCGCGCGCCCTCCCCGGCCACGCGGCGGCCGCCGGAGACGGCCGGAACGACCCGAAGGTCGGACGTGAGCGGTAAGACTGGGCTTGCTTCATGAGCATGACTCGGGTAAATACTGCCCGTTTTCAGAGCAAAAGGGCGGACCGGCTGCTCGACGTCGATTTCTGCGGGCACGACGGAAGGCGAGGGAGGACGGACCGGCCGTCCCCTAGGCCACCGTATCGACGCGAGACGCCGAAAGGGTTCATCGTTCGGGGAAGTCTCTTCGGGTCCTCTCTAGGATTATTGCGGACGGTCGGGTTTTGACAAGGCGGCCCACGCATGCGTGGGCGTCGACGGGATGTCGGCGAGGCCGCGTCGAATGGATTGGGCAGGGAGGCCGACTCGTGCGTCAAGTTTTGCTGGTGATCGTGCTCGTGGGAGCGGCCTTCGGCGGCGGCGCGCTGGTCAGCGGACCCGGCTTCCGCTGGGCCCAGGAGCACCTCCTCGACTACATGGGCCTGAAGGACGGCGGGGAGATCGACTCGCTCGACCTGACGCCGCCCCCCGGCGCGGCGAATCCGACCGCCGCGAAAGCCGCTTCCGAGCCCCTCGTCGGGGCCGCCGCCGTGGCGGCCAGATCGGCCGAAACCCCCAAGCCGGCCGAGCCCCCTCCCCCCGCGCCGGCACCGGCGCCCAAGGTCACGGAACCCTTCGTGGACGCCCCGGCCGCCCAGGCGTCTCCCGCCCCCGTGCCGGCCAAGGCCGAGCCGCCGGCCCTCCTGGGGGCCCTGACGTCGGTCCTGTCGCCGCCGACGGCCCCCGCCCCCGGGGCTGCGCCGGCCGGCTCGACCCGCCCCCCGGCCGATACACCCGCCCCGACCCCGGCCCCCGTACCTGCACCCGTCCCGGCCCCCGCCCCGGCACCGCTCGACCCCGGCGTCGCGACCTCGGGGTTGCCGACGCTCGAAGCGGCCCCGACGCGTCCCGCCTCCGGGCCGGGGGGCGATTGGGCCGAAATCCGCCGCAAGCTGACGACGGCCGGCGTGGTCCGCTACACCATCGAGGGCGAGCCCGGCGGCCGGGTCGTCTTCGCCTGCCTGATCCCCCTGGCCGGCAAGCAGGCCGTCTCCCAGCGCTTCGAGGCCGAAGGGGCCGACGAGTTCCAGGCCGCCCAGGCCGTGTTGAAAAGAATCAACCTGTGGCGGGCGTCCCACGCCGCCGCACCCGAGGTTCGTTGATTCCCGGGAGGAGGCGACGAGGCGGCCGATGGACGCCGCCGCTATAATCGATCCGATGAAGTTCCTGGTAAGATCGGTGCTGCGATGAGGTCGTCGCCGACCGATAAAGAGATGTCGCCTCGCTCGATGCGACGCGGCTCGGCGTCGATCGATCGTCAGAAAGGTTCGGGCCGTCCATGGCCGAGGGTGCTCCGCTGAGGTTCCTCCTGATCGTGACGGGCAGTACGCTGCGGGCCGAGGAGCTGGACCGGCCGCTGGCGTATTACCTCAAACGGCGCGTCGAGGAGGCGATCGCGGCGGCCCCGGACGAGGACCTGTCCGATTACGAGGTCCACGTCGTCGCCGACTTCCGCTGGCTCCACGACGACGCGCTCCAGGCCATGGCGACGATCTCGCTGGGGGGCCCGGGCGTCAACGAACTCGCCCATCGATGGCTGGAGGAGGTGCCCGTCGCCCTCGCGGTGAACGAGCGCTACTTCATCCAGATGGACCCCGAGCTGGCCGAAGCCCACGCCAGCGTCTGGGGCATGGACAACGCCACGACCCAGATCGCGGTCTCGGTGTTCCTCGACCGGTTCCTCCCACGGTTCCTGGAACGTTGTGCAACGGTCCCGCCCGCCGCCCTCGATCTCGACGACGAAGGCGAGTCGGAATCCGAAGACGACTGACGCAGGGATCCCCAAGGTCCACCCCTTCCGAGCCCGCGCCGCACTCCCCTCCCGCCGGCGCGATGCCCTCTCGCCTCGGTTCGTCTTCGTCGCACCTTGATCGCCTCGACAGGGAATGTCGTCCAAATCAGGCGATTCTGGACCACGTTCTCTAGTAAGGAGTTCGGGCGCGAAGACCAAGTCGTTTGCTTCAGCGCACGCCATGGATGGCGGACGGTACGTTCCAGACCCAGGGAAGGACGGCGCTATGCGGTTTTCGACGCAGTCACGCGGCCGGGGCGGGCGAATCCGAAGCGGATTGGGGCTGGGGACGCTGATCCTGGCGACGGCGGCCGGGGCGGCGACGGCCGACGACGGGGCGTCGATCGGCCAGCCCAACCGGGTGACGCTCGTGCGGCGGTCGGTCCGGCAGGACCAGGGCGCCTGGGTCGTCGACTATCAGATCCGCAACGAGACGCCGACGGGCCTGATCGTCACGCCGGCGGAGATCGAGGTGAGGTCCGAGGGCTGGGTGTCGAACTCGCGGGTCGCCGGCCACGCGGTCCCGCGACGCGCGGCCGTGGCGATCAAGGCGGCCGAGAAGGCGACGGCCGACGCCGACGTGATCCCGGCCGCCGACGACCCCGGGCGCTGCCGCGAGCGGCTGTCGCTGGCGGTCTGGAGCGACGACCAGGCCCCCGACGCCGCGGCGAGGCCCGCCGAAGCGGTCGCGCCGATCAGCCTGGCGCCGGGCGCGACGGGGCTGGTCCGGCTCCGATACGCCCACCAGCACGTCGTCCACGGCGACTACGACCCGCTCCTGGGCGAGCGGACGGTGGCCGTCCGGTTCGGCCAGGAGACGTTTCACGACGTCGTGCCGCTCGACCGCGAGGCCCGCGTCGCGTACCCGAAGGCCGGCTGGCCCGAGGCCCCCGACGACCGTCGCGACCCGCGCCACTTCGTCTCCGGCCCGGACAGCCTGCACCTGGAGGCCCACGTCCCGGGGCGGCAGTATTACCGCTTCCCCGACCGCCCCGTGCGGTACGGTTCGCGGATGCGGCTGACCTTCTGGTACTTGATCGCGTACGGGACCGTCGGCGAGAGCCGCGTCCGCCTGGCCCAGTACAAGGACACCCCCACGTCCTGCCGCGTCCTCCCCGGGGGCGGGTTCGACCAGGAGCTGACCGTCGTCGGCCGCTGGACGAAGGTCGAGAAGCTCGTCCGCATCGAGGCCGAGGCCACCACCGCCGCCCTCGACTTCCGCATCTCCAGCGACGCCAACCTCGGCGAGATGTGGATCGACGACGTCGCCCTCGACCCCCTCGACGCCGAGGCCCTCGCCCAGGGCCCCTGAGCGGGCGGGCGCGATTCCGAGAGACGCTTCCTCGATCACTTCGCCGCGAGGGCCATCAGGGCGTACGAGGTGACGATGTGGGGGTCGCCTTCCATGAAGCGGTCGTCGCGGTTGGCCCAGGCGCCGGACGCCTCCTGGCGGGCGGCGAGGGCGGCGGCGAGTTCGGCCTTCCAGTCGTGGGCCTTGCCGGCGGCGTCGACGAACGGGGACTCGCCGAGGGCGGCCAGCGCGCGGGCGAAGACCATGTAGTAGTAGTACAGCCCGCGCCCGCCCTGGCCGGGGTTCTCGTCCAGGGTGTAGTTCTTCCTGATGTAGCCGACGGCCGCCTTGACGCGCAGGTCGTCGGGCTTGAGGCCGGCGTAGATCATGCTCTTGAGGCCCGAGTAGGTCATCCCGGCCGTCGACCGGATCCCGCCGTCGGGGTCCGTGCGCGCGCCCTTGGCCTCGCCGCGGCCGCCGGGCGGGGCGGACTCGCCCGAGGTGTAGATGAACCCGCCGTCGTTCACCTTGGCGGCGAACGGCTGGTCGTTGAACTCGCTCTTCAGGTTCTGGCACCGCGAGACGAACACGAGCGCCTTCTGCAAGGCCGGGTCGTCGGCCGGGACGCCGCTGTCGCGGAGGGCCTCGATCATGAACGCCGTATTGGAGAGGTCGGGCCGGCTGCGGCCGTCGCCGTAGCCTAGGCCTCCGTACTGGGGGTCGGCCCGGTCCTTCCCCTCGCTCTCGTCGTACTGCGCCCCCTTGAGGAACGCCTGGTTGCCGGCGACCACCGAGTCGTACTTGCCGCCGACGTTGGCCTCGTGAAACGCCATGAGCGCCACGGACGTCGCATAGACCGAGTGCGGGGCCTTCGCGAGCCCCCCCTTCGGCCCCAGGTAGTTCTCCAGGAACCCCAGCGCCCTGGCGATCGCGGGATCTTCGGGGACGACTTTCCCGGACCGCAGCAGGGCCGTCGCCACCAGCGCGGTGATCCCCGGCTCGCGGACGCCGGACCAGCTCCCGTCGGGCTCCTGTCGGGAGCGCAGGAACGTCACCGCCCTGGCGAGGTCCGGCGTCGAGGGGGCCGCCTGCCCGAAGCTCCGGCCGCAGCCCAGGCCGACCAGCCCGGCCGCCCCCAGCGTGCGCCCGAGGAAATCGCGTCGCGTGTCCATGTTCCCGGATCCCTTCGTCAGAGGATTTCCACGTCTCCCCGCGCCGGCGCGATCGTTCGCCCGTTCCCCCGGCGATCCCGCGCGGCTCGTCGACAGGCTGAACGAGGCAATTCCCGCACCGCCCCATCCGCACGCCGCAAGTCTTTGGACCGCTGGATCCTCCGGTCGTCCGGCGGCGTCCGCCGCCCCGTCGCGCGATGAAGAATCGTCCACTTCGTGGACAAAATCACGCCACTTTCGGTCGACCGCGCGACGGCGGTCGGGACGGATCGTGGTGTATGTTTACGCGGAGTCACGCGCGGGCCGACGCGGGCCCGGCCGGATTCCGCCTCATCCGCTGCGGAAGGAACCTGGGGATGACCCGTCGCGCCTGCGGTTGGTTTCTGGCCCTGTCGATGGCCTGCGGATTCGCGGCCGGCGAGGCGCGGGGGGAAGACCGTTACTATGCGATCGTCTTCGGGTCGCAGTCCCGGCCGAAACAGTTGCGGTACACCCACACCTGGGCGACCTTCCTGCGGGTCTCGGGCGAGGGGGCCGACCCGAACGCCCTCGAAGTCTATCACCACACGATCAGCTGGCTGCCCGAGTCGTTGGAGGTACGGGTCTGGACGCCGACGGCCGAGAAGGGCGTGAACTTCGACCTGTATCAGACGCTCGACTTCGTGCAGGGAGCCGGCGAGTCGGTGACGGCGTGGGGCCCGTTCCAGATCCTGCCCGAGGTCTACACGCGGTCGCTGAACGTCAAAGCGATCCTCGACTCGGGCCAAGCGCAGTACCGGGCGATCAGCACGTCGCGGGACCTTTTGATCAGCGACTGCATCCACGCCGTGGCGGCCGTCGACCCGGTCTTCGGCCGCGGACATTACCCGCTCATCCGGGTCGGCAAGCCGGCCAGCCGCTACCTCGCGCGTCAGGTGATCCTCCGCAGCGCGTTCGACCAGGGGCAGGTCGACGCCTCCTGGCTGATCCCCCGCCTGGGACTCGACCAGAGGGGCGTCGAGGTGGTCTCGCCGCAGCGGATCCCCGAACGCCCCTGCGCCCTCTGCCGGATCCCCGAGTGAGTCGCGCCCGCGACCGAATCGCGATCAGGTCTTGAGCCGTCGGCGTCGGCTCACTTGCGGGTGCCGGCCGGCTCGGCGAGGCTGCCGAGGAGGAGCTGGTACTCGGCGTGGGCGAGCAGGTCCTTGAAGGCGGGGTCGCCCTTGACCTCGGCCTCGAGCCCCGGGTCGGCGTCGAGCGCCTCGCGGAGCAGGAGGACCGCGCCCGCGAGCCCCTTGCGCTCCAGATCGTCGCGTTGGGCGACGTTGAGCTTGACGTCCTTGCGGGCCAGGGACGCCAGGCGGGCCAGCAGCCGGGCCGCGGCGAGGCAGCTGGGCGCGGGGGCCACGGCGTTGCGGGGGATCTCCATCGCCACCCGCCGGGCGTCCTCGTAGGCGGCCAGCTTCAGGTCGGCGTCCGACAGCGACGCCAGGGTCTCGGTGAGCAGGTCGCGGTACGAGGGGTTCCGGCCGGTCGTCGCCTCGACGGCCTGCTTGACGTGGGCGACGGCCTCTTCCAGGCCGACGCGGGCGTCCTCGGGCTTCTCGCGCGTCGCGGCCTGCTTGGCGAGGATGTAACCCAGGAAGTAGTGCAGCCTGGGGTCGGCCGGCGCCTTCGCGACCAGCCCGGCCATGCCCTCGGCGGCCTGCGCGAACAGGGGTGCGGCCTCGGCGGCGGCGCCCCGGGCCTGGAGCGATTCGGCGAGCCCGACGCGGGCGACGGCCAGCGATTCGAGGTCCTCGGCGGCGGGCGGCTCGCGACGCGCCAGCTCCTCGGAGATGGCGACGGCCCGCCGGAGCGGCCCCTCGGCGTCCCCCTTTCCGAGCCCCTGGCGGGCGCTCCCCAGGTTGCTCAGGACGGTCGACGTCTCGCGGAGGGCCTCGGCGGAGGGCCTGGCCCCCTTGTCGGCGAGGCCGTCGAGCTGGACGAGCGCGGCCTCGAAGTCCTTCTCGGCCTCGGCGGGCTTGCCGGCGGCGACCTTCTGATGGCCGAGGCCGGACAGGCAGCGCGCCAGGTCGAGCCGATAGGTGGCGTTGGCGGGATGCTTGTCGGTGAGCTTGCGCAGCAGGTCGAGCGCCTGGTCGTAGGCGGGCTCGGAGCCCGGGCGGCCGGCGGCGTCGAGGGCCTCGCCCAGGCGGCTGAGGTAGGTCGCCTGGAGGTGGGCGTTGCGGGGGACGTCGGGCAGCTCGACGACGAGCGTCCCGTTCAGGTCGCGGGCCTTCTCGATCTCGGCGATCGCCTCGTCGAGCCGGCCCCGCTTCAGGAGCAGGTAGCCGAGGTTGAAGCGGCACTTGGCCAGGTCGAAACGCACCTGGCGGTCGTCGGGCGTACGCGACGCGAGCTCCGTGTTCAGCTCGACGGCCTTCCGGAGGATCGGCTCGGCCTCGCGGAGTCGGGCCAGCTCGACCAGGACGCCGCCGTAGTTGGTGGACGCCGCGGCCAGGTTCAGGCCGTACTCGGGGCGGTCGGGGTAGTCGCCGGCGAGCCGCGAGGCCTCGTTCCAGCCGCGGCCCCAGAGGATCGCGGCGTCGTCGAACCGGGAGGCCTCGTAGGCGAGCCGGCCCATCTCGGCGCAGGCGTGGTAGAGGCCCTCGCGATGGCGGGGGATCGTCGGGTATTCGGCGACCAGCTTGTCGAGCAGCTCGTAGCTCCGCCGGGAGGCCGCCTCGGCCTTGTCGGACTCGCCCGTCTCGCGGCGGTAGCGGGCCAGGTAGTCCTCGGCCTGGGCGAGCTCGCCGACGACCTCGGGCGAGTCGGGGGCCGCGGCCAGGGCCTTCTCCAGCAGGTCGCGGGCCTCGATGCACGCCGGCCCCGTCGCGGGCAGGTCGCCGCGGCGGCGGAGGAGCTGGGCCTTCGAGCGCAGCTCGCGGGCCAGCAGCCGGCGGTCCTCGACGGTCGCGAAGTCGGGGGTCGCCAGCGGCCGGATCAGGTCGTCGGCCGAGGCGAACAGGGCCGCGGCCTCGTCGAAGCGGTCCTGGCGGAAGAGCGCCTCGGCGAACCGGATCTCGGTCGAGGCCAGCACCCGCCGGGGCTCGGGGTCGGATCGGCGCGCGGCGACGAGCGGCCTGAGCAGGTCCCGGCCGCGGCGGTAGGCCTTCTCGGCGTCGTCGCGGCGGCCGAACTTGGCGTAGACGTTGCCCATCCGCCGGAGCATCTCGCCGTGCTCGAGCTGGACGGCCGGGTCGTCGGCGGCGCGGCCGGTCTGGCCCTCGTAGAAGGCGACCGTCTTCTCCATGAAGTCCTTCTGGAGCGGGTCGAGCCGGTCTTCGAGCCAGCCCTCGCCGAGCCGGCCGTACATGTCGTTGACCGTCCCGCGGGCGATGGCGCCCTGGGCCTCGGCCTCGTCCCGCCAGCGGTTCACGACGACCGTGCCGACGCCCGAGGCGACCGTCGAGGCCAGGAGCAGGACCGTCGCCGCGGCGACGGCCGTCTTGTGCTTCCGCGCCCACCGCGCGGCGCGGCGGGGCCAGGGCTCGACGTAGGCGGTCACCGGCTCGTCGGCGAGGTGCCGCTGCACGTCCCTCGCCAGCTCGCCGGCCGTCTGATAGCGGTCCTCGCGCTCCTTGGCGAGGGCCTTCAGGCAGACCGCCTGGAGGTCGAGCGGGGCCTGCGGGTTGTGCGAGCGGACCGTCGCGGGGGACTCGTGCGACACCTTGTAGAGGATCTCGGCCGTCTTCTTGCCCAGGAACGGCGGCTGGCCGGCGAGCAGCTCGTAGAGGATGGCGCCCAGGCCGTAGACGTCGGTCCGGAAGTCGATCAGGTCGTGGCGGCCCCTGGCCTGCTCGGGCGCCATGTAGGCCGGCGTGCCCAGGAGCTGGCCCTGGATCGTCCCCTCGGGCCCCGCCCCCGATTCCTTGCCTTGCCCCCGCCCGCCCGAGCCCGAGCCGGCCCCCGCTCCCGAGCCCTTCGACGAATCGCCCGATCGTGCGGCGTGGGCGGGCGCGGCTCCCGGGGGGAGGGTGGAGTCGGCGTCGGCCGGGCTCGCGGCCGGCCGGGGCGGAGCGGCGGCGGTCGCGCCGGCGGCGAGGGTCGCGTCGAGCCCGTCCGGGGCGGCCTCGGCGCGGGAGGGGGAATCGACGGCGAGGGTGGCGAGGTCCTCCGGGGCGCCGGCGAGGGTGGCGGCCTCGGGTTCCGGGGGGGCCTCGACGTCGGCCGCGTCGCCCGCCTGGCCGTCCACGCCGATCTGCTTGGCGAGGCCCCAGTCGAGCACGATGACCTCGCCGAAGTCTCCCAGGACGACGTTCTGCCCCTTGAGGTCGCGGTGGATGATCCCGCGCGAGTGGGCGTAGTCGATCGCGTTGCAGACGGAGACGAACGCCGTCAGCAGGTTCACCAAATCGACGTGGTCCTCGGTCCCGGCGGCGCGGGCCTTGTGGTAGGCGCGGGTCGCCTCGCCGAGCGTGCGGCCCTTGACGAACCGCATCGTGTAGTACGGGGACTCGCCGCCCCCCATCTCATACACCGGGACGACGCCGGGATGCTCCAGCCGCGCCGTCACCTTGGCCTCGTACAGGAACCGCGACCAGACGACCGAGTCGCCCGCCGATTCCGGCCGCAGCTCCTTGAGCGCGATCTCGCGGCCGAGGGCGCCGTCGCGCGCCTTCCAGACCTGGCCCATGCCCCCCTTGGCGTGGAGGTGGGTCAGCGTGTAACGGGGGTCGCGTCCCTCTTCGTCATGACCGGCCCCCTTGTCGATGGTCGAGATCAGGACGTGGCCGACGGCCGGCCCCGCCGCCCCCAGGGTGGCCTCCTCGGCCGCCGAAGCCGCCGCAGCCGCGACCGCCGGGGCGATCGCCCGCGGGGCCGCGGCGCGCACCACGTCGAGCGAGCGGCCGTCGAACGTCGCGGCCAGGGTCGCCTGGACGTCGCCGGCGTGGCGTTCGAGCCGCTCCTCGACCAGCCGCTCGAGCGCCGCCCGCTGGTCGTCGGTCAGCGTCCCGTCCGCCGCCAGGGCCGCACCCGCGCCCTGCGTCCGACCCGCGTCGAGCCCGGCGCAGGTCTCGGCGAGCTGGTCGGCGTCGATCGCCCCGGTCTGGAAGGCGAGCAGGCCGAACAGGAGGTCGCGGTTCGCGTCCATCATCCACCTCGCTGCAGGGGCGGGAGCATCGCTCCGGGGCTGACGACGCGCAGCCCCGGACCATCCACGCTATCGGCTACCATCGCATGAGCGCGTTATTCTACAATCGGGCCGCGTCCACGGAGAAGCGCATTCTTGACCGGTTTGGCGCTTTTGCGCCCGGAGTCCGATTGTGTTAGGGTGGGTTCGATCGGGCCGCCCGAGACCGTCGAGAAGGTGCCAGTCGAGGGGGGAGATGAGCGAGGCCGAGGCGCGAGACGAGGTGCTCGACACCGACGCCGGGGAGTTCCCGCTGCTCGACTACCGCCTGCGGCGGGGCGGGCGCGAGTGGACCGTCCTGCACGTCGCGGCGATCCTGACCGACGAGGACGAGACGCGAGCCCTCGTCCGGAAGACGAACCGGCTCCCTTACGGGGTCTCGCTGTGGCCCTCGGCCATCGCCCTGGGCCACGAGGTCGCCGTCCGCGCGGCCGACTTCCGCGGCCGGAGCGTCCTGGAGCTGGGGGCCGGCGTGGGGTTGCCGGGGATCGTCGCCGCGTCGCTCGGCGGCCGCGCGGTGCAGACCGACCGCGACGAGCTGGCGCTGCACCTCTGCCGACGCAACGCCGAGCGCAACGGCCTGGGCGCGATCGACCACCGCCTGGCCGACTGGACCGAGTGGGCCGAGACGGGCCGCTACGACTGGATCCTCGCCGCCGACGTCCTGTACAGCGACTCGCTCCACCCCCACCTCCGGCGGATCTTCGAGACCAACCTCGCCCCCGGCGGCCGGGTCCTCCTCTCCGACCCCTTCCGGCCCGACGGCCTGCGCTTCCTGGAAGGACTGGAGGCGATCGGCTGGACGGTCACCTTCTCGAAATGGGAGGTCGGCGACGAGGCGACGCCCCGCACCATCGGCGTCTTCGAGCTGACGCCGCCGACCGGGCCTCGTTAGAGCATCGGCAGCGAGCGGGGCTTCGGGCCGACCGGGAAGGCGGCGTCGAGGCGGCCGATCTCCGCGTCGGTCAATTGCAGCGCGCCGGCCCCGGCGTTCTCGGCGGCGTGTTCGGCGTTCGACGCCTTGGGGATCGCGAAGAGGGACGGCCGGCGGGTCAGGAAGGCGAGGACGACCTGGCGCGGCGAGGCGCCGCGGGCGTCGGCGACCTCCTGCAGCGCCCGGCCCGCCGGCGAGCCCGGCTTCGGGAACGCGCCGCGGCCGAACGGGGTGTAGCCGACGACCGCGACGCCATGGGCCTCGCACCAGGGGGCCACCGCATGCTCGATCGCCCGCTCCTGGAGGTGGTAGAGGACCTGGTTGCAGGCGATCCGGCCCTCGCCGGCGACGGCGAGCGCCTCGTCCAGGTCGTCGACGTCGAAGTTGCTCACGCCCCACGACAGGATCTTGCCGGCCTCGCGGAGGGCCTCGAACGCCGCGATCGTCTCCGCGAGCGGGTGCGACCCCCGCCAGTGCAGCAGATAGGCGTCGAGCCGGTCGGTCTTCAGCCGGGCCAGCGAGCGTTCGCAGGCCGCGACGGTCCCCTTCCGCGAGGCGTTCGACGGCAGGACCTTCGAGACCAGGAAGACCTCGTCGCGTCGCCCCGCGACCGCCTCGGCGACGAGCGGCTCGGCCTCGCCGTACATCTCGGCCGTGTCGACGTGCGTCATGCCCAGGTCGAGCCCCCGACGCAGCGCGGCGACCGCCGCGGCCCGGTCGCCCCGGTCGCTCTCCCAGGTCCCCTGGCCGATCGCCGCCACCGGTCGCGCCGCGGGCCCGAACGAATGCGTCCTCATGGCGTTTATCCTTTCCGTTCCGATCACCGCCGCCGGGGCACCCCCGTCGCGCCGGCCTCGTCGGACTTTGGAGATCGTCCGGGACCTCGCCGGAACCGCGGCGACGGCCGGGACGGCGGCTTGACGATCGGGGTTTGGGGATTATATAAGGGATGGTCACCCCTGATATGTTGAGATCGGGAACACATCGACGCGGCCTCGCCTCCCGTCGATCGCCGGGGAGGACGGGACTTCCCGCGCTTCGCGAGATCCCTCCCCATCGACGACATCATTAAGCGATTTTCGTTGAGATTGATTATCAAATCTGACCGGCAAGATCCGAGGCGGATTCCGACCTTCCTCCCCGGGTCGTGGACGTCATTCCCGCCCCCTAATCTCGTCCCGACGATGACGAGTTCGCCGCCGAGTTCTCATCGATCCGTCTCCGCGCCGCCGCGGCGGCGCACTCCTTTTGCCTAGCTGGAAGGGTGAGTCATGTCCGAATCGAAACGCGCGGGCTTCACGCTGATCGAGCTGCTGGTGGTGATCGCGATCATCGCCGTCCTGATCGCCCTGCTGCTGCCGGCCGTGCAGTCGGCCCGCGAGGCCGCCCGCCGCGCCCAGTGCGTCAACAACCTGAAGCAGATCGGCTTGGCGGTGCACAACTTCGAGTCGACCAACGGCAAGTTCCCGGACGGCGTCGGGCCGGTGCCGACGGCGACGGGCGTGGGCCCGTACATCCGGTCGTCGGTCCAGGCGATCATCCTGCCGTACCTGGAGCAGGCGAGCCTCTTCTCGACGTTCAACCTGGGGCTCGACGTGAACAACACGGGCCAGAACGAGACGGCGCGGTGCCAGCTCATCGGGGCGTTCATCTGCCCCTCGGACGCCTCCGCGACCCGCATGCCGGGGAGCATCGTCTACGCGACGAGCACCGGCCAGATCGGCTACTCGAACTACTTCGCGAGCATCGGGGCGACCGCGGCCCTCCTGTTCGACACGGCGACGGCCACGGCCGAGACGAACTCGTCGACGCTGGGGATCTTCAACTACAAGATGAACCTGACCGGCTCGCTGGCGACCAACCCCAAGTTCCGGTCGGTCGAGAGCGTCATCCGGATCGCCTCGGTGACCGACGGGACCTCGAACACGTCGCTCTTCTCCGAGACCCGGCGCTCGCCGCTGCCGGCGTCGCCCGCGTCGAACCCGATGGACAAGAACCAGGTCCACCGCCTCTCGACCTGGGATGCGACCGTCGACAACTACGCCCCCAGGATCCCCGACTGCGACACCACGACGGCGCTCACCCCGCTCCCCTATCGCGGGCAGCAGTACTATCGGGGCCAGCAGTTCGTCTCGACCTACAGCCACACCGTCCAGCCCAATTATCGGGGGTTCGACTGCATGGACTCCGCCTTCGGCTCCGGCCACATCGCCGCGCGGAGCTACCACTCGGGCGGCGTGAACGTCGGGCTGGCCGACGGCTCGGTCCGCTTCGTCAAGGACTCGGTCAGCCTGCCGGCCTGGCGGGCCCTGGGCACCCGGACCGGCGGCGAGATCATCAGCGCCGACTCGCTCTGACCGGCCCGCGTCGCGAGGTCGCAGTCGACCGCGCGCCGGCCCCGGCCGGCGTGCGGCTTCGTCCCCTTCCCCCGCCCGTACGAGAGACCGTCGGATGACCAAGCTTTCGCGCATGACGCTGCCGACCCTCGCCCTCGCGGCCGCCCTGGCCGCCGGCTGCGGCGGCGACCCCAACCCGCCGAACTCGCCCCAGCTCTACCAGAACAACGTGCTGGCGGAGGTCGGCGACATGTACAACACCCATTTCGTCCAGCACAAGAAGCCTCCGCAGGGCCTCAAGGACCTGTCCCCGTTCGCCGACACCCTGCCCACGGGCCTCGGCGCGGCGCGGCGGGGGGAGGTGGTCGTCCTGTGGGGCGTGGATCCCGTCGACCCCGCCGGATCCGACGCGGCCGGCGAAGAGATCCTCGCCTACCTGAAAGAGGCCCCCGAGTCCGGCGGCGGCGTGCTCACGCGGAACCTCAAGGTCAAGTCGATGACCGCCGACGAGTTCAAGGCCGCCCCGAAGGCCGCCGGCAAGGTCGAGGAGCCGGCCAAGGCGGGCAAGTCGGGCAAGGCCGGCTGAAGCGGCTCGATCCATCGAGGGGGTCCCGCGGACCAGGCCCGCCGGGCCGTCGGCCTCACGATTCGACGGCCGCGGGCGGGAGCGTGGGCCGTTTGAGGAAGAGGCTGACGACCACGGCCGCCGCGAGCAGGGCTCCCGACAGGGTGAAGGCCGCGTCGAGGCCGCCGGTGGCGTCCTTCAGGTAGCCGGCCGCCTGGGGGACGAAAAAGGCGACGCCCCAGCCCAGGAAGACGAAGCCGTAGTTGAAGCCCAGGTTCTTCGGCCCGAAGAAGTCGGCCGTGAAGGCCGGCATCAGGGCGAGCGCGCCGCCGTACTGCCAGTAGGCCACGCCGACGGCCAGGAACAGCAGCGGCACGCTGCCCGAGGCGATGATCCGGGGCATCAGGAACAGGCAGGCCGCCGAGACCGCGCCGTTGATCAGGTAGGCGTTGGCGCGGCCGATCCCGTCCGAATAGAAGCCGGTCCCCACCCGTCCCGCCGCGTTCACCAGGCCGCCGTACGAGGCGAGGATCCAGGCGTTGGCCGCGAAGAAGGCCAGGCTCCCGGCCGTCGCGTTCAGCAAGGGCGCGGCGTTGGCGATCACGAGCAGGCCCGACTGCGCCGAGCCGATGAACAGGAAGACCAGGGCGTAGAACTGCCAAGTCTTCAGCATCCGCCCCGCCGGCCAGTCCACGGCCGTCGGCGCGGCCTTCGCAGTGATCGCGGCCGCCGGCGGCAGATAGTCGTCGGGCGGGAAGACCAGGAACCGCGAGGCCACGATCACGACCACCGCGAAGAGCACTCCCAGGCCGATGAAGCTCCCCGAGAGCCCGTAGGCGGCGATGAGCGTCTTCGCCAGGGGCGCGATGTAGATCGCCGCCGCGCCGTAGCCGCCCACGACCAGGCCGGCCACCAGCCCGCGGCGATGGGGGCCGAACCACTTCACCGCGGCCGGGGTCGTCGCCGCGTAGCCGAAGCCCATGCCGATCCCCCCCAGCACCCCGAAGCCCAGCAAGAGCCCGACGTACGACTTCATCAGCCCCGCCAGGATGCAGCCCGACGCCAGGAAGAGGCCGCCCAGCGTCGCGCCGGTCCTCGGCCCGTAGCGGTCCTGGATCCGGCCGCCGGGGATCATCGTCAGGGCGAAGATCATCCCGCAGGCCGCGTAGGCCGAGGTCGCCTGGGCGTCGGTCAGGTAGGTCCAGCCCGCGTTGAGCCCCGACATCGGCGAGCCCGCCGGGTGCGCCTTGTCGGCGACGAGGTTCGCCTTCCAGACGCTCCAGGCGTAGAGGATCCCGAGGCAGAGGTTGACCGCCATCCCGGCGAACGTCACCCCCCAAGCTTTGGGCGGGACCTTCGATGCGCGCTCCACCATGCGACGAGACTCCCCTCGATTGGCGACCGAAAAGAGGCGCAGCATAGCCGGGCCGGGCGTCGCTGCAAAGCGTGGAGGCCGCAGGATCTCGGCCCGCCCGCCCGGCGGTCGCGGGATCGCGGCCGGGATGGGTCGTGGTCGCGGGGCTTCGCCGGCTTGCGGCGGGCCCCGGGCTGGCCTATGATCGGGCGGCCCGGCGGGCCGGAGAAGGTCCGGTCGACCCGGGCCCCTCCCCGCGAGACGAGATCAAGACGATGGCGAAGACGACGGACTACCTGGCGCTGGACCTGGGCGCGGAGAGCGGGCGCGGGATGCTCGGGCGGTTCGACGGCGACCGGCTGGGGCTGGAGGAGATCCATCGCTTCCCCAACGGCCCGGTGCGGATGCTGGACACCCTCTACTGGGACCTCCCCCGGCTCTTCGACGAGATGAAGACCGCGATCCGCATGACCGCCGCGGCCAAGGCCTCGATCGACGCGATCGGCGTCGACACCTGGGGCGTCGACTTCGGTCTCATCGGCCGCGGCGACACCCTGCTGGGCAACCCGGTCCACTACCGCGACCCCCGCACCGACGGCATGCTCGACGCCGCCTTCGCCCGGATCCCCAGGGAGCGGATCTACGAGATCACCGGCCTCCAGTTCCTGCCGTTCAACACCGTCTACCAGCTCCTGGCGCTCAAGACCGCCGGCTCGCCGCTGCTCGACGTCGCCGAGACGCTGCTGATGATGCCCGACGTCCTGGGCTGGCTCCTGACCGGCGAACGCGCCGCCGAGCGCACCGACTCGTCGACCACCCAGCTCCTCGACCCCCGCACCGGCGAATGGTCGGACGAGATCTGCTCGGCCCTGGAGCTTCCGCGGTCGATCCTGCCGAGGTTGATCGAGCCCGGCAGCGAGCTGGGGACGCTGCGGGCCTCGGTCGTCGAGGAGGTGGGCCTGGCGAAGACCGTGACCGTGATCGCCCCGCCGACCCACGACACCGCCAGCGCCGTGGTCGCCGTGCCGACCGCCAGCGCGACCGTCGGCGCCGACTCGCCGCCCGACTGGTGCTACCTCAGCTCCGGGACCTGGTCGCTGCTCGGCGTCGAGGTCCCGCGGCCGGTCGTCAACGAAGAAACCTATCGGTACAACTTCACCAACGAGGGGGGCGTCCTGGGGACGACCCGGCTGCTCAAGAACATCATGGGCCTCTGGCTCGTGCAGGAGTCGCGGCGCACCTGGGCGCGGGCGGGCAACGACCTGAGCTACCCGCAGCTCATGGCGATGGCCATGTCGTCGGCCCCGTTCGGCCCCCTGATCGACCCCGACGACCCGTCGTTCCTCTCGCACGGCGACATGCCCGCCCGGATCGTCGCCTTCTGCAAGAAGACCGGCCAGCCGGCCCCCGAGTCGGAAGGGGCCCTGATTCGCACCTGCCTGGAGAGCCTGGCGCTCAAGTACCGCTGGACCATCGAGCGGCTGGAGTCGATCTGCAGGACGAAGATCAAGACGATCCACATCGTCGGCGGCGGGTCGCAGAACACGCTGCTCTGCCAGTTCGCCGCCGACGCCTGCGGCCGGCCCGTGCACGCCGGCCCCGTCGAGGCCACGGCCATCGGCAACATCCTGATGCAGGCCCTCGGCCGCAAGCGGATCGGCTCGCTGCAGCAGCTCCGCGCCATCGTCGCCCGCTCGTTCCCCGTCACCGTCTTCGAGCCCCAGAACCCCCGCGCCTGGGACGACGCCAACGGCCGGTTCCAGGAGCTGGTCAAGTCCTGAGGCGTACGGCGGGCGGAGCCGGCGATGAATCGGAACCTGGTGATCTGCTGCGACGGCACGAACAACCAGTTCGGGCCCGAGAACACCAACGTCGTCCGGCTCGTCCAGGCGCTCGACCGGGATCCGGGCCGTCAGCGGCTCTACTACGACCCGGGCGTCGGCACGCTGCCGGAGCCGGGGCGCGTCACGGCCGCGGCGAAGCTGGCGTCCGGATGGGCGGGCCTGGCCCTCGGCGTCGGGCTCCCGGGCAAGGTCGAGCAGGCGTATCGCTACCTGATGGACGCCTGGGAGCCCGGCGACCGGGTCTTCCTCTTCGGCTTCAGCCGGGGCGCCTATACCGTGAGGGTGCTGGCGGCCCTGCTGCATGCGCTGGGCCTCCTGCCGCGCGGCAATCATAACCTGACCCCCTACCTGATGCGCCTCTTCTCGGCCTCGCGCGACGCGAAGCGTGAGGATCAGGGGGGCGATTCCAACTACTGGAAGCTGAGCAACCAGTTCCGCTCGACGTTCGCGCGGGCCGTCCCGGGCGCGGCGAAGGACGACCGTCGGTTCCCGGTCCACTTCCTGGGCTGCTGGGACACCGTCGCCTCGGTCGGCTGGGTCTACAATCCCAGGTCGTACCCGTACACGCGACGCAACCCGAGCGTCGCGGTCGTCCGCCACGCCCTCGCGCTCGACGAGCGGCGCTGGTTCTTCCGCCAGAACGAGTTCCGCCGGGCCGGGGGCCAGGACCTCGTGCAAGCCTGGTTCCCCGGCGTGCACGCCGACGTCGGCGGCGGCTACCCCGAGCGCGACGGCGGCCTCTGGCGGGAGCCGTTCGGGTGGATGGCCGCCGAGGCGCAGGCCCACGGGCTGCATCTCGACCCGGCCCGCCTGCACGCCGTCCTGAGCCGCTCCCCCATCCCCGACGAACCCTGGGCCGAGCCCATGCACGAGTCGCTGACCGCGGCGTGGCGGCCCTTCGAGTACGTCCCCAAGTTCGCATGGGACTGGAAGACGAAGCGCGAGCGTCTGGGGCTCGGCCGCGGGCGCTATCGGACGCTGGTCTACGAGGACAGGCCGGACGAGGAGGTGATGATCCACGCCTCGGCCCTCAGGCGCATCCGCGCCGGCGGCTACGCCCCGGCGATCCTCGCCGACTCGTTCCTCGACGAGGTCCGCGCCCTGCCGGACGTCCCCGACCTGCGGCCCTATCGGCCCTGATCCGGCCCGCGGCTCGCCCGTCGCGGCGGGGGATGTTAGAGTGACGATCGTGCGGCCGGGCCGGCTCCGGCGACGGCCGCCGTTCGGAATCCTCACGGGGTCATGGGCGATGTTCCTGCAGCGCCTCGTCCTGGAGAACGTGCGGGCGATCGAGTCGCTCGACCTGTCGTTCGCCGCCGTGGACGCCCCCGTCCGCAAGTGGACGTTGATGCTGGGGCAGAACGGCTGCGGCAAGAGCACCGTGCTGAAGGCGGTCGCCCTGCTGCTGGCCGGCAGCGAGGCCCTCCCCGAGCTGATCGGCGACCCGGATTCGTGGATCCGGCTGAAGGCCGACCGCTGCCGGATGGCCGCCGACCTCGTCACGGCCGAAGGCGAGACCCGCCACGTCGAGCTGAGCCTGAAGCGGGGCGACCACATCCGCCGGATCTTCGAGGACAACAAAGAGTCGCTCGACCGCCTGGACCGCGCTCTGGCCCACGCGGCGCGGAACTACCTGGTCGTCGGCTACGGGGTCTCGCGACGCCTGGGCGACCCGGGCGGGTCGTCGTCGGAGGTCTTCACCCATCCCCGGTCGCGGTCGGTGGCGACGATGTTCTCGAACGACGCGACGCTGAGCCCCCTCGAAACCTGGGCGATCGCCCTCGACTACGAGCGGGGCGAGGAAGGGCTGAAGATCGTCCGCTCAACCCTGGACGACCTGCTGCCGGACGTCTCGTTCGAGCGGATCGACAAGTCGGCGAGGAAGCTCCTCTTCCGGACTCCCGACGGCGTGCTCCCGCTCGACCAGCTCAGCGACGGCTACCAGAACGCGGCCGGCTGGTGCGGCGACCTCCTCTACCGGATCCTCCGGATCTTCGAGGATTACAAGAACCCCCTGTCGGCCCGCGGCCTGCTCCTGATCGACGAGATGGACCTGCACCTCCACCCGGTCTGGAAGCGCCGGCTCGTCGACTACCTGTCGTCCAAGCTGCCGAACTTCCAGATCCTGGCCACCACCCACTCGGCCCTGACCGTGCACCAGGCGGGCCCGGGGGAGCTGTTCGTCCTGAAGCGGGACGCCGAGCACGCCCCCCCGACGCTCCACGCCTTCGAGGGCGAGCCCCGCAAGTTGATGCTCCACCAGCTGCTCATCAGCCCGATCTTCGGCCTGGAGACGGCCGACTCGCGGTCGGTCGAACAGACGCGGGCGGAGTTCCAGGGCCTCCGCGACAAGCCGCGGAACCGCCTCACCACGGCCGAGCGGGCCCGCCTGCCCGAGCTCGAACGCGAACTGCTCGCCCTGCCCGACTGGGACGCGGCGAAGCCCGAAGAGGCCCAGCGACGCGAGCTGCTGGAAGACATCCGCCTGGCCTTGCGCGACGACGTCGATCGGAAGCCCGGCCGCGAGGGACGGCCGAAGCGCGGCGCGGCGACGAAGCCGCCCGGGACCAAGGCCAAGACCAAGCCTCGCCCCGGCAAGTCGTGATCCGAGGCCCTGGGGGACGCCGCCCGTGATCCGGCTCGCGCGCGATCGATCGGCCGGGCGCATCCACCCCGGCTTCCGGGGCCCGCTCCGCGTCGCCAAGATGCTGGCGCTGCTGGACGGCCACCTGCGGGACGACGCCCGGTTCCTGGACTCGTGGAAGGTCGTCAAGGACCAGCTCAGGGCCGAGTCCGCCGGCAAGTGCGCCTATTGCGAGGCCTCGACGGACGTCGTGGCCTACGGCGACGTGGAGCACTTCCGGCCCAAGAGCCGCTACTGGTGGCTCGCGTACTGCTACGAGAACTACGTGTTCGCCTGCCAGATCTGCAACCAGGCCTACAAGTCCGACCAGTTCCCCGTCCACGGCCCGGCCATGACGTGCCCGCCCATCCCCGCGGAGGCCCTCGGCCTGACGGAAGTGGAGCGGCGGGCGATCGCCGCGAGGCTCGCCCCAGACCCCCTCGACGACGCCGCGGGCCGTCCCAGGGCCGAGTTCCTCCGGGCGGCCGCGCGGGAGAAGGCCGGGCTCGTCGACCCCTACGTGGACGATCCCGAGTCGCTCTTCAAATGGGTCGCCGACCCGATCCAGCGCCGGGTGGCGATCGCGCCTCGGCACCCGAGGCGCGCGGCCTCGCGAAGGGTGTTCGAAGCGGCCGAGCGATGCCTCGGCCTGAACCGGGACGAGCTCCTCGGGCTCCGATACCGGAAGTACGCGGACCTGGAGACGTTCCGCCTCGTCCTCGACTCGGGGAAGTTCGAGGGCCTCATGCTCGATCGGATCAGTGCCCAGGTCCGGGCCATGACCGCCCCCGACGCCGAGTTCGCGGGGATGTGCCGCTACTTCGTGCGCGACGTCTGGAAGCTGGTCGTGTAGGCGGCCACCGCCGATTCGGGCCGGTTCGGACGCAGGCGAAAGAGGCGGAACGTTCGGTCCCAGCGAGCGGAGGGGCCGCGGGCCAGCGGCTCGACGTCGCCGGCCTCGGCGAGCGCGGGGAGGTCGCGGTCGCGGCCGAGCACGGCGATCGAGGGGGTGGCCGGCGTCGCGCCGGACGGCTCGCCGACGACCCACGTCGCGGGCCGCCCGAGGTAGTACAGCCGCACGGCGAGGTCGTGGGGGATCGGCCCGAAGGGAGTCGGATAGGGGTCGCGGTCCCAGTCGTCGTAGAGCAGGACGAGCGGCTCGTCGGGCCGGATCATGGGGGCGATGCGCTCGTAAAAGTCCGGCTCGGCGCCCCGTCGCTCCAGCATGGGCGCGACCAGGCCGAAGCCCAGCCCGTAGGCCGCCGCCAGGCCGGCGAACGTCGCGAAGGCCAGCCGCCGCACCCGCGCGGGGCGCCGTCCCATCAGGACCAGCCGATCCCCCAGCGCCTCCAGGGAGATCGCCGCCCAGATCGACCAGGGGATCATGGCGTAGATCGCGTAGTGCCCGTTGCGGCCGCCGGGGATCGAGACCAAAACCAGCGGCAGGATGGCCCAGGCCGCGAGCAGGCGGTCGCCGGCCGAGCGTCGCCGCAGCGACCGCCAGGCGCCGAGGATCGCGAAGGGCGTCCAGGGGAGGCCCTGGCTCAGCAGGTCGACGGCGTACGCGCCGGGCGTCTCGCCCGCGAAGACGCCGTGGCCGGTCCTCGGCCCGAAGCGGTCGGCGACGTGCATCAGCCAGAGCGACGCCGCCCCCGCCCCGTGCTGGCGCAGCATCGCCAGCGGCCAGGCGAGCGCCAGGGCCGCCGCGACGAGCCAGCCGGCCGGGAAGGCGAAACGCCGCCACGACCCGGGACGGCGGTCCCAGGCGAGAGTCCCGCCCGCCGCCGCCGCGATCAGGGCCGCGCCGAAGCCGATCCCCTTCGCCAGCGACGTCGTCCCGAGCAGGGCGAAGAAGGCCCACCGCCAGGCCGCGCGACGGCGGGGGTCGGATTCGTCGCCGTCGGCGTCGTCCGTCTCGCGGATGCGGTCGAAGGCGGCCATCGTCCAGACGAAGAGGCAGGCGAGCGTGACGTCGGCCTCGGCCAGCCGGCCCCGGAGCACGGCCCAGGCCGTCGTGGCCTGCACGGCGCCGGCCAGCAGCGAGACCGTCCCGCCGAACCGCCGCCGCGCCACGAACGCGACGCCCAGCGCCAGGCCCGTCGCCGCCAGAGCCGAGGGCAGCCGAGCCGCCAGCGGCGAGACCCGGCCGGCGACCGCGCCGGCGGCGGCGGCCATCCAGAAGGGGAGCGGAGGCTTCTCCAGCCAGGGCCGGCCGCCGATCGTGGGCTGCGACCAATCCCCCGATTCGAGCATCTCGCGGCCCCCCTGGGCCACGAACGCCTCGTGATACGACAGCCGCGACCCCGAGCCCAGCCCCGGCCCCAGGGCGACCAGGCAGGGCCCGACCAGCAGCAGCCACGCCGCCGGCCGACGGCCGGGTTGGGGGTTCGTCGTCATCCCAAAGTCTCCTTGCCCCAACGCCTTGCGCATCCTCCTCGGGCGGCGGGATCATCCGGGATCGTCGGCGACCTGTCAAGCCGGGGCTCGCGAGGGCCCGCTCCCGGGGAATTTCCGGCCCCGAGGCATCATTCGTCGGCTCATGTTCTAGGGTGATCCATGAGGCGCGGGGAGCGCGCCCCACTCCAGAGGATCCACCCCATGACGACGCGTCGACGGTCCCGCTTCAAGGCCTCCCTGGACGCGATGGAACCGAGGCTCTGCCTGTCCGCCGGCGTGGACGCCCTGAGCCTGGGCGACGTCAACGGCGACCAGGTCGCCGACTTCGCCGTCGCCGGCCACGCCGCAAACTCGACGAAGGTCACGATCTACAGCGGCTGGGGCCGGGCGGCGGACACCTCGACCGGCTACGCGCCGCTGCCGCTGGTCACGATCGAGAACCCGCTGGGCAAGAACGCCGGGCCGCTCGAGATCGTGCTGGCTGACCTGAACGGCGACGGCGTCTCCGAGCTGGTCGTCGCCTCGACCCGGAGTGCGAACGTCGCGGCGTGGGGCTTCCGCGTCCAGGCGACCTCGCCGTACAACGCGCCGGTCACGGCCCAGGTCCTGTCGGCCGCGAGCGTCCCGGCCGGGTTCCAGGGGGCCCGGGGCCTGGACCTGGCGTCGGCCGACGTGAACGGCGACGGCAAGGACGAGCTGATCGTCGGCCAGGCCGCGACCGGGGGCCCCGCGCGGACGGTCCGGGCGTACGCGTTCCAGGTCGGGACGTCGAGCTGGGTCGAGGCGAAGCGCTACGACCGTTCGCCGATCTCGACTCGCAACGGCGTCAGCCTGGACGCCGGCGACGTCACGGGCGACGGCGTCGCCGACCTCGCGATGGCCTCGAAGGCCGACGGCCGCGTCGCGGTCTACGACGGCGCGCTCGACCGCTGGGTCTGGACGACCAAGCCCTTCAGCGCCCGCTCGGGCACGGCCCACGTGGCCGTCGTCTCGTCGGAAAACGCCGGCGGTTCGATCGTCGTGACCGGCCTGGCCTCGCGCGGCGGCGCGAGCCGGGCGGCGATCGTTTCCTACGCCGACGGCAAGGCCCGCACGTTCCAGCCGGCCGCCTCGCCGGGCTCGGGGACGCTCGTCCCGATGGGCGCGGGCTACGTCTATCAGCGGAGCACGCTCAAGGAAAAGGACGTCGACGGCAAGGAGAAGGCCGCGACCAGCCCCGGTCCCGTCACGCCGACCGTCTTCTTCGCCTCGACGGGCGGCGACCGGGTGGTCGTCCAGGGGTTCGGGGCCGACCTCTTGCCGAGCAAGTCCGCCGACGACCTCCACGTCGAGCCCCTCGGCGACTCACTCAAGGCGGCCTTCCACCCGCTCCAGGGGCGCGGCGGGGTCGCCGGCGGCGGGGGCGAGGACGTGGCCCTGGTCGCCTATCCCAGGATGACGTACACGTCCCCCTACCGCATCGACCTCTCCTCCGCGCCCAGGGGCTTCGACAAGGGGCTCTGGGACCGCACCATCTCGGCTCCCTCGGGCGACGGCTGGGGGCCGGGCCGAAACGCCAACGACCCGCCGACCGTCCCCCAGGGCGCGTCCAACGACTGGCTCCGCGAGCGCGTGATCGCCGCGTACATGAGCGCGCTCGGCGTCGATTACCAGCATCATTACGACCCGACCTGGCTGCCCACGCAGGGGAGCGCGTGGAACGTCGCCTCGACGGTCGCCTACCAGAGCCAGGGGGTCGACTGCACGAATTTCACCGCCTGGGCCTACGCCGACGCCCTGGGCGTGACGATCGACAGCAAGACCACCGACCAGGCGGCCATCTCCGCTTCCACCCCCGGAAACACCGTCATCCCCGCCTCGCTGGCCGACCGCGTAGCCATCCAGACCATCGACCACTGGACCAGCTACGACGACCTGGTCTCCCAGCTCCTGCCGGGCGACATCCTGATCATCGACGGGAACGACCAGGACCGCTCCCAGGCGACCCACGCCATCACCTGGCTGGGCGACTACGGCAAGGACGCGAACGGCCTGGACAGGCACCTGATCATCGACTCGACCGGGATCACCCCGGATCACATCGACTCGAACGGCCGCGTCGTCCCCGAGGGCGTCCAGATCCGCCCCTTCGGCGCGCCCGGGACGCCCAACGAATGGTACTTCAACCACGTCGGCCACGTCCTGCGGCTCATCAAGGCCGACGCCACGGCCGTCGCGCCGATCGCCGGCAGCGCCCTGCCCACGGTCGCCGCCGACGCCGACCTGAAGGCGCTCAAGGCCGACGAGGTCGTCGACGCCCTGCTCGTCGTCCGCCGCCGGGCCGACTCGGCGAGCCGGCCGTCGCTCGAATCGCTGGCCGCGAAGCCGCTCGACGAGCGCCAGCCCCTCTCGCGCGAGGACTTCGCCGCGCAGTACGGGGCCGACCCCGCCGACGTCGCCGCGGTGACGAAATGGGCCGAGGGCCAGGGCCTCAAGGTCGACTCGGTCGACCTCGGCACCCGCTTCATCCGCGTCTCCGGCAAGGTCCCCGACCTGGAGGACGCCTTCGGGAGGAAGCTGTACAAGGGCCAGGGCTCGGCCGACGGCCCCTGGGTCTACAATGGCGAGATCGGCGTGCCGATCGCGCTCCACGACGTGATCCAGGGCGTCTTCAGCGTCGCCCGGCCCGACGACTCGACCGGCGGCGACTCCACGCCCGCGGCGCAGGCGGACGACACGACCGAGGGCTACACCCCGGCCCAGGTCGCCGACCGCTACCAGTTCCCCGACGCGACCGGGACGGGGCAGACGGTCGGGATCATCGAGGTCGCGGGCGTGATCGACGCCTCGGCCCGCGAGGACTTCCGGGCCTACTTCGACCACCTGGGCCTCCCCACGCCCGACATCACCACCGTCGGCCGGGGGACGCCGGCGGGCGACGACGAGATCTACCTGGACGTAGAGGTCGTCGGCGCCCTCGTCCCCGACGCCAGGATCGTCGTCTACTACGCCGGCGGCGGCCCGGGCGACTTCTTCCGGTCGATCCAGGAGGCGATCCACGACGCCGGCCGCAAGATCGACGTCCTCTCGATCAGCGACTCCATCCCCGAGCCGTACCTGTCGTCGATGTACCTCGACGTCGCCAACCAGGCGTTCCTGGACGCGGCGGCGATGGGGGTCTCCGTCTTCACGTCGGCCGGCGACTACGGCTCCTCGCGGCACATCGCCGACGGCCTGGCGCACGTGGAGTTCCCCTCGGCCAGCCCCTGGGTTACGTCGGTCGGCGGCACCACGATCGCCCGGGGGGCGCAGATCGACGAGGAGGTCGTCTGGGACACGTACACGATCCAGGACGGCTACCTGATCGGCGACAAGGGCTCGACCGGCGGCGGCGTGAGCCAGCACTTCGCGACCCCTTCGTACCAGGCGGGCGTCGACGGCGGCCTGGACCCGACCTCCGTCGACCCGGGCCACCCCACCGGCCGCGGCGGCCCGGACGTCGCCTCGATCGCCGATCCGCAGACCGGCATCCTGATCCGGGCCCGCGGCAAGTTCCTCCACGACGGCGGCACCAGCGCCGGCGCCCCGGTCTGGTCGGCGCTCGCCGCCCGGATCAACCAGCTGCTGGGCCGGAACGTCGGCTTCTACAACACGCTGCTCTACGGCCCGCTGGAGGGGACCGGGTCGACCCACGACGTCACCGTCGGCGACAACGTATCCAGCCACATCGACCTGGAGGGCAAGCAGATCCCGACCTACCTCGGCTACGACGCCCACCCGGGCTGGGACATGACCACCGGCTGGGGCAGCCCCGTCGGCGGGACCCTCCTCGATTCGCTGAGGAAGCTCCTCCGGAAGCCGTGACGCCGGGCCGCGCCCGACAGTCCGGGCAATCGCCAAAGGGGCCGCACGAGGGCGCAGTCGAAAGGACCGCCAGACTCGGGCGCAGACCGCCCGTCCGCCGAGATCCGATTCTTCGAGGCCTCGACGGGCCGTTTCCACCCTGTCGACGACCTGTGGATAAGTCGGGATCGGCCGCGCGCCGAATCGGCGACGATCCACAGGCCCCGTCCCGGGCGTTCGGCGGTCGTGCACCCTCATGAACCTCGGCGCGCGGGTCGTCCACAAAGTCGTCGACCGGGTTGTGAACAGGTCTCGGTTGCCGTTGTGTTCGAGTAAGTCTTTTGGTATGCTGGACTTCGTCGGGCGCCCTCGAAGTTATCCACAGCCCGTCCGCCGCACTGTGATTATTACGGCGGTGAAGCTTTCTCTCTCATGACAATCAGGCAGACGCCGGGTCGCGCCCCCGGCCGACCGGGTCCCTTCCCGGGTCGAGACGCGTCGCCCGCCCTCCGCGGCCCCGACGCGAGGCTTGCCGCGACGTGTCCGGGGGGAGGTCGCCCCGGGGTCCCGCCGCGTCCTTCAATCCCGGCTCGTGGGGCTTCGCCGGGGTCCTGGTCGTGGTATGATGGAGCCGGAATGAACCTTCGACGGGAGCGGACGCGGGCGGCTCGGTTCGATCCCCCCTTCCCCGCCCGACGTCAGGCCGCGGCCGCCCGAACCGGCGAGCCCCCCGACGTCGGTCCGCCCATCAACCTTTCGGCCCGTCGGGAGCGGTCGAGGCCGAGCAACGCAACGTCCCAGAACGAGGCACGCGCATGAGGGCTATGTGCAATCGCGAAGGACTGCTCGCCGCGTTCAACATGGTCAGCGGCGTCGTGCCCGCGCGGAGTCCCAAGCCGATCCTGCAGAACGTCAAGCTCAGCGTCGACGCCGAGGAGGGCTCGGTCCTGATGGGGACCGACCTCGAGGTCGGCATCCGGCACAGGGTGCTCGGGGTCAAGGTCGAGGAGGCCGGATCGGCGATCCTGCCGACCGCCAAGATCGGCCCGATCCTCAGGACCAGCGGCGACCAGGACCTCCTGCTGGAGACCGGCGACGAGCACCTGCTCGTCCGCGGGGCCCGGTCGAGCTTCAAGCTCCCCCTGGAAGACCCGAGCCTCTACCCGGAGGTTCCCGATTTCGCCGCCGATCGGTATCATGTGATCCTGGCGGGCGACCTCAAGAAGCTGATCCGCCGCACCGTGTTCGCGACCGACCTGGAGAGCGCCCGCTACGCCCTGGGCGGCGTCCTCGTCGAGCTGAAGCCCGACGGCATGGCGATGATCGGGACCGACGGCCGCCGGCTGGCGAAGATGGTCGCCTCGGCCCAGGTCGAGAACGACCCGCCCGCGCCCTCGGGGACGCCCGTGATCCCGGTCAAGGCGCTCAAGCTGATCGAGCGGAACCTCGTCGACGACGACCTGCTCGTCCACCTGACGATCCAGTCGGGCGCGGCGGTGCTGGTGCGGACCGAGGGCGCCGTGATCTACAGCCGGCTGGTCGAGGGCCGCTTCCCGCGCTACCAGGACGTCTTCCCCACGACCGTCGAGACCCGGGTGCCGATGACCGTCGGCCCGCTGCGGCTGGCCGTCGAGCAGGCCTCGATCGTCACCAGCGACGAGAGCCGGGGCGTCGACTTCCAGTTCGGCCCCGGCGCCCTGAAGCTGTCGAGCCAGGCCGCCGACGTGGGCTCGGCCCAGGTCGACCTGCCCCTCGAATACCAGGGTAAGACCGTCGAGATCACCTTCGACCCCCGGTATTTGCTCGACGCCCTGAAGACCCTGGACGACGAGGCCGAGATCACCGCCGAGCTGATCGACGCCAAGAACGCCGCCGTGTTCAAGACCCTGGACCAGTACACCTACGTCGTGATGCCCCTGACCCGAGAGCGCTGAGCGAGCCGGGCTTCGGAAAGCCCGGGACCCCTTCCCAGGACGCCTGACCCGCATGCCCAACCCCGAACATCGCGGCCCCCGGCCCCTGTCCGACGTGCTCGGCGAGCTGTTCGCCCTGCGCGGCTACGGCCGGATCCACGCGATGCTCGCCCTGCAGGCCGCCTGGGACGCCGCGGTCGGCGAGGCGTACCGGGCCCGGACCCGCCTGGGCGAGGTCCGCCGCGGGACGCTGAACGTGACCGTCGACCACCCGGCCCTGCTCGAAGAACTGTCCGCCTACCGCAAGGGGGAGCTGCTCCAGGCCCTCCGCGACGCCTGCCCCGGCTCGAAGATCGAGGACCTGCGGTTCCGGATCGGGTCGGTGGATTCGTGAGCTTCGGGGGCGTCTCGGGATCCGAGGGCCGACGCCTCCCCCCCTCCCCCCGCTGGGGCGGATGAGGGCCGTCGGGATTCGCAGAGCCCGCCGGTTCGCGAGGGCGTCGGCCGCCCCGAAGCGCCGCGAGCCCGAGCCGGCCCGGCGGGCCGCCGCATCGCCTTGCATGACATCGATCGGAACGCCGCAGGGACGCGGGAGGAAGGACGCCCGGAGGACGGGACGAACCGAGGAAACGCCGCGATGGATTTGACCAAGAACGACGGCATCGACGCGACTGTGATCGAGGGCGACGCGGTCGTCGGGGGCGAAGGCTCCTACACCGGCGCCAACATCCGCGTGCTCGAGGGGATCGAGGCGGTCCGCAAACGCCCCGGCATGTACATCGGCGACACCACGTCGCGGGGGCTCCACCACCTGGTCTACGAGGTGGTGGACAACTCGATCGACGAGGCGATGGCCGGCTACTGCAAGAACATCCAGGTGACGATCCACGCCGACGGCTCGGCGTCGGTCGTCGACGACGGCCGAGGCATCCCGGTCGACGCCCACGGCGACTCGGGCAAGAGCACCCTCGAGATCGTGCTCACCAAGGTCCACGCCGGCGGCAAGTTCGATCACGACACGTACAAGGTCTCCGGCGGCCTCCACGGCGTCGGCGTCACGGTCGTCAACGCCCTCTCGGAGTGGCTCGAGGCCGAGGTCCGCCGCGACGGCCAGGTCTGGCGACAGCAGTACGAGCAGGGCGCGGCGCTGGGGCCGGTCAAGGTGCAGGGGGCCACCAAGACCACCGGCACCACCATCCGGTTCCTGCCCGACGCCTCGATCTTCCAGGCCTCGATCGAGTTCTCGTACGACATCCTGGAGAAGCGGCTCCGCGAGCTGAGCTTCCTGAACCGGGGCGTGCGCATCCGCCTGACCGACGAGCGCGGCGAGGAGCCCCGGTCCGACGAGTTCTACTCGTCCGAGGGCCTGAGCGAGTTCGTCGCCTATCTCAATCGGGCGCAGACGCCGTTCCACCAGCCGGTCGTCTTCATGGGCCGCGACGACGAGCGGGCCGTTGAAGTCGAGGTCGCCATGCAGTACAACGACTCCATCAGCGAGATGGTCGTCTCGTACTGCAACAACATCAACACGATCGAGGGCGGCACCCACCTCACCGGCTTCCGCGCCGCGCTCACCCGGACGCTCAACCAGTACGCCAAGGCGGCGAGCAGCGCCAAGAGCAAGGACCTGAGCATCACCGGCGAGGACTTCAAGGAAGGCCTCACGGCGATCGTCAGCGTCCGCGTGCCGGACCCCCAGTTCGAGGGCCAGACCAAGACCAAGCTCGGCAACGGCGAGGTCGAGGGGATCGTCACCCGGGTCGTCAACGAGAAGCTGGCCGAGTACCTGGAGACGAACCCCGGGACGGCCAAGAAGATCGTCGCCAAGGCCCAGCTCGCCGCCGAGGCGCGCGAGGCGGCGCGGAAGGCCCGCGAGCTGGTCCGCAACCGCAAGGGCGTGCTCTCCGGCGGCGGCCTGCCCGGCAAGCTGATGGACTGCACCACCCACGACCAGGACTCCAGCGAGCTCTTCCTCGTCGAGGGCGATTCGGCCGGCGGGACCGCCGAGGGGGGCCGCGACCGGATGTACCAGGCCATCCTCCCGCTGCGGGGCAAGATCCTCAACGTCGAGCGCGCCCGGCTCGACCGCGTGCTGGGCAACGAGGAGGTCCGCAACATCATCACGGCGGTCGGCAACGGCATCGGCGAGGAGGAGGAGCCGGGCAAGAGGCGCTACGGCAAGGTCGTCATGATGAGCGACGCCGACGTCGACGGCTCGCACATCCGCACCCTGCTGATGACCTTCTTCTACCGCCAGATGCCCCGCCTCGTGGCCGAGGGCCACCTGTACGTCGCCCAGCCCCCGCTGTACATGCTCGCCGGCGGCAAGAAGGAACGCCGCTACGTCCACACCGAGGAGCAGATGCAGGGGATCTTGATGGCCGCCGGCCTGGCCGACGCGGTCCTGGTCCCGGCCGACGCCCCGGTCGCGGCCGACGACGCCGGCCCCGCCTCGCGCCAGGGCGCGGTCGACGGCGAGCGGCTCAAGCACCTCGTCGAGCTGGGGGGCGCGATCGAGCACGGCCTGCGCACCTTCGGCCGCCGCAACCGCTCGCTGCGGGAGTTCCTCAAGTTCGCCCACCCGGCCGGCGACGCCCAGGCCGACCCCCGCGCCGGGCTCCTGCCCCTCTACCTGGTCGAGGACGAGCACGGCCGCGAGGCCCCGTTCTGGACCCAGGAGGAGTTCGACGCCGCCCACCCGACGAAGCCCGAAGCCGACGCCGACGCCGAGCCTGCATCCGCCGCCCCGGCCGGCCCCGCCGCGGCGCACCGGGTCCACGAGTTCCTCGAGGTCAAGACGATCAATAAGCACCTGGCGAAGCTGCGGGACGAGTTCGGCCTGCGGGCCGAGGCCCTGCTCGCTCGCGAGGTCACCGGCGACGACCCGCCGCCCCGCTTCGTCCTCCATCGCGACGGCGAGGACCACCCCCTGCTCGACCTCCGGTCGCTCGCGCCCACGATCCGCAAGCTGGGCGAGAAGGGGATCAAGATCACCCGCTTCAAGGGCCTGGGCGAGATGGACGCCGAGCAGCTCTGGGAGACCACGATGGACCCGTCGCGGCGGACGCTGATGCAGGTCCGGCTCGACGACGTCGCCGCCGCCAACGACCTCTTCACGACCCTGATGGGCGACGACGTCGAGCCGCGCCGGAACTTCATCGAGAAGCACGCGCTGGAGGTCAAGAACCTCGACGTCTGAGGCGGGGCCGCGCCCGGCTCGCGGCGCGACGGGCGGGAGCGGGAACGAGGACGAGGAAAACCTGTTCAAGAGGAGCATCCCTCCGGGGACGGGTCGATCCTCCGGTCGATGCGTTCGGGGTGGGTATCGATGATGGGGATAGCCCAGAAAGTCGCGCGAAACTTCAGCGACGCCGTCCGCGCGAGAGGCCAGTCGTATTTCTCGAAGGGCCGCGTCAGCCTGATGTCGGCGAAGCCCAACGAGGTGGTGGCCCGGGTGCGGGGCACCACCAAGTACCGGGTCCGCGCGCGGCTCCGGGGCGCCCGCCTGCTGGCGACGTGCTCCTGCCCGTACTTCGGGCCCCAGGGCGAGCCCTGCAAGCACCTCTGGGCGACCCTCCTGCTGGCGGACTCGCGGGGCTTCCTCCAATCGCCGCCCAACATGGCCGTGCGGCTGGTGGCCGAGCCCCCCCGCCGGGCCCCCGGCTCGGCCCCGAGCCCCGGCCCCGGCGTCGAGCCCGGCGAGGACCGCCCCCGTCCTGGGCCGATCCCGCCCTCGGGCCCCAGTCCCGGCCCCGGCCTCGAGGGCCCCAACGGCCTGAACCCCGACTACGGCCGCGACGTCATCATCGGCGCCCCCCGGCACCCCGCCTCGCAGGTCCCCAGCCGCCCGGCCCGGGGCCGCAACGCGACCGGCAAGGACCGCCGTCCGCCCCCCGCCCGCGCCCGGGAACGCAACGGCGAGCGGCCGCCGCCGCCGTCCCCGCCCGACGGCCCGAGCGGCGTCTGGACCCCCGCCTCCGCCCGCGAGGCCCGCGCCGCGCGCAACAAGGCCCGCCGCGAGGCCGACGCCGCCGGCCGCGCCGGGCCCAAGGCGGTCAACCGCAACGCCAAGCGGCTGCTGGTCTACGTGCTGGACGTCGCGGCCACCCAGGCGCACAACCAGATCGTCATCGACCTCGCCCGCCGCCAGCGCAAGCCGACCGGCGAGTGGGGCCCGCTGCGGCCGTGGTGGTACGCCCCCAAGGCCGCGCACGTCAAATACGACCCCGAGGACCGCCTGCTGCTGGCCCTGCTCGACGAGGCCCACCACGGCGTCGCCGCCCCCGCCCCCGCCGCGGCCCTCGCCAACGCCCAAGGGCCGGCCGACGAGTCCCGGCCCGGACAGGCGCCGCCGCCGCCGCGGGCCCATCGCAATGCGGCCGCCGACCTCCGCGGCACCCGGCGGTTCATCCTCCGCAAGGACCAGGCGGCCCTGGTCGAGCGCCTGGCGCGCAGCGGCCGGCTCCGGCTCCGCCGCACCGACGGCGAGGACGAGCCCCCCACCATGCGCTGGGACGACGGCCTCCCCTGGCGGTTCGCGCTGGACATCCGCGCCGAGGCCGGCGGCAAGCGCTGGTCGTGGCGCGGCGGCCTCCGCCGCGGCGACAACCGCATGGACCTCGCCGAGCCCCTCGTGCTGCTCCCCGGCCTGCTCGTCCTGGGCGTCGGCCGCGCCGCGCGGTTCGACGACCTGGGGGTCATGACCTGGATCGTCCGGCTCCGCTACGAGAAGGAGATCACCTTCGTCGAGCCCCAGCAGGACCTGATGCTGGGCCGGATCCTGGCCGAGGCCCGGGTCCCGGCCGTCGAGCTGGTCGACTCGCTGGCGCTCGAGGAGATCGTCGCCAAGCCCCGCCCCAGCCTGACCCTGCGCACCCCGCGCCAGAACTGGGGCCTGGCCGCCGACAAGCTGCTCGCCGAGCTGGAGTTCGACTACGACGGCGCCGTGATCCCCGCCGGCCGGACGACGCCCCTGGCCGTCTCGACCGAGCTGGGCCTGGTGATCCGCCGCGACCCCCGCACCGAGTCGGCCGCCGACGTCAAGCTGTTCGAGCTGGGCTTCCGCGAGGCCAAGGACCCCCGGCTCGACCCCAACACGCTGGAGCTCCCCGCCAAGCGGATGGACGCCGTCGCCAAGGAGCTGGTCCTGGCCGGCTGGCGGATCGAGGCCGAGGGCAAGCTCATCCGCCCCGCCGGCGAGTTCAAGCTGGCCCTCTCCACCGGGATCGACTGGTTCGACCTCGACGGCGGCGTCGACTACGGCGGCCAGAGCGTCAGCCTCCCCGAGCTGCTCTCCGCCGCCAAGCGCGGCGACACCATGATCGAGCTGGGCGACGGCTCGATGGGCATGCTCCCGGAGGACTGGCTCAAGAAGTACGGCCTGCTCGCCGACCTCGGCGCCGCCGAGAACGGCGCGCTGCGGTTCAACGCCTCGCAGGCCGGCCTGCTCGACGCCCTGCTCGAGAACCAGCCCGAGATCCAGATCGACGAGGCCTTCGCCCGCGTCCGCAAGAACCTCCGCCAATTCGACGGAGTCGTCGCGCTCGACTCGCCGCCGGGCTTCCACGGCGAGCTCCGCGCCTACCAGCGCGAGGGCCTGGGCTGGCTCGACTACCTCCAGCGCTTCGGCTTCGGCGGCATCCTCGCCGACGACATGGGCCTGGGCAAGACGATCCAGGTGCTGGCCCTGCTCCAGCGTCGGCGGTTCCGCCGCCAGGCCAAGGGCCCCACGCTCGCCGTCGTCCCCCGCTCGCTCGTCTTCAACTGGCTCGCCGAGGCCGAGAAGTTCACCCCGCGGCTCCGGATCATGGACTACACCGGGCCGGGCCGGCACCCGTTCCGCGAGAAGTTCGACGACTACGACCTGATCGTCACCACCTACGGCACCCTCCGCACCGACATCGCCGAGCTGGTGAAGTTCGAGTTCGACTACGTCATCCTCGACGAGGCCCAGGCGATCAAGAACGCCGAGAGCCAGTCGGCCAAGTCGGCCCGGCTGCTGAACGCCCGCAGCCGCCTGGCCATCAGCGGCACGCCCATCGAGAACCACATCGGCGAGCTCTGGTCGATCCTCGAGTTCCTCAACCCCGGCATGCTCGGCAGCGACACCATCTTCAAGCGCTACGCCGGCGCCTCGGCCATCGAGGGCGAGGACCGCGTCCTGCTGTCCAAGGCCCTGCGGCCGTTCATCCTCCGCCGGACCAAGTCCGAGGTCGTCAAGGACCTCCCCGAGAAGACCGAGCAGACCCTCTTCTGCGACATGGAGTCCGAGCAGCGGCGGACCTACGACGAGCTCCGCGTCCACTACCGCGACGCGCTCCTGAAGAAGGACTCCGCCGAGCTGAACCGCTCCAAGATCGAGGTCCTGGAGGCTCTCCTGCGGCTCCGCCAGGCCGCCTGCCACCCCGGCCTGATCGACCAGGACCTGGTGACGAGCCCCAGCGCCAAGCTCGACCTGCTCCTGCCCTCGCTCTCCGAGGTCGTCGAGGAGGGCCACAAGGTCCTGGTCTTCTCGCAGTTCACGTCGTTCCTGTCGATCGTCCGCGAGCGGCTCGACCAGGACAAGCTGGTCTACGAGTACCTCGACGGCCGCACCCGCAACCGCGCCGCCAAGGTGGACCGCTTCCAGAACGACCCCGACTGCCCGATCTTCCTCATCAGCCTGAAGGCCGGCGGCCTGGGCCTGAACCTGACGGCCGCCGAGTACGTGTACCTGCTGGACCCCTGGTGGAACCCCGCCGTCGAGGCCCAGGCCATCGACCGCTCGCACCGCATCGGCCAGACCCAGCACGTCTTCGCCTACCGGCTCATCTGCCGCAACACCGTCGAGGAGAAGATCCTCGAACTCCAGCAGAAGAAGCGCGACCTGGCCGACGCCATCCTCAACGCCGACAACCGGATGATCTCCGGCCTGACCCGCGACGACCTCGAATTCCTGCTCTCCTGACGCGGCCCCCGGCCTGTTGCGGATCCGCGTCGGCCGGGGTATTTTGACCAGCCCACGATCGTTGCGAAGCCGCACCCAGGGAGCCTCCCGCCATGACGCCGCACCGCAGCCTCCTCCTCGCCTCGGCCCTCGCCCTGACCTCGCTCGCCGCCCCGGCCCGCGCCCAGGAGCCCAAGAAGGACGCGCCGGCCCCCGCGCCCGCGGCCGCCCCCGCGCCGCCGGCCGAAGACCCGGCGAAGCTCAAGGAGCAGATCGCGGCCCTGCAGAAGGAGGTCGGCGGCCTCAAGCTCAAGGTCGCCGGGCTGGAGATCGAGAAGCTGGGCGGCTCGCTGACGGTCGACAAGGGGAAGGACGGCGCCGAGGTCGCGACGGTCAACATCCTCAAGAAGTGGTCGGGCGACAAGGACGGCCTGGCCCTCCTGAAGACCATCCCCAACCTGCAGGTCGTCTACATCGACAACGGCCAGGTCGGCGACGCCGCCCTCGCCCCGCTCAAGGAGCTGCCCGGCCTCACCGCCCTGACGTTGATGAGCCCCGGGATCACCGACGCCGGCCTGGAGCAGATCAAGGACCTGAAGGGCCTGACCATGCTCTTCCTGACCAACAGCAAGGTCGGCGACAAGGGCCTGCAGCAGCTCAAGGGCCTCCCCAACCTCCAGGTGCTCGCCCTCAGCCGCACCGAGGTCACCGACGCCGGCCTCGACGTCCTCAAGGACGTGAAGAGCCTCAAGTCCGTCTACCTGATCGGCTCCAAGGTCACCCCCGAGGCCGTCGAGAAGTTCAAGGTCGCCCTCCCCGGCGTCGCCGTCTACAAGTGACCCGCCGAGCCCTCGCGGAGCGCCCGGGATGATCCTGAACCACCTGAACCTGGCCGTCTCCGACGTCCGGGCCGCCCGGGATTTCCTCGTCACGTACTTCGGCCTGGACCCGAAAGGCATGCCGGGCAACGACCGGATCGCCTTCCTGCGCGACGACGCCGGCATGGTCCTGACCCTGACCAACGTCGACGGCGCGCAGGACGTGACCTACCCCGGCGCGTTCCACGTCGGCTTCATCCAGGAGAGCCCGGCGAAGGTCGACGAGATCCACCGCCGCCTCAAGGACGACGGCTTCGACGCCCCCGCTCCGTCGAAGCAGCACGGCTCCTGGACCTTCTACTTCCGCGCCCCCGGCGGCTTCGTCGTCGAGGTGCTGGCCTGAAGGTGCTCGCCTCACGCGCCCCCGTCAGGCCCTGCGGCGCAGCTTGAGGGCCGCCAGCCCGACGCCGGTCGCCAGGAGGACCAGGCCGCCCGGCTCCGGCACCGCCACGGCCTCGAAGAAGAACGCCTCGCCGAAGGCCTGGCCCAGGCCCTGCCCGCCGTAATTCGCCGCCAGGACGCTCGCCCCGGTGTTCGGGTCGACCGAGTAGACCGAGGTCCCGGCCACGGCGTAAAGCACGTCGTCGTCGCCGTTGGCCAGGCCGAAGACGTTCGACGGCGAGAACGGCCCGACCGGCGTGCCGCTCACCGGCCCCAGCCCCACCCGGACGAGCTCGTTCGACGTGCTCGACAGGTAGAGGTCGCCGCCGTGGAACGCCAGGTCGCCCGCCGAGGCGAAGCCGACGTCCCCGATCAGGGAGGCGGCCCCGGTGTTCAGGTCGATCGTGTACAGGCCCCCGCCGCTGTTCCCCATCGTGTAGGCGACCCCGGCGCTGGAGAAGACCAGGGCGTTCGCCGTGTTGAGGCCCAGCGACCCGATCGCGGTGGCGAGCCCGGTGTTCATGTTCACCCGGTAGAAGGTGGTGAAGCTGATCCCGTACAGGTTGCCGGCGGGATCGAAGGCGATGTCGGTCAGCACCACGCCCGCGTTGCCGACCAGCGTGACGTCGCCGGTGGCCACGTCCACCTTGCCGATGTTGCCGTTGGCGTCGTCGACCCACAAGATCGGGCCCGCGCGGACCTCGGACGTCGCGAGGACGAGCGCGACCAGCGACGCCAGATAGGCGAGGTTCTTCATGCGACTCTCCCGGGATCGCGAGGGCGCCCGCGCCCCCGACGTCGGATTACGCCCCCCCGGACGATCGTCGGCCCTTGGAAGGCGCCGGCCGACGCGAACCGATCGCGTCGCCCCGAGGTGGAGCGGATCTTGCAGGTCATTTAAATACGTCGTGATTGAAACGATTACTACATGAAAACCGAGATTAATTATTTCACATCTTGGCTTCATGCCGTGCAACGCTTGCTCAGGGCGATCGGCGCAAAGCCTTCGCGACCGCCTCCTCGATCCCCTCCCCCTGCATCCCGCGGGCGACGATCCTGCCGTCGGGGCCGACGAGGACGAAGGCGGGGACGGCTTGCACCCCGCACGCGGCGTCGAGGCCGGAGAGGCCGCCCTTGAGGAAGCCCATGCTCCAGGGGAGCCTGCGCCCCTCCTGGAACTCGCGGGGCGCGTCGACCGACGCGTCGAGGCTCAGGCTCACGATCGCCAGCCGGTCGTCCCCCGCGAAGGCGGCATGGACGTTCCGGATCTGATCGATCTCGCGGAGGCCTGCGCCGGACCAGGTCGCCCAGAAGGCGAGCAGCACGGTCTTGCCGGCGAAGTCCTCCAGCCTCAGCGGCTCGCCTTCGAGCGTGACGGCGTCGATCGCCGGCGCGACGTCCCCGACGGCGGGCGATCCCTCGCGGAAGTCGGAGCGCATCCGGGATCCGTGGGCCTCTCCCGGCCGCCACGTCCCCAGGTCGAACGGGCCGGCCTTCTCGACCCGGACGACGCCGGCGCGAGGGTAGGAATCCAGGTCCTCGCGGCGCACCAGGATCTCGTACTCCTCGCCGACGACCAGGGACGGCAGCGTGAACCGGCCCTCGTCGTCGGTGACGACCCGGGTGGAGAAGGCGTGGCGGTACGACCGGCCGTCGGCGGACGAAGGGACCTGCCGGCCCCAGGCCAGTTCCAGCCGCGCCGCAGGGCGTCCGTCCGCCTGGAGGAGCCGCCCGGTCGCGGACGCGGTCGGCGTCACCGGCAGGACGACTTCACGCTCGTCGGCGCCGACCAGGAAGACCGAGCCGAGGCGACCTTCGGGGCTCCAGACTCCGAGGAACGCCCGGATGAGGTCCCGCTCCATCCGGAACCTCCCGTCGGCGTCGGCCTTCGCCGGAAACGTCCTCCCGTCGCTCATGGCGACCTCCATCCGCGCGTCCGCGACCGGCGCGCCCGCGGCGTCCACCACGCGGCCCGCGAGCGGACCTCGATCGGGCCGGTCGATCTGCACGTCGCGGTGCAGCTCGGGCTCGTCGCCGACGACCAAGGGCCCTCCGGAGTTCGAGCCGAACATCAAATACGTCCCGGGGCCGAGACGCATCTCGTAACGGCCTTGCGCGTCGACTTTTGCGCTGACGAGATGCGGGGTCGGTCGATAGGACGCATCATCCGTCGCAATCGCCTTCGCCAGGGTCTTGGCGGAGACCTCCTGGGCCGTGACGTGCTCGCCGATCGCGGGGCGACGGTCCGCCCGGAGGGTCGCTCGGCCCTTCAGCATGGTCCCCTTCGCAAGCTGGAAGTCGACCGCCTCGGTCGTCCGGCCCGGCCCCACGACGACGTCGAACCGCGTCGGCGCGGTCCAGGCCGGATCGACGATCCAGACGGCGTAGTCCTCGCCCGGGGCCACTTTCATCTCGAAGCGACCGTCGTCGGTCGTGCGGGTCCGGCCGGAGCCCCGATCCGGAAGCCGTCCCGTGCCCGAGGCGACGACCATCACGTCCTTCGCGGGCGAGCCGTCGGGCAGGACGACACGGCCCTGGACCGTCGCGAGCCGCTCCAATCGCATGACGGCTTCGGACTGTTCCGGCTCGACGACGACCCGGCGGCGGGCGAAGCCCTCGTTCGGTCGCGGCCAGAAGACGAGCGGTTCCGCCGACCGGGGCAACCAGTCGAACGTCGCGACGCCGTCCACGCCGGTGGTCGCGAGATGGATGCGGCTCCAGTAATTGACGCTGCCCTTTCGATCGGCCTTCTTGAGGTACCACACGTGAAGCCCGACGCCGGCCGCCGGCTCGCCCTTCTCGTCGACGGCCTTGACGGCGACGGTTCGCGGGTCGCCGAGCGTGAGGGTGATGGACGCCGGCACGGCGTCGGGCCAGACGCCGTCGCCGTCGTCGGTCGCAAGGGTTTCCGTGAAATCGGCGTAATCGAACCCGGTCGCCGCCTTCTGGGCCACGACCGAGTGCACCCGTCCGTCGGGGGGGATGACCAGGCTCGCCCGGCCGTCGGGCCCGGTCGTCGCGTGGGCGACGGCGTGGAACTCTCCGACGACCTCCACGACCGCGTCGACGACGGGCGCTCCCCGAGGATCGGCCACCCGGACGAGGACGTCCCGCCCCGGCCTGACCATGATCCGCGCCGGGGCCTCGACCTGGGCCCGGGTGAGGTTGGAACCATAGCGGAAGATCGCCAGGCTTCGGCCGTCGGCGGAACGCGCGAGGATCGATCGGCCGTCGACCTTCAAGCCCCCGGGCTTCAGCGTGTAGGAGCCGTCGGGCCCGCTCGTCGCGCGCACCTCGTCGTCGGTGAAGGCGTTGAGCAGCACCTCGGCCCCCGCGACGGGCCGGCCGTCCTCGTCGAGGACCACGCCCCGGATCTGGGGTTCGTCCGGCTTCCGCGCGGGCTCGGGCCCGTCGTCGGCCCGGGGGACGCCGGCGGGCTCGGGCCGCGGCGCTCGACCGACGAATCCCCAGGCGAGGCCGGCGGTCAGGGCCAGCAGGCCGAGGGCCGCGGAGGCGGCGGTCGCGATCGCTTTGAAACGGGCGGCGGCGAGCATGGCGAGGACTCCTTCGGCAAGGGTGGCGACGGCGGCCGGGACGGTCCCGGCGGCGGACTGCGAGGCCATGCGGGCCGAGGCGTCGACCAGCGCGGCCAGTCCGGAAGCCGACGAAGGCCGGGGTGCGAGCGCCGCGGCGAGCGTCCCGACGGCCAGGCCGCGGCGGGTCAGGCGGTCGCGGAGGAGGGAGCGGCCGCGGGCGAGGCGGCTCGACAGGGTCCCCTCGGCGAGGCCGAGGCGCTCGGCGGCGTCGCGGCGCGAGGCGCCTTCCAGCTCGCAGAGCAGGATCGGCTCGCGGTAGCGCCCGGGGAGGCGTTGCAGCTCCTCGTCGAGCGCGGCGCGGAGTTCGAAGAGGTCGGGGTCGGCTTCGATCGCGGGCCGGGAGTCGTCGAGCGCACCCGCTTCCCGGGCGCGGAGCCGCGCCGCACGGCGGCGGGCCTCGCGGGCGGTCCGCACGGCGACGCCGTAGAGCCAGGGCCGGAGGTCGCCGCCGCGTCGGAGCGAGCCCGCCTTGCGCGCCAGCACGAGGAAGACCGCCTGGAAGGCGTCGTCGGCGTCGGGTCCGTCGAGCATGCGGCGGCAGGCCGCCAGCACCATCGGCCCGTGGCGGCGAACCAGGGCCGCGAAGGCGTCCTCGCGGTCCAACCCGCCGCGATCGACGAACCGCTCCAGCAGCCGCGCGTCGTCGAGCGGCCCGACGGGGCCCGACTCGTACAACGCCTGGATTCGCAGGACGGTCTCGTTCGTCGGCCCACCGCTCATCCCGCCGCCCTCCCGCCCGCGTTCGTCGTCGCGCCCCCCACTCTACTGGTCGTGGGAGGGGCCGCGCGTCCCGAAATCCGGGATTCGCCCTCGCGGCCGGCTCACGCCTTTCGATCCGCCCGACGCGGGGTCATGATGGGGGATCGCCGAACGGGGCGGGCGAACGGCGATCGGGTCGGCCCGAGGAGGCTTCTGCGATGAGCAAGACGATGCTGCTGCTCGGGACGATCCTCGCGGTCGCGACCGGCGACGCCGGGGCGCAGGAGGTTCGCGATTTCCATAACATCGTCGCGCCGTCGGGGGCCGATCCCTGGGTCCTCCGGCACGACGACGGCTGGTATTACGTCACCCACACGACGGGGCGCAACGTCGTGCTGCGGCGGTCGAAGACGATCTCGGGGCTGGGCGGGGCGGAGAGCCGCGTCGTGTGGGAGCCGACCCCGGGGACGCCGTTCAGCCGCGACGTCTGGGCGCCGGAGGTCCACCACCTGCGCGGGCGGTGGTACATCTACGTCGCGGCCGACGACGGCGAGAACGCCAACCACCGGATGGTCGTGCTGGAGAACCCGGCGGCCGACCCGTTCGACGGGGCCTTCCTCCTGAATGGCAAGATCGCCGACCCCGCCTCGGACCGCTGGGCCATCGACGGCTCGGTGCTGCGAATGGGCGCGGGCGAGTCCGAGCGGCTGTACTTCGTCTGGTCGGGCTGGGAAGGGGACCGGAACGTCGACCAGCGGATCTACATCGCGCCGATGGGCGACCCCCTGACGATCTCCGGGCCGCGGGTCGAGCTGTCGCGGCCGACGTTCCCGTGGGAGACCGCCGCGGGGCCGCCGACGATCAACGAGGGGCCCCAGCCGCTGATACGCGACGGCCGCGTGTTCCTGGTCTACTCGGCGGCCGGGAGCTGGAGCGACTCCTACTGCCTGGGGATGCTGGCGCTGAAGGCCGGCGCGGACCCGCTCGACCCGGCGGCGTGGATGAAAACCGGGAAGCCGGTCTTCGCGAGCGGCGACGGCGTGGTCGCGCCGGGGCATTGCTCGTTCACGAAGTCGCCCGACGGGATGCAGGACTGGATCGTCTACCACGCGGCCAAGCGGCCCGGCTCGGGCTGGTCGCGCTCGATCCGCGCGCAGCCGTTCGGCTGGGACGCCGAGGGCCTTCCCGACTTCGGCGTCCCGAAGTCGCCCGACCGGCCGATCCCCCTCCCCTCCGGCGAGCCCGGGCGGCTGCGGTTCGAGGCCGAGGCCGCCCGCCTCGAAGGCCCCGCGCGGGCCGTCGGCGACGACGGATCCGGGGGTTCGAAGGTCGTCGGCCTGACCGGTCCCGAGGCTCGCGTGACCTTCGACGTCGGCGTCGAGAAGGCGGGGACCTACGTGGGGGCCGTTCGCTATCGCACCGACCCGGCCGCCGCGGACGACCGCATCGACCAGCGCCTGCTGGTGAACGGCCGCCCGGCGGGGACGATCGCCTATGCCGATTCGGGAGGCGGGAGGTGGTCGGTCGCCTTCGCCCGCCTCCCGCTCCACGCCGGGCCGAACCGCGTGTCGTTCGCCCCGGGGCACGGGCGGGCCGAGATCGACAGCCTCGACGTCATCCTCGACCCGCCGGGGGCGGTGGTCCCGCCCCCGGAGACTCAGGACGCGCGTTGAGCCGCGAACGCCGTCAGGCCGCCGCGCGACGCCGGCGACGGGCCCAGACGACCGGCGCGACGGCCCCGAGCCCCAGCATCAGGATCGAGGAGGGTTCGGGGACGCTCTCCAGGAAGAGGGTCACGGTCCCGTCGGTGCCGCCGTTCGAGGAGGTGTGGTAACGCAGGGTGAGGGGAGACCGGATGAAGGGGAAATTGTCGTACGTCTGGATCGTGAAGATCCCCAGGGAGAGCGGCGACGGCCCCCCGTTGAAGATCGGCGCGCCGGCTCCGGTCGTGAAAACGAACGTGAAGGTGACGTCCGCATAATCGACGAGCGGTTGCGAGATGATGCCGGGCCACGGCAACTGATCCGACTGCGTCACGATGTCCGCGTCCCAGCCGGTGCCGGTCGGAGAAACAGGCTCGCCCGTCAAGGAGAGGCCGTTCACCCCGGGGACGCCGAAGATGGTGATCGTATCGAACTGCGTGAGCGTGGATCCGGCATCCAGGAACGCCTCGAAGGAGAACTGGTAGATGGGGTCGGCGATGGGGGTGATGCCGCCCTTGGGGGGACGGCTGATGATCACGCCGGCCGTGCAGGGCGGGGCGGCGAACGCGGCGCCGAGGGTCGCCGCCAGGACGACCAAGGCCGCACGGCTCAGGCGACGAGACATTTGAAGCATAGGATTCTCCCGGTCGTCCGGATGAGGGCTGATGATGAGTGGCGACGTCTGGGTGAAGCCTCGTCCCTGAGGATCGGGCGGGTCGCGCGGTCCGGGCATCCTCGCCGCACCGTCGACGTCTCGACGCGGCGTCGAGAGGCTGCGTCCTCGGACGTGGATCCGGGGGCCGGGGGGACTCCCCGGCCGGGCGGCGATCCGCTGGAAGACCCCAGGTCCGCGCGACATCCCCTGGAGAATGCATGCGGTCCCGGTGGTCGGGTCGCATTCTAACAACCTGCGCCGTTCTCTTACAAGGATGTCCGTTCGTTAATGATGCGAATATTAATCATGGGGCGGGATGAAGCCCACGCGGCGACTTGCAGATGCTTTAAATGGCATGAAATCGGGAAATCAAAAAGAACCGCCCCCAGCCGGTGAAGCCGTAAGGGCAGGACGGATCGTTCGCTACGGCGAGGTGGCCGAGGATGGACGCAGCTCCGGCCTTCGCGAGGCCACGCCCGGGCGATCGATCGAGGACCGACCGCGCGGGATGACAATAAGATGCGAAATGTTCGGATCGGTGGCCGGCGCGGCCGGACGCCGAGCTTCCGGTCGATCGCGCCTTCGATGGGATGCGCCTCGACGCCCCCGGCGCGATCCCCGTCGGGGGCGTCGACGGCTCGGCTCGTCATGCGGCCCTCCGAACCCCGAGCGGTCGACGCCGTCCCGGCGCGGCGGGCGGTTCGCGTCAATGGTCCTTGAGCCGCCTGCGGATCTCGTCCACGTCCCTGAGCCGCCGCTCGTAGAAGCCCCGGAACTTGGCCGGCACCTGCCGGTTCTCGGACAGCTCCTTGAACAGCTTCGACCGCATGAACAGGTCGCCGGCCATCTCGTCCTTGTCGTGCGGGTAGGCCTGGGCCGCCCCCGCCTTGTCCTGGGCGGAGAGCACGACGTTCTCGAAGTCGGTGTAGCACTCGCTCATCCGGCCCGACGCGAACATCGACGCGTCGAAGTAGTACTTCATGATCGAGAGCTTGTCGAACGGGCCGGCCACCATCGAGCTGGACGCCGGCAGTTGCTTCAGGTTGAAGTCCACCTTCTGGCGGCTCCAGTTGTTCGGCGGCCCGCCCAGCTGCGTGTAGAGGCCCGGCCGACGGCCCGCGGAGTCGGCGACGAACTGGCCCACCCCGTCGGTGGTCCGGACGTAGCCGGCGTCGTCGTCGAAGCGGAAGTCGCACGCCGGCCCCCCCTGGTGTTCGTGCTCGAAGCCGATGGCGTGGCCGAACTCGTGGAGCGCGACCCCCTTCCAGTCGGCGGGGGGGTTCACGTCGAAGCGCTCCAGGTTCAGCGACTCCTCGCCCGGATGGGTGATGACGTCGTCGATGCCGTCGGTGCCGACGAGCGAATAATAGCCGCGGCGGTCGAACGAGACCCGGATGTCGGCGGCGTAGGTCGCGTCGGTGGGCTGCCACGTCCGGTACTTGCCGGTCGCCGGATTCAGCCCGAAGTCGAATTTGAGGTTCGCGTACCGGGTCCATTCCGAGACCACGTCGGCGATCTCGCGGCGTCTCGCCTCGCTGCCGCCCCGGAAGGCGACCGTGATCGTCTGGCCGGGCGTCCAGCGCTTGGAGAAGCGGACGACGAATCCGGGCGCCGCGCCGCCGCCCTGCGCGGGCTGGCTGAAAGCCTCGCGACGCTCCCTGAGGCGCTCCTCGATCTTGTCCGGCAGGGCCTCCAACCTCGTCGCGATGGCGTCCAGGGCCGCGGAGGCGGGCGTCGGGGCCTGCTGGAACCCCCGGGCGGGGGAAGCCGCCGCGACCATGCAGGCCGCCGTCAGGAAAGGTCCGCCAAGCCACGAAGCTCTCATGGTGCGACTCCTGCTGATTCCTCGCGAACACGGATGAGGTTCGGACCGGCGGAGGTCTTTTCAAGACGGCCCTGACGTCGAGGGCGTCGCCGCGAACGAACATCAAGATCTAACGAAGCACGCCGAGAATGCTTACAAAAGGATCGCCCGCGGGGGGCGGCGACGCCGGCCTCACGGCGCGGGCCGGCCGTTGAACGTCACGGCCTTGCCGGCCGTCTCCGGGTTGCGGCCGACGGTCAGCGCGACGCCCTTCGGGCCGGCGGCCTGGATGGCCAGGGCGCCCTTGTCGTCGAGCGTCCACGAGACGACGACCGGGCCCCTGGCGGTGACGACCGTCCCCTTGGCCCACGACAGGCCCGAGGGCCTGGGGTTGATCTCGAAGGCGGCGGAGCCCGCCGCGACGGGCCGGACGCCCAGGATGATGCGCGGGAGGTACAGGTTGGGGGCCGACGACCAGGCGTGGCAGTGGCTCCGCGTCGGGAAGCCGCCGCCGCCGGTCGTGCCGCTGGCGAAGCTCTCCCAGACGGTCGTCGCGCCGGCGTCGAGCATCGGCAGGTAGTTCTTGTAGATCTCGGCGACGATCGCGTCCTCGCGGCCGAGGGCCTCCATCGCCCCGTAGTGGTAGAGCGCGGCGAACGGCGAGCCGACGCGCACCATGCCCTCCGGCGGCGCCAGGACGTTCTTCGCCGCGGCGGCCCGGTTCGCCGGGTCGACGACGTCGAACAGCACCGCCAGGAAGCTCGTGTGCTGGCTGGTCGACGGGCTGGGCTCGCCGTCGTCGCGGACCGAGTCGGGGTACGCCCCCTTCGCGGGGTTCCAGAGGGCGTTCACCCCCGTCGCCAGCCGGGCGCGGGTCGCCTTCAGCCAGTCGTCGCGCGAGTGGTCGCCGAGGACCTCCGCCGACTTCAGCGCGGCGTCGATCGCCCCGATGAAGAAGAGGCTGTTGTGCACGACCGTCTTGCGGTTCTGGTCGATGCCCGACCAGTCGAAGAAGTTCCAGAAGGGGCCGCTGAAGAGGGCGTGCCGGTCGATGTACTTCTCGGCCCTTTCGAGGTTCTTGAGCGCCGCGGGCTGGAAGGCGCGCAGGGCCTCGACGTCGCCGGTGTACCAGTAGTAGTCCCAGATCGAGATCCCCCAGAGGAAGCTCCAGGCCGGGATCAGCACGTCCCACGACGAGGGCGTCTGGCAGCCGGCGAACGGGTATCGCTCGATCGAGTCGGCCGTGATCCGGATGCAGCGCCGCGCCAGGTCGGTCGCGCCGAAGACCTGGTACGCCAGCAGCGACTCGTTGCGCGCGTCGCCGACCCAGTGGGTCTGCTCGTACAGCGGGCAGTCGGTGAACGTGTCCTCCATGCAGAGCTTGAGGGTCCGCGTCGAGATCGCCCAGATCCGATCCAGCCGGGGGTCGCTGCACGCGAAGCTCCCCACCTGCTCCACCGGGTAGGTCGACTCGATCAGCCGGAAGTTGCGGATCGCCACCGGCGTCTTCTGACGCCGCAGGGTGATGAACACGTACCGGCCCGAGCGGCGTTTCAGGGACGTGAACGTGTTCACGCCGTTCTTGGCGACGTAACGCATGCCGTTGCGGTTGCCCAGCGGGAACTGGATTCGGCCGTCGGGCGCGATGTACTCGACCTCGAAGACGTCCACGGCCACCCCGGCGTCGGCCACCAGCTCGAAGTCGTAGTAGCCGACGTTCTGCTCGCCCAGGTCGTACAGCAGCTCGACGTCCCCGTCGGGGCTGGGCCGGACGGTCGTCGCCGAGGGCGACTCGTGCATCAGCGCGGACGGGTCGGAGACGAGCGCGTCGGCCGGCCCGACGACCTTGCGGCCCAGGAACCGCCAGTAGGGGTCGCGCACGAACATCTCGGCGACGGTCATCTGCTTGACGCGCTCGCCCAGCTTGGCCCGGAAGACGTCGACCGACCTGACCGACTTCAGCAGCTCGGCCTTGGCGGCGTCGTACCCCTGCTCGGCTTTGGCGGCCTCGGGGCGGGTTTCGAGGGCGGGCCAGACGAGGTCGTCGCCGACCACGGCGAACTCGGGGAAGGCGAGGAAGCAGAACGGGTTCGTCTGGTCGTCGCCCATCGGGTTGACCAGGCGGAAGCCCTTCGGGTCGAGGAATCGGACGGCCTTCTCCTTGTCGTGGCCGAAGATGTTGCGGACGAAGCCCAGGAGCAGGTGCCGGCCGGCGGCGAGCTTGAAGACGCCGTCCTTGGCCGTCGCGCCGTCGATCGCGACCTCGATGTTGTCGTTCTCGACGCGGACCTCGCATGGCTCGTCGTTGACGATCAGGGTCGCCAGGCCGCAGGCGCAGCTCGTGTTGTTGTTGGCCTCGATCAGCCCGGGGTGGACCAGCCGGGCGGCGGGCAGGCAGAAGTTCCAGCCCTCGGCCCGGACGACGTTCGCCCCCAGGAACGCCCTGAGCGCGACGGGCTGGCGCGTGAGCAGGGCGACGTCGCGCGGGCGGAGGTCCTTCCAGGGGCCGCCGGTCGCCGTCGCGACGACCTTCGCCGGCCCGTACGGAGGGGCGGCTTCGAGGGTCGCGTCGTACAGCTCGGCGGGCTCCATCTGGATGCTGACCTTGGGCGTGTTGCGGATCCACGCCTCGGCCGGCGCGACCATCCAGGACGCGTCGCTGGCCACGGTCGTCGTCCGCTCGTCGCCCTCCTCGACGTCGATCTGCACGAGCAGCCCGGCGCGTTTGGGGACCCTGTGGAAGTCGCCGACGCCGTAGTACCGCGCCACGACGGCGACCTCGTTCTCGCCCGGGCGGAGGTACGGCGTGACGTCGAAGTCGTCGTACTGGTAGTGCTCGGCCCAGGCCCGGCAGGGGCCGTCGTTGACCCACCGGCCGTTGATCGAGAGCCGGTAGGAGCTGTCGGCCGTGATCCGCACCCGCCCCCGCAACGGCCGCTCGATCGTGAAGCCCTTCTTCGCCAGGATCGTCTGGTTGTAGGGGGTCGTCTCCTCCTGGTCGAGCCAGATCCAGCTCGCCGTCAGCTCCCCGCCCGGGGCCGGCTTCGCCGCGTCGCCCGCCCTCGCCGCGGCCGCCCCGACCGACGCGCACACCACCAGCCACAACGCGACCCGCGACGTTCTCATGATCCTGCCATCCTGTTCCAACGCGTCTCGGCGGCGACCGCCGCGCCTCGCACCCGCCCGATCATACCCCCGCCCCGGGGGCGATCCCAGGGGGCGGCCGCGGCCGGTCGTCCTCCGGTACGACTCCTTCGGCACGGCGCACGCTTGGCGGAGGGTCATGCAGGCCCGGGGAGACGCGGGGCTCGCGGTACTCGCGGAGGAGTTCCGCGCGCTCGTGCGCGAGATCGGCCACGGCGGCGGGCGGCCGCTCACGCGGGTCGCGCACGATTTCGGCCGACGCGCCCGGCCTACCGCGGCGAACCGGGCGGCTGTCGGAGACCGTTCCAAAGAGTCGGCTGGAGCCCCGGACGACGGCCTTCCCCTCGCGAGGGGATGCCGTCGAAAGGCCTCGCCTTTCGACCTTCAAGGGCCGGCAGTCCCTCAGACCTCGGCGGTCGCCCAGCTCGTGGGCTTGGCCGTCGAGACCGGCCGGGAGCGGCCGACGCCGATGAAGGTCAAGGCCGCGCCGAGGCCGAGGCAGGCCCAGTGGGAGCCCCCGAAGTCGGTCGGCTCCAGGGCGTTGGGCAGGACGACGTGGTTCGAATTGCTGTTGTAGAACCGCTCGATCCGCTCCTTGTCCTGGGCGTTCGAGATCGCGTGCAGGAAGATCGGCGACAGGACGAGGACGGCGCCGACGATGATCAAGAGCAGGCCGTTGTTACACTTCACGGTTCGTATCCCGGATTGGATCGTGCGAGAGGCGGCCCGGACGGTCGGGCGCGGGACGTGGAATGTGTTCGCCGACCCCGGGGGAAAATTGAGGACGACCGGCGATCATGAAAAGGTTCGAATCCGTCCTCGTCAATCCAGCCGCCCCAGGCCCCGGTTGCGGCTCTTGTGGAACATGAAGCCGAAGAACGCGACGGCGGCGGTGAGGTATGCGATGTTCAGCGCGAAGCTGATCGCCAGCTCGCGGACGGGGGTCGGGCCGCCGCGGAGGATCTGCCGCATGCCCTCGAAGACGTAGGTCATGGGCAGGGCGTGCGAGACCACCTGCGCCCAGCCGGGGAGCGCGTCGACGGGGTAGTACACGGCGCTGAAGGGGGCCAGGCCGAAGCCCGCCATCCACGCCACCATCTGCAGCCGACGGCCGAAATAGATGATCACGGCCGACGACGTGAAGCCCATGAACCAGCCCGACATCAGGAGCGAGAAGACGAACGGCAGGATCGTCCAGCCGACGTCGAAGATGTTCAGCCGGTAGAGCAGCCAGAGCGCCCCGGCCCCCACCACCATCGTCAAGACGTTCTTGATCATCCCCAGCAAAACCAGGCCCGTGGCCCACTCCCAGACCGTCAGGGGGGTCGCGAACAGGTTCACCAGGTTCTGGTTCCAGAACTCCTCCAGGAGGTTCACCGAGATCTCGTAGTCGGCGCGGTAGACCACCTGCCAGAAGACGACGCCCGTCAGCACGACGAGCGCCAGGTGGGGGACGGACGACGACGACTCGACCCACCGGCTGGTCAGGCCCCAGAGGGTCAGGTCGATCACCGGCCAGTAGATCGACTCGGCCCAGCGGTCGAGGGTCCTCGGGAAGAGGTACAGGTGGCGCATCACGACGCCCTGGATCCGGAGCCAGCTCATGACATCACTCGTCGGCGGTGAAAGGATGAGAACTCAGGGCGCGGTCGGCGCCGGGTCGGGCTCGCCCCGGCGGCGGGCGATGTGCAGGAAATAGTCTTCCAGCGTCGGCTTGCGGATCGCGATCTCGGTGTAGCGGACGTCGGCCGAGGCGAGCGCCGCGAGGAACCCGGCGACGTCGGGCTCGTCGATCTCGACCTCGATCACGCCCCCCTCCTCTTGGGTCGTATCCAGCTCGCGGGCGGCGGCGATGCGGGCGACGTCGTCCAGGCCGCGGTCGACCTTGAGCCGGACCTTGGCCCAGGCGACGGTCGCGGCCAGCTCGGAGGGGCGGCCCTCGGCGGCGATCCGGCCCCGGTCGAGGAAGACGACGCGGTGGCAGATCTCGGCGACCTCGTCCATGTTGTGCGAGGTGTGCAGGACCGACACGCCGTCCTCCTCGCACTGCTGGCGCACGAAGTCGCGGACCTCGAGCGCCACGTCGGGGTCGAGCGAGGCCGTCGGCTCGTCGAGCAGGACGATCTCGGGCCGGGGCAGGAACGCCTTGCAGAGCGTCACCCGCGTCGTCTGCCCGGCCGAGAGCGCGGACATCGTCCGCTTGCGGTTGTCCCACATCCCGAACCGATCCAGCAGCACCCGCGTCCGCGCCTTGCGATCGCCGGCCGGCATGTCGTAGAGCCGCGCGAAGACGTCGAGGTTCTCCTCCACCGACAGCAGCGAGGGGAGCTTCGAGTAGGCGCTCGCGTACCCGACCTTCGCCAGGATCGCCGAGCGGTGCCGCGCCAGGTCGCGGCCGTCGTAGAGGATCCGCCCCGACGTGGGGGTGAGCGTCGAGAGCAGCATCTGGATCGTCGTCGTCTTGCCCGCCCCGTTGGGCCCGAGCAGGCCCAGGATCTCGCCCCGCGCCATCGCGAACGAGAGGCCGGCGACCGCCGTCACCGGCTTGCGACGCCCGAACGTCTTCGTCAGCTCGATCACCTCGAGCGCCGGCGTCCCTTCGGCCACGGCCATCGTCCCCGCCTCCTCACCCTCGACCCGGGCGACCCCGCGCCGGCGACGACCCCTCGACCTCGATAGACCCGCCCCGACGCGCCCGGGTTCGCGGGGCGATTCTCCCAGAACCGGGCACGCCACTTGCAGGATACATTAGTTCAGTATCCCGGAGGGGCCGTCGGCGACGGTCCCCGACAAGACTCTAGGACAGGGAATGGGAGACGATCATGGCCGAGAAGCGAGCGACGAAGGCGAAGGCCGGTTCCAGGGCGAAGACCAAGGCCGCGGGGGCGAAGTCGAAGTCGGCCCCGTCCAAAGCGAAGGTCGCCGGGCCGAAGCCGGCGAGCGACCCGAAGCCGATGAAGGAGCAGGCCGGCGAGCCGGGGCTGCGGGGCCGGGAGGTCGAGCCCGGCGCGGAGGGCCCGGTGCTGGAGCGAGGCGACCTCTTCTTCTTCTACCGGCCGGACGTGGACGAGGCCGCGCCGCAGGGGCTGGTCGACGTGCGGCGGTTCCATGTCGTCCTGCGTCCCGAGGGGGGCGACGGCCTGCGGCTGATCACGGTGGGCCGCAAGACGCTCCCCGAGGCCGCCGACGAGGGCCGCAGCCATTGGGCCTTCGTCGACCGCATTTTCGACGCGCCCGACGCGCTCCGCGAGGCGCTCGCGGGTTCGACGTATGAGACCGAGACGGTGGGCGAGCGGACGCTGCCCGAGGCCCGCCCGGCCGGCGAGGGCTCGTACGCCCTGGTGCGACACGGGCGGAGCACGATCCTCGCCTACGCCCTGGCCGTCCCCGAAGAGCCGGGCGAGGTGCAGCGCGCGTTCCACATCGAGCGGGAAGGCCGCTTCGCGCTGGCCGTCAAGAACCCCGAGGCCGGCTCTCCCGCGGGCGTCGGCCTGGAGGAGGATCGCCGGGTCGAGTTCCCGGAGGAGCTTCAAAACCGCTTCGGCTCGCGCCGCTGGTCGCCCGTCGACCCGCCCGCGTTCCTCGACCACGAGGGGGCCGAGCTGGTCCTGATCGGGGGCCGCGAGGCCGCCGAGGACCTGGGCGTCGACCTGGAACTCGACGCCGAGCCCCGCGACGAGGACGACGCCGAGGTCTTCCGCGAACTCCACCTCGACAAGTCCGACCGCACCATCCGCCCCCTCTTCGAGGGCGACTGGAGCTGACCGCGGCCGGGCTCGCGGCGCAGCACGCCCGCGAGCCCGGTGGCTCGTCGAGCGTCGTCCGCCAGCCCCTCGTCGACCGGGCGCCCTCTTTGTGGGGTCCCGCATGCGTCGGCATGGATTCCCGAAGCGATCCATGTGATCTTGCTCGATGGGCGACCTGCGGATAGCGTCCTCAATCGGCGGGGTTTCGACCGGCCGGGATCGGCGGCGGGCCCGGCTCCAGCGAGGAGACGCGAACATGATGTGGTCAAGGACGGCCGTGACGGCGAGTTTGTTGGCGTTCGGCGTGACGTTCGGCGGGGGCGGATCGGCGCGGGCGTCGAAGCTGCTGACGTTCGAGGACGTCTACGGCGTCGTGGGCGAGATGCCGATTTACAGCGGTTACGGCGGCCTGGACTGGCAGAACGTCGAGGTCATGAACCTCGACTGGTGGCGGAACAACCTCTATGCCGCAAACGGTTACGTCCACGGCGCGACGTCGGGCTCCCAGGTCGCGTGGCTGCCCCTGTCCGTCGCCACGCCGGGCACGACCTCGGCCGTCATCAGCAGCCCCACCCCGTTCGGCTTCACGAGCGCCCAGCTCACCTCGGCGTGGAACGACGACCTGAAGGTTCAGGTCGACGGCTATTTGAAGGGCCAACTCGTGGGCTCGCGGACGTTCGTCCTGAATCCGGACGGGCCGACGCTCGCCGAACTCGACTTCAAGGCGGTCGACTCCGTGCGGATGACGGCCTCGGGCGGGACCCTCGATCCGGCCTTCGGCTCGCCGAGCGACCCCAACTGGCTCCCCACGCCCAACCTCGTCATCGACGACGTCCGACTCGACGCCGCGGCCGACCCCGACGGATCCCCGCCGACCGAACCGACCGGCCCGATCCAACCGACGCCCGTGCCCGAACCCTCGACGCTGGCCGTCGCCGGGCTGCTCGTCGCCGGCTGGTGGCTCCGTTCGCGACGGCCCGCCGCCTGACGAGTTCGACGTCGAAACGCCGGCAGAGTGGTGGAGATCCATATGAAGCTTCAAGGCAGGGTTGCAGTGGTCACCGGGGCGGGATCGGGGATCGGCCGGGCCGTCGCGACGCGGCTGGCGGCGGAAGGCGCCCGGGTCGTGATCGCCGAGATCGACGAGGCGAAGGGCGAGGAGGCCGCCGAGCAGATCCGGGGCGACGGCGGCGACGCGATCGCGATCCCCACCGACGTCTCGCGGGCGGATTCGGTCGCGGCCCTGTTCGCCCGGCTCGACGAACTCGCCATGCCTCCGGACGTCCTGGTCAACAACGCCGGCAACGCGAGCCCCCCCGTGCCCGTCCACGAGATGGCGGACGAGGTGTGGCACACGAAGCTGCGCGTGCACCTCGACGGCACCTTCTACAACACCCGCGAGGCCCTCCGGCGCATGCTGCCGCTGGGCCGGGGGGTGATCATCAACGTCGCCTCGGTGGCGGGCCTGCGGGGGCTCCCCGGCGGGGCCGCCTACACGGCCGCCAAGGGGGGCATCATCGCCTTCACCAAGGGCGTGGCCGTCGAGGTCGCCGAGGCCGGCGTGCGGGTCGTCGCCATCGCCCCGGGCTGGATCGACACGCCCATCCTGGCGAACCTCCCCAGGTCGCTGAAGGGCGAGATGCTGCGGCGGATCCCCGTCGGCCGGCTCGGCACGCCCGAGGAAGTCGCGGCCGTCGTCGCCTTCCTCGCGAGCGACGACGCCAGCTACCTGACCGGCCAGATCATCAGCCCCAACGGCGGCCTCTATCTCTGACGCCGACGACGGCCTCGCCGATTCCGCATTCCTGACGCGCATTCGTGTCGTACGGTAACAGTGTGGCCGGTTGCGCCTTAGCGTCGACCGCCGGGCGGTCCGACTTGGAGATCGGCCGCGAAAGGGGCCGAAAATGAAAACGATTTCGGCCAACGAAGCCAATTTGATTTCAACATAACAATCAAACATGGAATGACTTGCGTCGAATTCGAGCTTCGATCCCCGGAGCGAAGGGAGCCGATTCGAAGCCGAAGGGCGTGAGCGACCTCGAGCGGCCGTCGCTTCGGCTCGATGCGTGGTTGGTTGCGGCGGCCTTCGGGGCGGCGTACGATCCAGGCATCCAGGAATTCCTGGGGCGAGAGTTCGTTGATTCGAGTGACATGATCGATGTCGATCCTGTTCGCGGACGAGCTGGAACGATTCCCCCTGCCGGCGGTGGGTTCGGCGCGGGCGGCGTTCGCGGCGCGGGGGATGATCGGCGGGGTGCTGGGTGCGCTTGAGGATCGGGCGGCGGGCGAGGGCTTCCGGGTGGTGGCGGTCCGGTACGGTCGGCTGCCCCGGCTGACGCCGCTGATCGACGACGTGGTGGGGCGTATGGCGGACCTGGCCCTGGCGATGCGGCCGGACTGGTGCGGCGGGCCCGACGCCCCGGACGCGTGGCTCAAGTCGGCCCGGCGTCTGGCCGAGCGGGGCCGCCGGCCCTTGCCGAAGGGGTTCACGGCGACGGCCGCGGCGCGGGGGCTCGCCCGCGCGATCGACCCGTCCCCCCTGCTCTTCGCGCTGGCGACCGACGACGAGGCCCCGCCCCCCGGGGCGCTCCTGGGCCTGGCGAGGGCCGCCGAATGGCTCGCCGGCGAGGCCCCGGCGCGGGTCCTGGTCGTCGTCCCCGAGGTGCACGAGACCTCGAAGGAGCTGGACCCCGTCGCCTTCGACGCGACCCATGTTCGCATCAAGGATGCGGAGGGCGTCGATGTCGTCGAGGCATCGGGCGCGGGGACGCGGCTGTCGCCGCTCGTCGGGCTCCCGAACCCTTCGAGCGGCGGCGAGCGGGCGCTGGCGGCCCGGCTGGGGCGCGACGCCGAGCTGGCCGGCCTCTTCCGCTTCAACGTCCGGGTCGAGACGACGCGGGGGTCGCGGTTCCTGGTCGACCTGCTCTGGGAGGCGGGCAAGGTGGTCGTCGAGGTCGACGGCTACTACTTCCACAGCGACCTGCGGGCGTTCTCCAGCGACCGCAGCCGCGACTACGAGCTGGCGATCAGCGGGTACCTGGTGCTGCGCCTGCCCGAGGGAGAGGTCGTCGACGACGTCGCCCTCGCGGTCGAGAAGGTCCGGGACGTGGTCATGTCCCGGCGGGCGTCGACGCCCGTCGAGGGAAGGGTGTGACGATGCCGCAACTCGAGCTGAAGCCGATCGAGGTCCTCTTCCTCTGGCGCCTGGCGGCGACGGGCGGCGAGGCCTGGAACAAGGAGGTCAAGCCCGCCCTGGAGGCCCCGGCGCGGAAGCGGCTGGAGGCCGCGCGGCTGGTCGAGGCCGTCAAGCGCAAGCCCCCGGGGGGCCGCGCCGCCGCCCTGGCCCTGTCGCTGACCGACGAGGGCTGGGAGTGGCTGGGCACCCATCTCGACGCCGACCTGAACACCCGGACGCCGGCGGGCGTCGAGGTCTTCCGCCTCTTCCTCCTGGGCCTGAAACGCTACCTGGACCGCAGCGACGTCTCGCTCGGTGACCTGCTCGCCCCGGCTCCGGCCCCCGCCCCCGCCCTCGACGGCGAGGTCGCGGCCCTGGCGACGCGGGCCTACTACGCGGCCTCGGGCGGGCGACCCAACGTCCGCGTCCGCCTCGCCGAACTGCGACGGGCCCTGCCCGCCGTGCCCCGCGCCGCGCTGGACCGGGCGCTGCTCGACCTGCAGACGCGGGGCGAGGCGACCCTGTATCGGCTGGACGACCCTCGCGAGATCCGGCCCGAGGACCGCGACGCCGTGTTCCACACCCCGTCGGGCGAGGAGCGGCACGTCGTGTACCTGGGGGGGCGGGGCTCATGAACGGGCTCGACGTCCTCCGTTCGGTCGACTTCGACTGGGCCGTCCGGCTCAACGACGTCTGGGGCCGCCCCGCGTCCGACGTCCCCGAGCTGCACGCGAACCTCCGCGCCGCGTTCGGCCGCAAGCTCGACGACATGGAGCGGGCCCAGGGCCCGGGCTCGCCGCTCGGCTGGGCCCTCACGGGGGCCGGCGGCACGGGGAAGACGCACCTGCTCGGCGCCTTCCGACGCGAGGCGGCGCGGCGCGGGCACCCGTTCATCATGGTCGACCTGACCGACGTCCGGAACTTCTGGGCGTGCGTCCTGCAGGGCTACGTCCACTCGCTCCAGAAGCAGATCGAGGACGACGTCCCCCAGTATCGCTGGATCCTGGGGCACATCATCGAGAAGCTCGGCCCGAACCGGCCCGTCGCGGAGGTCCTGAAGACGCTCGCCGACCACAAGAGCGACGACCTCCGGGGCGACGTGAACAAGGTGCTCGGGGCCATGAACAGGGTCTGGCCCGAGCAGACGATGAAGTATCAGAACGTGATCCGCGCCGTCATCTGCATGAATTCGGACGACTTCACGACCTCGAACCAGGGCCAGACGTGGCTCCAGGGCCAGGCGCTCGAGCCGGAGGACCGCCGGGCCCTCGGCTTCACCGCCGAGGCCGAGCCGCCCAGGTCGATCATCGAGGCGCTCTCGTGGTTCCTGAGCCTGAGCGGCCCCGCGATCCTCGCCTTCGATCAGCTCGACCCCATCGTCACCCAGCTCCACTTCCGGCGGCAGGGCGACGGATCGACCGAGGAGCGGGCCACCGCCGAGGCCATCATCGCCGAGATCGGCGGCGGATTGGGCGCCCTTCGCGACGTCACCCGCGCCACCCTGACGGTCGTCTCGTGCATCGAGACCACCTGGGACTTCCTGGGCGAATCCGTGCTGCGCGCGGCCCTCGATCGCTTCGAGGAGCCGTTCCGACTGTTGATCGTTCAGACCGCCGAGGTCGCGCGGGCGATCGTCCAGGGCCGGCTCGCCCCCGCCTTCCGCGCGGCCGGCTTCACCCCCCCGTACCCGTCCCACCCCTTCCGGCCCGAGGCCTTCGAGGGCTCCGTCGCCGACAACCCGCGCGAGATCCTCAAGCGCTGCCATTCCCACGTGCAGAAGTGCCTGCGCGACGGCGAGGTCGTGGAGCTGACGGCCTTCGACCGCGCCGGGGCGGCATGCGCATGCGAAGGCCGGCCGATCCCCCGCGGCCGCCTCGATCAGGAGTTCGAGGCCCTCCGGGAGCAGGCCGATCCCGGCCGGATCCTGGAGGAGAAGCACGACGACGAGCGGCTGGCCCCGCTGATCCGGTCGGGGTTGCGATGCCTGATCCTCGAGGCGCCCGAGGCGCCGGACGTGGACGCGACGGTCGACGAGACGTTCACCGGGGGCGCGAAGACGGCCCCGCTGCACGCGCGGCTGCGGCGGACCTTCCACAGGGAGGATGAACGCGAGGAGCACTTCTGCGTCCGGGCCATCCAGGCCTCCAACGCGAACGCCTATCAGAGCCGGCTGACCTCGGCCCTGACGACCTCGGGCATCGACCGCAGCCTCCCCTTCCGTCGCCTGGCCGTCGTGCGGTCGATCGCCGCGCCGGGAGGGGCCAAGACGGTCGAGCAGACCGCGCGCTTCGAAAGCCTCGGCGGCGTCTTCCTCAGGCCCTCCGAGGACGAGCTGCGGACGTTGCACGCGCTCCACGAGCTGAGGGCCCGCAACGAGCCCGAGTTCCTCCCCTGGCTCAGGGCCCGCCGGCCGGCCTCGGACCTCGCCCTGCTGCGGGGGATCGTGGGCGACGCGTTCACGCCCGCCGCGCCGCCCGCTCACGCGCCGACGAACGGGGAAGCCGCCCGACCGCGACCCGTCGCGGAGCCGCCCGCATCGACCGGGGAGAGGGCGTCGAGTTCGGCCCCGTCGATCCCCCTGGGGCGTCGCGTCGTCGGCGGGACGCTCGGCGACCCGTTCGAGCTGCCGATCGCGCTGCTGGAGAAGCATACGCTGGTGATCGCCGGCGCGGGGTCGGGGAAGACGGTGCTCCTCAAGCGGCTGGTGGAGGAGGCCGCGCTGGCGGGCGTGCCGTCGATCGTGGTGGACTGCGCCAACGACCTCGCCGCGCTCGACGAGCGCTGGGGCTCGCCGCCGCCCGACTGGGGCGACGACGACCGCCGCAAGGCCGACGCCTACCACGTCGCCGGCCGCGTCGTGGTCTGGACCCCGAACCGCGCCGAGGGCAACCCGCTCTGGTTCGAGCCCCTGCCCGACCTTGCGGCCCTGGCCGAGGACCGCGAGGAGCTGGACGCCGCGGTGCAGTGCGTCGTCGAGTCGCTCGGCCCGGTCGTGGCGAAGGGCCGGAGCCAGTCGTCCGCCTACAAGCTCGGCGTGCTCGCCGACGTGCTCCGCTACCTGGCGAGGCGGGGCGGCGGCGGCCGGATCCAGGAGCTGATCGAGGTCTTGCAGGACCTCCCGCCCGAGGCGGGATCCGGGATCAGCACCCAGGGCAAGCTCGCCGTCCAGATGGCCGACGCCCTGCTCGCCGAGATGGCGACCGACCCCCTGCTGCGGACCCGCGGGACCCCCTTCGACCCCGACCGCCTGCTCGGCTCGTCGCGGCTGGCGGACCCCGCGCGGGTCTCGGTCGTCAGCCTGGTCGGGCTGCCGAGCCTGGCGGCGCAGCAGCGGTTCCTCAACCAGCTCGCGATGACGCTCTTCTCGTGGATCAAGAAGAACCCCGACCCGGGCGAGCGGCCCTTGCGGGGGCTGCTGGTGATCGACGAGGCCCGCGACTTCGTCCCCTCGATGCGATCCTCGACCTGCCGCGAGAGCCTGCTGCGGCTCGGCGCCCAGGCGCGGAAGTACCACCTGGGGCTGGTCTTCGCCACCCAGAACCCGAAGGACGTCGACGCCAAGCTCGTCGGCAACTGCTCGACCCATATTTACGGCAAGATGAATTCGCCCGCCGCCATCGAGGCGGTCCGCGACCTGATCCGCCAGAAAGGGGGCTCGGGCGACGACGTCTCGCGGCTGACCGCCGGCCGGTTCTACGTCCACAACGCCGACGCCGGCCTGGCCGCCCCGCTCAAGGTCCAGTCGCCCCTCTGCCTCTCGCGGCACCCGGCCAACCCGCTCGACGAGCCGACCATCGTCGCCAAGGCGGCGGCCTGCCGGCGGCGTTGACCGGGCGACCTGCGGATCGTCCCCCGTCCCCGTTCCGGTCATGCGGCCGTGGATGGCCCGGCCTCGCGGATTTCCTCAAGTCGTCGCCCGCCTTCGCCGATCCTGGTTGGACAGGTCGTGGTGCGATTATGCCGAAGGAATCGGCTGTGAGGGCCGTGGATGCGGCCCGTCGAGATTCGCGCCAGGGGACGTCAGGAGCCGGGAGGGCGAGGAAACTCATGTCGCACGAGGAACTTGCGGGCGGCCAGCCCCGCAGCGCCAAGCGTCGCAAGGTCGACTTCCGGACTTCGCTCGAGGATCTGGAAGGCCGGCTCCTGCTGTCGGCGGTCCGCCAGGTCCGGCCCCGGCAGGCCCAGGCCCTGGTCCGCCAGCAGGCCCAATCGGGCGCGTCCCGGCTCAAGGCCCAGGTCCAGCAGCGGACCCTCGCCGCCGCCAACGCCCAGTCCGTCGGCCGCCTCGCCGGCATGAACGCCCTCCGCATGCGGGGCCCGGGCGTTCGGATCAACGTCAACCCGACCATCAACGTCACGCCCAACATCAACGTCGGCGGGCCGACCTCCAACCCCGTCGTCAATCCGACGATCAACCCCAGCGTCAACGTCCCGGTGACCACGCCGGCCGCGACGACCCCCACGACCACGCCGACGGCCCAGACGACGCCGGCTGCGACGACCCCCGCCGCGACGCCGACGACGCCGACCACCCCGGCGGCGTCGACGCCGGCCGCGACCACCCCCGCCACGCCCACCCCCACGACTCCGACCACGCCGACGACCCCCACGACCCCGGCCAGGCCCGGGATCCCCGCCAAGCCGGGCCCGATCGGCACGTGGACGGACGTCACGAAGCCCGGCGGCCAGACGCCGAAGCCGACGCCGCCGAGCACCCCGACCACCCCGCCGGCCACCACCCCGCCGGCCTCGACGACGCCGCCGCCGACGACCACCCCCCCGACGACGACCCCGACCACCACGCCGCCGGCCACCACGCCGACGACGCCCACCAATCCGACGCCCCCCGCGCCGACCACGCCGCCGGCGCCCACGTTCCCGGACGGGACGATCCTGCGCAACGAGCAGACGGGCGAGCTGGGCTATTACAGCAAGGGGGCGAGGCGGCTGATCTCGCCGCCGGTGGCCGCGAAGATGGGCCTGACGACCGACCAGACCAAGGCGGTGACGGTCGACGTCTTCAAGGCGGTCCCGACCGGCCCCGACTACTTCCCCGACGGCATGTTCGTCCGCAACGACCAGACGGGCGAGATCAGCCGGTACTCCGACGGGGCCTTCCACGTCGTCTCGACCCCGGTCTCGACCTACCTGGGGATCGGCGTGAAGGACGTCGCGACCATCGCCGCGGCCCAGTACTCGGGCACGCCCAAGGGGAGCGACTACTTCCCCGAGGGGCTCCTGGTGCAGAACCAGCAGACGGGCGAGGTCGACATGTACAAGGGGGGCGAGCGGCACTGGATCTCCGTGCCGGTGTCGACCCGGATGAACCTCCAGGCGAGCCAGATCATCGTCATCAGCCCGACCCAGTTCAACGCGGTCCCGCAGGGCAAGGACTACTTCCCCGACGGCCTCTACCTGCAGAACCAGGAGACCGGCGAGATCGCCCGCTACGAGGGCGGCAAGCGGAGCGTCGTCTCCGCGCCGGTGGCCTCGAAGCTGGGCCTGACCGCGGCCGACCTGGTCTCGGTCTCGGCCGGCCAGTACAACGCCGTGGCCAAGGGCCCCGACTACTTCGTCGAGGGGATGTTCCTGAAGAACAACCAGACCGGCGAGCTGGCCAACTACGCCGGCGGCCAGCGGCACTGGGTCTCGTCCCCGGTCGCCACGCAGGTCAACCTGACCGACGCCATGATCACCACGATCGGCGCCGACCAGTTCAACGCCATCCCCCGGGGCGGCGACTACACCCCGCCCCCGCCCGCCCCCCTCACCGCCCAGGCCTGAGCGAGCATTAAGATAGACTGATAGATAACGTCCTTCCCCCCTTGCGGGGGAAGGTGGCTCGAAGGGCCGGATGAGGGGGTGACGAGCACGAAAGCCGTCGCTCCCCAATCCGGCCCTTTTCGCCTTCTCCCCCCGGGAGAAGGGTAAGCGTCCGGCCGAGGACGCTCTTGACGTAGATGGCGGCGTGAGCGCGGTCCGGTGTGGTATCGGGAGCGTTGATCTCAGCCTCCATCAAGGATGCGGCGGTCCGTGGTCAGGCCGATCCCCAAACGCCGCGCGATCTCCGAGTTGCTGTAGGCGGCGGCGTCTCCGTACCAAGGCGACGCCAGGCCCGTGTACTAAAGCGTCGGGCCTGGCATCGATCGGTCGTCCGCCCTCGATTCGATCTCTCAACCCTTCGCCCCATACCTCCGGAGGACCACCTTCACCAACTCGGTCCCGCCCGCCGTCTCCGGAACCGTCGCCCCGGCGGCGAGCAGCGCCTCGACGGCGCCGGCGTAATCGCCCGAGCCCGAATACCACCCGTGCTCGGACCCGTGAATCGCCCAACCGAGCGGCTTGGACTTGTAGTCGTTCTCGATGTCTTCCAGGGGCGGTCCGAACGGCAGGATCGCCTGAATCATGGCGAGGTTTCCGTGGAAAGCCGCCCAGTGGATCGACGTGGCCCCGTGCCGTCCGCGAGCGGCGACCGGCAGACCGGCCTGGAGCATCAGACGCACGGCCTCCGCGTCGTTCCGCGTGGCGGCTTCGGCGATCTCGGCCTGATCGTCGGTCGGGACGACGAGGCCGGGATTCGCGGAGAGAATTTCCGTCACCCCCGCCGCGTCATGCAGCCAGCTCAGGGCGATGAGCCGCTCGGTCGCCGAGCTTCGCTCCAGAAGCAGCCGGACGACGTCCTGGCGGCCGTATTTCGCGGCCGCCTGGTACGGCGAGGCGTCGGAGCCGAGGGACCACTGATAGATCGTGCCCCCGGCATGCCGGTTCCCCATCGGGAAGAACGTGGCGTTGCCGCGCACGCGGATCGATGCGGGGTCGGCGTCGAGGAACGCACGAACCCGCTCCAGGTCGCCAATCGCCGAGGCCATGAGGATGTCGGTCCTGCAGCCTCGCTGGACGAGGTATCGAGCCACGTCGAGCCGGTCGCCGAGCATGTACTGGGCCGGGGTCGATTCGTGATCGACGTCCTTCGCGTCGATGTCGGCGCCGTGATCGAGCAGGAACGCGGCGATCTCGACCGTGCCGGCGAAGTGAAGCGGCGTCTGGCCGTCTCCTCCCCGCGCATGGACCAGCTCAGGATCGTGCTCGACCAGTTCCACGACCCGGTCCAAACGCCCAAGGCGGGCGGCGGCGTGGATATCCAGCTCGGCCCCTCGCTCGACGGCGTGGGCGGCCAGTTCGGGGCTCGTCACGTGCGTCACCCCGAAGCCGCCCGCCCACCACGTGCTCTTGGCGTCGAGATCGGCCCCGGCTTCCACCAGGGCGTCGATCATCTGCGTGCTCCGCACGCTGTTCAACGGCGGCGAGTCGAAGGAGCCGATCGGTTCGTTGATCCGCTTCCGTAGCGATGTCGATCGCTCGAGCATCAGTCGGACGCCGGCGACGTCATCGGCCTCGATGGCGCGCATCAGCTTTTCGGGGTCGTCGGGCGTCAGCGAATCGACGTGGGCCTTGAGCGGGGGCCATCCGGCGAATCCGTACTCGCGAGCGATCACGAACTGGGCGCCGCTGAGGGTCTGCTCGGCGCGATGCTCCTGGAATCGCTTCAAAGCGTCGGCGTCGCCCGAAGCACAGGCCTTCAGGAGGTCTTTGGCCTGGTTCTTGAGCTGGTCGAGATTGGGGCGCGCGGGGAGATGCACGGCGAACGCTCCTTCGGTCGACCCTGTCGTCCGCGGTTACAGGTCGAAGAAGGTTCGTATCGAATCTTCGATCGTTCTGCCGAGTGGCCTCAGGCCTTCCCCGCGGACCGGACGCGCCTCGTAACGCGTTGGTCGGATCCTATCCGGGCGAGGACGATTTTTGAAGGCGGGGTTGGCGTCAGGGTGGGCGATCCTGATGGGCCGGCCCATCCAGTCCTCGCCTGAAATCCGGCACGCATGGTTCGACCCTCCCTGCCCAGAAACCCCCGCCGGTTCGATGCGGTCGAATCGCTTGCTTTCCGCCGTCCGTGCTCCCGCCGAGGGCCTGGTCGTTATCTATCCCTTTCGGCCGCCCGACGGCCACGGCAACACCCGGCGATCCGGTGGGAGGTCTTCGATCCGGCTGGCCGGGTGCGTGCTCACCCGGTCGAGCACGTCCCGCAGGTAGGCGAACGGCTCGTTGCCCAGGGCCTTGCAACTCTGCACCAGGCTCAGAAGCGTCGCCGCCGTGCGCCAGCCTCGGTCGCTGCCCAGGTGCAGCCAGTTCTTCCGTCCCAGGGCGATCGGCCGGATCGCGTTCTCCGTCGCGTTGTCGTCGATCGACAGGTGCGGGGACTCGAGATACCGCGTCAGGGCGACCCTGTTCGACCGGGCGTAGGCGATCGCCTCGCCGATGGGGCTCTTCGGCATCACCTTCATCGCCTCGTGATCCAGCCACGCCCACAGCGACTCCAGAACCGGCCGCGACCGCTCGCTCCGGGCCGCCATCAGCCGGACGTCGCCCCACCCGCCGTCCCGGGCCTCGCGTTCGACCGCGTAGAGGCGGCCGATCCGCGCGATCGCCGCGTGCGATCGGTCCGGGTCGCTGGTGCGAGCTTCGTGGAACTTCCGCCGCGCGTGGGCCCAGCAGCCCACCTCCACCAGGCCGCGCCTGTGCAGGCCGTCGTAGCCGGCGTAGGCGTCGGATTGGAGATAGCCCGACCGGTAGACCTCGAGGAACCGCTCGGGGCCGGCGCGGCCCCGGTCCGGGGTGTAATCATAGACGACGAACGGGTTGTCGCGGTCGCCGAGGTAGGCCCAGAGCCGGCCGGTCTCGCCGCGAATCAGGCGACTTTCCAGACGTGGTTCAGCGGACGCTTACGGAGAAGGTGGCCGTACAGGGCCGGATGAGGGTCATGGCGCTTCGAGCCGGCGAAGGACCCCGAACTCCCTCGTCACTCCGACGCCCCGGTCTTCCTCGACTTTCAACGCCCCGCGAGGCCGTTGCGGACGCGCAGCAGCAGGCGTTCGACCGGGTCGAGCGCGGCGATCTCGTCGAGGCGGGCGCGGACGCCGACGACGTCGTCGGTGATGAGGTTGGCGACGCCGTCGTCGATCAGGGGCGCGACGAGGTCGGCGCCCTTGACGGTCCAGGCGTGCACGGGCACGCCGCGCGACCGGGCGCGGTCGACGAAGTCGCGGGTGGCGAGCCGGGTCTCCATCATCAGGAAGTCGACGTCCAGCCGCGTCGGGTCGCCGATCACGGCGCCGGAGATGAAGCCGATCTCGACCTCGGGGGCGAGCTTGCGCACGGCGGCCAGCCCGCGGTTCGACTGGCCGCAGATCCGGGTCTGTTCGAGCAGGCCGGCCTTGCGGACGGCCTCGACCACCCGGCCGGCGAGCGCGACCGCCACGGCGTCGTCCTTGGCCTTCAGCTCGATGTTGAGCCGGGTCGGCAGCCCCGCGGCGGCCTCCAGGAACTCTTCCAGCGTGGGGATCCGCTCGCCGGCGAACTTGGGGTCGAACCGGGCGCCGAGATCGACCGCGCGGAGTTGTTCGAGGGTCGAGGCGGCGATCCTCAGGGGGGAGCCGCCCACCCGCAGCAGGTCGTCGTCGTGGACGATCACGAGCCGGTCGTCGGCGGTGAACTGGACGTCGATCTCGGCCCATTCGGCCCCCTCCGCGGCGGCGACGCGGAGCGCGGCGACGGTGTTCTCGGGGCCGTGGAAGGAGCCCGCGCGGTGGGCGGTGACCTCGACGTGCTCGGCGACGCGGGCGTCGCTGATGAGCTGATTCGCCGTCAGCGCCGCGGGCGCGATGGCCACGGCCGAGAGGGCGACGGCGGCCGTGGTCCACCAGCGCGCCTTCGGTTCGGCGACGGCCGGCTCGCGGATCACGCCCCCGGCCTGCTTGTAGCTCGCCATCAGGCAGGCCGCGGCGACCGCGGCGGCCGTCGCGGCGAAGCCCGCCAGCACCGCGCCGTCGAACGCCAGCAGCCCGGCCGTCGCCGCCACCGCGAGCTTCGGCCCGTGGCCGACGTGGTCGAGGACGAACCCGTTGAGCGTCCCCAGCCCCCACGCCAGCGCGGCCGAGGCCGCGACGAAGACCGCCGCCGTCGCCGCCGCGCCGAGGGCCAATCGGCCGATCCGCCCCGAGGTCCGGCGGCCGCTGGCGCGGAGGGCCGTCCAGGGCGCGAGGACGCCCTCGAACAGCACGGCCGGCACGGCGAACAGCCAGCGCACGTACAGCCATCCGGCGGCCAGGGCGTAGAGGAGCGCGAGCGAGCCGACGACCGCGACGCCCTGCCAGAACTCGGCCGGGCGCTCGACGACCAGCCGGTTGAGGTCGTGCGGCCCCCAGAGCCGGGCGTACGCGAACGCCGCCGCCGCCGCGAAGGGGGCGGCCAGCAGCAGGTACAGCACGGCCTGGAGGACGTCGACCTTGAGCAGGGCCGGCAGCCGCTTGACGGCGTCGAACGCGTGCCAGACGCCGGGGCCGTCGCCGGCCAGCACCCCCATCACCCCCGCGAGCCGCACGTGGAGCGTCGTGAGCTGGAGCGCCGTCAGGAGCGCCAGGCCCGCGAGGCCGGCCGGCGAGAGGAAGAAGGCGACGATCTCGAAGTTGCCGACCGAGCATCGGCCCCACGTCTGCAAAGCCAGCCGGAGCACCCCCGCCGCCGCCGGCGCCAGCACGGCCGCCTCCAGCAGCGAGAAGGCGATCGAGAACGTGACGAGCGGCCCCCAACGCCGACGCGCCCGGGCGAGCATCTTCCGGGTCGTCGAATCCTCGTCCGTCGCTGCGGTCATGGCGGGCGTCGTCGCGTCGCTCATGGTCGTGGGTGTCCTTCTGGGGGGCGGCCGGCGGTCAGCTCGGCTCGCCGGGCAGATAGAATTCGAGGAATCCGCACGCGGAGCAGCGACGGCCCGTCAACCCGGCGAAGTCGTAGACGACGTCGTCCACCTCGCCGGCGAGGCCCTGGCGGAAGGCCTGGATCGGGTTCGAAGAGGTGGGCGCGCCGGGGAGGACGAATTGCAGGCCCCCTCCCCCCGCGCCCGGGCGCGCGGGGCCGCGGCGGACGACGCCCCACGACATCGTCCCGCCGCATTTCGGACAGAGCTGCGAGTCGGGCTTCATGGGGATTCCCGTCGATCAGGATTTCCTGAGCAGGTCCTGCAACGCGTAGACCTCGAACTCGCCCTCGCGGAGGCGTTCCATGGCGGCGACGGCGGCCCGCGCGCCGGCGAGGGTGGTGATGCAGGGGACGCCGTGGCTGACGGCGCTGGCGCGGATGCGGCCCTCGTCGGTCCGGGCGCCCTTGCCGCTGGGGGTGTTGACGATCAGGGCGATGGCCCCGTTGGCCAGGTGGTCGAGCAGGTTGGGCCGGCCCTCCTGGATCTTGCGGACGATCTCGACCTCGACCCCCTCGGCCGTCAGGGCGGCGGCGGTGCCGCCGGTGCACATGATCTTGAAGCCCAGGCCGGAGAGCTTCTGGGCGATCGGCACGATCCCCTTGCGGTCGCGGGCGGCGACGCTCACGAAGACGGTCCCCCCCGCCGGCAGCCCGCTGTTGGCGCCGAGCTGGCTCTTGGCGAAGGCCGTGGGGAAGTCGACGGCGATCCCCATGACCTCGCCCGTCGACCGCATCTCGGGGCCCAGCACGATGTCCACGCCCGGGAACTTGGCGAACGGGAAGACGGCCTCCTTGACCGACGTGTAGGCCGGCGTCGGCTCCTCGGTCACGCCCAGCTCGGCCAGGGTCCTGCCCACCATCACCCGCGCGGCGACCTGCGCCAGGTTCAGGCCGGTCGCCTTGGAGACGAACGGGACGGTCCGCGAGGCCCGGGGGTTGACCTCCAGCACGTAGATCTCGCCGTCCTTGACGGCGAACTGGATGTTCATCAGCCCGCGCACGCCGAGGGCCTCGGCCAGCGCGTAGGTCTGCTGCTTGAGGCGGCCGACGATCTCGTCGGGGAGCGAGTACGGCGGGATGGCGCAGGCGCTGTCGCCGGAGTGGATCCCGGCCTCCTCGATATGCTGCATCACGCCGCCGACGATGGTGCGCTCGCCGTCGGACACGGCGTCGACGTCGACCTCGACCGCGTCCTCCAGGAACTTGTCGATCAGGATCGGCCGGTCGGGGCTGGCGTCGACGGCCTCGGCCATGTAGCGGTCGAGGCTGGCCTCGTCGTAGACGATCTCCATCGCCCGGCCGCCCAGCACGAAGCTGGGGCGGACGACGACGGGGTAGCCGATCCGCTCGGCGATCCGCCGGGCCTCCTCGAACCGCGTGGCCGAGGCGTTGGGGGGCTGGAGCAGGCCGAGCCGCTCGATGACCATGCGGAACCGCTCGCGGTCCTCGGCGACGTCGATGTTCTCGGGGCTGGTGCCGATGATCGGCACGCCGGCCGCCTCCAGGGCCTTGGCCAGGTTGAGCGGCGTCTGGCCGCCGAACTGGACGATCACGCCGGTCGGCTGCACGCGGTCGCAGATCCCCAGCACGTCCTCGACGGTCAGGGGCTCGAAGAAGAGCCGGTCCGACGTGTCGTAGTCGGTGCTGACGGTCTCGGGGTTGGAGTTGACCATGACGACCTCGTAGCCGTCGGCCTTGAGCGCGAACGCCGCCTGGCAGCAGCAGTAGTCGAACTCGATCCCCTGGCCGATCCGGTTGGGGCCGCCGCCGAGGATCATGATCCGGGGCTTGTCGCCCACGCGGGCCTCGTCCTCGCGCTCGTAGGTCGAGTAGTAATACGGCGTGACCGCCTCGAACTCCGCGGCGCAGGTGTCGACCAGCTTGAAGACCGATTCGATCCCCCGACGCTTGCGGTCGCGGCGGACCTCGGTCTCGGTCGTGTCCCACAGGTGGGCGAGCTGGCGGTCGGCGAAGCCCGACTGCTTGGCCTCGCGGATCAGCTCGTCGGACGCCTCGTCGAGCGTGCGGACCTCGCGGAGCCGGCCCTCGATCGCGCAGAGGTCCTCGATGTTCGCCAGGAACCAGGGGTCGATCCCCGTCAGCTCGTGGATCCGCTCGACGCTCATGCCGGCCAGCAGGGCGTAGCGGAGGTACCACAGCCGCTCGATGTTGGGCGTGGCGAGCTTGGCGACGATGTCGTCTTCCGAGGGCTGGTAGGCCGTCCCCCACAGGTCCTTCTTGTCGCAGCCGATGCCGAAGCGGCCGACCTCCAGGCCGCGGAGCGCCTTCTGGAGCGACTCCTTGAACGTCCGGCCGATCGCCATGACCTCGCCGACCGACTTCATCTGGGTCGTCAGGACCTGGTTGGCCTCGGGGAACTTCTCGAAGGCCCACCGCGGCACCTTGGTGACGACGTAGTCGATCGTCGGCTCGAAGCAGGCGGGCGTCTCGCGGGTGATGTCGTTGCGGATCTCGTCGAGCCGGAAGCCCACGGCGAGCTTGGCGGCGATCTTGGCGATCGGGAAGCCGGTCGCCTTGCTCGCCAGGGCGCTCGACCGGCTGACGCGGGGATTCATCTCGATGACGACCATGCGGCCGTCGCGGGGGTTGATCGCGAACTGGACGTTCGACCCGCCGGTGTCCACGCCGATCTTGCGGAGCACGGCCAGCGAGGCGTCGCGCATCCGCTGGTATTCCTTGTCGGTGAGCGTCTGCGCCGGGGCGACCGTGACGCTGTCGCCGGTGTGCACGCCCATGGGGTCGAGGTTCTCGATGGAGCAGACGATGACCGCGTTGTCGGCGCAGTCCCGCATGACCTCCATCTCGTACTCCTTCCAGCCGATCAGGCTCTCCTCGATCAGGACGGAGTGCGTCGGGCTGATCTCCAGCGCGTAGTTGACCATGCGGTCGAACTCTTCGCGGTTGTAGGCGATGCCGCCGCCCGAGCCCCCCAGCGTGAAGCTGGGCCGCAGGACGCACGGCAGCCCGACCATCTCGTCGCGGATCCGGCGGGCGTCCTCCAGGCTCTCGGCCATGCCGCTCCTGGCGCTCTCCAGGCCGATCTCGTCCATGCAGGTCTTGAACAGGTTGCGGTCCTCGGCCTTGCGGATGGCCTCGGCCGACGCGCCGATGAGGACGCAGCCGTGCCGCGCCAGCGCGCCCGACTCGTGCAGGGCCATGCCGACGTTGAGCCCGGTCTGGCCTCCCAGGGTCGGCAGCACGGCGTCGGGCTTCTCGACGGCGATGATCCGCTCGACGATCTCGGGGATCACCGGCTCGATGTAGGTCCGATCCGCCATCTCGGGATCGGTCATGATCGTGGCCGGGTTCGAGTTCACCAGGACGACCACGTACCCTTCCTCGCGCAGGGCCTTGCACGCCTGGGTGCCGGAGTAGTCGAACTCGCAGGCCTGGCCGATGACGATCGGCCCCGCTCCGAGGATCAGGATCTTGTTGATGTCGGTTCGCTTGGGCACGGCAGGTCGTTCTCGCGTCGTGGGGGGTCGGGGAAGCTGAGGCGGCTCCGCCTGCGCGCGACGTCGCCGGCCCTGGCCGTGCGAGACGCGCATCGGGCCGCGCTCGCCCTCGGATCTTCACGAGGCGGCGCGGCCCGGAAAATTTCCCGATCTTAGCAATTTCCAAGGTCGCTCGACAAGGGACGCGGCCGAGCGGATCGACCTCCATCCTCGGGCCGAAGCCGCCGTGTGGAAGGGACGTGGGCGCGTCCGTCGGCGTCGGATTCCGTCCCGGGACGCGGCCTCGCGTTGAATTTCGTCAACATGGACGCGAGCCTCCGGGGGTCGGCGGCGGTGCGTCGATACCCGATCCGGGAGTGGTCGCCGACCTCGTCGAAGATCGCGCAAGTCGATGCGACGTCACGACGCGCGAGGATGCTGGATCGCCGGCCGCCGGGCTCGACGACCCAGGATGAGGATGCTCATGGCCCGATAACATGAAACCTTCATTGGATCGAGGCTTGAAAGGAAGCTACCGTCGCAATCCGTCGGTGAGACGCCGGCTGCCTCATTCGCGACGCGGGTGAGGTTGTGCAGCGAATTCCACACACACGCAAGGACGAAGGCATGCGAAAGCTACTATGGATTGCGGCGGCGAGCCTGGCGGCGGCGCTCGGGATGGGCCGGGCCGACGCGGGCTCGATCGTGGAATACAGCCTGACCGGCGTGCCCGGCGACACCGTCGCCGTCAACCCGACCCTCGAGGCCGACCACGTGGCGGGGATGCAGCTCGTCCGGGGCGGCGGGCTGCTCCCGAACACGGCCGGCAACTCCTTCAATTCGCGGGGCTGGAACACCCTGGCGACCGACGACTACGTCGAGCTCGGCTTCACGGTCGACGCGGGCTACGTGGCGACCGTCGACCAGTTCATCGTGGCCACCCGCTCGTCGAGCACCGGGCCGGGATCGGTCGACGTGAACGTCTCGGTGGACGGCGGCGCCTTCCAGACGCTGGCGACGTTCCTGCAGGTCACCGACACCTTCAAGAACTCGATCGTGGACCTCGGCCTGACGGTCCACTCGAGCCTGGTCCTCCGGCTCATGGTCGACATGGACAACCCGGTCGCGGCCCGGGGGGGCGCCATCGGGGCCACCGGGACGTTCCGCGTCAGCGACTATCTCGCCGGCGGCGTGTTCAGCCCGACCCGCCTGACGGGCTCGGTGAGCCTGGCCCCGTCGGCCGTCCCCGAGCCGTCCTCCGTCCTGCTGCTCGGCGGCGGGGCCTTCGGCGTCGTCGCCCTCCGCGTCCGTCGTCGGGCCGGCCGCTGACGTCGCGGCGAGCCGGTGCGGGGCCCGCCGCCCCGCCCGGCCGGCCGTCGGCCTCCCCGGGCCGTTCCGGCGGCCCGCGCCACCTTCCGCAGCGCTTGATGCGTCGGCCCAGGAAGTCGCACTTCGAGTCAAGATAGAAGCCGTCGGCCTCGATCCGGCGGCGGATCTCGTCGGCCCAGTCGTGGCGGGCCGGTTCGCTTGGGCACGGCAGGTCGTTCTCGCGTCGGTCTAGAGGGTGGGGAGGCCGGGCGGGCCTTCGGCGTCGCGCGCGGACCCTCCTCGGCCCGCGCGAGACGCGCATCGGGCCGCGCTCGCCCTCGGACTTCCTCACGCGGCGCGGTCCGGAAAATTTCCCGATCCTAGCAACTTCCAAGGTCGCTCGACAAGGGTGGTGGCTCGACTCAGATCCTCGTCTTGGAGGGCCTGCAGGAGGGACGAGGCCGGATGACGACGCCGCTGATAGATGCCTCGGAAGCCGAGCCCGACCCCTGAAGGACATCGGGTCCGCTGCATTCTCCTCGAATACGCCCGCCCACCCGATGCGAAAGCGGTGGATGCCGGGTGGAGACCCTAACTTAAGTCCATGGTTTCATCGACGCGGCAGCTCAATCTGAGTAAGACGACGGGAGTGTTCTCCACAAAATCAGTTTCTGAGTGGTATGTTAAGGTTGGGTCGGTCATAGGTTTACGGCGGCAGCAAGAGTAGCGGTTGTTCAGTTCGCATCAAGGTGAATGGCCCGTCGGGCAGGTGTCGCATGACAACAACCACCATCCCCGAATCGCACGATCTCAAGAACAAACCTCTCGTTGAGGCGTTGTTCGAGTTTCGCTGGGACCCAGAGCTGGATATCAAGTCAACGTCCACTTTTCACCTTCTCATGGGACGTTACTACGACCGTGTTCGCGATGATTACCCGGAGTTGGAAGACCTCCCGCCGTCCCAAGTTCCTGTTTCCATGACTGGGGGCCTCGTGAGGCATCGATTCCGAGTCGGACCGAATGAATGGCCGCTCACCCAAATTGGCCCCGGCATTCTCACCGTGAACGAGACAACAAAGTATAAATGGGAGCCGTTCCGCGAACGAATCGAGAAGTCCTTGGGAGCCCTTCTCGAAAGTCACCCATCCAAGAAACTCGAACCCATTCAAATTGAATTAAGATATATAAATTTCATTGAACATGACTTCGCGAGGGGTGGTATTACCGAGTTCATTCAAAAGAATTTGCATACGACCATTAAGCTGGATGAGATGGTGACGTCAGGAATGGAAGCGATTAGCGAAAGTGCTCTGGATTTCTCGTTGAGCATCCGTTTGGAGAATCCTCCCGGGTTCGGAACGCTGATGTTTGGGACGGGCGAGAGCGACGGTCAGAAAGGTATTCTATGGCAAATCATCCTCAGGTCGAACAAGGCGAGCATACCTAAGACGTATCAAGACATTATTAAGTGGATTGACGAAGCTCATGGTAAAGTTGAAACGTGGTTCTTCACTCTGGCCCGCGGAAGCCTGATGGATGGATTCGACAAGGTGCCCAGATGAGCAATTCAACTAGAAACTTGATAGCGAATTCGGACGGACACCTTTCGGCGTCGGTGTCCTCCCGTGCAACGAACGGAACTCCGGCCGGAGCTTGGGACCGTGCCGGTTGGGCGACTGCGTTAACGGTTCCGTTAGTCCTTCTGGGAGCCGCTGCCTTTGGCGGCGGGGCTACCGTCACCCAGCTTGGCAGTACGAGTGCTTTCGTTTCCCCTTCTGATGCCTGCACTCGGCCTCGTCGGGGAGTAAGAATCTCACTCCGTCAAGCAAGGCAGCTTGCATTGCGAGTGATGGCGGAAGCCGAAGAGAGAGTGCGTAAGGAGCGGATTCAAGAGGTACTCTTTCTGCGTGGTCCCCTCGACGAGGAAGACTAACTCGTATGATTTACCAAGCCCTTTCGCCAGATGGTCCAATCTGCCAGGGCGACATTTTTTACGGCATCCCCAAAGTTGGCATCTCCCTCTCTGACTTGGCCCTCGTCGAGGATACGCCAGACGACGAAGCTGAGGTTCTTACGGGAGTGTCGTGGCGTGAAGTACTCTCAACCGGCGGCGCACAAGAGCCTAAGACTTTCACGGCGGTTCTACCGATTAAGCCGGTGATGGGAATCGTCATCAGTCAGAACTGTGACGCCGCTCGCGGAGAGGATTTGTCTCTCTGCGAAGTCGCTTCCTTGTTGAAGACCGAGGAGAAGCCTCCGAAGGATGCGAAGGCGTGGCAAAGTCGCATCACTAAGGAAGCTCGGACGAATCCCCGCTTCTTCTATATGCCGGAGGATGCATTTTTCGGCATCGATGAGAGGAAATCCGTCGACTTCCGCTCAGTCATCCGAGTGGCTCGCGTAGACCTTCTGGCGATGCGGGACCAGCGTCTTTGTTGCCTCAATCACGTCGCGACCGAGCACTTCAGAGAGTCGCTTGCTCAGTTCTTCCGACGGTATCCCGTCAACGAGTGGTATCCGCTCACGAAGGAAGAATTCGACGTATACGCTGCCGAGGTTTGGAGGGATGGCAAGGGCGAGCGGGTCGAGCCCTACGAATGGCAGAAGTGAAACTCGCCCTCCCCCTTCTATGGAGCCCAAGTGCGCTGGCAGACCGTTCGCCGTTCTGACGAAACGATCGCCCGCCATCAGGATTCTGGATCCGCCACCTTCCGCTCGTAGACGTTGGCCCAGGCCAGGAAGTCGTAGAACGACAGCAGGGTGCAGAAGACCAGGCCCGGCTTGCCGTCGAGGAAGCCGAGGCGGGCGACGTAGGAGTAGAGGAAGCGGACGGCCGGGCGCATCGGCAGGCGGAGGTAGACCTTCTTGAGCATCCGCTTGAAGCGCTTGCCGCGGCCGATGCCGGGCGGGATCGGCTCGTTGAGGAACCGCTCGTACATGGCGGCCTCCCAGACGGCGTAGCGGTTGTGCTTCTCGACCCAGGCGGCGATGGTCGGGTAGGCGTGGTGGTCCAGCTCGTGCGTCAGCCGGCCGACGCGGCCCTGGAGTTCGACGTGCTCGTGGGCCTCGTTGTCGCCCGAGCGGCCGCCGGAGGGGTCGGGCATGCGCTCGTAGCGGCCCAGGGCGTGCTTGAACAGGCGGAGGTTCCAGCACTCGGAATAGCCGCAGTGCTTGATGCGTCGGCCCAGGAAGTAGTACTTCGAGTTGAGGTAGAAGCCGTCGGCCTCGTCGGCCTCGATCCGGCGGCGGATCTCCTCGGCCAGCTCGGGGACGACCACCTCGTCGGCGTCGACGATCAGGATCCAGGCGTTGCGGAAAGGCAGGTTGTCGAGGGCCCAGTTCTTCTTCTTGGGATAGACCCCGTTGAAGGCGAACTGGACGACGCTCGCGCCATGCTCGACGGCGACGTCGCAGGTGTCGTCGCCGCTCTGGCTGTCGACCACGAAGACCTCGTCGGCCCAGTCGAGCGCGGGGAGGCACCGGCGCAGGTTGTCGGCCTCGTTCTTCACCGGCACGATCACGCTCACCGGAGCCTTCGCCGTGCGCGGGGACGACGGTGCGACTCGGTCGGGGGCCTGGGCTTCGTCCAGCAGGGGCATGGGGTCTCGACTCCGGGTGTGGGGGCTTCGGCCGGGCGTTCGCTCGGACTCAGGGGATGACGCATTCGGGCGGGGGGCCGCCGCCTGCGAGCCAGCGGTAGACCGACGCGAGCTTGCCGGCCTGCTGGTCCCACGTGTAGTCGGCCTCGACGAGTCGGCGGCCGTTCGCGCCCAGCTCGCCGCGCTCGCCGGGCGAGCGTTCCATGAGGTCGCGGAGGGCCTGCGTCAGGGCTTCGGCCTCGGGCTCGACGACCACGGCGGCCCCGGCCCTGGCGGCCTCGGGGAAGTGGCAGGCGGTGGTGAAGACGCAGGGGAGCGAGCAGGCGAGGGCTTCCAAAATCGCCATGCTGAAGCCCTCGCTGTAGCTGGGGAGCGTGAAGGCGTCGGCCGCCGCCCAGACCCGCCGGGCCTTCTCGCCCGAGACGTGGCCGACGTACGTCGCCCGGCCGTTCAGCCCCAGCGCACTTACCCGATCGGCGAACGGGGCCAGCGCTCCGTCGTCCTTGCCGGCGATCAGCAGGTGGAGGTTGGGGAAGTCGCGGGCCAGCGCCCCCATCGACCGGGCCAGCAGGTCGAGGCCCTTCTTGGCGTGGACCCGGCCGTAGAACAGCAGGACGAACTTGCCCTTCAGCTCGGGGTGCTCGGCCTCGAGCGCGGCGCGGGGGGGGAGGTCGTCGAACGCGGCCAGGTCGACGCCGTTGGGGACGAAGCAGACGGGCGCCCAGGGGGCGAGGTCGCGGAGGTGGCCGATCTCGGGCCGCGACAGGGCGTGCAGGCAGGCCGCCCGCCGCAGGTTGCGCGATTCGACCAGGGCGAGATACAGCGCCTTCTTCCAGCGCTTGTGCCGCAGGGCCCAGGGCTCGGCCATGCCGTGCGCGGCCATGACGTACGGGACCCTCGACGCCCGCGCGGCGGCCGCGCCGCGGCGGGAGTGGGCCTGCCAGAGGCCGTGCATGTGCACCACCTCGGCCGCGCGGACCGCCGCGACCAGGTCGGCGTCGGGCCCGTCGATCGCCAGGCCCTCGGGCGGGGCCAGGTCGTCGAGCCGCGAGGGGGTCGGGGTCACGATTCGGACGTCGCCCCCCGCCCGCTGGAGGGCCCCGGTCATCCCCAGGATGCTCGGCACCATGCCGCCGTCGCGGACCGGGTCCAGGCCGTTGCAGAGGTGCAGCCAGCGCCCGCGGGCGGGGCTCGTCGTCGACTTCGATCGGCTCTTCATCGCGGTCGCGGTCATCGAGTTCACCTCCCTGCGGCGTTTCCGAACGTCAGGATCGTCTTCCGTGATTTCGGGCGGGTCGCGGCGACGCCCCAGGCTTCGAGTGCGCCGCGGGCGAAACGGTCGGGGCCCCACTCGGCGGCGACCTCGCGGGCGCGGCGGCCGATGGCGAGGCGGTCGGCGCCGGCGAGCGAGGCGACCCAACCGAGCTTGCCGGCCAGGTCGCGGACGTCCATAGGGTCGAATCTCGCGCCGGTGGACCCTTCGGGGTCGGGGACGAGCGTCCGGGCGCAGCCGGCCCGCGACGAGAGCAGCAGCGGCAGGCCGGCGGCGGCGGCCTCGTTGGCGACGAGGCCCCAGGGCTCGGAGACGCTCGCCAGCACGAACGCGGCGGCGTGGGCGTACCATCGCGCCAGCTCGTCGGCCTGGAGGAAGCCGGGCCGGTGGATCGCCTCGGCGCAGTCGGACATCTCGATCGCGGCGGCGACGTCGTCCGCCTGCGGGCCGTCGCCGCAGAGGACGAGGTCCCACGACCCCCCCTGCCCCCGGTAGCGGCGGAACGCCTGGAGCAGCCGGAGCAGGTTCTTCTCCGGGGCGAACCGGCAGACCGAGAGGAAGAACGGGGCCGCCGGCATCCCTTCGCGCGAGCCGGGCCTGGCGCGCCAGGCGTCGGTCTGGTCGGCGAAGAAGTCGTGGTCGACGGCGTTGTAGCCCAGGGCGATGCGATCGGCGGGCAGGCCCAGGTCGACGAGGTAGTCGCGATGCGAGGGCCCGCCGCAGAGGGCGGCGTCGAACAGCCGCAAGCGCCGGGCCTTGATCATCTCCTTGTACCAAACGCGGGGGCGGTCGACGGCCTGGCTCTCGGACATGAGGATCGTCGCCGCGCCGTTGCCGCGGCCCCAGCGGGCCAGCGCCAGCGACTCGGGCCGGACGTAGCCGACGGCCGCCACGGCGTCGGGGCGGTCGCGGTCGAGCGCCTCGGTCATCGCCTCGCCGCACGCGCCGGCGGGGAGTTCCTCAAGTTCCCGGTCGGGGAACAGGACGACGCGGTCGAAGGGCTCGTCCCCGTCGCTGCGGGCCCAGGGGTAGAGGCGCTCGCCGCCGGCGGTCTCGTAGGCGACGAGGCGGTCGCCCCGCTCGCCCAGCCTCGCCGCCAGGGCGCGGAGGCGGGCCAGGTGATAGGGGCCGAAGTTCGTGAAGCAGACGGCGTAGATCATGGGGGCGGCTCCTTCCGTGGTGCGTCCGATCGGGTCGCTAGCGCGGCATGCCGAGGATCGGCGCCGTCGTCGTCGCGGGTCGTTCCGCGGCCTTCAGCCTCTTGAGCATCCCGGCGCGCCAGGCCATCAGCGGACGCTCGGCGACGAACCCCAGGATCAGGCCCGAGCCGATCCCGGCGACGCTCAGGAAAATCCAGGTCACGCGCCAGTCGCCGCTCATCCATCCGGTCCGCGTCATCAGCGACCCCAGCCACATGATGAACGGGCCGTGGAACAGGTACGTGGGGTAGCTCGCCAGGCCGAGCGCCCGGATGGCCGCCCCCACGCGGCCGCGATCGGGCGCGGGGGCGTCCGACCGGTCGAGGGCGACGAATCGGGCCAGCATCATCGTGAACGCCGCGCCCAGCACGAGGTAGAGGACCTGGATGTGGACGGCGTGCGAATACCAGAGGCCGACCGCCAGCAGCAGGACCAGGGGCCACGCGGCCGAAACCCGCCGCGCCGCCGCGCTGCGGCGGAGCCACGGGCGATAGACGGCGACGAAGGCCCCCTGGAACCAGATCGTCCCCAGGCCGAACAGCAGCCCCAGGCTGCGGACGATCGGGTCGGTCCGGAACCAGCCGAAGTACGCCGCCTCCAGCAGCACGGCGAGGGCCAGGCAGAGGGCCATCCCCAGGCTCGCCGGCCGGACGCCCCGCTTCATGGCGACGCAGACGACCGCGCCGAAGAAGACGTAGTAGAACATCTCGTTGGTGATGCTCCACGAGGGCGCGAACGAGCCGAACGTCTGCTGGAAGTTCTGCACGACGAAGAGCTGCGCGAACAGGGCCTCCGGGTCGAGCCCGTGCGGCCAGGTGCTGGGCCGCGACGACGCCATGAGCCACTCGAAGACCACGGCCGCCGCCAGGGCCACGTAGTAGAGCGGCAGGATCCGCGAGAGCCGGGCGATCAGGTAGGTCTTCAGAGGGAAGCGGCCCCGCTCGACCTGGCGCTCGACGGAGAGCTGGATGCAGTAGCCGCTCACGACGAAGAAGCCGATCACCCAGAAGACGCCCGCGGCGACGACGTAGAGCCAGAAGTCGTGCACCGCCGGCGACATGGCGGCCGGGGCGGCCGGGTGGATGGCCCAGGCGATGTCGAGCGCATGCGCGACGACCACCAGGAAGGCGAAGAGGCCGCGGCAGACGTCGATCTTCTCGAAGGACGTCAGCGGCGTCCGTGCGGCGGGCCGGTCGGTCAAGTCGATGCTCCTTCCGTGAAGCGACGGGCGGCGAGGCGGCCGTGGGCCGGCGCGGCGAGGGTGATCGGGGCGGCGTGCGGGCCCGGCCATGCCGGCGGGCCCTCGCTCGCGGCGGCGGCCGGGGCCTCGCGGTCGGCGAAGTACCTGGAGGCGAACCAGACGACGACGAGGACGGGGCAGGCCGAGAATCCCCAGTTGTAGTAGTACCAGACCACCGGGTCGTCGCCGACGACCACGAACCAGGCGTTGTAGAAGAAGATGGCCCAGAAGAACTGGCCCCAGACGGTCCGGGCGTGGAGCAGGAAGTAGTCGTAGCTGGTGCGGAGGGCGAGCGCCACGGCGGCCATGACGATCACCGTGCCGATCACGCCGCCGTTGAGGTGGGTGGCGCCGAGGATGCCGATGGCGGGCCCGGCGAAGTCCTCGTCGCGCTTCAGCTCGGAGCCCGCGATCCAGGCGTCGATCCACTTCGTGCGGCCGTAGATCGGCTTGGACGGCCAGATGATCCGGGGGATGTACGTGGAGAAGGCCCGCAGGTAGTTGGCGCCGTAGTCGTACCCCGACTTCTCGGGCACGGTGTCGAGCATCAGCAGGTAGCCGCCGTATTCCTTGCTCTCGTACGAGACGTCGGGGTCGGGCGGGCCGTCGTCGGCGACGTCCATGCTGACGAGGATCTTGGACACCTCGAACTCGCTGACGAACTGGCCGAAGCCGGCGATCGACCGCTCGTAGTTCGGGTTGTTGCGCCAGCCGATCGACACGGCCACGACCAGCGCCCCGGTGAACGCCGTCGCGCCCAGGACGCCCCACGACGGCCGTTTCAGCCGGGTGACGTAGATGGCGCAGATGGTCGTCAGCACCCCCATCAGCGAGTGCGACCGCTTGGCGTTGAACATCCAGATCAGGACGTACAGGCCGGCCACGGCGAGGCCCGCGGCGAAGAACGCCGGCCGGGGCGCGTCGACCCGCCGCCCGGTCGTGATCAGGAGGATCGCCGCGACCATCATCACGAACGGGAAGGATCGCAGCAGCGTCCCCTCGGCGGACAGGTCTTCCTGGCCGATGCCGCCGCCGAAGACGCCGGCGCAGAACAGCCCCCAGACGATCAGCACCGGGCTCAGGGCGGCGACGGTCGGCGTCGACCACCCTTGCGGCGCCCGGGGCAGCCTGGGGGCGATCAGCCGCCCCGCGCCGACGTGGTAGACGGCCAGGAACCACACGAGCGCCCAGAGGGCGCGGGAGTTGGCGGTCGTCACGACCTCCTCGCCTCGCACGCCGATCGCCCAGTCGTGGTAGTTGATCGCCTGGATGACGTAGATCTGGACGTAGCCGACGAAGAAGAGCCAGACCGGCGCGAACGGGTCGAACCGCCGCGTCGCGACCTGCAGCAGGAAGTACAGGCCGATGACCCCGGCCGTCGCGTAGACGTATTGCAAGTCGTCCATGACTCTCGACGCTCGCCGCGTCGCCCCCCTTCCCTGGCGGGATGCCCATCCATGTCCGGTCGATCCGCCGTCCTCGGCCGCCCTCCTACGCGCCGGCCCGCGCCAGCGGCGCTCGCCCGCGTTCGGTCGCGCGACCTCGGCGGGGGCGGCGTTCTTCGATCAGGCCGACGACGGCCTCGACGACGGCGACGTGGTAGCGGGGCCAGTCGAAGTCCATCGCCCGCCCCCGCGCCGCGGCCGACATCCGCGCCCGCAGCGTGGGGTCGTCGCCCAGGCGGGCCATCGCGGCGGCGAGGGCGTCGACGTCGCGCGCCGGGACGACCAGGCCCTCGACGCCGTCGCGGACGACCGAGCCGGCCTCGGGCGTGACCACGGCCGGCAGCCCGCAGGCGAGCGCCTCGTAGGTCACGACGGCCGACCCCTCGAACAGGGACGGGAAGACGAAGACGTCGGCCGACGCCATGTGCGCGGGGACCTCGGGATGGCCCACGCGTCCCAGCGGCTCGACGCCTTCCATCAGGCCTTCCAGCGGCCCGAGGCGGCGGGGCATCGGGCCCAAAAGCTGGAGCCGCCAACCGGGCCGGCGGACCTTCGCCCAGGCCTCCAGGAGGTACTTGATCCCCTTGCGCTGGCTGACCCCGCCCGCGAACAGGAAGGTGCAGGAGTCGTCGGGCCGGCGGTTCGTCAGGGGCCGGAAGCGGCGGCAGTCGGCCGCGTAGGGGATGACGCGGAGTCGGTCGCGGGGGACGCCCTCGCGTTCGAGGGTCGCGGCGATGTGCTCGGAGGGGACGAGGATCCGGTCGGCCAGCGCCAGGTCCTGGAGCCGGCGGGCGTGCAGCCAGGCCATCTCCTCGCGGTCGAGCGCGGCGTCGCCCAGGTAGAGCGGGAAGAAGTCGGGCGCGAGGGCCTCCTCGGCCTCCAGGAGCCGGGCCTCCTCGCGGACGTCGCCGTGGACCATGCTCAGGACGGTCGCGATCCCGCGCCGGCGGCAGAGCGGCATCGCCACGCCCGAGCCGACGTCGCTGAACACCAGCAGGGCCTCCGGCGGCGAGGCGGCCAGTTCGCGGGCCAGGCGGCGGTCGAACCAGTGGGTGCGCGCCCGAGCGGCCGCGCGCTTCAGGCGGGGGCGGCCGGCGAACTTCGACTCGACCCGTAGCGCCAGGTCGACGGTCGGCGCCGAGGCGACCCGATCGGCGGGGATCTCGTCGTCGTGGCGCCGGGCCAGGAGCCGCCGCCAGCGGTCGTAGAGGGCGGGGGCGAGCTTGCGCGTGAGCGTCGCGCCCAGGCCGTCGGGGTCGTGGTAGTACGAGGTCACGAACCGCTTGAGCATCGCCGCGCGATGCATCCCGACCACGGCCTGATAGGCGGGCGGGCGGGCGTCCGGGCAGGCCACGACCACGGAGTCCCGATATGTGCGCGCTTGTACGTCCATGGCACCTCCGACCTTCCCTGGTGGATCATCCCTGCGTGACGTCGAAGTAGACCAGAAGTCGCCCCCGAAGGCAAGCCCGCCGGGGGCGGATCGGGGACGTCCTGGGGAGCGGCTTCGAGAGGGGGCCGAAGGGCCCGCGCCGGGCCGGGGGAGCCGGCGTCCGGGAGGCGCGTAGCCCCCTGCGTTCGGCGCCTCGGGCGGGTCAGCCCGCCTGGAAGGCGAGGGCGTGCTTCTCGCGGCGGGCGAGTTCGAGGTCGTGTTCGACCATCATCTGGACGAGGCCGTCGAAGTCGACCTCGGGCTCCCACCCGAGGACCTGGCGGGCCTTCGTCGCGTCGCCTTGCAGGACGTCGACCTCGGAAGGGCGGACGTAGCGCTCGTCGAAATCGACGAAGTCGCGGTAGTCCAGGTCGACGAGCTGGAAGGCCTTCTCGAGGAGTTGGTGGATCGAGTAGGTCTCGCCGGTGGCGACGATGTAGTCGTCGGGCTTCTCCTGCTGGAGCATCAGCCACATGGCGCGGACGTAGTCGCCGGCGAAGCCCCAGTCGCGCTTGGATTCCAGGTTGCCCATGACCAGGCGCTTCTGCAGGCCCTCCTTGATCCGCGCCGCGGCGAGGGTGACCTTGCGGGTGACGAACGATTCGCCCCGGCGCGGGCTCTCGTGGTTGAACAGGATGCCCGAGCAGGCGAACAGGCCGTAGGCCTCGCGGTAGTTGATCGTCTGCCAGTGGGCGTAGAGCTTGGCGACGGCGTAGGGGCTGCGGGGGTGGAACGGGGTGTCCGGCCCCTGGGGCGCGGGAGCCGAGCCGAACATCTCGGAGCTGGACGCCTGATAGAACCGGACGGGCCGCCGGCGGTTGAGGACGCGGACGGCCTCCAGCAGGCGAAGCGTCCCCAGGCCGACGACGTCGGCGGTGTACAGGGGCTGGTCGAACGAGACGCGGACGTGGCTCTGGGCCCCGAGGTTGTAGACCTCGTCGGGCTGGATCTCCTCCAGCAGCGCCGAGAGGCACGAGGCGTCGGCCAGGTCGGCGTAGTGGAGGGAGAAGCGGCCGGCGCCCGTGGCGTCGTGGGAGAGGTGGTCGATGCGCTGCCGGTTCAGGGTGCTCGACCGCCGCACCAGGCCGTGGACCTCGTAGTCGGGCTTGTCCAGGAGGAACTCGGCGAGGTAGGAGCCGTCTTGTCCGGTGATGCCGGTGATCAGGGCGCGTTTCATCGTGTCGATCGCCTTGGGTCCGCGGCGGCGTGCGCCGGCGTGTGCCTGTCTCGCCCTCGTCCGTCAGGGCACGTGATATTCCGCGCGGTCGGGGGGCAGGACGGGCTCGAGCGCGGCGAGCAGGCCTCGCGCGAACTCCCCCAGGGCGACGGCGTCCGGGTCGACGTCGCCGGGGTAGAAGACCTCGACCGTCATCGACGAGCCGCGGGTGGTCCGCCCGTGGCTGCTGCGACTGGTGACGGGGAGCCGTCGAACGAAGTTTTCCAACCGTCCTTCCCCGAAAATGTAGTACCAGAACCCGACGTGCTTCACAAGATCCCCCTGCGCGTAGCCCAGGCGGGTGCAGGTGAGCGCGCGGCCGCCGGCGGCGGGGAACTGCAGCTCGCGGGTCTGGGACTCGATCTTGGTCCAGCCGCTGGAGGGGAGGCAGATCTCCGGCGTGTGGCGGAGGTTGGTCCCCTGCTCCGAGTAGTTGATCCAGAGCATGAGCTTCAGCCCGGGGCGGCGACGGCTCTCGTACTCCCGGTTGAGGTACTCGGTCGTCTGCGCGCGCTCGATGACGTCGAGGGGCACCGGGACGTCGCGGCCGGCCCAGCCGTCGAGCTCCATCGGCAGCGAGGCCAGGGGCCGGCGGAGCGGCGGCCGCTCGGTGGCGTCCATCCGCTCCAGGCCCGCGCGGGCGGCCAGGCCCAGGGTCAGCAGGGCGGCGCACAGGCCGCAGCGCTTCAGGGTCGTCATGACAGTTCCTCGGTGGCGGACGCGCTCAGGGAGAGGGCCCCGGCGACCCGACGGCTCGGCCAGCCCTCGGTCGCCGCCAGGATCGGCCGCCCGGTCGCGACGGCCTCGGTCGGGGGCGTCGTCGGCGAGGGGCCGGGCGCGTCGTCCCCGGCGCAGAAGAGGTCCATCAGCATGCAGACGGAATTCAGGAGCAGCAGGCCCATGCCCATCAGGAGGACCCCCTCGAGCGTGTGGTAGGCGCCCTCGGCGTAGCGGGGGTCGAGGTAGTGCATGACGTAGCCGGTGGCCACCACCCGGGTCGTGTTCGCGAACAGGGCGATCGGCAGCGCCGAGAGGACCACCACCGCGCGGTACCAGCCCGGACGTCGCGACAGGTAGGCCACCGCCGCGGCCAGCGCCAGGAACCCGGTGAGCTGGCGCATTCCGCTGCACGCCTCGGCCACGAACATCTGCACTCCGCCGGGGAGGGTCATCCGGTTCCCTTCGCAGAGGACCGGGACGCCCGTGGCGTTCATGAACCCCGACGCCACCCGGCTCGCCATGAGCTGCAGCGGCGAGGCGATCCGCGAGTACAGCGCGATCGGCAAGGGCACCATGAAGATCAGGAACGAGAAGGGGAACCAGTACCGCCGCAGCGCCGCCGGGCCGGCGACGATCGTGAAGCAGCCCACCAGGGCGGCCAGCAGCGCCAGGTCGCCCAGGAAGTCGATCGGCAGGGGGACCGTCACCAGGTGCGCGAGCAGCGCCCCGCCCAGCAGCAGCCCGCCGAGCCACACGCCCGAACGGCCCTCCGGCGACGCCGGGGCGCCCTCGCGGCGGTAGACCTGGGCCGCGAAGTAGAGGCTCAGCAGCGGCACGAGGAAGCCGTGGCTGTAGTTGTCGTCGGTCGTCCAGGCGCGGTAGAAGTGCCGCAGGCTCTCCTGGAACAGCAGGGCGAAGAGGGCCGTGCAGGCGGCCGCGCCGAGGACCGTGAGCCGGTTCTCCGGGGCGCGGACCCAGCGCAGGAACGCGTCCGCGAGCCGCGGGTCGTCTTCGGCCGCGGGGGCGGGTTCGGGGGGCGGGGCCGGCCTGTCGGGGGTCGCCATGGTTGGTCTTCCTTGGGAGCGTGGGGAGGGGTCGCGCCCGGTCGCTTGATCCGTCAATTCGCCTTGAGGCGGTTCGTCCCTGGGATGGTCGGGCCGCGCTGGAGGTCCATCGCGCGGCGGCTGACGTCGTCGGAGTCGGCCACCGCGAGCGCCTCGTCGAGCGCGGCGCGACGGTGGTCGTCGTCGTTGAGATGCAGGGCGACGTCGGCGATGTTGAACCACCACGACCGCCGGATGCGCGGGTCGGGCATCCGGTCGATGGCCGCCCGGTATCGGCGCTCGGCGTCCTTCCAGTCGGCCTGCAAGGCCAGGGCCTCGGCGGCCACGGCGAGCGCCAGGGCCTCGCCGTCGGGGTCGTCGGCCGGCTCGTCGGGGCCGCCGGCGCGGGCCCTGGCGTCGGCCTCGGACCGTTCGAGGATCCGCTTGAGGATCGCGTCGGCCTCGGGCCGTCCCTGCTTCCTCAGGACGCGGGCGGCCGCGAGTGCGGAGACGCCCGACTCGGGGACGGCCTCGGCCCAATCCTGATAGGCCCACGAGGCGTCGGCGGCCAGCTCGCGGACGACCGCGGCGGCGAGGCCCTCGCCCGGCAGCAGGTAGCGCGGGACGTTCGGATCGTCGCTGAACGTCAGCGCGCCGGAGGGCGTCGGGTCGGCCTTGGCGGCGATCTCCAGGGCCCGGCGGTACGCCCGCATGGCTTGCGCGTTCTTGCCCGAGCGGTGCAGCGTCCGGCCGGTCCAGGCGAGGCTGACGGCGTCGCGGCTCAGGCCGGCGGCGGTCGGGCCGCCGGGCGTCGGGTCGCCGGCCTTGCGGGCGAGGGCGAACCGGGCGAGCGAGTCGAGCGGGCCGACGGCGGCCGCCGCTTCGAGCATCCCGGCCGGGGTCGCGTCCCAGCCGTGCTCGACCCGGGTGCCGTCGAGGTACACGCCCCACTGGGCCAGGTGCGCCGGCGCCGCGCCCCACCACGAGGGCGACGGCGGGACGATCGACTTCGCCAGCGGCCGGTCCTTGGCCAGCCCGCGGCGAACCGCCGCCGACGTCTCGATCGCCGTCGAGGCCTCGTGCGAGACCGTCGCCTGGCGCCACGAACAGAACGCCAGCACCCCGCCGACCGCGAGCGTGAGCGCCATCGCCGGCGGCGTCGCCAGCCACGCGGGCGGCGTCCAGTGCGCGGGCTCCCGCGCGACGGTCGGGGCCGCGATCGAGGCCCTCGCCGCCCGCGCGGCGGGACGCGGGATCGCGGCCGCCGCGTCCCGGGCGCGGAGCCCGGCGTT